>DATNMK010000015.1:0-12764 GCA_035602335.1 Burkholderiales bacterium
GCGGCGGCTGCCAGGGCGATTGCGAGGAGAGTGCGTTTCATGACTATGTTCCTTTCAGTTGGTTAAGGGTGACTACGCTTTCAGTCTGACAAGAGCGCGTATCCCGACTGTTTCGGAGTGCTCTTGCGCCGTTACATCCGCAACGAGCCGTAGACGGGAATGCGCGTCCAAGCCGCCTTTTAGCTAGTCAACGGTGCAGCCCCTGCGGGGCCATTCCCGTCAAGACCTTTTCTCAGTAACGGAATCAACGCTTCGACCGGCAGCGGTTTGCTGAAGAGATAGCCCTGCATCTGGTCGCAGCCCAGCAGGCGCAGGATCTTCGCCTGATCTTCCGAGTCCACCCCTTCCGCGACCACCTTCAGCCGGAACGAATGGGCGAGTGTGATCATCGTCTGCACAAGGGTTGTGGTGTTCGGGTCCTCCAGCATCGTGATGACGAAGGAGCGGTCGATCTTGAGCGTCTCGACCGGGAGCCTGGCCAGATAGGACAGCGACGAATATCCCGTTCCGAAATCGTCAATCGCTACCTGTATCCCCAGCTTGCGCAGCAGGATCAGCTTCTCGATGTTCGCGCGGATGTCCTCCATGATCAGGCTCTCGGTGATTTCCAGATCGATGCCTGTCGGAGCGACCCCTTCCATGATCGCCTGCTCCACCATGCGCACGAAGTCGCGCTGGCGCAGCTGAATCGGCGACACGTTCACCGCCACCCGGGGCGGCTTCAGCCCCTGCTCGACCCAAGTGCGATGATCAAACGCGGCCCGTCTTAGAGCCCATGATCCGACTTGCAGGATGAGTCCCGTTTCCTCGAGCAGCGGAATGAATTTCATGGGAGGAACGAGGCCCAGCTCCGTGCTCTGCCAGCGAATCAGCGCCTCGACACCGACGATCTTCCTCGCTTCGAGCTCGACCTTCGGCTGGTAATGCAGGACGAACTCCTCGTTCTCCAGCGCCTGCCTGAGCTTGTTCTCGAGCGTGAGCTTCTCGGCGAACCGTGCAGTCATCGCCTGCTCATAGAACATGTAGCGCTCGCCCGTGGCCTTCGCCTTCTTCAGCGCGGCTTCCGCGTTCCTGAACAGCGTGTCCGCGTCGGCCCCGTTGTCCGGATAGATGGCGATTCCCACCCGGGCGGAAATCCGCAGCTCGGTGTCGTTGACTCGGAACGGCTCGCCGAAAATTTCGCCCAGGCGTTTTTCGATGAACCGCGGGAACTCGTCGGCCTGCATGTCGGGAACCAGCTGTGCGAACTGATCGGCCCCGATGCGTGCCGCCCGGGCGGCGCTCGCCGAGTATTGCGTCATGCGCCCGGCAATCTGTTTCAGGAGAGCATCGCCCGCCTGCCGGCCGAGCGAATCATTGATGGACTTGAACCGCTCGATGTCGAAAAGGACAAGTCCCAGCGTGCGCCGCTCCTGTGCCGAATTCAGTATCGACTGCTCCAGCCGTTCATGGAACAGCGTGCGGTTCGCGAGTCCCGTCAGCGAATCGTAATAGGACAGGTAGTCGATCTTCTCCGCTTTGTCGATGTGTTCGAGTGCAAAAGCAACGTCTCCGGCCAACTCGAGCAGCAATCGCATCTCCTCGTCGTCAAAGGCTCCGACCTCCGCGGCATACAAGGCGAGCACCCCGACCGCCTCTTCACCGACGATCAGCGGAATGACGGCGACAGACTGGATGCCTCGCTCATTCAGCTCTCTCCTCATCAGCCTTTGCGGGTCGCTCTCGACGTCGTTCGAGATCATGGGCTTCATGGCCCTGATCGCGCGACCCGCGAGGCCGTGCCCGCCGGACTTATTCTCGATCACGGCAAGCGGCGCAGCGTGGAAAAAGTCCCGCACGTCGCCGGCGGACGCCACGGGCTTTACCACCTCCGCTTCGCGATCGACGATGCCGATCCAAACCATGAGAAACCCGCCGTCCTCGACGGCGATGCGGCACGCTTCCTGGAAAAGCTCATGACGATCACGAATGCGGACGATCGCCGCATTGATCCCGCTCAACACCGCGTGCACGCGCGTAAGTCGCTGGATCTTCGCTTCCGCCTGCTTGCGTTGCGTGATGTCGCGAAGGAAAGCGGTGAATAAGGGCGTTGACCGTGATTTGATGGCCACTATTGCAAGCTCGATCGGAAACTCCGTGCCGTCAGCACGCACGGCCTGGAGCTCGAGCCGCTTGCCGAGAATAGGGCCTTCGCCGGTGGCGAGGTAGTGAGCAAAGCCACGACGATGCGCTTCGCGCAAACGAGGCGGAACGATCAAGTCGACCATTGACTTGCCGAGCGCCTGGTCGCGGCTGAAGCCGAACGTCGCCTCCGCGGCGGGGTTGAACTCTACGATCTTCCCCTCGTGATCGATCGTGACGAGGCAATCCAGCGAAGACTCGAGAATCGCGCCTTTGAGGCTCTCGCTGTCGCGCAGCTCCGCCTCGGCCTCTCGTTGCTCCGTCACGTCCTGTATGGTGTTGAACCAGCGCAGCTCAGCCCCGTGTTCGCCAGTGAGTGGTTCCATCGTCTGCCTGACGTGGATCCATGCCCCATCGCCGCGCCGCAGTCGGTACCCGACCTCGGTTCGCCCGTGCGCTTTGTCGGCCTCAATCGCCTTTCCGCGGAACAGTGGGCGGTCCTCCGGATGCAGGATATCGAGCCATTCGCGCGTGCTTCGAGGCACCTGCGCAGCCTCGACGCCGATCAGCTCCGGCAGCGTGTCAGACCAGCTCTCGAAGCTCCCGCCTGGCCCCGTGACAACGTGCGCGAGCTTTGCCATGAGCTGCGCGCGGTGCAGCCCCGCCTCCCAGAGGGTGGCACGCAGCGGATCGAACCAACGTCCCACCGCGTACCAGATGAGCGAGGCGACAACCACGACGAGAAACAGCTTGACGTAAAGGAGCTGAATCGAGGAAACGATGACCAGCGAGACCAAGAACAAAGACGTCGCGATCAGCGTTACCTTTGTCTTGGTACTGAAGCGTTTCACGCGCCTCAGCTTAGGTAATACGACCGGCTCTGTCTGTAGGGATCTCTAAACGATCGGGTCATTCCGGCGAAGTGATTCCATTCTGAATCGCGAACTTCACCAGCCCGGGCAGATGGTAGATGCCGAGCTTCTGCCTGATGCGGCTGCGGTAGGTATCGACGCTCTTGCGCGATAAGGACAGGACGGACGCCACGCGCGCGCTCGATTCGCCTTCCACGACCAGCTGAAGAACCTGGCGCTCGCGCGGGCTAAGGCTGTCCAAGGGACTCGCGGAACGGTTAATGTTGATGTAGTCATGGATGATCGCCGTGGTGATCTTCCTGCTCAGGTAGCGTTTTCCCCTCGACACGGCGCGCACGGCATCGACGACCTCTGCACCCGAAGCTTCCTTGGGCAAATACCCCTTGGCGCCGGCCTGCAGGGCGCGCTGGATAAATTCGGGCGGAAAGCTTCCGGACAGGATCACGATGCCAGTCGACGGCGAAAGATCGCGCATCTTCGAAGTTGCCTCGATGCCGTTCATTCCCGGCAGCGCGATGGCGACAACGGCGACCTCCGGGCGGAGTCTTTGTACCCGCTTGACCGCGTCGTGCCCGTTTATCGCCTTGCCGACGACCTTCAAATCGCGCTGCGCCTCGAGCAGCGCTTGCAGGCTATCGGCGAACGTGACGTGACTGGTGGCGAGAAAAACTCTTATTGTCATTACCTACGAGCCTGTCGAGACGGGACTTTCGCGTGGCTCCTCGCCCGCGTCAGTAGGGAAATCTTGAAAGTTCGCCTGGGAACGTCTCAATTGAAATCCCGGGCCACCGCCCTCACGGTGGCTGGCCGGGTTGCCGATCGCGCGAGAGGGAGGAGGAATCGCGCGGAGGGGGCTTTTGCGAAGCGAGATTCTTAGCCGACCTGGTTCTGAACGACGTTGTTGTCGGTCGACTCGCCCGCGTTCGGGCGGTACTGGTCGGCGCTCGCCACCATGTACGAGCTGTCGATCGCGCCAAGCTCGGGTTGATGCTGATCCGGCTCGCCGGCGGTGTTGCGGTACTGGTCGTTGGCGCCGGCGGCGAAAGCGGTGGCCGCGGCGGCTGCCAGGGCGATTGCGAGGAGAGTGCGTTTCATGACTATGTTCCTTTCAGTTGGTTAAGGGTGACTACGCTTTCAGTCTGACAAGAGCGCGTATCCCGACTGTTTCGGAATGCTCTTGCGCCGTTACATCCGCAACGAGCAAACGCAACGCTCAGGCCCGCTCGATGCGCGCGCCTTTCACGCCTGGAAGCACGCGCACGCGCTCGCCGGGCTCCACGTGCTGCAGGGGGCGCAGCACCACGGTGATGCTGCGGCCATCATCGAGGCGTACGAGCGCAGCATCAGCTTTCTCGGCCAGTTCGGCGGGCGTGGCGAGCGCGGGCTGAACCAGCTCGACGGTGCCGTAGGCCACGCTGTCGAGGCCGCTGAAATCGAATCCCTGCGGCGCATAAGGCGCCGCAAATGCGCCACCGAGCGGCAGGGCGGCGAACATTAGTGCGATCAGGAGTTTTTTCATCGCCGCACTGCCATGACGTTGGCGGACAGGACGCAGAGCGAGCCGGCCAGAAGCACGACGCCGGCGGCGATTCCCGGGGTCAAGCTTGCCACGATCGCTGCAATGACGATGACCGCGATGATGGCGACGGCGAGCATGCCGTCATCGACGAACAATCCGATCAGCTCGCGCGCAATGCCGGCGAGCATTTGCGAAATGCCCGCCAGCATTTTCACGGCGAAACCTCGATTGGGCGTTTGAGCGTGACGGCGGCGAGAGCCGCGACCAGCAGGAAAAGCGCAGCGATGCCGACGATGGCGAGATCCGCGCCGGGCCAGGCAACCCCGAGACCTTCGCCGGTCCAGAAGACGCCGAAGGCCGAGAGCATTACGCCGACGCCGAACTTGAGAGTGTTCTCGGGCACCTGGGCGAGCGGGCGCTGCAGGACAAATCCTGCGATGGCAACCAGGGCGCAGGCGCCGAGCGCGCCGGCGCTCGCCGGCAGGAGAAGTCCCCGGCCGGCGCCGACGGCGATCACGATGAATACGACTTCCAGCCCTTCGAGGAGCACCGCCTTGAAGCTGGCGAGCCCCGCCAGCCAGTCGAGCCGCGACTGGTGCTGCCGCAATTCAGCGGTGCCGGCCGCAAACGCCGCGGCTTCGTCGTGCAGCGGGATGACTCCCGCCGCGCGCAGGATCGCTTTGCGCAACCAGCGCATGCCGAAGAGCAGCAGAAGGACGCCGATGACCAGCTGCAGAAGATGGAGCGGAACACGGTCGAGCAGCGGCCCAAGGACCACCACGATCAGCGCAAGCGAGGCTAATCCCGCGGTCGCGCCGAGTCCTGCCGTCCGCCAGCCGCGCACCGTGGCCACTGCAAGAACGATCGTGAGCGCTTCGATGGCTTCGACCAGCGATCCGAGGAATGCCGCCGAGATGGCCGGCGCGGCGCTGGTCCAAGTCACGCCGCAACCAACGCGGCGCACGCGATCGTCGTCGCCGCCGCAACAGCCATCACGAGCAGATGACCGCGAGACAGCCGGCTCGCCGCGAGCACGTGGCTTACGTACCGTTTTCTGTGTTTATCCATGGCTGCATGGCTGGAGGGGATCATGGCCCCATGCTCGGCCGCGCCGATTGCGCGCTTGTTTCGCGCCTGTGTCCGAGCGTTACAGCTGCAACTTCAGCGTGTGGCCAGCACGCGCGCGAGGGCAGCAGCGATTTCGCGGGACTGCACCGGCTTCTTCAGGACTTCGTTGACGCCGGCCGCCATTGCACGTTCGGTCATCATGGGACCGATGTAGCCGCTCACGAGCACGACTGGAACGTCTGCCCTGCGCCGGTGCAGCAGTTCCGCAAGCTCGGTCCCGGTGAGATCCGGCATTACCTCGTCGGTGATGACGGCGTCAAAGCGCCCGGGGGCCGATTCGAATTCGGCAAGTGCTGCCCGGCCGTCGGAGAATGTGGTGGGTCTGTAGCCGAGCCTTGCGAGCACTTCCGAAGTGACGGCGAGGAGCGCTTCCTCGTCGTCGACTACCAGCACGCGCTCGCCATGGCCCCTCGCGACCGGGCCCTGTTTCTCGTCGTCGTCGGCCACTGCAGTGTCGACGCGCGGCAGGTAGATCGTGAACGCGCTGCCGCGCCCGGGGGCGCTCGCCACGTCAATTGCGCCGCCGGAGTCGGTGACGATGCCGTAAACCAGCGCCAGTCCGAGCCCGGTCCCCTTGCCGACCTCCTTCGTCGTGAAAAAGGGCTCGAAGATGCGGCCGAGTGTTGCCTCGTCCATGCCTGGCCCGGTGTCCTCGACGGTAAGACGCGCATAGGTTCCGGGGGCTATGGCTCCGTGTGCTAACGGGCGCTCTGCGCTGACATCGGCTGTTTCGAGGGTCACGCGCAGCGTACCTTTCCCGCCCATCGCTTGAATCGCATTCGTGCACAGGTTCATCACGACCTGATGCAGCTGCGTCGCATCGCCGACCACCTGCACCGGCGTGGCGGGCGCCTTCGCTTCGAGGCTGAGCTCGGAGTCAAGCGAGCCGCGCACCAGCTCGAGCGTTTCCGCCAGCAGGCGCCCGAGATCGACCGGAACGCGCTCGCCGCGCTGGCTGCGGCTATAGGCGAGGATCTGGTCGACCAGGCCGCGTGCCCGGTTCGCCGCGATGAGAACGTTCTGCGCGTAGCGCTTGAGTGGCGAGCCCGCGGGGGTCTGCTCGACGAGCATCTCGCCGTAGCCGAGGATCCCGCCGAGGATATTGTTGAAGTCGTGCGCGATGCCGCCCGCGAGACGGCCGACCGCCTCCATCTTCTGCGCCTGCCGCAGCCGCTGCTCGAGCCTCGAGCGCTCGGCATCCGCGAGCTTGCGCTCGGTGATGTCGCGGAAGTTCATCACCAGGGCGCGCACGCTCGGCTCCTCGAGCAGGTTGCTGACGGTGTTCTCGATCCAGCGCCACGACCCGTCCTTGTGGCGCACCATCGTCTCGATCGTCACCACCTTCCCCGGCGAATGCATCATCTGGGAGCGCGAGCTCCTTGTCGCCTCCGCATGATCAGGGTGAACGAGCTCGTAGGGCTCGCGTTCGCGCAGGTCGTCGATGGTGTAGCCGAGCACGCGTTCAAGGCCGGGGCTCGCGTAGAAAATGCCGGTTTCGGGGCGGGTCAGGATCACGCCGTCGGAGCTGTGCTCGATCATCGCGCGGAACTGCTTCTCCCTCTGCTGCAGCGCCCGCTCGCGCCGGGCGAGCCCCCATGCCGCGAGCGCAATCAAGGCCAGCATGGCGGCCGACGTCAGAAGGGCCCGCAAGGCGATGCGCCAGGCCTCGGTGCGCCACGGGGCGAACACCGCATCCTCGGTGGCTCCGGCGAGCACCTCCAGCGGAAAACCGCGCACGGCGACAATCGACTCGAGCACGGTCTGGTTCAGGATCTTGCTCGGCAGCCACCCGGTGAAGCGGCCCTCACGCTCGACCGCAGCGGAGACTTCGGGATTTTGAAATCTGCGCTTACGCGCCTCGGGAGCATCGGGCACCCGCGTGATGATGGTGCCATCGCGAGTACGAAGGTTGATGAAGCCTCCTTCCCCGACGTCGATCGTGCGGTAGAGCCGGTCGAAATTCTCGATCTCCATCACCGCCGCGACGACGCCGCCGAACGCGCCGCCGGGCGCGTTGAGGCGCCGCGACATGACGAAGCGCCATTTGGTGCCCTCGGCTCCGCCCTGGTAAGGCTCGCTGAAGAAAAGCCCCACGGCGCGCGCCTCGCGGTGCGCGGTGAAAAACGCGCGCCCGGCGAAGCCGTGATCGATCGCGGGGGTCTCGTTGGTGCGCCCCACGACGCGCCCGTCTGCGTCGACCACCAGGAATCCGGCAACCTGCGGAATATGGATCATTTCGTCGCGCAGCCGCGGCGTCATGGCCGCCGCTTTCGCTGTGGTTCCCTCGCGCACCGCATCGCGCAACACCAGGTCCACGGCCTCCAGCGCGGCTGCGGTCTGCTCCGAAAGCAGCCCGCTGAGGTTGGACAGGTCGCGCCGCGCGCGCTGCTCCGTACGGTCGCGATCGGTTCGCACATCCCAGATGGCGGAAGCGACGTTGATGCCGACCAGCACGACACCGAGCGCGACGAGCGCGCGCTGCAGCGTGATGCGGGAGGCGGCCGATCGGGCCGGAGCCGTCGGCATCGCTCGGCTATCGGCTCGGCGGGCCGACGAGCTCGGCCACCGCCTGGATCAGCTCGCGGCGCTTGACCGGCTTGGGCAGCGCCCGGTCTGCGCCGGCAGAAAGCGCCGCTTCCGCGCTCAGGCCTTGCCCCGAGTTGAAATGGCCGGAAACCGCGATGAGAACGATTCCGGGCTGCTCGGCTTTCAGCCGGGCGATCGCCTCGGCCCCGCACGGCCCTGGCATGAACATGTCGGTCACGACCAGCGCCGGCGCCTGCCGCCGGAGCTCAGCGAGCGCAGCACCGCAGTCGCCGGCTTTGCGCACGCGGTAGCCCGTCGCCTCGAGCCAATCCGCCATCAGGTCGCGCATGACGGCATCGTCGTCGATGACCAAAATATCGACATGTTTTTTGCCAGTGTCGTTCACCCCAGTATTCCAAGCTTCCGTGATTGCGTGTAATTTACAACGCCGCGGGGTGCGTATTACAGCTGTAATGGGGCCCGCCCGGCCCCGGCTAGACTCGCTCCCTGCCATGAATACCGAAGCCATGAGCAGCGATTCCCGGACGTCAGCGCATGCGGCATTGCCGCACGTGCTTGTCGTTGACGACGACCCCGCGATCCGCGGCCTGGTTTCCGACTATCTCGGGCAGAACGAGATGCGCGTCAGCGCTGTCGCCGATGGCCATGCCATGCAGGCGCTGCTCGCCGCGGAAGTCGTGGATCTCATTGTGCTCGATCTCAAGCTCAAGGGCGAGGATGGCATGGGGCTCGCCCGCAGGCTGCGCGACGAATCCGCCATACCGATCCTCATGCTGACGGGCCGGGCAGAAGAGGCCGACCGCGTGATGGGCCTCGAGCTCGGCGCCGACGACTACCTCACCAAGCCCTTCAGCCCGCGCGAGCTGCTCGCCCGCATCCGCACCATCCTGCGTCGCCGGCGCGCCGAAGTGCGCCAGGGCAAGCCGGAAGGCATCCGGGCCTACCGCTTCGAGGGCTGGGAGCTCAACCTCAACACCCGGCGCCTGCTGAGCCCCGCAGGCCAGTCGGTGCCGCTCAGCAACGGCGAGTTCAGCCTGCTCGTGGTGCTGCTCGGCGCGCCCAGCCGCATTCTCTCGCGCGACCAGCTGCTCGATCTGTCGCGGCTGCACAACGACGAGGTCTACAACCGATCGGTGGACGTGCAGATCATGCGGCTGCGCCGCAAGATCGAGAAGGATCCGGCGGAGCCGCGCTATATCCGCACGGAACGGGGCGCCGGTTACCTGTTCGGCGTCCCCGTCGAAACCGTGTACTGAAATGCGTGGGGCAGTCTCTTTTCTCGGCTTCGCTCCACCTGGGGACTCGGTCGCGCCCGCCCCGGCGCTTGCAGGGGCGCTGCGGCGGTGCATCAGGCAAGGGTCGGCCCGGTTTCCACGACAGCCCGTTATGAACTCACCGCAATTTGTTCTTCAAATCGTCACGACGACGGGCTAAGATCGAAGCAAAACGAGAACCCGAGGAAAGACGCCGATGAACCGCGTGGCCAGCACCTCCAATCCGCTCTTAGGCTTCGAGCGGCTGCGCCATTGGTGGCACGGGCTCGCCACGGCGGTGTTTCCCGCTCTCGGCGGCACCGAGGCCGACCGAACTGCCTCGCGCCTCATCGACGAGCTGAAGCCTCTGCTCGAGGAGAGCAGGGGGCAACGCGGCGGCGAGGTCTCCGCTCGCAGCCGGGCCGAGAGAGTCGCGGCCATCTATCGCGGCGCCGAGTCCGCGCAGCGCACCGCGATCCTCAACATGATCACTCACGAATTCGCGCCCGATCGCGATGGACTCGAGTACGCCATCAAGGCGATGCAGGCCGCGTCGGACGATGTCGAGCTGAGCCGGGCGGAAGCGCGCCTGCGCGTCGCGCTCGACGCCCCGCGCGCGAAGTTCTTGGCGGAGTTCAACCTGCTGCCCGAAGGCGTGAAGTTTCTCGTCGATCTGCGCGCCGACCTGCTCGCGCTGCTGCCGCAGGAGCCCGCGCTCGAAGTGCTGCAGGTCGAGCTCGACGGGCTGCTCGAGAGCTGGTTCGATCCCGGCTTCCTGGAGCTGAAGCGCATCACCTGGTATTCGCCGGCGCTCCTGCTCGAGAAGCTCATAGCCTACGAGGCCGTGCATCCGATCGAGTCCTGGAACGATCTCAGGAACCGCCTCGACACCGATCGCCGCTGCTACGCGTTCTTCCACCCGCGGCTGCCCAATGAGCCGCTGATTTTCGTCGAGATCGCGCTGTTGAAGGGTCTGCCCGACACTGTGCAGCTTGTGCTCGACCAGAGCGCGCCGGTTCAGGACCCGCGCGCCGCCGACACGGCGGTTTTCTATTCGATCTCGAACACGCAAAAGGGACTGCGCGGCGTGAGCTTGGGCAACCTGCTCCTGAAGCGCGTGATCGAGGACCTGCGGCGCGACCTGCCGCGGCTCAGGGTGTTCGCAACGCTCTCGCCGCTGCCCGGTTTCCGTAAGTGGCTGGACCAGGCGCTCGCCAAGGGGCAAGCGCTGCTGCCGGCAGAGGAGGCCGCGCAGCTCGCCCAGGCGCTCGCGCATCGCGATCCTGCCACTGTGCTTGCCGAAGCGCTCGCGCATCCCGACTGGCCGCGCGATGCCCGGCTCGCGGACGCGCTGCGCGCGCCGATGGAGAAGCTGTGCGCGCGCTACCTGCTGCAGGAGAAAGCGGGCGCGCAGCCACTCGACCCGGTCGCGCAGTTTCACCTGCACAACGGCGCGCGGGTGAACCGCATCTTCTCGCTCGCCGACACCTCCGCCCGCGGCATGCGCCAGTCCTACGGCATGATGGTGAGCTATCGCTACGAGCTCTCGAAGGTGGACCGGAACCACGAGCGATTCCTGCAGAGCGGGCATGTCGATGCGGCGCGGCGGGTGTTGCGCCTGCTGAGTTAGCGGGCTGAAGGCAGGCAAAAAAAGCCGGAGTTTCCTCCTGCAGGTCCAGTTCGATCCGTCGGCGGCGCGCTTCGGCGCCTCGCGCTCCCAGAAGCGCCTGGAAGACGACCGCCTGCTCGTCGGCAAGGGCCGCTACAGCGACGACCTGGAGTTTCCAAACCTGGCCTGGCTCGTGGTAGTGCGCTCGTCTCATGCGCACGCAAACATCTCTTCGCTGGATTTATCGGCATGCAAGAGCGCTCCGGGGGTGATCGCTGCGTGGAGCATGCCCGACCTGCGCGCGGATGGCGTGGCGCACATCCCGTTTCCGCCGCTCTTCAAGCGCGCCGACGGCTCACCGATGGCCGCGCCGCCGCGTACTCCGCTTGCCGAGGGCAAGGTGTACTTCGTCGGGCAGGCGGTGGCGGCCATCGTCGCGCAGACGCGCAAGCAGGCCGAGGACGCGGCTGAACTCGCTGCCATCGAGTACGAGGAACTGCCTTGCGTGGTCGACGCGCGCCGGGCGGTGGCCGAGGGCGCGCCGCTCGTATGGACGGAGGCGACGGGCAACATCGCAGCCGAGGCGGCCTACGGCGATCCGGCCGCGGTCGACCGAGCTTTCGCCGCCTCGGCGCACATTACCGAGCTCGAGCTGCATAACCAGCGGCTGGTGGCGGCGGCGCTCGAGCCGCGCTGCTCGATCGGCGTTTTCGCCGACGGCCGCACGACGCTTATCACGCAGAACCAGACCCCCACCGGGGCACGCGAGCTGCTGAGTGCGGTGTTTCGCAAGCAGCCCGACGATTTTCGGGTCGTGGTCGGCGACATCGGCGGCGGCTTCGGCATGAAGACCGGCCTTACACCCGAGGACGCGCTGGTCTGCTACGCCGCGAGGAAGCTCGCGCGGCCGGTGAAATGGCGCGGCGAGCGCAGCGAGGAATTTCTCGCTGCGCATATGGGGCGCGACCAGCATTTCAAGGCCAGGCTTGCTCTGGACCGCGAGGGCCGCATCCTGGCACTGCGCATGGAAATGCTCGCCAATCTCGGCGCGCTTCCGGTCGGCTCCTCGGCGATCATTCCGCTGTCGCTGGGCCCCAAGGTCCAGACGACCGTCTACGACGTGCCCGCGGTGGACTACCGCGTCAAGGCAGTGCTGACCAACACCATGGCGACGGGTGCTTACCGCGGCGCCGGCCGGCCGGAGGCGAACTACCTCATGGAGCGGCTGATGGAAAAGGCCGCACGCGAGATGCGGCTCGACCCGGCGGAAATCCGTCGGCGCAATTTCATCCGGCCGGAGAATTTCCCTTACCGCACGCATCTCGGCGACGTCTACGACAGCGGCAATTTCCCGGCCATTCTCGACCGGCTTCTCGGCCTCGCCGATTGGAACGGCTTCGCTGCACGTCGGGAAAAATCACGCCAGCGCGGCCGGCTGCGGGGCCGCGGACTGTCCGTGTACCTGGAATGGACCGGGGCCATTCCGACCGAGACGGTCGACATCCAGGTCGCCGACGATGGCACGGTGACGGTGTTTTCCGGCACGCAGGCGATGGGTCAGGGGCTGGAAACCACGTATACGCAGCTCGTCGCCGAAGTATTGGAAATCTCTTTTGAGAAAATCCATATCGTTCAGGGCGACACCGATCGCGCGAATGGTGTAGGCAGCGTCGGATCACGCTCCGCTTTCGTGGGCGGCTCGGCCGTCGTGGCGG
>DATNMK010000016.1:0-32452 GCA_035602335.1 Burkholderiales bacterium
CTCGGCGCCCGCCAGCACTGCGCGGCTCTCGTGCCATCCGCGCAGGCCCGGGCCCAGCAACCCGACCCCTTCCACGTACGCACGCATCAGCCGCCGATGCCGATCACCAGGCTGCAGTTGCTGCCGCCGAATCCGAACGAATTCGTCAGCACGCGCCGCACGCGAGACTCCCGGCTGTCGAGAAGATAGTCGCTCTTCAATGCAGGATCGACGCTTCGGGTGTGCGCGCTCCCCGGCAGCAGGCCATGCTGGGCGGCAAGTATCGAAATGACCGCCTCGGTGATTCCGGCGGCGCCGAGCAAATGCCCGGTCGCGCCCTTGGTCGAGCTGCACGGGGTCGCGGAGCCGAACAGCTCCACCACCGCCTTGTCCTCGGCTGCGTCATTGGTCCGGGTCGCCGTGCCGTGGAGGTTGATGTAGTCGATGTCAGCCGGGCCGAGCCGCGCGGCGCCCAGCGCCCGCTGCATGGCGAGCTTCGCGCCGGCGCCTTCCGGATGCGGCGTCGACATGTGGTACGCATCGGAGCTCTCGCCGACCCCCAGAAGCATGACGGCGTCGGAAGCCACCAGGCCGGCTGGTTTTTCGAGCAGCGCAAAGCCCGCGCCTTCTCCTAGCGAGATGCCGTCCCTGTCGGGGTCGAAGGGCCGGCACGGGCGACGCGAAGTCAGCTCCAGGGAATGAAACCCGTACAGCGTTGTCAGGCATAGCGTGTCCGCGCCGCCCACCACGGCGGCATCGCAGACTCCCGCTGCGATCATGCGCGCGGCGTTGCCGAACACCTTGGCGGTGGACGAGCATGCGGAAGAGACGACGAACGAAGGCCCGGTCAACCCGAGATAGCGCCGTACGAAATCGCCGAGCGAATAGCTGTTTTGCGTCGCGTGGTAGCGAAAGCTTCCCGGCAGAGCGCGCGTCTGCGGATCGCGGCGCCGATAGGCGAGCTCGGTTTCGAGAATTCCGGATGTGCTGGTGCCGATGAAAACGCCGATGCGGGCTGCGCCGTAGCGCTCGCGGGCCGCCGCCATGGCGTCGGTGAACCCGTCCTGCTCGAGCCCCAGCTGCGCCATCCGGTTGCTGCGGCAATCGTAGTCTTCGAGGTCGCGCCGGATGCGCAGCTCCTCAAGCGCGGGAATCCGTCCAACCCAGGTATCGAGGGCGGCAGTCTCGAAATCGCACGGCGCCAGCCCGGATCGCTTCATGCGCAAGGCGTCGAGCACCGCTCCGGTCCCGGCTCCCAGGCAGTTGACGGTCGCAAACCGGCTTATGACGAGGGGCTGCATGCGCCTGGCAGGGAAACCGACTTGAACCCTCGCGCGGCCAGCTGGTCGAGCAATACAGGCAGCACGTCCAGCACGACCGGCCCGCTGTCGTGCAGCAACAGCACGTCGCCGGCCGCGAGGCCGCGAGTCAGCCGGCGGAGCACATGGCCGGGGTTGCTGCTGAGCGCGTCGAAGCCTCGACGAGTCCACGAGACGTAGCGCAATCCCGCCGTCGCCAGGACGAAGTCGAGAAGCGGGCTGCGGAAACCCGCCGGAGCGCGGAAGAACTCCGGAGCCCGTCCCGTGATCGCGGTGACGGCGGCTTGCGCCGACTCCACCTCACGCCGCAGCAGGGAAATGCCGTAGAAGGCAAAGGCGTGGGAATGGCGATAAGTGTGGTTCTCGACGCTGTGACCGCGGCGCACGATTTCCCTGACGATCTCGGGATGAGCCTGCGCCCTTTCCCCGACGCAGAAGAAGCTCGCCTTGGCCTGGTAACGTTCCAGGAGCTCGAGCACCCGGGGCGTCACCTCGGGATCCGGGCCGTCGTCAAACGTCAGGCACACTTCCCCGCGCTCGATGGCCGAGGCCGGCAGGCGATCGAGGTTCGGTCCCAGCAAGCGCCCGCGCGTGGAAAATACGGCGGCGAGCAGGACCAGGTGGTTGGCAATCAGGGTAGCCGCGACCCAGGGCCAGATATCCGGGTGCAGGGCGAGCGAAATGGCGCCAGCCCCATGCAGCAGGATGGAAAGGCGGATGGCGGGCGCCGGACGCCAGCGGCGGCCGCTGTAGACGCCGGCGGCTGCGTAGGTGTCCGGTGTCATGCTTCTACAAGAAACAGATTCTTGGCCAGCAACGCCCTCCACAAGCGGATCCAGGTCTGCCAATCATGCTTCCCGGGAACGCTCACCACGCGTTCTGCCGGCAACTGCTGGGCGAGCATCGCACTTGCCGGCGCATAGCGGTCGTCGCTGCCGAATCCCAGATAGATCGCGGGCAGTTGCGGATCGTCTGCCCGGTAATGCTTCAACCACAAGAGCAGCCCCAGCTCCTCGTCGTCCGGCTCGAGCGCTCCCGGCTGCCATCGAGCCAAGCCGCCTGCGCGCAGGATTTGCGCTATCAGGCCCCGCGCGCCGAGAAATGGCGCGAGCAGGATCACGCCCTCGACCTCGGCCGCATGCGTGTGCGCATAGGCCAAGCATCCCATGCCGCCCAGCGACATGCCCATGAGCCAGGTCCGCCCGTAGCCCTTGGCGCGCATCGGCGTGATGACATCGACCGCGAGGCGTTCGCCAACCCTGCGCTCAAGATAATAGTCCGCGTGGGCATCCAGGACCGCAACATCGAGCGGCAATCCACGATCGCGTATCGCCGCGACGAAGCCCTGCTCCAACAGGTCTTCCGGGCGCACCTTGGCGGCCGGAAGCATGACGAGCAGGATGCGGTCCGCATCCTGGCCGGGCGCCACGTCATGGAGTGCGCGCATAAGTAGTACCTTCGGTGTCTGCCTGCCGGCTCATGATCGCCGAAAACACCAGCGCCATGGCCGCCCCCATGCCCACGGTCGAGCCGATGCCGCTCAGCACCGGCACCTTCGAGAACGCAAGCAAGCCGAAGCCGACCAGCGTGGATACGCTTGCGAACAGCAGCGACACGATGGTGCGGCTGCGGTCCTGGCCGGAGGGCGCCTGCCGATCGAAGAACAGCGAATAGTTGGATCCGACCGCAACCACGAGCAGCAAGCCTACCAGATGAAAGATCGAGAGCTCGACGCCGCCCAGGACAAGCAGCCCGCAAGTCACCAGGACTGCCGCGACGAGCGGCGCAAGCACGTCGAACACGCGTCGCGGCGAGTGCAGGCTCGCAAACAGCAGGATGACTATCACGGCAGCGCCCAGCAGCGAGTTCGTCAGGGCCTCGCGCAGATAGGTACGGTAGAGCTGGTCGGACTCATGCTTCATATCCAGCAGCACTGCCTGGGCATCGGAGGGCTTGCCGATTTTGCCGGCGATGGCTTCGGCGTTGGTCACGCCTCGCAAGGGCAGCATGGCCGCCCACCCGGATTCGCGCTTCACCAGCAGCGAGTCGAGCTTGAGCGCGAGGCTCGTGCCCTGCAGGCTCGCCCGTTCGAGCAACGGCATGCTCCTCGCCGCCGATACGTCCCGCACGAAAGGCTCGAAGACATTCGGGCGGAACGGCAGCCCCTTGAGCGCAGCCTGCAAGTTCTGGCGCAGCACCTCCGGCGCGGGCAATGCCGCCTGGCGCTCGCGTTGCGTCTTCATGCTGGGCAGGTAGGAAGCAGGCGATTCGAAGCCCTGCAATCCGCCCTGGTCGATCGCTGCGCGCAAGCTGTCGCCGGCCCGCTCGCTCGCCTCGAGCGCCGCCTGCTCGTCCGGCGCGCGGACGACCACGAGGTAGCGCACGTCGGGGGCGCCGATGTCCTGGCGCAGCTGCTGGTCGAGCGCCTGCTCGCCCGGCGACACCGGACTAAGGCTCGCGAGGCTGCCGCTCCACAGCGGTTGCGGGCGCATGAGCAGAAACGCGAGCGTGACCGCAAGCACGACCAGCATCGGATAGCGCAGCGTGGGCGCGGCTCGCACCAGGGCCATGACCTTCGGGGCGAATGCCGTTACCGCGGTCACGACAAACCCCCGGGGCAGCAACGCGGGCAGGACCCAGCGGGTAACGGCGGCGGCGACCACGAGCCCGGCCACCGAAAACATCCCGAGTTGCGCAAGGCCCATGAAATCCGAAAACAGCATGGCGCTGAAGCCGCAGATCGAGGTCAGCACCCCGAGCCGCAAGGTCGGCCAGATGCGTTCGAAAGTGGTTTGCGGCGCCGCTCCCGGCGCGTTCTGCGTGAAGAGATAAATCGCGTAGTCCACGCCTTCGCCGATCAGCGTCACGCCGAAAGCGAGCGTGATGCCATGGACCGAGCCGAAGGCGAGGCTCACGGCTGCAATCCCGGCGAGCGCGCCGCTCGCTACCGGGAGAAGCCCGAGGCCGAGCACGCGCAGCGAGCGGTAAAGCGCCAGCAGCATGGCGGCAATCAGTGCCGTCGCGATGAGAGAAAAGCGCCAGGCGTCGTGACGGATCCGCTCTCGGGTGGTGACCGAAAAGACCCCCGGCCCGGTGACCAACAGCCGCGCTTCGCTGCCCGTCTTCGCTTGCTCGAATGAGCCGCGGATCAGGTCGAGCGAGCGCTCCTGCGCATCGATGTCCGAGCCGGCAGCGCGCGTCTGCGCAACGAGCAGCGCCCGGCTGCCCTCCTTGGAGAACCAGACGCCCGAGTACAGCCTAGGCTTCGCCTGAGGCGCGAACTGTTCCAGCAGGCGGATGAGCTCGCCGGTGGGATCCGCGGGCAGGATGCGCTGCAACAGCACGCCGGCGGGCGAAGCGAGCTGCCGCAGGGCATCCTCCAGGCTCTCGCGCAACCCCTGGACCGAAAAGCGCTCGGCCTTCACCGCGGGGCTCAGCAGGTAGCGGTTGCGCCAGAGAAAATCGCGGTCCTTCTCGAAGCCCGCCCCCTCGCCGTTATTTACCGATGCGAAACTGCCCGAAGCGCGCAGCGATGCCGCAAGGCGCTTGCTGATCTGCGCCAGCCGATCCGCGGAATCTCCGTCGATCCCGACCAGGATCAGCCGGGACACCACGCCATCGCGCAACTGCTCGACCAGCACCTGCTGGACGGGCGAGGGCGAACGCGGCAGGAAAGCCGACAGATCGGTACTGAACTCGGTTCGCGCGATGACTGCGGCGCAGGCGAGCACGCCCGCGAGCCATGCCCCGAGCGCCCAGCGCGCTGCAACGTTCACGACGCGTCCCGGGTGATGGTCATCACTGAGCGATCACCGCCGGCTTCCAGAGTCTCGATTACGCCCACCCAGGTGCCGCTGCCGCTGACGCGGATTTCGCTGGCCACCTCCCGCATGCGCGGCTCCGTGGGCTTGAGCCGCAGGCGCCATCGACTTGCATCGCCTTCCAGGCTGACCTCGTAGAACCGGTTCAGCGTCTGCAGGTCGCCCGCCAGCGTCGAACGGATGCTCTCCACGAAGGCCCACAGGACAGGATGCTCCTGCAGCACGAAGCTGCGGCGCTGTCCCGTTTCCTCGTTGTCGATGAGCAGCGTTTCGCCATCCAGGATCAGGCTCTCCTGCCTTGGCAACAGCATGTGCTTCTCGAGCCGCCCGGGCGCGATGTACACCAGCGTCCCGGACGATTCCAGCGGCGTGTTGAGAATCGCGAGATATTTGCGCTCGACAAATCTGCCGCGCGCCGTCTTCACCTGCCGCAGGTCCCGCATCAGCTGCGTCAGATCCCAGTTGGATTTGCTCTCTGTCTGCGCGCTCGCGGCCGGGAAGCGGCCCGCCGCGGCGGCGATGACGAGCGCCATGATTGCATGACGCACCGGAAAGCTATTCCCAGTAGTCATAGAAGTTGAACCAGTTATACGGCGCGAGGCGGCAGTGATGCTCCAGCCGGCGGACGTAGCGCTGCACCCAGGGCCGCACCGCTGCTTCGCGCTCGCGCGGCTCGAGCGGGATCGCCTCGGCGAAAGGCTCAAGGCGAATCTCGTAGCGCCTGCCGCCGAGGTACAGGCCGAAGAACAGGACCACCGGCGCGTCCAGCAACCCGGCGAGCAGCAGCGGGCCGAGCGGAAACCGCGCCCGAGCGCCGAGGAAGTCACAGCTGCAGGTGCGTTCGTTCCTCCAGGCCCGGTCGCCGAGCATGCCGACGATCTCTCCGCGGGCGAGGCATTCGCGCACCCGCAGCAGCGATTCGGGACCGCCAAGCGGGATGATCCGCGACTCGATGCCCGGAGCCAGCGGATGCAGCACGCTATTGATCTTTTCGGCGTTGTCGAGATGCATCAGCACGTTCACCGGGGGCACGCAGTCGGAAACGCTGCGCGCGCACAGGATCTCGAAGCTGCCCAGGTGCGACCCGAGCAGGATGCAGCCGCGACCCTGCCGCAGTCGCGCCAGCAGCCCGGCGGGGGCCGACAGCGTCACGTCGAAGTAGCTGTACTTCCCTGCCAGGAGGTAGACGCGATCGTGAATCGTCGAGGCGAAGGCATGGTAGTGACGAAAGACATCGCCGAGCCCCGGGCGCCTGCCGAGAGCGCGTCGAAGATATTCGGCCGAAGCGCGCCGCGCGCGCCGCGAGAACAGGACGAAGTAGGCGCAGATCGGATACAGCAAGGCGCGTCCCACGGGCCGGCCGAGCTTTAGCGTCAGCCACAACAGCAGGCGCATCGCGAACCTGCTGCCGCGCTCGGGACGCTCGACCCACTCGGGTCGCCGGCCGGCTACACCGCCGAGGTGTCGCAGCATTCGACTTCGCCCACGAGCACGGTATTTCCCTTCACCGCGCATTCGAACCTGATCGAGCTGCGGGCGGAGCCGGCGAATTCGATCGCGATACGGTCTCCCGGCCGAGCCGGGTGAGGAAACTTCGCTCGCCTTATGCGGCACGGCAAAATGCTCACGCCGAGATGCGCCTCGATAAGGCGTAGCGTCTCGCTCAGAAGGACAGCGCCGGGAATGATCGGGTTGCCTGGAAAGTGCCCGTCCGTCGCCGGATGGTCGGAAGGAAAAGCGTGCTCGAGAGTGGCCAAACTAGCCTGCCTTTGCCGTTAGCCGCGTTGCCAGAGTATCGAGCGACACCCGTGGCAACTTGCCGGTCGCGTTGCGCGGCAATGAATCCACAATGCACAGGGGGCGCGGAAGAAAAGCCGGGTCGATCCGCTGGCGCAGCGCAGCCATGACGGTGTCGTGGCTGAGGCCCGGCGCCACCACGAAGGCGATCAGCCGCGCCACCTCGCCGTCGTCGTCTTCCGGCAGGAAAAATGCGCCGTCGCGGACGCCGCCGATCGAGTTCAGGTGGTAGTTGAGTGCCGCAAGCGAGGTCCGCTTGCCGGCGATGTTCACCACGTCCGCGGTCCTGCCGTGCAGCAGGAAGCGATCGCCGTCCAGCAGCTCGATGACGTCGCTCAGCAGGAACTCAGTGCGCGCATGCCCGCCTTTGACCCAGGTGCCTTTCTCGTCCTGGCGCATTGCGAAGCGAGGGTACAGCTGCCATTCGGGCGTTTCGGTGGTGCGCCGGGTGGCCAGCTGGCCGGCCTCGGTGCAGCCGTAGATTTCATGCAGCGGAGCAGCGAAGCGCGCCTCGGCTTCGGCCGCCAGCTGCGGAGACAGCGGCGCAGTCGCGCTGAGCAGGAAATCGACCCGGGGCAAGCCGGTCCCCTCGGCGAGCACCGCGCGCAAATGCACCGGGGTGGTCACCAGGCCGCGGGGCCTGGGCAGGGCCTCGAGCTCGGCGCAAACGTCGGCCGGAAAGAACGGACGCCCCGCATGCAGGATCAGCCCGCCTTGCAGCGCCATCACCACCGTGGATTCCAGGCCGTACATGTGCTGCGGCGGCACCGTGCCAAGAATCGCCATGCCGGGAAGCATCTGGATTCCCAGGCGCTCGATCTCGGCCATCGCCGAGGCGACCAGCCCGCCCCAGGACTTCGGATGCGGCAGCGGATCGCCCGTGGAGCCCGAGGTGAACACGATGGCAGCAGTGCGCTCCTCGGGCACCGCGGGAATCACCGCCGGCAGCGCCCGGCTCTCCAATGGCGGCGGGCAGCGCACGATCTCCAGTCCCGGCTGCGCAGCGCCGTCGCTCAGGCCGTAGACGTCGGGGTAATCACGGACCAGTCGCGCGATCAGGTCGGCTGTATGGTTGGGCGGCATCAGGCTGACCTGAGCGCGCAGCAGCGCCGCAGCGAAGCCTACGGCGAACTGATAGCGATCCGCGCACAGATTGACGACGTGGCGCCGATCGGGAAGCAGCGTGGCGAGATGCGCTACGTCAGCCAGAAACTCACCGATGCCGGCAAGCTTGCCGTTACGGTGCCCGAACGGCGCGCCGGGGTTGTGGCGCGCGATGGGAAGATCAGCCATCGAGAAGTTTCAGCGAGCTCGCGGACTCGACAGGCGGTCCTTGGCGTAAGCCTGTACCGCCTCCGCGATCGAGGATTGGGGAAACTCGCGGTACCGGACCACGCGGTAGAGATAGTCGCCCAAGAACATAAGCCCCACCAGCGGGAAATTGAGCACGTTGATGAACAGGGACCAGGTTTCGACCGAGCCGAACTTGAGCAGAAGCGCCGAGGCGGCCAGCTGTGCAGCAAAAAACACACACCAGGCCCAGGTCAGCCTGCGCGTGTAGGCCTCCATGTAGGCCGGCAGCGCGCCGCGGACCTGGCGAGACAGCCGCGTGATGAGCGGCTCTTCCCCGTGGACGAGGGTTCGGCCAAAGAGCCACAGCATGAAAAGATAGGCTGCTGCATGCGGCACGCCGTAGACCGCGGCGAACCCCAGCCCCTCGCCATGCGCCAGCAGAAAAGTGGCGCTCGCTGCGCTCGTCAGGATGAGCAGCCACAAAAGCCTGTGACTGGAGCGCAGCAGTATCCAGCCGCCCAGCGCGACCATCGGCAGCACGAGCGACGCGATTCGAACCGGGCCGGCGTTGCTCATGGTCAGTGCCAGGTGCACCAGCACCTGGTAGGCGATGATGCCGAGGACGAAAAGCGCCTTCCAGACGGCCCCGGCGGAAAGCGCCATTTACCGGGTCCGATGCGCCTGGATATGCTGGTTCAGGCTGCGCAGCGAATTGAAGATCTTCGAATTGTTCTTGTCGTCAGAGCGCAACTTGATCCCGTAGGCCTTGGAAATCGCCAGCGCGATCTCCAGGACATCGATCGAGTCCAGCCCCAGCCCTTCGCCATAGAGCGGCGCGGCCGGGTCGATGCCCGCGGCCTGCATGTCCAGATCCAGCGTTTCGATGATCAATCGCGCCAGCTCGAGCTCGTGGACGTCCGGCATGTTTGCCGGCGGCGCCACTTCCATATCGATTTTGCCCATGCTTGCCTCGTCTCAGAGCGCGCTCAGCTGCGCCTTTATGTTCCTGTTGAGGTTCTGGATCCAGCCGCAGTCCCTTGTCTTTGCACTATTTACACACGCCGCGCCCTGCTCGGACGCGCGGACGGGTCGCCGCAATGCGGACGATAGCATGCAGGAAACCTTTGCAGACAGGGGCAGGACGACCGGCGCGAGCAGAGCGCCGCACGGCCCTGGCGCTGCCGCGTCCCCGCTTCCGGCTACCTATAATGCGCCACATGAAGCGCGATGGCGCGAACGCATGCGAAGTGCTGGTGATCGGCGGCGGCCCCGCGGGTTCCACCGTGGCAGCCCTGCTCGCCGAGCGCGGGCGCGATGTCGTCCTCGTGGAGAAAGAAAGACACCCGCGCTTTCACATCGGCGAATCCTTGCTGCCGCTCAACCTGCCTTTGTTCGAACGGCTTGGCGTCGCCGCGGAGATCGAACGCATCGGCATGCCCAAGTACGGCGCCGAGTTCGTCTCGCAGTGGCACGACAAGCCGGTCCACGTCGATTTTGCAAACGCATGGGACCGGTCCTTTCCTTCTACCTATCAGGTGCGCCGCTCGGAGTTCGATCAGATCCTGTTCCGCAACGCGGCCCGCAAGGGGGCAAAAACGATCGAAGGCTGCCGCGTCACCGGCGTCGATTTCCATCCGGACGGCGCCGTAGTGACCGCACGGCAGGAAGACGGCCTGGAGCAACGATGGCAAACCCGGTTCGTGGCCGACGCTTCCGGCCGCGACACTTTTCTTGCCAACCGCCTCGGTATCAAGCAGCGCAACAAGAAGCACAACAGCGCGGCCCTGTTCGGCCACTTTTCCGGGGCCAGGCGGCTGCCGGGAAGGATCGAAGGCAATATCAGCCTGTTCTGGTTCGAGCACGGCTGGTTCTGGTTCATTCCCCTGTCCGACGGCGCCACCAGCATCGGCGCGGTGTGCTCTCCCCATTACATGAAGTCGCGCAAGACCGACCCGCAGCAATTTCTGCTGGAGACCATTGCGCTGTGCCCCGCGCTGGCGGAGCGGCTGCGCGATGCCAGCCTGGTTTCTCCCGTCACCGCCACCGGCAACTATTCCTACATGGCCGAGCACTCGTCGGGCCGGAATTACCTCTTGCTGGGTGACGCGTTTGCATTCGTCGATCCGGTATTTTCAACCGGCGTCTTGCTCGCGATGCAAAGCGCGTTCGTCGGGGCCGACACGATCGAAACCTGCCTCGACCGTCCGCGCGAGGCGCGCAGCGCACTGAAGACTTTTGATGCAAGCACGCGCCATGGGCTGCGGACGTTTTCCTGGTTCATCTACCGGGTGATGACGCCCGCACTGCGCCACCTGTTGATGAATCCGACTCAACGCTTCCGCATGCAGCCAGCCATACTGTCGGTGCTCGCAGGCGATATTTTTCGCGGCACGCCCACAGATCTCAGGCTGTTGGTGTTCAAGACCATTTACTATCTAAGAAGCCTCATCAATCCAAGAAAAAGCTTGATGGCATGGAAAAAACGCAAACGCGCCATTCGAGAGCCCGGCGCCGGGGCGACCGCTTGAAATCTAGTCCGCGTAAACGCCGGCTTTCTTAATCAGCGGGCCCCACTTGTCGATTTCGGCCTTGAGCTGCGCCTGCAGCGCCGCCGGCGTCGCTTTCTCCGGCGGATAGGTCGTCGCGCCAAGCTCGGCGAAGCGCTTCTTCACCGCCTCATCCTTCAGCGATGACTGCAGCGCAGAGACCAGCTTGTCGAGCACCGGCTTTGGCATGCCCTTGGGCCCGTACAGGCCGTGCCAGATGCCGACCTCGAAGCCCTTGAGGCCCTGCTCGTCCAGCGTCGGGACGTCGGGCAGCGAGGGAACGCGCGTCTTCGAGGTGACGCCATACACCTTGACCTTGCCGCTCTTGATCTGCGAGGTGGTGTTGGTGGTCTGGTCGCACATGAAGTCGACCTGGCCGCCGAGCAGGTCGTTCATCGCCGGCGCAGTGCCCTTGTAGGGGACGGTGAGCAGATCGGTCTGGATCGCGCTCATGAACAGCATGCCGCAGAGATGCGATGCGGCGCCGATGCCGGCGTTCGCGTAGCTGATCTTGTCCTTGTTGGCCTTGATGTACGCGAGGAACTCCTTGAAGTCCTTGGCCGGGAAGTTCGCGCGCGCGATCAGCGTCATCGGCACGTCGTTGATGAGGCCGATGTAATCGAAGTCGGTGAGCGGGTTGAAGCGCAGCTGGCGGTAGAGGGCCGGCGTCGTCGCCATGCCGACGTGGTGGATCAGGATCGTGTAGCCGTCGGGCTTCGAGTTCTTCACCTGCTCCGGGGCGAGGATGCCGCCCGCGCTCGGCTTGTTCTCGACGATGACGGTCTGGCCGAGCGGCTTGCCCATCGACTGCGCCACGACGCGCGCGACCGTGTCGGTGGGCCCGCCCGCGGCATAGGGCACGAGCATGGTGATGTTGCGCGTGGGGTATTGCTGCGCAGCCGCGTTTCCCGCAAGCGCCGAAAGAAGGAGACAGCCGAGGGTCAGGTATGCGCGCATCGCACGAGCTCCGAATAAATGAGACGGATCATAAACAGTGGCGCGCCCGGCGGGATTCGAACCCACGACCCTTGGCTTCGGAGTCGCTTTGACGCACAGTACGTGTATTTTAATCAATACCTCATGCCTTTGGATGGCTACGGAAGCCACAAAAAGTTTGAAAACAAAAGTGCATAGCTACGATCTAGCTACGGTTGGTGTTCGAAGGGTGCAAGCTCCCATCTTGATAGGTCAGTCGAATTACCACCAAACCGACGTGCCGCCGCACCCAACGTCTATTTTTTCAGTGGCGGTAGGTAGAACACTGTGGGGTCGGGTTCGCCCATCGCTTCCAACGTCCGTAGTCCATCAGTTAAAGCGGGTTTCCTCGGCCTGCGCGCAGTCTTCGGGGTTCGTCCAGCATTCCCGGCCGACTCGCTCAACCGGCGCGCACTCTTGTCCTGTGTTCTCTGGATATCGCGGTCGCGAAAGATATTCTGCCGGCGTGGCTTATCGAGAAGTCCGGTAACAGGGATCGGGTCGGGCGATTCGGGACTGCGTCCGAGGAAGGAGAGGGCCGCACCATCGTGTGCCTCGGCCACGAGGTAGCGCTCGACGCGCGACAGCCACGGTTCGCGCTCCTTGCTACGAAACGATGACCCTTGAAGGAGTTGCAGGCATTCGTTGAGCATCACCATGCCCACCCGAAACACGGGCAGCCCGCGCTCAAACACCGCTCGAAGGGCAATGTCCGCCTGATCCACCTGGGGTTTCGGTTTTTTCAATACCTGGGCGGCGTAGATGACAGCGCCGTCGGCAAGCCACTGGAAATCATTGAAAAGATTGCGCGGCCAGTCGTGAAGAAAATCGGTCTTGTTCGTGCGCAGTAGGAAGTACGCACCAATACAAGCCGACACTGGGTTATCGTACTTGCCAGAGAGCATTTTCTCAGCGGTTCGGGGCGCATCCGCGATTTCCCTCGCCGCGGTGAAGTTCCCCTTCTCCAGGTACGCGAGGAAAATCTCTTCTTGCGGCATGCCGCGGCCGACTACCACCCTCACCGGATGCGCGCGAGGATCTGTTGACATGTTGGGGGCGATGGCCACCTGAACATCCCCTGGCGGTAAGGCGACGAAGCGCCATGGGACGCGGTGGCTCCCGAGTTGGAGAACGCAGGGGTTATCCGGGACCTTTAGATCGAACTGCGCAGCGTAGCTCTCGCGGTGGACGTGGTCGAAGTTTGCTTTGTCCGCTTGCCAGACGCGGTTGCTCCAGCGCCAGAGGCGAAACCACATTCGCTCCTGATCCGATATGGAGCCGGTCGCCGCCGACAGTTCATTGATTCGCAGCTGCGGACGTGACCAGTAGAGCCATTCGTTGGGCGACGTATAGTCCGTGAAGAAATCCACCTTCTCAGTCACCTTGCCGACGATGTCAACGCGTCGCGTTTGCTGCTCTCCTGACGGTAGCCGAGCAACTGCGTAGACCACCCGGTTGTTCTCCGGAATATCGACCGTAGCCTTTTGGTCGTCGTACGGGATCGCCACCGTTCGGGCGAGAACGGCCCCGTCGGCATCAAGCACTTCGACAGGCACGGCGGGCTCTTCGCCGTAGTAGCCGCGCCCGGGAAAGTTTACGGTGAACTTGAGGATCGTCATGCGCTATAGGGTGAAGACATAGCTCCAGGCGGGCGGCGAGAGGTTTTCGGGCTCGAGGACGTGAGAAATGCCTTGATCGACTTTGTGATACGCGCCCAGCTCGTAGATGCCGCTTCCGACTTCAAAATCCAACGGACAACCCGCGGCGTCTCTCCGTTCCTTTGAAAGGCCATTTTGCTTCAGATGGAGCAGGAAGTTCGCGCGCTGTGGCGGGGGGAGCAAGTCCAGTGCGACTTTGACCATCGGCTGCGCAGTGGCGACATGAAAAGTCGTAGGTTCGAGCACGGCCGGATCGAGAATCTGGCGTTTGGCTCCTTGCTTTACGTAGATCTCCAGAAGCGTCCGGATCGAATTTGCAAGGTCGTCGCCGTTCACTTCCCAACGATGGACGCCAGGAATCTTGCGTCCGGCGTAGCCCGAAAGCGACTGGATGAGCGCAGTAGTAAAGCGCGACGGCTCAGCAGGCGGACCGAATGCCTGACGACCCTCGCCTGCCGCTTCGTAGAGGGCGCGCGAAGTGTTAACGATCGCCTTGTCGAGATCCGCCGGACGCAAGGCGAGGGGGTTGGCGCCAAGTTTTCCGGAAAGGGCTCTTGGAATCTGGCGGCACGCATCAATGAAGAAGTAGATCGGTCCCGCCAGCTCGCGCTCGAGCGCCTTGAGTGTGGTCGTGATGTCAAAGGCGCTAGACCAAGGCTGGTTCTCGTCGGTACCAAAGTCCGAGGCGAGGAGGTAGTGATTCGCCACCATGACCCCGTGGCCACAAAAATAGAGCACCGAGATGTTTCCAGGGTGTTGCTTGCAGCGCTGGAGCCACCTTCCGAAGCAGGCTTCGATGTTGGCCTTCGTTGCTTCCTCGACCACAAAGTTGGCGCCGTCCGCGCAGGGCACCTCGCGCGGAGAGCAGCAGATTTCGATGGAAGCGAGCGGAACGTATGGATTGTTGTAGCCGACCTGGCGTGGTGGTGCGAGAGTTCGGCCGCGAAACCACTCGAACAACGCGCCGACCGAAGGCGCGGGCGAGGTAAGCTGCCCTAGGCCCATGGGCTCTTCGACTAGGTTCTTTTCGCCGGCCCCGAGATGCGGGTAGCTTCCTACCCCGATCAAGAGCACGTGCGCTCCTGGCGTAGCTGCTGCACCAGCTCCACCAGCTGCAGCGGGCGGCGGGTATACCTGGGTCATTTCAGGCGTTCCGCAAGGCGAGCATAGAAGCTCGGTCGGGCGAAGTATCCGCTATGCGCGCCTGCGATGCCGTAGCCCGTGTTATAGCTGAAATCTGAGGCACCATCGAACACAGCCCCGACGCGAAACGCAAACATGTCCGTCGTGTCGAAAACGTTGATCCACTTCTTTAGCTTTTGCGGAGGCTTTAGCTTCCCTGTTGGCGTCTGATCGCGGTTCGCCTTGTTCCACATGTACATGCCCATTTCCTCGAAAAGGCCCACCTGCGAGCCGATTGAGACGAACTTATCAACCTCTATGTCCGGAGCGAAATAGGTGAGCACGTCGTAGGAGATCACGCCACCGAGACTGTGCGCAAGAACGATGAGCTCCGGGTCCGCCTGCGTTACATGCGCTCGTGCTTCGCGAAGCACGCTGGTCACATTGGCGGGAATCTTCCCGGGCGCTTCCTTCGTCCCGCGCGTCATCAGGTACTCAAAGACGTCGCCTACGAAGACGGAAGCAGCCAAGTGCGCCTTTCGTCGACCTAGGGCTACAGCCGCATCGCCGGTGGTGTTACCAAACACGTTCGACAAACGTTTCGCGGTTTCCGAAAGCTTCTGCGTAAATGATGCTCCGAACGCCTCGTCGCCCGCCGGGCGCTCTTTCTTGATCGCGCTCACAAGCTGGTCGCCGAAGTTGCCAGGCTTCGCGTTATCGAGCCATTCCGGATGGGGATGTGTCTCGGCGTAGCGTATGGAGTCGAGATAGGCCTTCGCGAGCTCGGCGCGTTCGTCAGGGTCCTGGATGTTCAGCGCGGTAGCGCCCCAGAGCAGATCGACGGCTTCAGGCATCGAAACCTTCGCGACCTCAATGATGGAGGCCTTGCCGGCCCATGCCGCGAGATCCGGAAGCTGCTCCACCAGTTCGGCGTCTCTCGGATCTGCCGCGCCAAACGCTTCTTCCTGTTTTTCCGGGTCGGGTAGGGATGCCTGATTCCACCGGAATTTGACGCCATCGTCGCCCCAATAGACGTTCCGGAAGGTAATGGCCGCAGGGTCTCGGCCGAGTTCCGGGAGGATGATTCCCTTGATGAAGTCGGTTCTGATCCTTTCTGCGTTATCGTAAACGGGGCCCTTGCGGGTATTCACACCGTGCACGAAAACGATGGGCATGGTCGATTTCCTTAGAAAAGAACGGCGGTGACTACTTGCGCTTGCGGCGATGGTTCGCGAAGCGGGTGAACCCTTTGAAGTGGTCGATGGGCGCAAACGAGCGATTGTGGCTTGCATCACACTCTGGTCCATGCGCATGTCTCCCGGAGGGCCCGGACGGCACTTGGGCGCACCTTCGGTCTTAGCATTCTGGCAGGCAATCGTCGCGATGGCATGAACCGCCGCGCGTGGGGACGTAATTTTTGGACTGCGCGATAAAACCGCGTGGAAAATTGTCGCTCTACGGATTCCCGAAGGCTTGGCGCGGATGCAAAGACTTGCCCTTTTGTGCGACGTCCATGCGTTGAAAGTGACAGTGCGCGCTCCCGAGTAAGCTTGGCCACGAGCCGAGCCCGTTCCGGCAAAAGGGAGGCAGCGGGCGGTCCGTGCCGCGCCAGTCGCCACAAAATTAGCGTAAATATAAGCACCTACATGAACCCGTTATTTTTTTGCTGGCTGACTTCCGGGCAAGACTGCTGCCAGCGTTTTATCGATTGTCATGACAGCCGGTGCCTTGGTGGCGAACCCTGCAGCGAAGACCGTGGCACGTAGAAGCATCACGCGGCCGGACTACGTTGAAGCCGAGATTGCGAAGGCGAGCTTAAGCCCCCGTGCGACCTGGTTGGACTTGGCCGCGACCCTGCGCCCTGAAACCATCGTGCATCTGGCAAAGCACCTGAAGGAGCCGGCCGACTCGAAGCTTCTGGGCGCGTTGCTCGAGCGCATGCTCTTTCCGAAAGCACTGCCGGTCATCCTTGCCAATAGCAAGGGGCTCAGCGACGCGGAACGCTCGGACGTGGTGCGTGGTGTTTATGAGCGCATCTTGCGCGCCGTGCGCGATGGAAGCCCGGCGGTCCCGGACTTCCTCGAGGCGAAGTTCGGCCTCAAAGTCATGCAGTGGACGATTGACCTCGTGCGAAAGCGCGTTCGCGAGAAGGAAGGAACGGTCGCTCTCGAGGAGCACCATCTGACCGCACACGAGGCGGCAGCCTGCGAAGATGCGGAGCGCGAGCTGCGCGAGAGGCAGTTCGGTGAGCGCCTGACGGACGTAGTGGCGCGTGAGCTCTCGAAACTTCCGCGTTGGGTTCAGCAGGCGTTTATTCAGCATTACTTCGATCACATCCCGATCGAGAGCGATCGGCTGGACGCCGTGACGATTGCGACGCTGCACGGCAAGACCGGCCGGGCGGTTAGGGCTTGGTTCGCGAAAATTCGCGCGACCGTGAAAAACGAAACAAGGAGAGATGACAATGGCCACCAATAAGGCGCTCGAGTCCGTGCTCGAGGAGCTTTTGGCTGCGGAAGGTGATGTCACGGCGGAGACACTCGAGGCTTGGCTGCGAAAGTACCCGCAGTACCGCCAAGACATCGTCGAGTTCGTCTCTGAATGGCGCCTGCAAAAGCACCTGCCCGAAGAAGCAGCGAACGTCGACGCCCACGCCATCGCCGCGCAGGTCCTGGCGGGTCTTCACGAGGAGCTCGTGCGCCGCGACGATCGCGAGGTGCCGTTCCTGGGGATCTTCGTCCAGGCCCAGAAGCTTGGCCTTCGCCTGGAGAATGAAGTGGCGGAGCTCGGCGTGAACCTTCATCTCCTCGATATGCTCGACAAGAAGCGCGTGCGGCCCGACACTGTGCCGCCGGCCTTCCTTGGTGCACTCGCTGCTCGTGTTCAGGTATCCGCCGGGAAGCTCCATCAGTGGCTGTCGGAAGGCGCGCCCACGCGCAGGCCCGCGACGATCATGGGCGCTCTCAGCTTCAGGCGGCCCACGGTGCTGTCCTTCGAGAAGGCCTGGAAGCAATCGGGCCTACCGACGGACGCGTTGAAGGACTGGACCGGCACGCCGGCGGCGAGGAAGTAACCCGGCCGCAACTTCCGGGTACGCCGCTTGCCGGCGTTTATAGCTCCAAGGGGGAGAAAAGAGTCCCTCGCCTGATACAGGAGCTATAGATGAAAAAAATGAAACTGTTCGTTACGGCGGAAGGAAGCAACGAGGACAAGCTCCTCGAGATGGACCCGCATGCGCACGTGAAGGAGATCCTCTCCGCCGCTGCCCAGGCGGGACTGCCGGTCCCCGCCGAAGGAGCCCTCGTCTTCCTTGAAGAGGGCGAGGACGCGATCGAGCTCTTCGAGAAGATCCTCGAGGCCGGCATCAAGGATGACTCGCGGATCCACATCAGCCGGTGCCGCAAGATCCGCGTCACAGTGCACTACGGCCGGCACGAGGTGGAGCATCCGTTTCCCCCGTCGGCCACCGTAGGGCGGGTGCAAAAGTGGGCCGCCGAGAAGCTTCTCAGCAACGAGATCGATCGCAAGGAGCACGTGCTGGAAGTCTGCGAGACCGACTTTCAGCCCACGCCCCGCACTCAGATCGGCACGCTGGTGAAGAACGGCAAGTGCGAGCTGTGCTTCGACCTGGTCGCCGCGGTGCGGGTTGAGGGATGAACGCGCCCGAACAGCTCCGCCCGGATCACGCCGCCCTTCTGAAAGACCTAGGAGGGGCGGCGTTTCTCCTGGGCGAGCGTGACCGGCACTGGCGCCTGGTCGGGCTCGAGTGGCCCTACGCGTTCATCGCCGTCTCGGCCGCGCCGCGCGCGAACGCGCCAGAAGAGTTCCTCTTCCGCTTCGAGTGCACCGGCTATCCGCGCGCGGCCGCGACCGCCTCGCTCTGGGACAAGGCGGCCGGTGCGATCCCGCCTGTGACGCGCTGGCCGAACGGGAAGATCCGGGTGCCCTCGGTCTTCCGTCCCGACTGGAACAACGGCACGTGCCTCTACCTGCCCTGCGACCGCGTTTCGATCGCGGGCCATGACGCCTGGCACACCAAGCACCCTTCTCAATGCTGGTCCGAGAAGGTCGGCATCGTCAGATACCTCGAGGTTCTAAGTGAGCTTCTCAATTCGAGCGATTATTCGGGCGTTCGTAGCGCCTGAGCACCGCATCCGCTGCTCGCGCAAGCTCTGGGCGACGGTGGCCGCGGAGCTCTACCGCAGGAGCGAAGGGCGGCACGAGAGCGGCTGCTTCCTGCTGGGTACCAAGGAGGGCGAGCGCCGGCACGCCGTCGAGGCGGTGTTCTATGACGAGCTAGACCCGCAGGCCTACTCCACCGGCGTGTGCGTCCTTCGCGGAAAGAGCTTCGCGAGGCTCTGGAACATCTGCCGCGAGAAGGACCTGGATGTCGTGGCCGACATTCACACGCACCTTAGGAGCGCCTTCCAGAGCGAAGCCGATCGCACCAACCCCATGATCGCGGAACGGGGCTACGTCGCCATGATCGCGCCGAATCTCGGAAGCGGTGTCTCGCCCGCGGATCTCTGCGTCTACGAATATCTCGGCGGCCATCGCTGGACCGATCATTCCGCGCGTGCGCGGCGCTACTTCTACGTGGGGTCGTGGTCGTGACCTTCGCCACGCTGCCTACGCCGGACACGCTCGACCGCGTCGCAAAGATCCTCATGGATGCGGGGCAAGTCGACTCCTACGCCGAGGCGCAGCTCGCGCTAAATCGCTACGCCGTAACCGTGCACGTCAGCGAGGAGTGCGCGCAAACCCCCGCAGGCCAGGCGGCGCTCCTCACCATCGCGGTGACTGGCTCCCGTGCGCTGCCTGGCGGCGTTTTCGTGGACGACGCGCTGGACGTGCCGGTGCAGGTGGGCACCTACCAAGGCCGTCGCCTGCGCGATCTGCTTGTACATGCGGGCGCGCACGTTCGCGAGGCGCCGCACATCGAGCTCCCGGTCATCCGCATCGGAACGTTCGGCGCCGCGCCTGCCGCGATGAAGCCCACCCTGCAGTGCTTCTTCGAAGGCTGGCGCGGCGGCGTGTTTCCTGCCGGTGCCGCATTTGTCCCGCAAGCGAGCGGCAGCGCAACTACGTGCGCCGCGGTGCTCGCCGGCGCGATCGCGGTCTCGGAAATCTTTCAGTTCCATCTGGGTGGTAACGTACAGGCTGGACGGCGAACGGTCGGTCTTTCGCTTTGGCGACCTGGCCGGGTTGAGGCGTGGTGGGAAGACGATGCGACCGAGGCGCGCGTTGCCTTTCTGCCGAGCAGCCTCTGGCTCATTGGCCTCGGGCACCTGGGCCAGGCGTATCTGTGGGTATTTGCGCTTCTTCCCTATCTCCGCCCCGCGGAGTTGCAGCTCGTCCTGCAGGACTTCGATCGCCTGACGCAGGCGAACACGAGCACGTCGGTGCTCACGACGCCCGCGCTCGTGGGCGAGCTGAAAACTCGCGCCATGGCGGCATGGGCCGAACACCAGGGCTTCCGCACCCAGATCCTCGAGCGAAAGTTTGCCGCGAACTTCCAGGTCTCCGAAGAGGAGCCGACGATTGCCCTATGCGGCGTTGACAACGCAGCGGCGCGCGCTGCGTTGGGAGATGTGGGCTTTCGCTTCATCGTGAACGCGGGCTTGGGCGCAGGGCCCGTGGACTTCATGGCGATGCGCTTCTACACGTTCCCTGGCCCGAAGAACCCTCGCGCGATCTGGGGAACGCCGCGCGGCAAGGCTTCGGCGCCGATCGATCGGCCGGCTTATCGCGCGCTTCGTGACGCCGGAATCGATGATTGCGGCCTGACGCTGCTCGCCGAGCGCACGGTTGGCGCGCCCTTTGTCGGCGTGACCGCCGCGGCGATCACCATTGCCGAGATCCTGCGAGCCTTGCATGGCGGCGGCCGCACCCTCATCCACGATGCGACTTTGGAAGCGCTCGAGCACCGACAGGTGCTCATGGGCGAGCCCTTTCAGCTCGGGAACCCAGGCTTCACCGAAGCGCGCCCTTAGGCCGGCTCATCGTTGTCGGTGGGCAGGTCCTCCAGCACCTGTTCAACGCGGCGCCTGCGCCGTTCAAGCGACATGACGGTGACCGAGCGCTCGCTCGCCTGAACGAAGAGCTGCTGGCCGCCGTAGCGCGAGTTCGCCTTTCCCTTCTTCTTTCCGGCCCCCCGCAGCCCCCCGTTCCCCGGTTCCGGCTCGCCGTCCGATTCCTTCGGGTGGACGCCGAGATAAGCGAGCACAGGTCCTGGGATGGGGAAGCGGCCGTCCTTGGGATCGAACGTAACCTCTTGGAAGACATCGTCTACCGCCTGGAGGTTGTAGGTGCTGCGGGGCGCCTTGCCGGCCGCGGCCCAGCGTCGGGCGCGGGCGACCTTCCCCTTGACCCACTCCCCGATGTGAAATTCAACCCATCCCGGCTCGATCAGCTCGACTATGATTCCGTAACTGACCTCACCCGTCGGCCATCCCACCCGTGTCCGTATATCCCCAGCGAGCTTTATCCGCCCGCCGTCCTGCACTACTGGGACGTCGGAGGGAAAGGGCTCCGGCAGGGCCTTTTCCGGCGTGGTCACCTGATTTCCGCGAAAAATGGAAAGCGGATATTTTAATAAACCATTCTTCTAATTGCACTTTTTTATATACAATGCTAGAGTCCGTAGAAATCGGGCTTAAGGAGTGACCCGTTAATACAAGAATGCGTTACCCAATCTCCTTCACGCTCGGGCCAGCAGGTTCGGTGGTCCGAGATCCCTCCTTCGCACGCGTAGCAGCCAAAGCAGCTCTTGAACTTGATAGCGCGCTGTTGCGCGTCCAGCAACGCAACGCCCCTCAATCGGTGGAGATCGGCGCGGTACGCACCCTGGCGCACGTGATCAAGAAGATCGCCGACGCGGTGCGCGATATCGGCGAGCTGAAAGCGATGCAGGAGAGACTGGACCCCATCACCGCAAACGTGTTCCTGCGCACCTATGGGAAAGTCGAGGGCGAGTCGAAAATCGAACCTTCCAAGTTCCCCGCGGCTGCCGATAAGGTCGCCAGGGTGCTCGAGCTCGTCGCCGACCAACAGCCAGGTACTACCGAGAAAGATTTGATGTACGCACGCGACTTTTGCCGGGTCCTCTCCGGCCAGGCCGCGGGCCGGCAGTTGGTCTCTCACTCCAGCGCAGCCCACGGCTTTTTGCGCAGGTTATCGTATTGATATAGCGTCCGCTGCACATGACGTACGTTGTGCAGCAGACGAAGCAGCGCCTCCAGTCCTTTCGACGCCTCATTGCGTCGATCCGGCAGCGTGATTTTCCATATGAAGATTCGAGGGACGCGCTCGAGCTCGTCGACCAGATCATCCTCGAGCATGTCAGCATGCTCGATTCTCAGATCACCGCCGATACAAGCACGGACGATGCGAACAACTTTTGCCGCTTCTCGATGGATGCGATCGCGGAGTACGCGGCCGTCCTCGGCCTGATCGCTCGCTCAAGCGAGCCTGTCGGCGCGATCGACCTGCATTGGCCGCTCAAGCAGCTGACAAAGAAGGCGCTGGGGGGCGGCGCACGCCTTGTAATCTCCTCGGACTGGAACTACTCGCCCGTTACGCTCATGCCTTCGGACCTGCTCGCCCGGCGCGACGTGGTCCTCGTCGGCATGCCGGTTGCCGAAGCGAACAACGTGCTGCTGACTCCACTCGCGGGCCACGAGCTCGGCCACAACATGTGGCAAAAGCACAGCGTAGACCCGCAGGTGACGACGCTCATCAAGGCTGCCCACGAAGAAGCTCTGAAGGATCCGCGCTGGGATAAGCTCAACTCCGAGTTCTGGGATGTTCCCGAGCACGCTTTCAACATGGCGCTCTATCAGGCGCAGGAACTCTTCTGCGACATGGTCGGTCTGCTCATTTTCCGGGAATCCTACTTGCACGCGTTTCGGTACTACCTGGCAACCGATCGGGAGATCAACAGGGCCGAGCACTATCCCCCGATGTACAACCGCGTGAAGATCCTCTGCGAGTGCGCCAAGAAAAGGCGCATCGCGATTCCGGACGAGTTCATCGAAAGCTTCGAGGAACAGGCCGAGCCCGGCGAGGTGGTTCAGCTGATCGACGAGATCAGCAACCGTTGCGCGGCCGATATCTACGACCTCGCGCAAAAGCTCGTGGACAAACTCAAGCTCGACGACGGTAGTCCCGAAGAGGTGGACAAGATCCTCGAGTGCTTCAAGCAACTCGTGCCAGCGTGCGGCGTCCAGAGCCTGCAGGACATCATCAACGCGGCCTGGCGCTTCGAACTGGAAGTCGGAAGCAAAACCCTGTTCGGGGAGGTCGAAGGGCAGCGAGAGACCTCGCTCGTGAGCGAGCTCGCATTCAAGACATGCGAGGTCTTTCAGATCGAGCAGGAACTCAAATGATCCTCAGTTGCGACCAGATTGCCGATCGGCTCGAGAAGAAAGGCCCAGCCGATCAGTTCATCGTGATCGCGCCGCAGCCAGAGTTGAAGGTGCTGCGGGAAAAGCCCTCGGCATCGGTCGACCTGCGGCTCGGTACCTGGTTCCTCGCTGCCAGAACGAGCAGCGCAACGCACTTCGACGTCTTCGAGCAGAACATCCCCGAGCATAAATTCGTGCGCCAGGGCTACGCGCCGCTCGGCAAACCTTTCATCATCCATCCCCACGAGTTCGTCCTGGCAGCGACGCTCGAATGGATCAGCATGCCGAAGGGCCTCTCCGGGTACGTCACGGGTAAGTCCTCGCTTGGCCGCCGCGGCCTCGTCATCGAGACTTCACCCGGGGTCCATCCCCTTTTCGCAGGCTGCATCGCGCTTGAACTCGCGAACGTCGGCGAAATTCCGATCACGGTTGTCCCGGGGATGCCCATCTGCCAGCTCTTCTTCCACACGGTGCTCGGCAATCCACCGGCCACACCGGCGGGCGGCTTCTCATGCCGGCGCCAGCCCGTGCTCGGAGCGATCAAGCTCGGTCCCCTGGTCGAGAAACTCCGGCAGCGGAACGCGCTCGGGGAGCCACCGAAGGACAAGTAGCGGAGTCGCAAAATCACCGAAAGCGTAGGTAAGCGCCGCACAGCATATCGAAGCCGGTACTGTATGTATTTACAGTATTAGCGGTTTTCAGTAGATTGCGTGGTACAGCCGGGTTGAACCAAAGAGGGTTGGTTAGCCAAGCGGGCCGAGCGCCCGGGCCCCGTGAAACCCAACAGGAGCTGATTGAGATGAATTCACTTGTCACTAACCAGTGACCGAGTGAAGCCCGGCGGCAAGTCCTCCTCGCTCCATTCGGTCCGTGAACGAATGGAGGCTTTATGTCGGGCGAGCTGGCATGTGCAATCCGGGACTCCGCTGCATGTACTGCAAGAGCTGGGTGCGTTGGGAGAGCACGGAGATGGTGCGCCGCTACGCTCACTTGTCGAGTGAGCATTTGGCGCAATACGTCGAGCGCTTCTCGCCGTTGCGTGTGGTGGCGCGCGAGGGAGCTACGAATTGGCTACGGTCTGCGGAAGCGAAAGCGGCTGAAGCTTCGTAAGTAGCTGAGGAGGTTGGCGCGCCCGGCGGGATTCGAACCCACGACCCTTGGCTTCGGAGGCCAATACTCTGATCCGCTGAGCTACGGGCGCTGCGGAAAGGACGCGCAGGATAGCCCAGTCATCGAGCCATGTAAAATCATGCCTTTACCCAACTTCGGGCAGACAGACGCCGTGAGCGAACACGATCCGCATTCGTCTTTCATCAAGACGCCTCAACAGTTGATCGTGGTGATCCTGCTTTCGTTCCTGGTGCCGATCGTCGGCATCATCCTGCTGGTGCAGCTCGTGGTGAGCCATCCGGGCGCCGATCCGAATGCGATGACCGACGAGGCGGTGGCGAAACGTCTACAGCCTGTAGGCCGCGTCGAGTTCGGTGCCGCGGGCGCTGCGGCGGGCAGCCGCACCGGCGAGGAGGTCTATAAAACCGTCTGCGCCACCTGCCACCAGACCGGCGTCGCCGGCGCGCCGAAGATCGGCGACAAGGCGGCGTGGGCGCCGCGCATCAAGGAAGGGCTGAACACCTTGGTCGCCGACGCGACCAAGGGCGTCAGGGCGATGCCGCCGCGCGGCGGCGATTCGTCGCTCACCGATGAGGAAATGGCCCGCGCCGTGGTGTACATGGCGAACCAGTCCGGCGCGAAGTTCAAGGAACCTCAAAAGCCGGCGGCGGCTGCGGACGGCAAGAAGGTGTACGACACCACCTGCATGGTCTGCCACGCCACCGGCGTCGCCAACGCGCCGAAGCTCGGCGACAAGGCGGCGTGGGCGCCGCACCTCAAGCAAGGCATGGAGGCGCTGCTGCAGTCGGCGCTCAAGGGCAAGGGCGCGATGCCGCCCAAGGGCGGCAACCCTTCGCTCTCGGACGACGAAGTGCGCGCCGCGGTCCAGTTCATGGTTTCGCAGAGCAAGTAGCCTGAAACTGCTTTTCATCATCGACCCGCTTGATTCGCTCAAGGCCTACAAGGACACGAGCGTAGCGATGATGCGCGCCGCGCAGGCGCGGGGGCACGGCGTGCACGTCTGTGAACAGCAAAGCCTGCGTTGGACGAAGAATCGCGTCGTCGCCCGCGCCACGCGACTGTCGTTGACCGATAACGACGAAGACTGGTACCGGGCACACGAGACCCAGACCCAGCAGCTGGCCGAGTTCAATGCGGTGCTGATGCGCAAGGACCCGCCGTTCGACCTCGAGTATGTGGCGAGCACCTGGCTGCTCTCCGCCGCGGTGCGCGAGGGCGTACGCGTGTTCAATGCGCCGGACGCGCTGCGCGAGCACAACGAGAAGTTCGCGATCGCGGAATTCGCCAGGTTCACGGTCCCCTCCCTCGTCGCGCGCGAGATGCCGATGCTGCAGGAGTTCATCGACGAGCACAGCGATACGGTCCTGAAACGGCTGGACGGCATGGGCGGGGCCGGCATCTTTCGCGTGCGGCACGACGATCCGAACCGCAATGTCATCGTCGAGACGATCTCCAATTTCGGCACGCGCAGCGTCATGGCGCAGCGTTACATCCCCGACATCGCCCAGGGCGACAAGCGCGTGCTCCTCATCGACGGCAGAGTAGTGCCGCATTGCCTCGCGCGCATTCCCCGTCCGGGCGAATCGCGGGGCAACCTCGCCGCCGGCGCGCGCGGCGTGGCGCAGCCGGTCAGCGCGCGCCACCGAGAGATCTCCGAGGCGCTCGGCCCGGTGCTCGCCAAGCGCGGGCTGCTGCTCGTCGGCCTCGACGTGATCGGCGACTGGCTCACCGAAGTGAACGTGACCAGTCCCACCTGCTTCCGGGAAATCCAGGATCAAACCGGCTTCGACGTTTCCGGCATGTTCCTCGACGCGCTCGAGGCGCGAAGCCGATGATCGGCGTCCTGATCGTGACCCACGGAGATATCGGCGAATCGCTGCTGGCGAGCGCCGCGCAGATCCTCGACGGCGTGCCGCCGCTCACGGCGACGATCGGCGTGTCGCGCAGCGACGACCTCGACGACCTGGTCCTGCGCGCAAGGCGGCTGCTCGAGCAGCTCGACGCCGGCGACGGCGTGCTGGTGCTCACCGACATTTTCGGCGCCACGCCGGGGAACGTCATCGCGCGCCTGCTCAAGGACGGGCGCGTCGAGGGCGTGTCGGGGCTGTCGCTGCCGATGCTGCTGCGCGTGCTCACCGGCCGCAACAGCTCGCTCGCGGGCGCGGTGCGGCGCGCGCTCTCGGGCGGCACCGAAGGCGTGGTGCACATGAATACCGACCGGTGCCTCGATGCCTAGCGTCGCCTGCGAGATCATCAACAAGCTGGGCCTGCACGCGCGCGCGGCCGCGAAGCTCACGCATCTCGCGAGCGGCTACCAGTGCAACATCTGGGTGTCGCGCAGCGGCCGGCGCGTCAACGCGAAGAGCATCATGGGCGTCATGATGCTCGCCGCCGGCATGGGCACGACCGTGACCATCGATGCCGATGGCCCCGACGCCGAGCAGGCGCTGGCGGCGCTGCGCAAGCTCATCACGGACAAATTCGGCGAAGGGGATTGATGAACTTCATCCTCTTCGGCTCGGCGGTGTCGGGCGGCATCACCATCGGCTACGCGCACCTGGTATCGACCGCGCGGCTCGAGGTCGCTCACTACGAGGTGCCCGAACAGGACCTGGAGAACGAAGTCGAGCGCTTCGACGAGGGCATGCGGCGCGCGCGCGACGAGCTCGAGGCGCTGAAGGCGCACATCCCGCCGGACGCGCCGCCCGAGTTCGAAGCTTTCCTCAACCTGCACCGCATGATTCTCGACGACGCGGCGCTGTCGGAACTGCCGCGCGAGCTGATTCGTAGCCGCCGCTACAACGCCGAATGGGCCCTGGTGCAGCAGATGGAGAAACTCACCGAGCGTTTCGACGAGATGACCGACCAGTACCTGCGCGAGCGCAAGGCCGACGTGCAGCATGCGGTCGAGCGCGTGCTGAAGGTGCTGATGGGCGGGCATGCGCTGCCCGAGCCGGCGCTCTCCGAGGAGCAGCGGCTGATCGTCGTGGCGCACGATCTCTCGCCCGCCGACATGATCCTGTTCAAGGGCCACCATTTCGGCGGCTTCGTCACCGACGTCGGCGGCGTCACCTCGCACACGGCGATCGTGGCGCGCAGCCTCGGCATTCCGGCGATCGTCGGCCTGCACCATGCGTACCAGACGATCAGCGAGGGTGAGCTGCTGATCGTCGACGGGGTGCACGGCGTGCTGATCGTCAATCCCGATCCGCTGGTGCTCGAGGAGTACAAGCGCCTGCAGTCGCAGCTCGGCCTCGAGCGCCAGCGGCTGAAGCTCCTCAAGTCCACGCCCGCCGCGACGCTCGATGGCACGCCGATCGAGCTGTTCGCCAACATCGAGCTGCCGCAGGACATGGCCGAGGTCCTGGAGGCCGGCGCCGACGGCGTCGGCCTGTTTCGCACCGAGTTCCTGTTCCTCAACCGCGGCGAGCTGCCGGGCGAGGACGAGCAGTTCGAAGCCTACCGCCAGGTGGCGCAGGCGATGGGCGGCCGCCCGGTGGTGCTGCGCACCCTCGACGTAGGCGCCGACAAGGCGATGAACGGCGGCGAGGGCTCGCGGCACAACATGCCCAATCCCGCGATGGGGCTGCGCGCTATCCGCTTCTGCCTCGCCGAGCCGCAGATGTTCCTCACGCAGCTGCGCGCCATCCTGCGCGCCTCGCACTACGGCAAGGTGCGCATCCTCCTGCCGATGCTGGCGCATGTGCACGAGATCGAGCAGACGCTCGCGCTGATCCGCCAGGCGAAGCAGCAGCTCAGCGAGCGCGACGTGCCCTTCGATCGCGACATCGAAATCGGCGGCATGATCGAGATCCCGGCCGCGGCGCTCGCCCTGCCGATGTTCATGCGGCGGCTGAATTTCCTCTCCATCGGCACCAACGACCTGATCCAGTACACGCTCGCCATCGACCGCACCGACGAGTCTGTGGCCCATCTCTACGACCCGCTGCACCCGGCGGTGCTGACGCTGGTGGCAAACATCATCCAGACTGCGACGCGCGGCGGCGTGCCGGTCGCGGTCTGCGGCGAGATGGCGGGCGACCTGCAGCTCACGCGCCTGCTGCTCGGCTTGGGGCTGCGCAACTTCTCCATGCACCCGTCGCAGCTCCTGGCGATCAAGCAGCGCATCCTGCGCACCAACCTCGCCGAAGTGCAAACCCAGGCGCAGCGCGTGCTGCGCGCCACCGACCCGGCGAAGACCCAAGAAATGCTCGCGGAATTGAACTCATGAGAATCGTTTTTCTTGTCCTGGCATTTGCCGTCGGCTGCGCCAACGCGCAGACCTACCCGTCGCGCCCGGTGAAGCTGCTCGTGCCGTTCCCGGCCGCGAGCGCCACCGACCAGGTCGCGCGGCTAGCCGGCGCGCAGCTGCAGGAAGCGCTCCACCAGCCGTTCATCGTCGAGAACAAGCCCGGCGCCCAAGGCGCGATCGCCGCGGCGGAGGTCGCGAAGTCGGCGCCCGACGGCTACACGCTGATGGTCACGACCAACACGCCGCATGCCGCAAACGTGAGCCTGTTCAAGAAGCTCACTTATGACCCGGTGAAGGACTTCACGCCGATCACACGCTTTGGCACCACCTCCTTCATGCTGATGGTGCGGCCCGACTTCCCTGCCAGAAATTTGAAGGAGTTCCTGTCTCACGTGCGTTCTCAGCCGGGAGAGCTTTCGTCAGGGTACGGCTCTTCGGGCTCGCAGGTGTCGCTGGCGATGCTCAAGCAGATGGGCAAGCTCGATGTGGTCGATGTGCCCTACAAGGGCATCCCGCAGACCATCACGGACACGATGGGCGGCTCGCTCGCGTTCACCTTCGTGGACCTCGCCAATGCGCTCGCGCAGGCCAAGGGCGGCAAGCTGCGCGGTCTCGCGGTCACCTCCGCGAAGCGCACTTCGCTCGCGCCGGATCAGCCGGCGATCGCCGAGGAGCTGCCGGGTTACGAGATCATCGCCTGGTTTGGGCTGGTGGCGCCGGCGAAGCTGCCCGAGCCGATCGTGCGCCGACTGCACGAGATCAACATGAAAGCGCTCGCCAGGGCCGACGTGAGGGAGAAGTTCGCCGCCATCGGCACCGACGTCGCGCCGCTCGATCCTGCCCAGTTCAGAAGATTCATCGAAGCAGAAGTCGCCAATTGGGCCAGGCTCGTGAAACTGGCCGGGATTCAGCCGGAGTAGCGCCGTGGCGCAAAAGACCGTGCGCGTCGGCGCCGGGAGCGGTTTCCAGGGCGATCGCCTCGAGCCGGCGGTGATCCTCGCCTCGCAAGGCGAGCTCGACTACCTCGTGCTGGAGTGCCTCGCCGAGCGCACCATCGCGCTCGCGCAGCTTCGCAGGCTCGCCGATCCGGGCGCGGGCTACGATCCGCTGCTCGAGAAGCGCATCGGATCGCTGCTGCCGATCGCCAAGCGCAACGGCGTGCGCATCGTCACCAACATGGGCGCCGCGAATCCGCTCGCCGCGGGGCGCAAGGTCATCGAGCTGGCGAAGCGCCTGGGCGTTGCGGTCAAGGTGGCGGTGGTGAGCGGCGATGACGTGCTTGCGCTGCTCGAACCGTCGATGCGCACCATCGAGGCGCGCGGCGCGCCGCTCTCGGAGTACGGCGCGCTGGTGTCCGCGAACGCGTACCTCGGCGCCGATGCGATCGTTCCGGCGCTCGCCACCGGCGCGGATGTCGTCATTACCGGGCGCGTCGCCGATCCGTCGCTGTTCCTCGCGCCGGTGGCGCACGCTTTCGGCTGGTCGCTCGAGGACTGGGACCGCCTGGCGCGCGGCACCGTGGTCGGCCACTTGCTCGAATGCGCGGGGCAGGTCACCGGCGGCTATTTCGCCGAGCCCGGGCTCAAGGAGATCCCCAACATGGCGCAGCTCGGATTTCCCTGGTGCGACGTCGACGCCGAGGGTAACGGCGTGCTCGGCAAGGTGGCGGGCACCGGCGGCGCCATCACGCTGCGCACCGCGAAGGAGCAGCTGCTCTACGAGGTGACCGACCCGGGAGGCTATGTCACGCCCGACGTCGTGGCCGATTTCACCACGGTCGGCTTGAGCGCGACGGTGCCCGACCGCGTGGCGGTCAGCGGCGCCCGCGGGCGGCCGCGCACCGCTACCTACAAGGTCAGTGTCGGTTACCGCGCGGGCTTTGTCGGCGAGGGCGAGATCTCCTACGCCGGCGCCAAGGCTCGGGAGCGTGCACGGCTCGCCGGCGAGATCGTGCGCGAGCGCCTGCGCGAGGACGTGCCGGACCTGCGCATCGACGTGATCGGCATCGACAGCGCCCACCGCAGCGACTTCGGCCATCCCCACGCCCCCTACGAGGCGCGCATGCGGGCCGCCGCGCGCGCGCCCACGCGCGAGCTCGCCGAGCGCGTCGGCGTCGAGGTGGAGGCGCTCTGGACGAACGGCCCCGCAGGCGGTGGTGGCGCCAGCAAATCGGTGCACGAGCGCATCGGGGTGGTATCGCTGCTTCTCGAGCGCTCGCGCGTGCGCCCCTGCGTCACGCTGCTGGAGCCCGACCGTGAAACGCAAGCTGCATGAGATCGCCCACGCCCGCGCGGGCGACAAGGGCGACACGCTGACCCTCGCGCTGTTTCCCTACCGCGACGAGGACTACGAGTTGCTGCGCGAGCAGGTCACCGCCGAAGCGGTGAAAAAGCACCTCGCGCACGCCGTGCAGGGCGAAGTACGGCGCTACGAGCTGCCCGGGCTGTGCGCGCTGCAGTTCGTGTGCGAGCGCGCGCTCGACACCGGCGTCACCACCTCGCTGGTCATCGATCCGCACGGCAAGACCTTGTCGTACGCGCTGCTCGAGCTCTCCATCGAGGCATGAGCGGGCCGCTGCACGGGGTCCGCATCCTCGACCTGACGACGGTGGTCATGGGTCCATACGCGACCCAGATCCTCGCCGACTTCGGCGCCGACGTGATCAAGGTCGAGCCGCCCGACGGCGACAACATGCGCTGGGTCTGGCCGTTCCGCAACCCGGGGATGGGCCATATCTTCCTCAATGCCAACCGCAACAAGCGCTCGATCGTCCTCGACCTCAAGAAGGACGCGGCGCGGGAAGCCTGCCTGGTGCTCGCGCGCAAGTCCGACGCGCTGGTCTACAACATCCGGCCGCAGGCGATGGCGCGCTTGCGGCTTTCCTATGAAGACGTGCGCAAAGCCAATCCCCGCATCATTTACGTCGGCTGTTTCGGCTACAGCCAACGCGGGCCCTACGCAGCGAAGGCGGCGTACGACGACCTGATCCAGGGCGCCGCCGGCGTGCCGTGGCTGCTGCAGAAGCAGGGTGCCGAGGCGCCGCGCTACGCGCCACTGGTCATCGCCGACCGCTCGGTCGGCCAGCAGGTGGCAAGCGCAGTGAGCGCGGCGCTCTACCACCGCGAGAAGACCGGCAAGGGCCAGCGCGTCGACGTGCCGATGTTCGAGCACCTGCTGCAGATCGTCCTCGGCGAGCACCTCGGCGGCTACACCTTCGAGCCGCAACTCGGCGAGCCGGGCTATGCGCGCATGCTTTCGCCCGACCGCCGTCCCTACCAGACGAAGGACGGGTATGTCTGCGCGCTCATCTATAACGACAAGCAATGGAAGGCGTTTTTCGAGCTGATCGGCAACGCCGAGCTGCTCTCCGATCCGGCATTCGCCACCTACGAGGGGCGCAGCCGCAACTACGACCGCGTCTACGGCATGGTGGCCGAGGAGATGAAGCGGCGCACCACCGACGAGTGGCTGGGGGCGCTCGAGCGCGCCGACATCCCGGTGCAGCGCATGAACAACCTCGCCGACATCGCCGCGGATCCGCACCTCGCCGCGATCGGCTACTTCCGCACGGTCGAGCACCCCACCGAGGGCACCATCAAGTCGATGGCGGTGCCCTCCGAATGGTCCGAGTCGCAGCCCGAGTACCGGCGCCACGCGCCGCGGCTCGGCGAGCACACGCGCGAGGTGCTGCGCGAGGCCGGCCTTCCCGAGGAGAAGATCGCTTCCCTGCTGCAAGCCGGAGCGGCGAAAGAACCTCCGCTATAATTCGCCGCGCGCCGATTTGATGTTCAGCTTGCGGGCGCCTAACAAATACCGCTAAAGAGACCTTCTTGAACGCACCCCAAGATCCGTCGTCCGTCGGCGCCGTAAGCGCGCAGAACGCGCATTTCGACAAGCCTCTGCGTCTGCGCAGCGGCGCCGAGCTGCCTGCGTTCGACCTCGCGTACGAGACCTACGGCACGCTGAATGCGGCGCGCTCCAATGCCGTGCTGGTCTGCCATGCACTCAACGCCTCGCACCACGTCGCCGGCTATTACGCCGACCAGCCCGACAGCCTCGGCTGGTGGGACAACCTCGTCGGCCCCGGCAAGCCCCTCGACACGCGCCGCTTCTTCGTCGTCGGCTCGAACTACCTCGGCAGCTGCTTCGGCTCG
>DATNMK010000017.1:0-56078 GCA_035602335.1 Burkholderiales bacterium
CATCGAAGAGATCGGAAATCACGGCCAGCAGATCGGCGCCCGCCGCGACGAGTTGCGGCGCGTTCTCAAGCGTGATGCCGCCGATTGCCGCGAGCGGCACGCCGAGCGCGCGGGCAGCACTGAACAGCGAAAGTGGCGCGCGCACGGCATGAGGTTTAGTCGGCGAGGCGAAGACGCTGCCGAAAGCAACGTAGTCCGCGCCCGCGTCGATCGCGGCCCTGGCGAGATCGAGCTGATCGTAACAGGAGGCACCGAGGAACTTGCCTGCGAGCCGTTTGCGGGCCGAGTGAAGATTGCCGTCCTCGCGTCCGAGGTGGACACCGTCGGCGCCGAGCTCGATCGCGAGCTCGACATCGTCATTGATGATGACCGGCACGCCGTAAGTGCGCCCGAGTCGCAACACGTCGCGGGCTTCCGCGGTTTGGCGCTTCTTCCTGCGATACTGCAGAAGCGCGATGCCGCCCTCGAGCGCATCCTGCACCATCGCTAGCAGCGCAGCGCTCTGCGCCGTCTCGGGCGTAATGGCGTACAGTCCTCGCAGCTTCACTTCCCGCCTTCGCCCTCGCGCGCCCAGAAAAAGCGGTCGGGAATGAGCTGCCCCATACCGGGCCGAAAGCCTCCGGCGAGCGCCTGCCAGGTGTATTCCTGCGCGTCGCGCACCGCTTCCGCGACTGCGAGCCCATTGGCGAGCGCTGCAGCGATCGCCGAAGCCAGCGTGCAGCCCGAGCCGTGGTAGCTGCCTGGAAGGCGCTCCCAGCGATCCTCACGCACCACCGCGCCGCCGGCATACAAGGTATTGACGACCTCCGCGCCCGCCTCGTGAGTGCCGGTCACCAGCACGTATTCGCAGCCGAGCTCGAGCAGGCGCCGCGCGCATTCGGCCAGCTCGAGCTCGTCTTTGTCGCCGTTCGCGGCGAGCCGGCGCGCCTCGAGGCTGTTCGGCGTCATCACCGTGGACTGCGGCACGATCAGCTCGCGCAGCGCGCCGATCATCTCGTCGCTGGCGAGCGCGTCGCCGCGCCCCGAAGCGAGCACCGGATCGAGGATCACCGGCACGTCGGGATAGTCCGAGATCACGTCGGCGATGGCGTGGATGTTTTCCACCGACCCGAGCACGCCGAGCTTGAAGGCGGCGACGCGCATGTCCTCGAGCAGGTGCCTCGCCTGGCCCGCGACCCAGTCGGCCTCCACGGCCAGCATGCCTTCGACGCCGCGCGTGTCCTGCACGGTGAGCGCGGTCACGACCGAAAGCGGATGGCATCCCATGCCCGCAAGCGTCAGCACATCGGCTTGCAGCCCCGCGCCCCCCGTAGGATCCGACGCCGCGAAGGTAAGCACGATCGGAGGCGAATGAGACATGATTTAATATCCGACCCATTCTACTGCCTCGCTTTCGATGACCGAACACGAAGTGCAATTCAAGACCTGGATGTGCCTCATCTGCGGCTTCGTCTACGACGAGGCGGCGGGGCTGCCCGATGAGGGCATTGCGCCGGGCACGCGCTGGGAGGACGTGCCGATGAACTGGACCTGTCCGGAGTGCGGCGCGCGAAAGGACGACTTCGAGATGGTCGAGATATGAAAAAACTTTCGCAGTCGAGGAGGCTCTAACCCCGATGCGGTAACATAGGGGGCCGAGCATGTCCTCGATCAATCTGACGCATCATTTCCTGATCGCCATGCCGAAGATGGCGGATCCGTACTTCTCGAGGACTCTGACTTACATCTGCGAGCACAACGATCAAGGCGCGCTCGGACTCGTCGTCAACCGCCCGATCGACATGACGCTGCAGGCGCTGTTCGAGCGCCTGTCGCTTACGCTGCGCGACGGATATCTCGCCGATGCGCCGATCTATTTCGGCGGCCCGGTGCAGACCGATCGCGGCTTCGTGCTGCACGAGCCGGCCGGCAACTGGCAGTCGACGCTGCGCGTGCGCGACGTGATCGGCCTCACCACCTCCAAGGACATCCTCGAGGCGGTAGGCCGCGGCGAGGGTCCGAAGCGCATGCTGGTGACGCTCGGCTACGCTGGCTGGTCGCCGGGCCAGCTCGAGCACGAGCTGTCGCAGAACGCCTGGCTCACCGTAGAAGCGCGTGACGCCATCATCTTCGACACGCCGGCCGAAGAGCGGCTGCCGGCGGCGATGGAGCTCCTCGGCCTCGACTACGCGAGGCTGCAGGACGAAGCGGGACATGCCTGAGCGGGGCGCTCGCACCGTCCTTGCCTTCGATTTCGGTCTAAAACGTATCGGCGTCGCAGTCGGCGAGCCCGAGCTCGCTACCGCGCACCCCCTGCCGGCAGTCGCGGGTTTCGCGCAGATAGAGAAACTCGTTGCGGAATGGCGACCGGCGCGCCTGGTCGTCGGCCTGCCGGTGCGCGAGCACGGCGAGCATCCGCTGGCCTGGCGCGTCGAGCGCTTCGCGCGACAGCTGGAAGGGCGGTTCAAGCTTCCGGTCGCGCGGGTGGATGAGCGCTTCACTTCGGTCGAGGCGGAGAGCCGCCTGCGCGGAATCAAGCACAAGTCGGTTGATTCCGTGGCCGCGCAATTGATCCTAGAACAATATTTCCATGAAGCTGCCTGAAGCCGAACAGCTCTGCGAGCGGCTGGTGAGCGAGCTCAAGCCGCGCATCGGTCCGAAGACGGTCATGATCGGCATCTACACCGGCGGCGCCTGGCTCGCGGAGCGGCTGCACGCGTTGCTCGAGCTGCGCGAGCCGCTCGGCCTGATGGACATCGCCTTCTACCGCGACGACTATCACGCCCGGGGGCTGCATCACGATCCCAAGCGCACCAAGATCCCCTTCGACATCAACGGCAGAGACCTGCTGCTGGTCGACGACGTGCTTTACACCGGCCGCACCGTGCGTGCGGCAATGAACGAGCTGTTCGACTACGGCCGGCCGGCGAGCATCTCGCTGGTGGTCCTTGCCGACCGTGGCGGCAGGCAGCTGCCGATCTGCGCCCAACACTGCGGCGCGCGCGTCGAAGTGCCTTCGGGCCTGCGCCTGACGCTGAAGCGCGAAGAGCGCGACCGGCTGGCCCTTGCTCTCGAGCCCGAGCGTGCAGCGTAACCCCCAGCTCAACGCGAACGGAGAGTTGCAGCACCTGCTGTCTACCGAAGGTCTGCCGCGCGAAGTGCTGCTGCAGATTCTCGACACGGCGGAATCCTTCGTCGGGGTGACCGAACGCGAGGTGAAGAAAGTGCCGCTGCTGCGTGGCAAGAGCGTGTTCAACCTGTTCTTCGAGCCCTCGACGCGCACCCGCACTACCTTCGAGATCGCGGCGAAGCGCCTCTCGGCCGACGTCATCAATCTCAACATCGCGCTCTCTTCGCAGACCAAGGGCGAATCGCTCCTCGACACGGTGGCCAACCTGTCCGCGATGCACGCCGACATCTTCGTCGTGCGGCACAACTCCTCGGGCGCGCCATACCTCATCGCGCGCCACGTCAAGCCGCACGAGCACGTGGTGAACGCGGGCGACGGCCGTCACGCGCATCCCACGCAGGGCCTGCTCGATCTCTACACCATCCGGCATTACAAGAAGAACTTCAACCGGCTCACGGTGGCGATCGTCGGCGACATCCTGCATTCGCGCGTGGCGCGCTCGCTGATCCACGGGCTCACGACCCTCGGGGCGCCGGAAGTGCGGGTCATCGGCCCGCAGACGCTGCTGCCCAGCGGGGTCGAGGCGCTGGGAGTGCGCGTCTTCCACGACATGCGCGCCGGGCTGAAGGACTGCGACGTGATCGTCATGCTGCGGCTGCAGAACGAGCGCATGGGCGGCGCGCTGCTGCCCTCGGCGCAGGAGTTCTTCAAGCACTACGGCCTCACCGGCGAGAAGCTCTCGGTGGCGAAATCCGACGCCATCGTCATGCATCCGGGCCCCATGAACCGTGGCGTCGAAATCGACTCGACGGTCGCCGACGGCCCGCACTCGGTGATCCTGCCGCAGGTCACTTTCGGAATCGCAGTCCGGATGGCCGTCATGAGCATCGTCGCGGGTAATTGATGCGCCTGGTCATCAAGAACGCACGCGTGGTCGATCCAGCAAGCGGCCGCGATGCGCCGGGTGACGTTTATCTCGCGGACGGAAGAATTGCAGAGGAGTTTTCGAAGCCCGATCGCGTTATCGATGCGAGGGGCCTGGTCGTCGCGCCGGGCTTCATCGACCTTTCGGCGCGCCTGCGCGAGCCGGGCTACGAGTACAAAGCTACGTTGGAGTCCGAGATGGATGCCGCGGTGGCGGGCGGTGTTACCGCCCTCGCGTGCCCGCCGGACACCGACCCGCCGCTCGACGAGCCCGGACTCGTCGACATGCTGCGCCGGCGCGCAAAGGCGCTGTCACGCGCGCGCGTCTATCCGCTGGGAGCGCTGACGGTGAAGCTGAAAGGCGAGGCACTCACCGAGATGGCCCAGCTGGCCGAAGCTGGCTGCGTCGCCTTTTCGCAGGCCAACATGCCTCTGCGAGACACGCAGGTCCTCTGGCGCGCGCTACAGTACGCGGCCACCTTTGGCTACCCGGTGTGGCTGCGCGCCGAGGATGCCTGGCTCGCGAAGGGCGGCGTTGCGCACGATGGCGAGATCGCGACGCGGCTCGGGCTGGCCGGCATCCCCGCATTCGCGGAAACCATTGCACTGGGCGCCATCCTGGAGCTGGTCCGTGCCACGCGCGCGCGCGTCCACGTCTGCCGGCTGTCGACGGCCGGTGCGGTGGAGATGATGCGCCGCGCGAAACAGGAAGGCCTGCCGGTGACCTGCGACGTCGCGATCCACCACCTGCATCTTTGCGACATGGATCTCGGCTACTTCGATTCGCACTGCCGGCTGGAGCCGCCCCTCAGAAGCCAACGCGATCGCGACGCGCTCGCGCGTGGGTTGGTCGAGGGTGCCGTCGATTGCCTGTGCTCGGACCATACGCCGGTGGACGAAGACGGCAAGCACCTGCCGTTCGCCGAGGCCGAGCCCGGCGCTACCGGCCTCGAGTTGCTGTTGCCGCTCACATTGAAATGGGGCGTGGCGCACAAGCTGCCGCTTGCCGCCACGCTGGCGCGCATTACCTCGGAGCCGGCGCGCATTTTGGGGGTCGGCGCGGGGCGCATCGCCCCCGGGGCGCCGGCCGATCTCGCGCTTTTCGACCCAGGCGCAGCGGTGCGCGTGGCGCCCGAATCGCTGAAGAGCCAAGGCAAGAACACTCCGTTCCTCGGCTACGAGCTCGCGGGGCGGGTTCGCTACACGATAGTTGCCGGCAACGTGGTGTACGAGGCATGAAGGGCCTGTGCGCCGTTTTCATGGTTCTCGCCTTGAGCGCATGCGCCTCGGCGCCAATTCTGGGGGAAGAACCCCAGCCGCCGGGTCAGCAACCGATGGCTGGGGGCTACTACAAGGACGATGGCCCTGGCGAGAAGCCGCCCGCCAACCTCGAGCAGATTGCCGACGCCCAGCCGAGGGCCGAGTCGCTGCACCGCTACGCCAATCGGCCCTACCAGGTGTTCGGCAAGGAATACGTTCCGCTCGCTTCCGTGCAGCCGTTCCGGCAGCGCGGCATGGCGAGCTGGTACGGCAAGAAATTTCACGGCCAGAGAACGGCGAGCGGCGAGCCCTATGACATGTACGCGATGACCGCGGCGCATCCGATGCTGCCGATCCCGAGCTATGCCCGCGTCACGCACGTGGCGACCGGGCGCAGCGTGGTCGTGCGGATCAACGACCGCGGGCCATTCCATCAGGGCCGCATCATCGATCTCTCCTACGCGGCGGCGCTCAAGCTCAATTTCGCGCACATCGGCAGCGCCCTGGTCGACGTCGAGAGCATCGCACCAGGAGAAACGCAGCCGGCCTCGACAACGCCACAACAGGAGTCGGATCCCGCTATCTATGTTCAGCTCGGCGCCTTTTCCGCGCGCGAGAACGCCGAGGGCCTGCGGCTGCGCGTAATGAATGAACTGTCCTCCCTGCAGGACACGGTACAAGTAATTCTGAGCGGCGATCTGTGGAGGCTGCACATCGGCCCTTACCGCTCGCGTGAAGACGCGCGCTCGGTCGCCGAACGCATCGAAAGCCAGCTAAGCGTGAAGCCGCTCCTCGTGGTGCGCTAGTCCGGTCTTATAATTCGCCCTTTTTTGTGCCACCCATGCGAAGCATTCTCGTTGCGCTGTTTTTTGTATGCGCGTTCGCCCAGGCGGCGGCGCCGCAGCCGCCTTCGGTCATCGGCCGCTCCTGGATCATCGGCGATCTCGCCAGCGGCCAGATCCTCGCCTCGGAAAAGCCCGACGAGCGCACCGAGCCCGCATCGCTCACCAAGCTGATGACCGCCTATCTGGTGTTCGCGGCGCTGCGCGAGAAGAAGCTGTCGCCCGAGCAGCAGGCGAATGTGTCGACGCGCGCCTGGCGGGCGCCGGGTTCGCGCATGTTCGTCGAGCCCAGGCGCCCGGTGAGCGTCGATGAGCTGATCCACGGCATGGTGGTGCAGTCGGGTAACGACGCATGCATCGCGCTCGCAGAGGCTGTCGCCGGGTCTGAAGAGGTTTTCGCGCAAATGATGAACCGGGAAGCGGCGCGCCTGGGCATGAAGAGCACGCACTTCATGAATTCCACCGGCTTGCCCGACGCGCAGCACTACAGCACGGCGCAGGACCTGTACCTGCTCGCGGCGGCGCTGATCCGCGACTTTCCGGCGGAGTACGGCCAGTACTATTCGCTAAAGGAATTCCGCTACAACGACATCACGCAGCCGAACCGCAACCGGCTGCTGTGGCTCGATCCGACGGTGGACGGCGTCAAGACCGGTCACACCGAGGCTGCGGGCTATTGCCTCATCGCGTCGTCGCGGCGCGGCGGCAGGCGGCTGCTTTCGGTGTTGCTCGGCTCGACGTCGGAAGCGACGCGCGCGCAGGAGTCGCAGAAGCTGCTCAACTGGGGCTTCCAGTTCTTCGACAGCGTAAAGCTCTATGCCCGGGGCGATGCCGTGAAATCGCTCGAGGTCTGGAAGGGCGCGGCCAATGCGGTCAAGGCCGGCTTCGAGAGCGACCTGATGATCACCGTGCCCAAAGGCGAGGCGGACAAGCTGAAGGCCGAGCTGTTGTCGCAGCAGCCGCTCGTCGCGCCGGTGGCGCAAGGCCAGCGCGTCGGCACGCTGCGTGTCACGCACGACGGCAAGCCGCTCGGCGAATACCCCGTCCTTGCGCTCGAGCCGGTGGCCGTCGCCGGGATTTTCGGGCGTGCCTGGGATACACTCAGGCTGTGGCTCAAGTAGCGAGACGCACATGGTTTTTCTGAATGGCAGGCTTCTCCCGATCGAAGAGGCGAAGGTCTCGGTGCTCGACCGGGGGTTCATCTTCGGCGACGGCGTCTACGAGCTGGTGCCGGTGTATTCGCGGGTGCCGTTCCGGCTCGAGGAGCACCTCGTGCGGCTTGAGCGCAGCCTTTCGGAAGTGCGCATCCGCAACCCGTACACGCGCGCGCAATGGCGCGAGTTCATATACGGGCTGATCGACGCGCAGCCGTTCGACGAGCAGGGCGTGTACTTCCAGGTGACGCGCGGCATAGCCAAGCGCGATCACGCCTTTCCGAAAAACGCCGAGCCGACGGTGTTCATGATGTCGAACCCGCTCGTCAACCCGCCCAAGGAGCAGGTGGAGAAGGGCGCCCCCGCGGTGAGCGCAGCGGACAACCGGTGGCTGCGCTGCGACATCAAGTCGATCTCGCTCATCGGCAACGTGCTGCTGCGCCAGCTCTCGTCCGAGGCGGACGCGGCCGAGACGATCCTGTTTCGCGACGGCAAGCTGACCGAGGCTTCGGCTTCGAACGTGTTCATCGTGCGGCGCGGTGTCATCGAGTCGCCGCCGAAGGCAAACCTGATCCTGCCCGGGATCACCTACGACGTGATCGTCGAGCTCGCGCGCGCCAACGGCATGCCGCTCGAATTCAGGCAAGTCAGTGAAGCGGAAGTGCGCGGCGCCGGCGAGCTGTGGGTGAGCTCCTCGTCGAAAGAAGTACTAGCCATCGTCACGCTGGATGGCAGGAAGATCGGCGACGGCCAGCCCGGCCCCGTTTTCCGGCGCATGTACCAGCTTTACCAGGAGTTCAAGCAAAAGGTGATGCACGCGGGCAAACGCGAGGCGGTGTCGGCCTGAAGGGCAGCCGCCTATGCCGGTGGTAGCGGATGGCTCACCGCTCGCTTTCCCCTGCGACTTCCCGATCAAGGTGATGGGACGGAAGGAGCCGCGCTTTGCGCAGACCGTGATGGAGATCGTGCTCAAGTACGCGCCTGATTTCGACCCGGCGACCATGGAGATGCGCCCGAGCCGGCAGGGGCGCTACCTCAGCCTCACCTGCATCGTGCGGGCGACTTCGCGCGACCAGCTCGACGCTCTGTACCGCGAGCTCTGCGATCACCCTTCGGTTGTGATGGTGCTATGACGCTGGTCGAGGAAATTCTCATCAGGCAGCTGGGGCGTGCCGACTATGGCTCCACGCTCGATGCGATGCGTGCATTTACTGCGCGCAGAAACGAGTCGACCCCGGACGAAATCTGGCTGCTCGAGCATCCGCCGGTTTATACCCTGGGGCAAGGCGCCGAATCGCCAAGCGTCGACAACGGCATTGCGCTCATCCAGGCCGACCGCGGCGGCGAGATCACCTACCACGGACCGGGGCAGGTCGTCCTTTACGCGCTCGTGGATCTGGGGCGGCGCGGAATCAAGGTGAAGCAGTTCATTGCGATTCTCGAAGGCTCGGTGATCGACCTTCTCGGCGGCCGGGGCGAACGCAAGCCGGGCGCGCCGGGCGTCTACGTAGGCGGCGCGAAAATCGCGGCGCTCGGCATCCGCGTGACTCGCGGCAGGGCGTATCACGGCCTCGCCCTGAACGTCGACATGGATCTCGCGCCGTTCCGAGCGATCGACCCCTGCGGTTATCCCGGTCTCGCGGTGACGCAGACCCGCGAGCTTGGAATCAAGAAATCGATGGACGAAATCGGCGCCGAGCTCGCCGCGATCCTGGTAGGGAAACTCGAACATGCGTGAGGCCGGGATCAAGGAGAAAGGCCGCGCCAAGACCGAGCGCATCCCGATCAAGATCGTGCCGCGCGAGGCGCTCGCCAAGCCGGCCTGGATCCGCGTGCGCGCCGCGAGCCCGAATTCGCGCTTTCACGAGATCAAGAGCATCCTGCGCAGCCAGAAGCTGCACACGGTGTGCGAGGAAGCCTCCTGCCCGAACATCGCCGAGTGCTTCGGCAAGGGCACCGCGACCTTCATGATCCTCGGCGACATCTGCACCCGGCGCTGCCCGTTCTGCGACGTCGCGCACGGGCGGCCGCTCGCGCCGGACGCCGAGGAGCCGCGGCATCTGGCCGAGACGATTTCGCTACTGAAGCTGTCATACGTGGTGATCACGAGCGTCGACCGCGACGACCTGCGCGATGGCGGCGCCGCGCACTTCGTCGAGTGCATCCGCGCCATTCGCAAGGGTTCTCCCAATACCAGGCTCGAAATTCTGGTCCCCGACTTCAGGGGACGCGCGGAGCTCGCCCTCGAGATCCTCGCCAAGGCGCCGCCCGACGTCATGAACCACAACCTGGAGACCGTGCCGAGGCTCTACCGCCAGGCGCGCCCGGGGGGCGATTATGCGCATTCACTGGATTTGTTGAAGCAGTTCAAAACACCCCATCCTGCTGTGCCGACGAAATCGGGCCTGATGGTCGGCCTGGGCGAGACCGACGATGAGATCCTCGCCGTGATGCGCGATCTGCGCGCGCACGACGTCGATATGCTGACGATCGGGCAGTATCTGCAGCCCTCGCCGCATCATCTGCCGGTCGAACGGTACGTGGATCCCGCGGTTTTCAAGGAATACGAAAAGCAGGCCAAGCTGCTGGGGTTCAGGCACGCCGCGATCGGGCCCCTGGTGCGCTCCTCGTACCACGCGGACCGGCAGGCCCATGAAGCCGGAGTCGCCTAAAGCGATCAAGGCGCGAGAAGCCGCGCCGCGCACGCAGCCGACCCGCTATCCCGAGCCGTTCGCCTCGCGCATGGCCGGCCGCGAGAAGCGTCCGCTCGGCGATCTCTTCGGTCTTTCGAATTTCGGCGTGAATCTGACCCGGCTCAAGCCGGGCGGCGTGTCGGCGCTGAGGCACGCGCATTCGAGGCAGGACGAGTTCGTTTACGTGCTGGAAGGCCATCCGACGCTCATCACCGACGCCGGCGAGACGCCGCTTGCGCCCGGCATGTGCGCCGGCTTCAAGGCGGGCAGAGGGGACGCGCACCACATCGCAAACCGCACCCAGAGCGACGTGCTGTATCTCGAGGTTGGCGACCGCAGTGCCGCTGACGCGGTGAGCTACCCCGACGATGACATCCAGGCCGTGCTGGGCGCGGACGGCAGCTGGCGCTTTACCAAAAAGGACGGAACACCGTATTAGGAGAAGTAATTAACACGCGAATGCAGGGTTTCTTGCGTACCCTGTTGGAGGGTTAGGCGGGTCCGGTGGCAAGCCGGGAGGGGCGGACATGAGGATAAACACGACTCTGGTGATCAATTCGAAGGGCGGGTCGGGAAAAACCACCGTCACTACCAACCTAGCCAGTTACTTTGCCGCCAAGAACGTCCCGACCGCCATCATGGACTACGACCCGCAGGGGTCCTGCCTGAACTGGCTGCGGCTGCGGCCGGCGTTCGCAACGCGGATTCACGGCGCGAATGCCGCGCCCCAGAAGGGCGGCCGCTTGCGCAGCGTGGAGATGTATGTGCCCCCGGAGACCCGGCAGCTGATCATCGACGCGCCGGCTGGCGCGTGCGGCCTGCTCTTGCAGGAGATGCTGGCCAGAGCCCATTGCATCATCGTTCCGGTGGCGCCGTCGGCGATCGACATCCACGCGACGGCGAACTTCATCCGGGACCTGCTCCTCGCCGGCAAGATCCGGGCGCGCAATGCCCGCCTGGCGGTGGTCGCCAACCGGGTGCGCAGCTCGATGCCGGTGTACCAGCCGCTCGAGCGATTTCTCGGTTCGCTCAACCTGGCGTTCCTCACACGCTTGAGCGATTCAGACGTTTACGTCAAAGCCGCGGAGACGGGAGTGGGGATTTTCGAGATCGACGCCGCGATGTCCTCCGCCGAGCGCCAGGCATTCATGCCGATCGTCGAGTGGGTGGACGGGCAGCAAAAACCGCGAACCGACGCAAAGGTCATCGAACTGGGCGCTCCCGCAGCGCTAAAAGGCGCCGCAGCCACCGTGAGCCACGGCAGCCCGCGTCCAGCACCTTCCTGGATCCAACGTTGGGCTAGGCCGGGTCGCTGAGCGCCTTATCGAGCAGGGCGCGGAACTCGCCCCAGTCCGGCTCGCCGAGGTACTGCTTGAGGAGCCGACCCCGCCGCAACGGCCAGTCCGGCGATAATCTTCAGCTTCATGCACGCTGTTTTCGCCTCGTTCGCGGCCGCTGTCATGCTGTGGGCGTCTCCCGCGCTCGCCCAGCTGGACGGGATCACCAACCGGGACGCGATCTCCGGTTTGAAGGCGGCTCTGGAAAAGGGCTCGCAAGCCGCGGTGGCGCAGCTTGGACGCACCGACGGCTTCTTCGGCAATCCGCAGGTCAAGATCCCGATGCCCGACTCGCTGACTCGAACCGACCGGATGCTTCGCAGGGTCGGCATGGGCAAGTATGCCGACGAGCTCATCCTGACCATGAACCGCGCCGCCGAAGCGGCGGTGCCGGAAGCGAAGCAGCTGTTCGTCGATTCGATCAGGAAGATGACGGTCAACGACGCCAAGGGCATCCTGACCGGCGGCGACACCGCCGCAACGGAGTACTTCCGCCGCACCACGCGCGACCCGCTGCACGGCCGCTTTCTACCGATCGTGAAGCAGGCGACCGCAAGAGTGAATCTCGCCCATAAGTACAACGAGTACGCCGACAAAGGCGTCGCGCTCGGCCTGGTGAAGAAACAGGACGCGGATCTCGACGAGTACGTGACCCAGAAGGCGCTCGACGGCCTTTACTTCGTGGTGTCCGAGGAGGAGAAGAAAATTCGCAAGGATCCGCTGCAAGCCGGCAGCAACATCATCAAGAAGGTCTTCGGCGCGCTTCTTTAGTGCGCCTGATCCCAGTTGTCGCCGACACCGACGTCGACGACAAGGGGTACATCCAGCTTTGCGACCGACTGCATCAGCTCGCGCACCTGGTTTTTCACTTCTTCGAGCTCGTCCTCCGCGACCTCGAGGACCAGTTCGTCGTGCACTTGCATGATCAGCATCGTCCCAAGTCTTTGCCGGTCTAGAAATCTCTGTACTGCAATCATCGCGAGTTTGATCAGGTCGGCAGCAGTCCCCTGCATCGGCGCATTGATCGCGGCGCGCTCGGCAGCCTGCCGCCGCATGGGGCTGCCGCTTTTCATCTCCGGCAGCCCCAGGCGACGGCCGAACACCGTTTCGACGTAGCCGCGCGTGCGGGCGTGGCTGCGCGTCTCGTCCATGTAGCGCTTCACCCCTGGATAGCGGGCGAAGTACGACTCGATATAAGCCTGCGCCGTGGCGCGCTCGATGCCGAGGTTCTGCGCCAGGCCGAAGCTCGACATGCCGTAGATGAGGCCGAAGTTGATCACCTTCGCGGTGCGCCGCTCGTCGCTGGTGACCTTGTCGAGCGGCAGGCCAAAGACCTCTGCGGCGGTGGCGCGATGCACGTCGTCGCCGCGCGCGAACGCGCGCTTCAGGTTATCGTCGCCGGAGAGGTGCGCCATGATGCGCAGCTCGATCTGCGAGTAGTCGGCCGACAGGATCTTCGCGCCCGGCGGGGCGATGAATGTCTCGCGGATGCGCCGCCCGGCCGGCGTGCGGATCGGGATGTTCTGCAAGTTGGGCTCGTTGGAAGCGAGCCGGCCGGTCACCGCGGTCGTCTGCGAGTAGGTGGTGTGGACCCGTCCCGTGCGCGGATGGACGCTCTTCGGCAGCTTGTCGGTGTACGTCGACTTTAGCTTCGAGAGTGCGCGGTACTCCAAGATGAGCTTGGGCAGCGGGTGATCCAGCGCCAGCTCTGCGAGCACGTCTTCGTCGGTCGAGGGCTGCCCCGAAGGGGTTTTCTTCTTGACCGGCAGCTTCTGCCGCTCGAACAGAATTTCCTGGATCTGCTTCGGCGAGCCGAGGTTGAAAGGCTGTCCCGCGGTCTCGTAGGCCTTCTGCTCGATCGCCAGCATTTCCTTGCCCAGCTCATGGCTCTGCGCTTCGAGCTTCGCGGCGTCGAGGAGCACGCCGTTGCGCTCCATCCTGAAGAGCACCGGGAGCACCCGCATCTCGATCTCTTCGTAGACGAATTGGAGTTTTTTATCTTGCTCTATTTTTGGGTAAAGGACCTCGTGCAGGGCGAGCGTGCAGTCGGCGTCTTCCGCCGCGTATTCGGTGGCCCGCGCGATGTCGACCGCCGAGAACGCAATGCGCGCCGCGCCCTTGCCCGTGACCTCGTCGTAGCTGAGGGTCTGCCAGCCGCAGTGGCGCAGCGCGAGCGCGCCCAGGTCGTGCCGCTCGTGCACCTCGAGGACGTATGACTCGAGCAGCGTGTCGTGCACGCATCCCGCGAGCCGGATGCCCTGGTTCGCCAAGACGTGCGTATCGAACTTCACGTTCTGGCCGACCTTGCGGCAGTCGTCGCGCTTGAGCCAGGGTTTCAGCAATTCAAGCGCGATATCGAAGTTGATCTGCTCCGGAACCGCGGGATACTCGTGCGCGAGCGGCAGGTAGACCGCCTCGTTGCCGAAAGCGAACGACATGCCCACCAGCCGCGCCGTCATCGGATCGAGGCCGACGCATTCGGTGTCGAAGCCGACGAGCGGGGCGGTTTCCAGCTTCTGCAGCAGATCCTGCAACTGGTTTTCGGTGAGGATCGTCGAGTACTTGCGCTTGTCGCGGGCAGGCGGTGGCGCGGGTTGCACCTGCTGCTGCGGCGCGTCCTCCACTTCCTTCAGCCAGGTCCTGAAGCCGAAGCGTTCGTAGAGGGCGCGCTGGCGCGATGGATCGGCTTTGCCCTCGGCGAGCTGATCGAGCGTCAGCGGAAGGGGCACGTCGCGCTTCACGGTAAGCAGCTCGCGACCCTTCGGCAGCCAGTCGAGCACCTTTCTCAGGTTCTCGCCCACTGGCCCGGTGATCTCGTTGGCGTGAGCGATGACGCCCTCGAGCGAGCCGTACTGCTCAATCCATTTACACGCGGTCTTCGGGCCGACCTTGTCGACCCCCGGGATGTTGTCGATCGCATCGCCGACCAGCGCGAGGTAGTCGACGATCTTGTCGGGCGGGACGCCGAACTTGCGCGTCACGCCTTCGACATCGAGTGTCTCGTTCGACATGGTGTTGATCCAGGTCACGCGCTCGTCGACGAGCTGCGTCAGGTCCTTGTCGCCGGTCGAGATGACCGCGCGCCACCCGCGCCGCTTTGCCTGCTCGGCGAGCGTAGCGATCACGTCGTCGGCCTCGACGCCCTCGATGGTCAGCACCGGCCAGCCGAGGGCGTGGATCGCCTCGCACAGCGGCTCGATCTGCGCCCCCAGATCGTCGGGCATCGGCGTGCGGTTTGCCTTGTACTCTGGATACTGGTCGTCGCGAAACGTCTTGCCTTTCGCGTCGAAGACGACCGCGCGCGCCTGCGCCTTGTAGTCGATGGCGAGGCGCCGTAGCATGTTGAGCACGCCGTAAACGGCGCCGGTCGGCTCGCCTTTCGGGCTCTTCAGCTCGGGCAGCGCGTGGAACGCGCGGTACAGGTACGACGAGCCGTCGACCAGCAATAACGTTTTTTCAGGATCTGTTCCCGACACGATGACCCACGAGAAATTACCACCGAAGACGGCCGCCCTGGGCCACGAGATTTCCCCGCGCGAGGCGTGGAAGCTGTTCGGCATTATGGCAGAGTTCTTCGAGGCGACCGAGCGGCTCGCCGGAATCCGGCCGGCGGTGTCGGTGTTCGGCAGCGCGCGCGTCCAGCCGGGGACCGCGTACTACCGCCTCGCCGAGCAGACCGCGCGGCTGCTCTCCGACGCCGGCTTCGCGGTGTTCTCCGGCGGCGGTCCCGGACTGATGGAAGCGACCAACAAGGGCGCGTTCGAAGGCAGCGGTCTCGCAGTCGGCCTCAACATCGACCTGCCGCGCGAGCAGTTCTCCAACCGCTACCAGGACATCAGCCTGCGCTTCAAGCACTTCTTCGCGCGCAAGGTCATGTTCGCGAAATTCACCACCGCGTGGATCGTGCTGCCCGGGGGCTTTGGCACGCTGGACGAGCTGTTCGAGGCGCTCACGCTGGTGCAGACCGGCAAGACGCCGCAGATGCCGATCATCCTGGTGAACGAGCCGTTCTGGCGCGGGCTCATCGTGTGGCTTCGCGAGCGCCTCGTCGCCGAGGGCATGATCGACTCGACCGACATGGACCTGGTGCAGGTGTACGACGAGCCGAAGCAGGTGGTGGACGCGATTTTCGCTTTCTACGAGAAGCGCGGCTTCGAGCCTTCGCCGGCAGAGCGCGAGGTGCTTCTGAACCTCTAGTAGAATCGACACGATGCGCCGGCTGCTTTGCATTCTGATGATCGCTGTTCCTCTGTGTGCTCTCGCGCAGGGCCAGCCGCCAAAACTCGAGCCGCTCCCCGAGCCGCCGCCGCCTCCGGCCATGCCGGGACCGGACGAGCCGGGTGTGCGCATTCCCGTGCAGGAGGCCGACAAGGTCGAGGAGATCCGCCAGGGCGGCCGCGTAGTGATGTTGAAAGTCACGCCGCCGGGCGGCAAGCCCTACTACCTTATGGACACCACCGGGAACGGCAACTGGATGCGCCGCGACTCGCTCGACGACGGCGTACGCGTCCCGATGTGGCCTATCCAGACCTTCGACTGATTTGTCGGTCTATACCCCTGTCACCGAGGCCCAGCTCGCGGCCTGGCTGCGCAATTACTCGGTCGGCGCACTGCTCTCCTGCGACCCGATCAAGGCGGGAATCGAGAACAGCAATTACTTCGTCACCACGACGCAGGGCCGCTATGTCCTGACGCTGTTTGAGCGGCTGCCGGCCGACGAGCTGCCGTTCTATCTCCATCTCATGGCGCATCTCGCGCGGCACGGCGTTCCCTGCCCGGCGCCGATCGCCGCCCTGTCGGACCAGTACCTGCAGCACCTGAACGGCAAGCCGGCAGCGCTGGTTACGCGGCTGCCGGGGCGCTCGGTCGAACGGCCGGGGGTCGCCGAGTGCGCCGAGCTCGGCGCGCTGCTTGGCCGCATGCATCTCGCGGCGCGCTCGTATGCCGCCTACCTGGAGAACCCGCGCGGCGCCAAGTGGTGGCGTGTTGCGGCGCGCGAGGTCAAGCCGTTTCTCGATTCGCGGCAGAACGTGCTGCTTGAAGAGGAGATGGCATTTCAGGCGCAGCACCGCTTTCCGGACCTGCCGCGCGGGCCGGTGCACGCCGATCTGTTCCGCGACAACGCGCTGTTCGAAAAGGACCGCATCTCGGGCGTGATCGACTTCTATTTCGCCGGCGTGGACTGCCTGCTGTACGACATCGCGGTATGCGCCAACGATTGGTGTCTGGTCGATGTGGCCTCCGATGCGCGGCTCGAGGCGGATCGCACGCGCGCGCTGCTCTCGGGCTACAACGCGGTACGGCCGTTTAGCGCGCTGGAGCGCGCAGGCTGGCCGGTCATGCTGCGCGCCGCGGCCCTGCGCTTCTGGCTCTCGCGTCTCTACGACTTCCATCTGCCGCGTGCCGGGATGCTGGTGCACGCTCACGATCCGGAGCACTTTCGCCGCATCCTCGAATCGAGAGCGAGCGCCAGCGCGCCGTGGATCGATTGACATGCAAGCGCGCATCGTCGGCATGCACCGCGGGGCGCGTTGGCTCGGCGAGGGCTGGCAACTCTTCCGCGCCGCGCCCTTGGGCTGGCTTGCCATGGTGTTCGCCTACTGGCTGCTGATGACCTTCGTGTCGCTGCTGCCCTTCGTGGGCTTGGCCGTCGCCTCGGTGCTGGTGCCTGCCTTCTCGGTCGGCTTCATGGCGGCGGCGCGCGCCGTGGCCAGCGGCGGGCGGCTCGAGTCGCGGCTTCTGTTCGAGGGATTCCGGCCGCCGGCGGTTCGCACCCAGCTCGCGCTCGGCCTTGCCTATCTTGTCTGTCTCGCCCTGGTGCTTGCAGCGACCACGCTCGCCGACGGCGGCGCGCTTGCCCGCTGGATGACGACAGGAGAGCGTCCGGGCGACGACGTGGTGCAGTCGGACGCATTCCTCGCCGCGCTGGCATGCGCGGCGCTGTTCTATGTTCCGGTCATGATGATGTTCTGGTTCGCGCCGCCGCTCGCTGCATGGCACTCGGCCGGGGCGGCGAAGGCGCTGTTCTTCAGCTTCGTCGCCTGCCTGATGAACTGGCGCGCGTTCCTCGCTTACGGCGCGGTCACGGCGGTGGTAACCCTCGCGCTGCCGTTCCTCGCCCTGAGCGGCCTGATGCTCGCCTCCGGCGGGGCGCTCGCGGTGCCGATCATGTCGCTCGTATTCCCGCTGCTGATGCTGCTTCTGCCGACCCTCTTCGCGAGCTTCTACATCAGCTACCGTGACGTCTTTGGCCCACAATGATTCGATGAAGCTGCCCGAGCTGTCCCCCGGTGCGGCGCCCGAATTCGTCGACGCGGCGAGCTGCAAGGCGTGGCTCGAGCACGTGCCGCTCGCCAACGTCGGCGTCGCGCAGCAGCAACTGCTCGGCCAGGTCCTGGAATTCAACCGCTTTCCCATCAGCGCCGCGAACCGGCTGTCGGTCATGGAGGGGCTGCGCGAGGCGGTCAATTTCGTGCAGATCGAGCAGGCCAAGCGCTTCACCAACCGGCCGCTGCCGCTGGCGGAAGCTGAAGCCGCGGCGTTTCGCGATACGGACGCGCTGTGGGAACAAATGCGCCTCGGCTACCTGCGCTGCCTGGACTCCGCGGCGGGCGGCGAGCCCGCGCTGCGCGCGCAAAGCGGCCTCATCTGCCAGCGCCTGCTCGCCTACGCCGGGCTCAAGATGTTTCATCACTACCGCGCGTACCGCGAGGTCGCGGCGAGCGACTGGCGCGCCCTGAACGAGGGCTACGCCAAAGCCGAGGCGCTGGAGGTGTCCGAGGAGCCGATCAAGGATTTCCTCAACCGCGACGTGCACGATACTTCACCGCGCATCGCCTATGCGCGCGCCGTGCTGATGCATATGTCCAACCCGAACGAGCTCGCCCAGCGCCAGATCACCTTTGTTGCCTTTCTCCTCGAGCGCTGGGCGCCGAAGCTGGAAGTGGCGAGAAACGCGGTGGACGAAGGCAGCGATGTGCCGCCCCTCGTCGCCGACCTGGGCGGCGAGCGCTGTCCGGAGCGCGCGCGCGGCGAGCCGCCCGCGGGCCCGGGAATCCGCTTTCTCGATGCACGTAAACTCGCGAAAAGCCTGAAAAACCGCGTCGGCCTGCTGCACAAAGGCGAGTCGCCGTCGCAGTTGCAGCTCGGCGAGGACTGCGTGCAGCCCTCGTGCGAGCAGTTGCTCGTGTTCCTCTACCGCCAGTGGTGCCAGCCGAAGCCCGCGCGCGCCGAGCGCCGACCGGCTGCCGACGCCGCGCAGGTCTGCGGCGGTATTTTCGCGACCCATTACGCCCTCTCGGGGAAATTGTTCCGCGACCCGGGCGAGCGCCGCGAGCTGACGTTGAAAGAGGGCCAGGAGATGGAGACGCTCGGCCGGGTCAGCAAGCGCGAGGAAACCGACTCCGGCGATGCGCCCGGCTTCGTCCTCGAACAATGGCAGCTCGAGGACGAGAGCGCGCAGGGCCTGCGCATGGTGCGGCGCGCCGGCAATCCCGGGGAGCGGTTCAGCCATAGCCAGCTCGTCGCCGTGCGCCCCGGCGACGCAAAGAGCTTAATGCTGGGCCAGGTGCGCTGGCTGCTGGGGGCTGAAAACGGCGACCTGTCCGCCGGCGTACGTTTACTTCCCGGTCTGCCGCAGGCCATCGCCGTGCGTCCCACGGGCCTCAACGCGCAGAACGAGAAATACGTTCCTGCGCTGTCGCTGCCGGCGGTGCAGACGCTCAATGCGCCGGCCTCGCTGGTGCTGCCGCTGGGCTGGTACAAGCCCAAGCGCGTCATCGAGCTGATGACCGACCCGCCGACGCGCGCGGCCCTCACCGAGGTCCTCGATCGCGGCACGGATTTCGAGCGGGTCGGCTACGAGCCGGTTTCCTAGATGCCCGGCACACACGTACCGATCGAAATCAAGCTCCATCAGAAATCGCGCGTCATGGAGATCAGCTTCTCCGACGGCCGCAGCTTCCGCTTGCCGTACGAGTTGCTTCGCGTGTACTCCCCTTCTGCCGAGGTACGCGGCCACGGGCCGGGGCAGGAGGTGCTGCAAACGGGCAAGCGCGAGGTCGAGATCCGTGCGCTAGAGCCGGTGGGGTCGTACGCGGTGCAGCCGGTGTTTTCGGACGGCCACAGCACCGGCATTTATTCATGGGACTATCTGTACGAACTCGGCCAGAACCAGGATGCGCTTTGGACGAAGTACCTGTCCAAGCTCAAGGAAGCCGGCGCCAGCCGCGATTAGGAGCAACGACTCACTTTGCCTAAACCTGTCGATTTTGGGTATGAGGAAGTAGCCGAGTCCGATAAAGCGGCGCGGGTCGGCGAAGTATTCGACCGCGTGGCCGAACGCTACGACTTGATGAACGACCTGATGTCGCTCGGTCTGCATAGGGTATGGAAGGCGTTCGCGATCCAGCTCGCTCGCCCGAGGCCGGGGGAGCGCATGCTTGACGTGGCGAGCGGGAGCGGCGACCTGGCGCGGGCATTGGTCCGGCGCGTGGCGCCGGGGGGCGAAGTCTGGCTGACCGACGTTAACCGCCGCATGCTGCAGCGGGGCCGCGACCGTCTGCTCGATTGCGGCGCGCTCGCACCTGCGGTGCAGTGCGACGCTGAGCAGCTGCCATTTCCCGCTGGGTATTTCGACTGCGTGACCGTGGGCTTCGGCCTGCGCAACATGACGCGCAAGGACGCGGCGCTCGCGGAAATGGTGCGCGTGCTGAAGCCGGGCGGACGGCTGCTGGTGCTGGAGTTCTCCAAGGTCTGGAAACCGCTCGAGCCGGCGTATGACCTGTACTCGTTCAAGGTGCTGCCTTGGCTCGGCGAGCGCGTGGCCGGGGATGCTGCCGCCTACCGTTATCTCGCCGAGTCGATCCGCAGGCATCCTGGTCAGGCGAGCCTCGCGGCGATGCTCGAGCAGGCTGGCTTATCCCAAGTCGAGGTGTTTAATTTGGCTGCCGGAGTCGTCGCGGTGCATCGCGGCTACCGGATTTGATAGCATGGGCATTCTGGAGGTACCAGTTATGAGCAAGTGGTTACTCAGTTTATGCGTTGCGCTACTTTCCGGCACTCTGATAGCGACCGACGCGGATGCGGGGCGGCTTGGCGGTTCGCGTTCACTCGGTACCCAACGAAACGTCACCACGCCGCCCGCCTCGACGCCGGCGAAACCGGCGCAGCAACAAGCCGCTCCGGCCCAGCAGCAGGCGCCGCAGACCGCCCCGCAGCCGGCAGGAAGCCGTTGGATGCCGATCCTCGGCGGACTCGCGCTTGGCGGCCTGCTTGGCTATCTCTTCAGCGGTAGCGGCCTGGGCGTGGTGCTCCTGCTCGCGCTGCTCGCGGTTGGCTTAATGCTGGCGTTGCGTGCCTTTTCAAGTCGGCGTGCCGAGGCTGCGCGGCCGATGCAATACGCCGCAGGCCTCGGTGAGGAAGCGGTGGCGGCGCCACCGCCTTCGCAATCCTCAAGCGTTATTGCCAAAGACGGCTCGGTGCCCACAGGATTCGACGCGGCAGGATTCCTGCGCGCCGCGAAGCTCAACTTCGTGAAGCTGCAGGTGGCGAACGACGCCGGCCAATTGGAAGACATCCGCGAATTCACCACCCGCGAAATGTTCGACGAGCTCCGTCAGGACATCCTTACGCGCGGCTCGCAGGCGCAGCAGACCGACGTCGTCGCGTTGAATGCGGACCTGCTCGAGGTGGCGACCGAGAGCAACAAGCACTGGGCAAGCGTGCGCTTCTCCGGCATGGTGCGCGAAACGCCGGGCACGGCGCCGGTCGGCTTCGAAGAGGTGTGGAACCTCGTCAAGCCCGCCGACGGCTCGAGCGGCTGGCTGCTCGCCGGCATCCAGCAGATGCATTGAGGCATCGCCTGCCGTCCGAAAAGGCCACCCCCGCGGTGGCCTTTTGTTTTGCTCTGAACCATCTGCTGGACGCCGAACCCTGGGCGCGCGAGCGCCTGGCTGGCTTTGCCGGCGAAAGCGTAGAGGTGCACGCTCCGCTGCTTCCCGCGCTGCGCCTGACGATATTGCCCGGTGGCAGGGTGGAAGCCGGCGGAGGCGAACCGGCGCTGGTTCTCACCCTGCAGCCTGAAGCCCTGGCGGGCCTGGCACGCGGCGGCGAGCACTTCATGCGCTCGGTCGAGGTCGCCGGCAACGCCAGACTGGCAGCCGAAGCGATGGCGCTGGTGCGCCATTTGCGCTGGGACGTGGAGGAGGACCTGTCGAAGCTCATCGGTGATGTCGCCGCCCGCCGCCTGGTGCAGGCGGGACGCGATCTGGCGGCGTGGCAGGTGGACGCGCTGCGTCGCCTCGCCGAGACGTTCGCCGATTACGCAGCCGATGAAAGCCGCCTGCTGGTACGGCGCCCGGAGCTCGAAGGGCTGGGCGGGTCCGTCGCGCAGCTGCGCGATGCCATCGAGCGGCTGGAAAAGCGGATCGAGCGCCTTGGCTAGGCTGGCGCGGCTGCTGCGCATATTCGCCGTCGGCCTGCGCTTCGGCCTGCACGAGTTCATCCCGCGATTTTCGCGCAATCCGTTCGTGCGGCTGGTGGCTCGGCGCACCGGCGAGCCGCGCGCCCAGCGCCTGCGCGAGGCGCTCGAGACCCTCGGCCCCATCTACGTCAAGTTCGGCCAGGTGCTCTCCACGCGGCGCGACCTGGTGCCGCTCGATATCGCGGACGAGCTCGCCAAGCTGCAGGACCGGGTGCCTCCGTTCGCCTCCGAACTGGCGATCGCCGAGATAGAAAAGGGACTCGGCAGGAAAATCGAGGCCGTGTTTGCCTCTTTCGAGCGCGAGCCGGTGGCCAGCGCGTCGATCGCGCAGGTCCATCTCGCCACTTTCTACGATGGCCGCGAAGTCGCGGTCAAGGTGCTGCGCCCGCATGTCGAGCAGGAGATCGCCAAGGACGTGGCGCTGCTCATCACCGGCGCGGAATTCGTGGAACGGCTGTGGCCGGACGGCCGCCGGCTCAAGCCCCGCGAGGTGGTGGCCGAGTTCGCGCGCCATCTCGAGGATGAGCTCAACCTGATGCGTGAGGCGGCGAACGCCAGCCAGCTGCGGCGCAACTTCGAGGGATCGGCGCTGCTGCTGGTGCCTGAGGTGCATTGGGACCTGTGTTCCGAGCGCGTGATGGTCATGGAGCGCATGCACGGCACGCCGGTGTCGCAGGTCGAAGGGTTGCGCGCGAAGGGGATCGATATCCCGGCGCTCGCTCGCGCGGGCGTAGAGATATTTTTCACCCAAGTATTCCGCGACGGCTTCTTCCACGCCGACATGCATCCCGGCAACATCCTCGTCACCGACGATGGTCGCTATGTGGCGCTCGACTTCGGCATCATGGGAACGCTGACCGAGGTCGACAAGAATTACCTGGCGCAGAACTTCCTCGCCTTCTTCAACCGGGATTACCGCCGCGTGGCGCAAGCGCACCTCGACGCCGGCTGGGTGCCGGCGTACACGCGCGTAGACGAGTTCGAGACGGCGATCCGCGCGGTATGCGAGCCGGTGTTCGCCCGGCCGCTGAAGGAGATCTACTTCGGCAAACTGCTGTTGCGCCTGTTCCAGACTTCGCGCCGCTTCAACGTCGAGATTCAACCCCAGCTCGTGTTGCTGCAGAAGACGCTGCTCAACATCGAGGGCTTGGGGCGCCAGCTCGACCCCGACCTCGACCTGTGGCGCACCGCGAAGCCCTACCTCGAGCGCTGGATGAACGAGCAAGTGGGCTGGCGCGGCTTTGTGCGCGCGCTCCGGCAGGAAGCGCCCTTTTGGGCGTCGACCCTGCCGCAGCTGCCGCGGCTCGCGCACCGCGCGCTCTCCCAGGACCGCCTCGGCGAGCTCGGCGCCGCGCTCGCGCGCTTCGTGGACGAGAACACGCGTCGCAACGACCTTCTCTCCGCGCTCCTCGTGGTGTTCACCGTGGCGCTGATCCTCGTCGCGATCAGTCTTTTCTGAAGCAGGTATGATGGCGCGCGCATGCTGATTGCGTTCGTCGTTCTCTATCTTCTGGTCACCATCGCCATCGGCCTTTGGGCCGCCAAGCGCGTACATAACTCCAAGGACTACATCGTGGCCGGCAGGAGCCTGCCGCTTTACATGAACACCGCAACCGTATTCGCCACCTGGTTCGGCGCCGAAACCGTGCTGTCGGTGTCGGCTGAATACGCGAAGAACGGGCTGGGCGGCGTCATCGCGGATCCGTTCGGGTCCTCGTGCTGCCTGGTGATCGTGGCGTTGTTCTTCGCTCGCGCTTTCTACCGCATGGACCTTCTGACCATCGGCGACTTCTATCGCAAGCGGTATAACCGGCCGATCGAAATCGTCACCAGCGTGGTGATTACGCTTTCGTACCTGGGCTGGACCTCGGCGCAGATGACAGCGCTGGGGCTCGCATTTTCTACGCTCTCCAATGGCGCAATCTCGCTGCAGCTGGGCATCGTGCTAGGCGCCGCCGTCGTGCTCGGATATACCGTGTGGGGCGGCATGTGGTCGGTGGCGCTCACGGACCTTTTCCAGTCGGTGATGATCATCATCGGTGTCACGCTCGTTGCCTGGGTGGTCGGGGACATGGCGGGCGGTGCCGGCAAGGTGATTGCCGCGGCTTCCGAGGCCGGCAAGTTCGAGTTTTGGCCGAAAGGCGGCGCCAAGGAGTGGCTGGCGTTCGGCACGGCGTGGCTCACGCTGGCGATAGGTTCGATTCCGCAGCAGGACATCTTCCAACGCGTGACATCGGCCAAAGACGAAAAGACGGCGGTGCGCGGTACGCTTCTCGGCGGGGTCGTGTACTTCAGCTTTGCGTTCGTGCCTATATTCATCGTTTACGCCGGATTGCTGATCGCGCCTTCGCTCGCGAGCTATCTCTCGGCGGAAGATCCGCGCGAGATGCAAAAGCTGCTGCCGGCGCTGATCCTCGACCATACGCCGATGTGGACCCAGGTCCTGTTCTTCGGCGCGCTGCTGTCGGCAATCCTGTCCACGGCGAGCGGCGCGCTCATCGCTCCGACCGCGTTGTGCACGGAAAACATCATCAAGCAGTTCTACCCGCGGATGACGGACCGGCAATTCCTTCTCGCGCTGCGCAGCGTGCTGGTGGCCTTTTCGCTTGCTGCGCTGCTGTTTGCGCTGAACTCCAAGAGCACCATGTATGACATGGTGCAGAACGCGTACAAAGTGACGCTCGTGGGCGCCTTCGTGCCGCTCGCGGCCGGCATTTTCTGGAAGCGCGCCAACTCCGCGGGGGCGACCCTGTCAATGCTCCTCGGGCTCGGGGCCTGGGCCGTGGCGGAGCTGACCGCCGCCGAAGCCGCCGTACCGCCGCAGCTCATCGGGCTCGCTCTTTCCATCCTCGGCATGGTGCTCGGCTCGCTCGTGCCACGCGAGCGTGCGCTGCCGCACCCCCATCCACACGGCGAACGCCATTGATCTGAAGGGCGCGGCGCCGGCCTCGCCGCTGGCACGGATCCTGTTCGCGGTCTATGTTGTTCTCGCGGTCTACGCTTCGCTGTACCCGCTCGAGGGCTGGCGCGACCACGGGCTGCCGCTGCTCGCCTATCTGTCCGCGCCGTGGCCGCGCTTTGTCACCGGGTTCGACGTCGCGGCCAACCTTCTCGGTTACGTGCCTTATGGCTTTCTCTGCGTCGCCGCAATGTATCCGCGCGTGCAGGGCGGCGCTGCGCTGGGCATTGCGACGCTCAGCGGCCTCGCGCTGTCGCTCGTTCTCGAGGGCGCGCAGAGCTATTTGCCGGCTCGCGTCGCGACCAACCTCGACGTGCTGTGCAACGTCGCCGGCGCCGCATCGGGCGCGCTCGCCGGCCTCGACCTGGTGCCGCAGCTACTCGAGGAAGGGCCGCTCAAGCGCCTGCGCGCCGCGATTACGCCGGGCGCGGAGATGGATGTCGGCCTGGCGCTGATTGCGCTGTGGCTGTTCACGCAGCTCAATCCGGCCACGCTGCTGTTCGCCACGGGCGACCTGCGCGACATCGTCGCGCCGCACGAAACGCGGGCGCATGCGCCGCTATTCTTCGCCACCATCGAGGCCTTCGCCGCCGGCGCCAACCTGGTGGCCGTGGCGCTGGTGGTGTCCGCGCTCGCGGCGCCGGGCGCGCCGGTACGGGCATTGTTCGGGGCCCTGGTCGGGGTTGCGCTCGCCGTGAGGACCGTGGCCTTCGCCATCGTGATGCACGCCGAGAATGTGTTCGCCTGGCTGACGCCGGGTGCGCAGCAAGGCCTGCTCGCCGGCTTGGCCATCGCGCTGGCCGCGGTGGCGCTACCGCGCACCGCACGCCTCGGGCTCGCCGCAGTGCTCATCATGGCGGCGACGGTGCTCGTGAATCTGGCTCCGCCCAACCCGTACCTCGCGGCTTCGCTCAAGGTGTGGGAGCAGGGCCATTTCCTGAATTTCAACGGCCTGACGCGCCTGGTGAGCGCGCTGTGGCCTTTCGCCGCGCTCGGCTACCTGATTTTCCTGGCCTCGCGGCGCAGCCGCGAAGCGCCCGGGTAAAATCGCGTATGTCCTATTACGACAAGCACGTGTTTTTCTGCTGCAACCAGCGCGACGGCGGCCGCACTTGCTGCAACGACAAGGGGGCTTCCGCAATGCGCGATTACGCCAAGCAACGCGTCAAGGAACTCGGGCTTTCCGGTCCCGGCAAGGTGCGCATCAACCAGGCCGGCTGCCTGGATCGCTGCGAGGAAGGCCCCTGCGTCGTGGTCTACCCGGACGCGGTCTGGTACACCTACGTCGAGCGCTCCGATATCGACGAAATCATCGAGGAGCACCTGCGGCACGGCCGCATCGTCGACCGCCTGCGCATGTGATGCGCGCCAGCACCCGCCGCGAATTTGTCGCGGGGCCGGCGGGACGGATCGAGTGCGCCGTCGATTCGCCGGAAGCGAGCCCGCGCGGCTTCGCCGTTATCGCGCATCCGCACCCCCAGTTCGGCGGCACGCTCGACAACAAGGTCGTGCAGACGCTGGCACGGGCGTTCGTCGAACTCGGCTACGAAGCGTGGCGGCCCAACTTCCGCAGTGTCGGGCAAAGCGAGGGCCGCTACGACGAGGGGCGGGGGGAAGTAGAGGATCTCGCCGCTGTAGTTGCACAGATCAACGACAAAAGAATCGTTCTTGCGGGCTTCTCCTTCGGCGCCGCTATGCAGTCCAAGCTCGCCGCGCACGTTAAACCGGAAAGGCTGGTTCTGGTCGGAACTGCCGTGATCAACTTCGACGTGCCGCCCGTGCCACGGGGCAGCATCGTGATCCACGGCGAGCAAGACGAGGCGATTCCGCTGGCCGCGGTGCTCGACTGGGCGCGGCCGCAAGACCTGCCGGTGATCGTGGTGCCGGGCGCCGAACATTTCTTTCATCGCCGGCTGCATATCCTGCGCAGCATCATCGAGTCCTATTGCCGATGAACGTCCTCTCGGCGCGCGGCGTACGCAAGTCGTACGGCGCCCACGAAGTCGTGTCCGGAGTCGACCTGCGGGTGGCACCCGGCGAATGCTTCGGCCTGCTCGGGCCGAACGGCGCCGGCAAAACGACCACGCTCAAGCTCTGCCTGGGCCTCATCAAGCCCAACGCCGGCGAGATCGAGCTCCTCGGCGAGCCGGTGCCGGCGCGGGCGCGCGAGGCGCGCACGCGCGTGGGCGTGGTGCCGCAGTCCGACAATCTCGATCCCGACTTCACCGTCGCCGAAAACCTCCTCGTCTATGGCCGCTACTTCGGCATGGCGGCGCGCGACGGCCGCGCACGGATCCCGGCGCTTCTCGACTTCGCGGGGCTTGCCGGGCGGGCGGATTCGCGCATCAACACGCTCTCGGGCGGCATGAAGCGCCGGCTGACGCTCGCCCGTGCGCTCGTCAATGACCCGCAGCTGGTGTTCATGGACGAGCCGACCACCGGCCTCGACCCGCAGGCGCGGCACCTCATCTGGGAGCGGCTGCGCAAGCTGACGCAGGAAGGCAAGACGCTGGTGCTGACGACGCATTTCATGGAAGAGGCCGAGCGGCTCTGCCACCGCCTCGCCATCATGGACAACGGCCGGATCATCGCCGAAGGCTCGCCGCGCGAGCTGATCGCCAAGCACATCGAAGCGCAGGTCGTCGAGGTGCACGGTGCGGGCTACAAGGCGTGGATGGAGCGTGCGAAGGCGATCTGCCCGCGGGTAGAGCGCGCTGGCGACACGGTCTATTGCTACGCCGAGGACGTCGAGCCGGTGCTGCAGAGCCTCGCCGGCCAGAGCGAGCTTGCATACCTGCATCGGCCGGCAAGCCTGGAAGATGTCTTTTTGAAGCTTACAGGGCGCGATCTGAGGGACTGATGAGCCTGCGCTGGGTCGCGGTCTGGCGCCGCAACATGCTGGTGTGGCGAAAACTGATGGCGGCCTCCGTCCTGACCAACCTCGCCGATCCGCTGATCATGCTCTTCGGCCTGGGCTACGGCCTGGGTGCCCTGCTGCCCTCGATGGAGGGCATGCCGTATATCGCCTTCTTTGCCGCCGGGTCGCTTTGCACCGCGACCATGTATACCGCGTCGTTCGAATCGATGTTCTCGGGCTTTTCGCGCATGCACGGGCAAAGGACCTGGGATGCGATCCTCTACGCGCCGCTCGTCATCGACGACATAGTCGCCGGCGAGGTGATGTGGGCGGCGAGCAAAGCCTGGCTCACGGGCTCGACGATCCTCGCCGTGATCGTGGTATTCGGCTTCGCCGCCTCGCCGCTGGTCTTGCTCGCGCTTCCGGCGGCGTTCCTGGTCGGCCTTGCATTTTCCTCGATCGGCCTGGTGATGACGGTGCTCGCGCGCAACTGGGACTTCTTCAGCTTCTACATGACTCTCGTCATGACGCCGATGATGATGATCTCCGGGGTGTTTTTCCCGGCGGAGCGGCTACCGGCGCCGCTGCTCGCGGTGGCGCAGGCGCTGCCGCTCTACCACGGCGTCGAGCTCGTGCGCCCGGCGATCGCGGGACGCCTGCCGGAAGAGCCTTTGCTGCACGTGCTCGTCCTCCTCGGCTATGCTGCGGCCGGTTACTCGCTGGCGATCTTCTTTGCGCGCAAGCGGTTCTCGGAATAGGCATGCTCTGGATCAAGTCGCTGCACATCATCTTCATGGTGACCTGGTTCGCCGGGCTGTTCTACCTGCCGCGGCTGTTCGTCTATCACGCGATGGCCGGGGACCGCGTCTCGATCGAGCGCTTCAAGCTGATGGAGCGCAAGCTCTATTGGGGCATCATGACGCCGGGCGCGGTCCTCACCATCGTGTTCGGCGTCTGGCTCTGGCTGGGATGGTTCCGCGGCGCTTCCAGCTGGCTGCACGCCAAGATCGCCCTGACCGCGCTGCTGGTCGGCTATCACGTCTGGTGCTGGCGGCTGCTGCGCGACTTCGCCGCCGATCGCAACACCCGCAGCCATGTCTGGCTGCGCTGGTTCAACGAATTCCCGACGCTCGTGCTCGTCGCCACGGTGTTCCTGGTTGTCCTCAAGCCGTTCTGAAGCCTTCTTTGCCACCGCGCCGCGGGGCCTGGAGAGTCTTCTCGATCAGGAGCTGCGCGATCTTGGCGCAGTGGAAACCCGGGCCGTTCCCGGTGGCGTCCACTTCAGCGGGGAGTGGGGGGCCTGTTACGGGGCGAATCTCCGGTCGCGGATCGCCTCGCGCGCGCTATGGCGCATAAGCCAGTTCGAATACAGGAACGAGAACGACCTGTACGCGGCCGTGCGCGCGATCGATTGGCCGAAATACTTCGACGTCGGGCGAACGCTGCGGGTCAACGTCACGGCGCAAAAGAGCCCGCTCAAGAGCCTCGAGTTCGCCACCCTGCGGATCAAGGACGCGGTGTGCGATCGCTTTCGCGATGCGCTCGGCCGTCGGCCGGACGTCGAGCGTTCGAACCCCGACGTGAGGGTGCATGCCTTCCTCGAGGGTGCGCGCGGCACGCTTTACCTCGACACCTCTGGCGAGCCGCTCTTCAAGCGGGGCTGGCGCGCCGGGCACGCAGAGGCGCCGCTGCGCGAGAATCTCGCCGCCGGCATCATCATGCTCAGCGGCTGGAAGCCGGAAGAGCCGCTGCTCGACCCGATGTGCGGCGGCGCGACGCTGCTCGTCGAGGCGGCCGCCATGGCTCGCGGCCGCGCTCCCGGCGCGCGTAGAGCGTTCGGCTTCGAGAAGCTCGCGGTTTTCGATTCAGCCTTATGGGAAAAGCTGAAACGGGAAGCGCAAGGATCTTCTTCCGAGTCGAATCTCAGGCTGTACGGCAGCGACACCGAGCCGCACGCCCTCGCGGCGGCGGGTCGCAATCTCGCCGCCGCCGGCGTCGAGCGCTGGGTGGAGCTGGAGCAAGCCGACGTCCTGGAGCGAAGCGCCCCGGCGGGCAACGGGGTGATGGTGATGAACCCGCCTTACGGCGAGCGCATGGGAAGCGAACAGGAGCTAGCGCGCTTCTACCCGAAGCTGGGCGACGCGTTGAAGAAGAAATTCTCCGGCTGGCGCTGCTATGTGTTTACCGCCGACCTGCGGCTGCCCAAGCTGATTCGCCTCGAACCCTCGGCCCGTACGCCGCTTTGGAACGGAGCACTCGAGTGCCGGCTGTATGAATTCAAGATCGTGGCAGGGAGCAACCGCGGGTGATGAACTAACGTGGAGCCCACCGGCGTGCGCCCGCATCACGGTGCACGTCCGCGTGGGGCGAATGGTTAGCGTTTTTGCAGAGAGCCCGAAGCGGATTTCTTCTTTGCCACACATTCAATATAGCCGTGAACAAAGCCATCGCGCAACGAAATGAATTCCTCGTAGGTCTGGAACCTGCGATTCTCCGGCGCATGATTCAAGAAAAAGATGGTCACGATTACGACGTCTTCATCCGAGAAGATCTGGGTGATCCCGAGTGTGCTCCCTCTCAGCTCCTTTTTCGTGACAGTCTGGCCCCAGAAACCTTGATTGGAAAAGTCGACCAGCTCGGTGTTGCCGTCCGCACTTGCCAACTCCACAAGGCTCCGCATGACGATCTGTTTGTCCACGCTATATTTTGAAGGGTCGGATCTCTCGGCCTTCAGGCTGGCAAAAGCATATGTCCTGGCGTACGAGTACATCACCCGGTACCCCTCTACCACGGAGACACGCCGAGTTCTGCCGCCGGAACTCACCTCGCGCCAAGGTTCGGCAGTCGACGGACGCCGGTCCAGCGTGACTCCACGCACCCCACCAGCGAATCCATCGCAAAGAATGTAGGGTTGAATCCTTAAGCTGTCTTCCGGCTGCCTTGGAGGTGCTGCTTCGGCGGCAAAGGATGTGCTGTGTGTAGCCAGGTACGCCAGGAAAGAAAGGGAAAGGGCGACTCGGTTCATGATCGCTAACGTTTGACATAACCGGCCCGTGGAGGTCGTCCGCACCGGCTACGGGTTAGGGCGCAACAATCCATAAGATTGCCGGGAGCACCAGCAACCCCAAGAGAAAAAGCACGCTCGCCGGCTCCGCGCCGGCGCGGACGTCAAACTCTCTTCTCGAGGATAAAGCTGAGCACGAGAAGCGTTGCCGGCCAAAGTCCGACGAAGATTCCCCAGCGTTCCGCGTGAGCTTCCTGCAGCGCCGCCTGCAGCGCGGGATCGGTAATCTTGCTTAGGACATGCCGCCCGACCTCGATTTGCGGCCCGAAAAACCACACCAGCCACGACAGCGGGATCGAAAGCAATCCGACCCAGAACAAGACTTGCGATAGCGTTTCCATGCCGTCCTCCTTCCGTTAGGGTGCAACAAACTCTCGTTTGATGTCATCCGACATCATCCGCTTGACCATCCACCCGGACAATACCGAAAAAACGATCGCGATCACGACGATCAATGCCGTCATGACCTTCATCATGAGGTCAAAAACGTTTTCGACAGCCGCGCGGACGATGAACGTCCGCACCAGGCCGATGACGAAGCTCGACCAAGGAACCCCAGATTCGGAGGACGTATTCATGTGCGGGGCGATAGCTAGAGGGACGTTGCGCTCTAACGTTTGCATTGAGCGGGCGCCGGAGCGCGAAGCGCTACGGGAACCAAACAGCACAGCTGTTTGGCGTTCCGCCCGAATGCATGGTTAGCGCCACGTTCGCTTGCCGGTGTTCAGCTCGGTCTCGCGGTGCCGGTAAGACGCTCATTCCAGCTTACCAATTAAGCGATATACCGCTATTAAAATTCCGAATCCAATGTACATCCCCAACAAGGCAACAAGCATTAGCATCGCCATCGCGAAGCTTATTATTTTCGTTACCAACAGAAGAATAATCGTGCCAACGAGACCAGTAAACGAAACGACGATGCCAGCGACAACTTTTAGCGTTCTATTTCTTGGCATAGGTTATGCGGGCTCTCTCGATGACGCTTAAATGGATGAGCCTGAGCAAGGCGCGTAACGTGAAGTAGAAAGCCTAAAGGGCGGAGTGTACTCCGCCTCATACGCGAAGAAGGTAATCGCGCGCCGCCCAAGGCGGCGTCGGCGATTACACGATGTCGAGGTGCTCGATGCCCTTGGTGAGGTCCTTGTCCTTCGCTTCCTTGCCGTGCAGCTTGATCTGCAGCCGGACCTCGTTGGTGGAATCGGCGAAGCGCAGCGCGTCCTCGTAGCTGATGCGGCCGGCCTCGTACAGGTCGAAGAGGGCCTGGTCGAAGGTCTGCATGCCCAGTTCGCGAGACTTCTTCATGATCTCCTTGATCTCGTGCACCTCGCCCTTGAAGATCAGGTCGGAGATCAGCGGCGAGTTGAGCAGCACTTCGACTGCAGCGGCGCGGCCCTTGCCCTCGCGCAACGGCAGCAGGCGCTGCGATACCACGGCCTTGAGGTTCAGCGACAGGTCCATCAGCAGCTGCTGGCGCCGCTCCTCGGGGAAGAAGTTGATGATCCGGTCCATCGCCTGGTTGGAGTTGTTCGCGTGGAGCGTCCCCAGCGCGAGGTGGCCGGTCTCGGCGAAGGCGACGGCGTGCTCCATCACCTCGCGGTCGCGGATCTCGCCGATCAGGATCACGTCGGGCGCCTGGCGCAGGGTGTTCTTGAGCGCTGCTTCCCACGAGTCGGTGTCCACGCCGACCTCGCGCTGCGTGATCATGCAGTTCTTGTGCGGGTGCACGAACTCGACCGGGTCCTCGATGGTGATGATGTGGCCGTGGGAGTTCTCGTTGCGGTAACCGATCATCGCCGCGAGCGAGGTCGACTTGCCCGAGCCGGTACCGCCGACGAAGATCACCAGGCCGCGCTTGGTCATCGCTATTTCCTTCAGCACCGGCGGCAGCTTCAGGTCGTCGAAGTTCGGGATGGTGGTGGTGATCACGCGCAGCACCATGCCGACGCAGCCCATCTGCACGAAGCAGTTGACGCGGAAGCGGCCGATCGTCGCCGGGGCGATGGCGAAGTTGCATTCCTTCTTCGCCTCGAACTCGGCGGCCTGCCGGTCGTTCATCACCGCGCGCGTGAGCATCGCGGTGTGCTGCGCCGTGAGCGGCTGCTGCGACACCGGGGTCATCTTGCCGTCGATCTTCATCGCCGGCGGGTAGCCGGCGGTGATGAACAGGTCCGAGCCCTTTTTGCCGACCAGCGCCCGCAGCAGGTCGTAGATGAATTTCGTTGCTTGTTCGCGTTCCATGGTTTACCCCGCGAAGTTGTCTTTGTTTGCCGCCGAGCCGCGCGCCTCCGCCATGGAGATCACGTTGCGCTGCACCAGCTCCTGCAAGTTCTGATCGAGCGTCTGCATGCCGATCTGACGGCCGGTCTGGATCGCCGAGTACATCTGCGCGATCTTGTTCTCGCGGATCAGGTTACGGATCGCCGGCGTACCGATCAGGATTTCGTGCGCCGCGCAGCGCCCCGAGCCGTCCTTGGTCTTGAGCAGGGTCTGCGCGATGACGGCGCGGATCGACTCCGAAAGCATGGCGCGCACCATCTCCTTCTCCGCTGCCGGGAACACGTCGACGATGCGGTCGATGGTCTTGGCGGCCGAAGAGGTGTGAAGCGTGCCGAACACCAGGTGGCCGGTCTCGGCGCCGGTGAGCGCCAGGCGGATGGTTTCCAGGTCGCGCATCTCGCCCACCAGGATCACGTCCGGGTCCTCGCGCAGCGCGCTGCGCAGCGCGTTCGCGAAAGACAGGGTATGCGGACCGACCTCGCGCTGGTTGATCAGGCACTTCTTCGACTCGTGCACGAACTCGATCGGGTCCTCGATGGTGAGGATGTGGCCGTGCTCGCTCTCGTTGATGTGGTTGACCATGCCGGCGAGGGTGGTCGACTTGCCCGAGCCGGTGGGGCCGGTGACCAGCACGATGCCGCGTGGCTGATCGGCGATCTCGGCGAAGATCTTTGGCGCCTTCAGATCCTCGAGCGACAGGATCTTCGAGGGAATGGTGCGCATCACGGCCGCGGCGCCGCGCTGCTGTACGAACGCGTTGACGCGGAAGCGCGCCAGGTTCGGCACCGCGAACGAGAAGTCGCACTCGAGGTTTTCTTCGTAGAACTTGCGCTGCCCGTCGTTCATGATGTCGTAGATCATCGCGTGCACTTCCTTGTGCTCCATCGGCGGCACGTTGATGCGCCGTACGTCGCCATGCACGCGGATCATGGGCGGCAGCCCCGCGGACAAATGAAGGTCCGACGCCTTGTTCTTGACCACGAAGGCGAGCAGCTCGGTGAGATCCATTACAATCCTCCCTACGGCGCGAGAAATTCCCGCGGTATTTCAGGGAATTATGGCAACAATATCCAGCAACCTGCAAGTTGTAAGAGAACGCGTCGCCCGCGCCGCGCAGGCCGCCGGCCGCAATGCGGGGTGCGTGACATTGTTGGCAGTATCGAAGAGCCATCCGGTGGCGCGCATCGGGGAGGCGTGCGCCGCGGGCCAGAAGGCCTTCGGCGAAAACTATGTGCAGGAAGCGCTCGAGAAGATGGAGGCGCTTCCCGGGCTCGAGTGGCACCTGATCGGCCCATTGCAGAGCAACAAAACGCGCAGGGTCGCCGAGTGCTTCGCGTGGGTGCACACGCTCGAGCGCGAAAAGACCGCGCGGCGGCTCTCCGAGCAACGCCCCGCCGGCTTGCCGCCGCTCAACGTACTGATCCAGGTCAATGTCTCCGGCGAGGCGACGAAGAGCGGGGTGGCATTTGAAGAAATTTCCGCGCTGGCGCGCGCCGTAGCCCCATTGCCGCGGCTGCGGCTGCGCGGGCTGATGGCGATCCCCGAGCCGACGCCGGACCCGGGGCTGCAACGGCGTCGCTTTCACGCCGTCCACGAAAAATTCCAGGAGTTGAAAAACGAGTTTCACTTCGACACCCTGTCGATGGGGATGTCGGACGACATGGAAGCGGCCATTGCCGAGGGCGCCACGCTGGTGCGCATCGGCACCGCGATTTTCGGCGCCCGCAAGAAGGAGAGGACCGCGGCATGAAGATCGCCTTCCTCGGCGGCGGCAACATGGCCTCAGCGCTGATCGGCGGGCTGATCAGGAAAGGCTTCGACGCGCGCTCGATCTCGGTGATCGAGGTGAGCCCCGTGGCGCGCGAGAAGCTCGCCGCGCAGCACGGCGTTCGCGCCAGCACCGCCCCCGATGCCGCGACGCAGGCGGCCGATACGCTGGTCCTCGCGGTGAAGCCGCAGGACATGCGCCCGGCGGCTGCGGCGCTTGCCGGCTCGGTGCGCGGCAAGCTGGTGGTCAGCATCGCTGCCGGCGTGCGGCTCGACGCGCTTTCGCGCTGGCTCGGCGGCCATCGCAAGCTGGTGCGCTGCATGCCGAACACGCCGGCGCTGATCGGCGCCGGAATCAGCGGGCTTTACGCGCTTCCCGAGGTCAGCCAGGACGAAAGAAAAAAAGTAGAAAGCATTCTAGGCGCGGTAGGCGAAGTCGTTTGGCTGACCGAAGAGCGCCTGCTCGATCCGGTGACGGCCGTTTCCGGCAGCGGTCCGGCCTATGTTTTCTGGTTCATCGAGCAGCTGGCTGAAGCGGCAAAAAAAATGGGAATACCGGCGGACGTAGCCTTGAAGCTGGCCACGCACACGGTGTTGGGAGCGGCCAAGCTGGCGGCGGGGAGCGAGCAGTCGCCGGCCGAGCTGCGAAAAAACGTGACCTCCAAAGGCGGCACCACGGAGGCTGCGCTCAGGGTGTTCGACGAGGAGCAGCTGGCGCAGCGCTTCGCGCGCGCGCTCGAGACGGCGGCTCGCCGCGGCGCCGAGCTCGGCGCTGAACTGGGGAAGGACTGAATGTTCACCCAGATCGCGACGTTCCTCATCGACACCGTCGTCACGTTCATCGTGTTCCTGCTGCTTGCCCGTTTTCTCCTGCAGTGGCTGCGGGTCCCGTTTCGAAACCCGGTCGGGGAATTCCTCGTCGCGACCACCAACTGGATCGTCCTGCCGGCGCGCCGCGTGGTCCCCGGCATGGCGGGTACGGATTGGGCGACGCTCCTCCTTGCCTGGATCCTGCAGGCACTGGGCATCTGGATGCAGGCCGCGATCGTCGGAGCGCAACCCAGCACCGCCGCCATCCTCGCGGTCGCATTCGTGGACATGGTGCGCTTCAGCGTCTACATCCTGGTGTTCGCAGTAATCGTGCAGGCGGTGCTGTCGTGGGTGAATCCGTACGCGCCGCTTGCGCCGGTGTTCGATGCCATCGCGCGACCGTTTCTGCGGCCGCTGCGGCGCTTCATTCCGCCGGTGGGGAGCGTCGACCTCACCCCCCTGGTCCTTCTGGTCATCCTGCAGGTACTGCTGATACCGATCGGCTACCTGCAGCTCGCGGCGGCCGGCCTTTGATCCTGGATCTGCACGTGCAGCCGGGCGCATCGCGCTCCGAGTTCGCCGGCAGGCACGGCGAGCGGATCAAGGTAAGGCTCGCGGCGCCGGCGGTAGACGGCAAGGCGAATGCCGCATTGGTGGACTTTCTTGCTGCGCATTTCGGCGTCCCGCGCCGCAATGTGCGCATCGCGGCCGGGCTCAAGTCGCGCCAGAAGCGGGTGGTGATCGAAGGAGCCGAGGAATGGAAAGCACCGAAAGCAACCTGAAGACCGTCACTACGGTGGTCTATGCGCTGCAGGCCGCCGGTTTCATCCTCGGCGGCATTACCTGGATCGTGGCGGTCATCATCAACTATGTGAAGCGCGAGGACGTCGCTGGCAGCTGGCTCGAATCGCACTTCCGCTGGCAGATCCGCACCTTCTGGTTCGGCCTGCTGTGGGGCGTGATCGGCGCGGTGCTACTGCTGGTGTTGGTGGGTTACTTCGTGCTGCTGGCCGACGCGATCTGGATCATCTATCGCATCGTCAAGGGCTGGCTCAGGCTTTCGGAAAACCGCCCGGTCCCCTAGGAAAGCGCGCCTCTTCCGGGTAGGGAAACACATCCTCCTGAAAGCCGGCGCGCACGCGCTCCTGCTTGCCCTGCCAGAACGCCGGATCGAGCAGGTCGCGGTGGTACTCGTAGAACATCTCGCGCGCGCCCGGATCGCCCACCAGAAAACGCTCGAACTGCTCCGGAAACACGTCGGTCGGGCCCACCGACCAGTAAGGCTCCGCCGCGATCTCGTCCTCGTAGTCGCGGGGCGGCGGTATGCGTCGAAAGATCACGTCGGTCATGGGCGCGATCTCGTCGTAGTCGTAGAACACGATGCGGTCGTGGCGGGTGACGCCGAAGTTCTTGAGCAGCATGTCGCCGGGAAAGATGCCGGCGCCGGCGAGCTCCTTGATCGCATCGCCGTAGTCGCGCAGCGTCTGGCGCAGCCGCGCTTTGTCGCCGTCGCGGCGCAGCTCCTCGACATGGAGGTTGAGCGGCCGCATGCGGCGCTCGATGTAGACATGCCCGATCACCAGCTTGTCGCCGTCGAACTCGAGCTGCGAGCCGATCTCGCGCTTCAGCTCCTCGACCAGCGCCGGGTCGAAGCGCTCTAGCGGCAGCGCGACGAGCGAGTACTCGAGCGTATCGGCCATGCGCCCGACCCGATCGTGCAGTTTTACCAGCAAATACTTGTCCTTCACCGTCTGGCGGTCGATGTCCTTGGGCGGCGCGAAGCGGTCGCGGATCACCTTGAACACGTACGGGAACGAGGGCAGCGTGAACACGAGCATCACCAGTCCCTTGATGCCGGGGGCGACGACGAAGCGGTCGCTCGAGTGCCTGAGGTGGTAGTGGAGGTCTCGGTAGAACAGCGTCTTGCCCTGTTTCGCCAGCCCGACCGACATGTAGAGCTCGGCGCGCGGCTTCTTCGGCATCAGCCAGCGCAGGAACGACACGTAAGCCGCGGGCACGTCCATGTCGATGAAGAAGTAGGCGCGCGCGAACGAGAACAGCACCAGGAGCTGGCTTTCTCCGACCAGCAGCGCGTCCAGGTACAGCTCGCCGCGCTCGTTCTGCAGAATCGGCACGGCGAAAGGCAGCTCGCGCTGCGCGTTGATGACCCGGCCGACGATGTAGGCGGCCTTGTTGCGGAAGAACAGCGACCCGAGCACCTGGATCTGCAGGTCCGGGCGGACGCGGACGGGGCGCTGGAAATGCGCCCGCAGCGCGCGCACTACGGATAGCAAGTCGCGGTGCAGGTCTTCCCAGGGGTTCGCCAGGCCGAAGCCGGTGGCGATCTCTCGCAGCGTCGCGCGCAAGCCGGTGCGCAAAGGATAGTAACAGCGGTAAGTCGGCGCTTCGCCTTCCAGGTGTTCGGTGGCGACCGCGGGGCGCCAGAAGATGAACTCGTTGTGATAGTGCCGCCGGTGGAGCACCTGGCAGGCGACGGAGTTGTAGAAGGTCTCGGCGCACTCCGGCTGGCTGTGGTCATGCAGCAGGCCGATGTAGGCGAGCTTGATGGCCGGCCAGAGCGACTCGTCGAGCTCGGCTTCCGGATAGCGGTCGAGCAGGGCCTCGACCGCCTCCTGCACCCGCAGGTCGTACATCTGGATGCGGTTGCGCGCGAGGCGGCGCATTTCCTCCCAGGCGGCGCGCTCGAAGAGCCCGCGTGCCTGCACCGAGACCTCGCGGAACAGGCGATAGTGCTTGTCGAAGCCGTCGAGAATGGCGCGGGCAATATCCCGCGCGAGGTGCGGCCGCCTCTCGTGAACCGGAATGACCTTGGCGGTTGCGCTCACACGGCGGCTAGTTTCGCCTTCTTCTTGTCGTCGAAAAACTGTTCGTCTTCGGTCGAGCCGTGCAGCGCGGTCGTCGATGCCGTGCCGCCGGTGACGACCTGCGTGATCTCGTCGAAGTAGCCGGTGCCGACCTCGCGCTGGTGCTTGACCGCGGTAAAGCCCTTCTCGGCGGCGGCGAACTCCTTCTGCTGCAGCTCGACGAAGGCGCTCATGTTGTTGCGCGCGTAGCCGTAGGCCAGCTCGAACATCGAGTAGTTGAGCGAGTGGAAGCCGGCGAGGGTGATGAACTGGAACTTGTAGCCCATGGCCCCGAGCTCGCGCTGGAATTTCGCGATGGTGGCGTCGTCGAGGTTGCGCTTCCAGTTGAACGACGGCGAGCAGTTGTACGCCAGCATCTTGCCTGGAAACCTGGCTTGAATCGCTTCCGCGAATTTGCGCGCGAACTCGAGGTCCGGCGCGCCGGTCTCGCACCACACCATGTCGGCGTACTCAGCGTACGCCACCCCGCGCGAGATCGCCTGTTCGATGCCGTTCTTCACGCGGTAGAAGCCTTCCGCCGTGCGCTCGCCGGTAAGGAAAGGCCTGTCGTTGTCGTCGATGTCGGAGGTGACAATATTCGCCGCTTCGGCGTCGGTGCGCGCGAGCAGCACCGTCGGCACTCCGGCGACATCGGCGGCGAGGCGCGCCGCGACCAGCTTCTGCACTGCTTCCTGCGTCGGCACCAGTACTTTGCCGCCCATGTGGCCGCATTTCTTGACCGAAGCGAGCTGGTCCTCGAAGTGCACGCCGGCGGCGCCGGCGTCGATCATCGAGCGCATCAGCTCATAAGCGTTGAGCACGCCGCCGAACCCGGCTTCGGCGTCGGCGACGATCGGCGCGTAATAGTCCACTTCACCGGAGCCCTCCATCCACTGGATCTGGTCGGCGCGCGCGAGCGCATTGTTGATGCGCCTCACCACCGTCGGCACCGAGGAGACCGCATAGAGCGACTGGTCGGGATACATCTGCAGCGAATCGTTGGCGTCGGCCGCTACCTGCCAGCCCGAGAGATAGATCGCGGGCACGCCGGCCTTGACCTGCTGCACCGCCTGGTTGCCGGTGAGCGCGCCGAGGGAATTCACGAAGGGCCGCTCGTGCATCATGCGCCAGAGCTTTTCGGCGCCGCGCTTCGCAAGCGTGTGCTCGACTCGCACGCTGCCGCGCAGGCGCACTACGTCTTTCGCGCTGTAGCCGCGCTTGACTCCTTTCCAGCGGGGATTTTCGGTCCAGTCCTGCTCGAGCTGCTCGATTTGTTTTTTTCGCTGGTCCACGGTGCCTCCGATCAAAGGGTGATGAACCGAAGTGTGCGGATACACATGGCGCGGAGCAACACGCCGTTAGGGCTACAGAGCGTGCAACAAAACAAGTATTTACAGTAGCTTACGGCACCCTCATTTCACGATGCGGTACAAGCTTTCAAAAATTGCTGCTTCGCGGCAAATCAGGTTTGGACGAGCGTCCGATGCCGTTGCACGCTCATGAGAATGCCCGCGCCGATGAAAAGCGTGAGCAGTGCGGTGCCGCCGTAGGAGAGAAACGGCAGCGGCACCCCCACCACCGGCAGGATCCCCGACACCATCCCCATGTTGACGAAGGCGTAGGTGAAGAACATGAGGGCGATGGAGCCGGCGAGAAGCCGCGAGAATACCGTTGCGGCGTTCGCGGCGATCATCAGGCCGCGCGCGACCAGCAGGGTATAGAGCACCAGCAGCACGCAGTTGCCGATCAGGCCAAACTCCTCGGAATAGACGGCGAAGATGAAGTCAGTGTGCCGCTCCGGAATGAATTCGAGGTGGGCCTGGGTGCCGTTCAGCCAGCCCTTGCCCGACAGGCCGCCCGAGCCGACGGCGATGGTTGACTGGATGATGTGGTAGCCGGCGCCCAGCGGATCCTGCGTCGGATCGAGCAAGGTGAGCACCCGCTTTCGCTGGTAGTCGTGCAGCAGGCCCCAAAGCGGAGGCAGGCTGGCGAGCGCCAGCGCGATCACCCCGCCCAGCACTTTCCAGCTCAGTCCGGCGAAAAACAGCACGTAGAAGCCGGCGGCGGCGACCAGCGCCGCGGTGCCGAGATCGGGTTGGCGCACGATGAAGCCGACCGGCACCGCGAGGATCAGAGCGCCGAGTGCGAAGTGGCGCAGCTTCAGCCCGGACTCCTGGCGGTGGAAGTACCAAGCCAGCATCATCGGCAGCGCGAGCTTCATCATCTCCGAGGGCTGGAAGCGCGTCACGCCGACGTGCAGCCAGCGGCGCGCGCCGTTCACGACGTCGCCGGCGAGCGCTACCGCGACGAGCAGCACGAGGCCGACAACATACGCCGGCAGCGCAAAGCGCATCAGTGTCTGCGGCGAAAGCTGGGCGACGACCCACATGGCGATGAGCGCGACGCCAAGGCTGACGAGCTGATTTACGACGCGCGCCGGGTTTTCGTAGGACGCCGAGTACAGCGCTGCAAGCCCAAGCATCGACAGCGACAGCATCAGCACCAGCATCGTGCTGTCGATGCCTTCGGTCAGCCGGAGGGCGACGCGGCGAAGCGGCAGCCGTGCGAGGTCCATCAGTCGCTTTCCTCGTCGGTCTCGTCTTCCGGGGTCGGCTGCTGCATGCCCTGCGGCAGCTTGCCGAGCAGGTAGTAATCGAGCACCGTGCGCGCGATCGGCGCGGCGGCGCGCGCACCGAAGCCGCCGTTCTCGACCACCACCGACAGCGCGATCTTCGGGTTCTCGAGCGGCGCGAAGACGATGAACAGCGAGTGGTCGCGGAGGCGCTCGGCGACCTTCGCCTCGTCGTATTTCTCGTTCTGTTTGATGCCGATCACCTGCGCGGTGCCGGTCTTGCCACCGCTGGTGTAGGGCGCGCCGGCGAACGCCCGCGCCGCCGTGCCTTCCTTGTTGACTCCGCCCATGGCGTGCCTCACGAACTCGACGTGATCGCGGCGCACCGGCGCCTTGTGCACGAGCTCGGGCTCGACCGGGCGGCGCTCGCCGGTGCGCGGGTCATCGATGTAGGCGATGAGATGCGGGCGGTACATCGCGCCGCCGTTGGCGAGCGTGGCCATCGCCTGCGCGAGCTGGATTGGGGTGTACGCGTTGTAGCCCTGGCCGATGCCGATCGAGATGGTCTCGCCGGCGTACCACTTCTGCTGCTCGGCTCGCTTGAAGCGCTTCATCTTCCATTCCGGCGACGGCAGCACGCCGGCGGCCTCGCCCTGCAGGTCGATGCCGGTGCGTTCGCCGAAGCCGAAGTGCTTCATGAAGCCCGCAATGGCGTCGATCCCCAGGTCGTTCGCCATCTGGTAGTAGTAGGTATCGGAGGAAACGACGATCGATTTGTAGAGGTCGACTACGCCGTGCCCGCCGGGCTTGGAGTCGCGGAAGCGCCGGCCGCCGAACTCGAAGTAGCCGGGATCGTGGATCGTGCTGCGCGGCGTGCGCTTGCCGAGCTCGAGCGCGGCGAGCGCCATGTAGGGCTTGAAAGTCGAGCCCGGCGGGTACAAGCCGGCGATGGCGCGGTTGTTCAATGGCTTGTCGGGCGAGTTGTTGAGCTCGGCCCAGCTCTGCGGATCGATGCCGTCGACGAACAGGTTGGGATCGAACCCCGGTTTCGAGACGAAGGCGAGCACGGCGCCCGTTGCCGGCTCGATCGCCACCAGCGCGCCGCGGCGCTCGCCGAAGGCGTTCTCTGCGACCTGCTGCAGCGTCATGTCCAGGGTGAGCGCGACGTTGTTGCCGGGCTGCGAGGGCGTGCGCGAGAGCGTGCGGATGCCGCGGCCGGCGGCGTCGATCTCGACTTGCTCGAAGCCGGTGGTGCCGTGAAGCTCGTGCTGGTAGCTCGCTTCTACGCCCGCCTTGCCGGTGTAGTCCGTGCCGCGATAATTCGCGTCCACGCCGTCTTCCTCGAGGCGCGCCTGGTCGGCTTGGTCGATGCGGCCCATGTAGCCGAGGACGTGCGAGGCGACGTCGCCGTAGGGATACTGGCGAAAGAGGCGCCCCTTGATCTCGACGCCTTCGAAGCGGTAGCGGTTGGCGGCGAACTTGGCCACCTCCTCGTCGCTGAGGCGCGTGCGGATCGGCAGGCTCTCGGCGTTGCGCGTCTCCGCCACCAGCTTCTTGAACAGTCTGCGGTCGCGCGGCGTGATCTCGATCAGCTCGGAGAGCTCGTCGATCGTCCCCTCGACGCTCCTCGTGCGGCGAGGGAAGATCTCCAGCGTGTAGCCGGAGTAGTTGCGGGCGAGCACCAGCCCATTGCGATCGACGATCAGGCCGCGGTTCGGCGGCACCGGCACGATCGAGATTCGGTTGTCCTCGGCTTTGGCGCGGTAGATGTCATGCTGCACTACCTGCAGATAGACGAAGCGCGCCGCGAGCAGCAGGAAGCCGACGATCACGGCGACGCCGGCCACGCCGATGCGCAGCTGGAACTGGTAGACTTCGCGTTCGTAATTTCTGAGCTCGGCGGCGCCCATGGCTAGATTGTCTGCTCGCGCTCGGGACGGCGCTGCGGCAGCAGCAGCAGCCAGGTCAGCGTCGGCCAAAGCGCCGCACCGGCCAGCGGCCCGACGATGATCGGCCAGCCGGGAAACTGGTCCCCTGCAGCAAGCCGCACGAGCAAAGCTACGCCCTGGGAGACGAGCAGGATCACGGCAACGTGCAGCGCCTGCAGCCCGGGGCCGAACCACAGGATGCGGCGTGACATCCAGATCGCGAGGAAGGCGAGCACGGAGTAGGCGAGCGCATGCTGGCCGAGCAGCACGCCGTTGCCTGCGTCGGTGACCAGGCCGAGCGCCCAGGCGACGCCGAGGCCGACGAGGCGCGGCTGGCGCACGCACCAGAACGCGAGCACGAGCGCGACGAAGTCGGGCACCAGGCGCATGTCGCGCCAGGGAAGGAAGTCCAGGAACAGGGCCAGCGCGAACGAGCCGATGATGGTGCTCGCCCGCGCCGGAACCAGGATCGATCTATCTTGATCCATCGGCTTCCCTGGCCTCGCTTTTCACTGGCTCCTTCGCTGCATCCTTGACCGACACCTTGGTGCGCGCGCGCCGCGTCTTGTCCGGGCGGCGCTCCTTGCCTGGCTGCACGTCGTCCGGGCGGGCCGGCCGCTGCATCTCGTCGGAGAGCACCAGCACGAAGCGGCCGCGGTCCACGCCCGCGGAAGGCTGGCAGATGACGCGCGCGAAGGTATGCTCGGCGTCGCGCTCGATGTTCACCACGGTGGCCACCGGCAGCCCCGCCGGATAGGTGCCGTCGATGCCGGAGGTCACCAGGCGATCGCCGTTCTGGATCTCGGCGTTGGCCGGCATGAAGCGCAGCTCGAGCCTGCCGGAGTTGCCGCCGCCGAACGCGACCGCGCGCAGACCATTGCTCACCACCTGCACCGGAATGGCCTGGTCCGGGTCCGTGAGCAGCGTCACTTCGGACAGCAGGGCGTGCACCCGCGTCACCTGCCCGACCACGCCGGTTTCATCGGTTACCGGGCTTCCCGGGCGCACGCCGTGCTGCGCACCGCGGTCGATGAACACCTTGTGCGAATAGGGGTCGCGCCCGGCGTAAATGATCTCCGCGGGCGTCGCGCGCACTTCCAGCTTCTCTGCCGCCCCGACCATGCGCCGCAATTGCACGGTCTCCGCCTGCGCCTCCTGGAAGCGCAGCGCGTCCTGCGCGTTGGCGAGCGCCTGGGCGCGCAGCGCGGCGTTCTCTTCGAGCAGCTGGGCCTGGCTCGAGAAATAGCCGCCGATGCCCTCGAGTAATTCGATCGGCGCGGTGGCGATGCGCTGTATCGGATAAACGACCAGCGCGAGCGCGCTGCGCACCGTCTCGGTGTAGCGAAAGCGCGCGTCGAGGACCAGCAGCGCGAGCGAAAGAGAGGCGAAGAAAAACAGCCGGACAATTGGCGCCGGACCCCTTTTGAAGAAGGGAGGGGGGTTGTGTTCCATCCCCCCGGCGCTCAGTCGTTGGTGAAGATCGGGCCGAAGTGCTCCATCTTCTCGAGCGCCTTGCCCGAGCCGCGCACGACGCAGGTGAGCGGGTCGTCGGCGACGATGACGGGCAGCCCGGTCTCCTCCATCAGCAGCCGGTCGAGGTCGCGCAGCAGCGCGCCTCCGCCGGTGAGCACCATGCCTTTCTCGGCGATATCCGCGCCGAGTTCGGGGGGCGTCTGCTCCAGCGCAGACTTGACCGCCGAGACAATCGAGTTGAGGGGCTCGGTGAGCGCCTCGAGGATCTCGTTCGACGAGATGGTGAAGCTGCGCGGGATGCCCTCTGCGAGATTGCGGCCCTTGACCTCCATCTCGCGCACTTCGCTGCCCGGGAACGCCGAGCCGATCTCCTTCTTGATCATTTCGGCGGTGGTCTCGCCGATCAGCATGCCGTAGTTGCGGCGGATGTAGTTGATGATGGCTTCGTCGAACTTGTCGCCGCCGACGCGCACCGAGCCCGAGTACACCATGCCGCCGAGCGAGATGACGCCGACCTCGGTGGTGCCGCCGCCGACATCGACCACCATCGATCCGGTCGCTTCTGCCACCGGCAGGTCGGCGCCGATCGCGGCCGCCATCGGCTCCTCGATCAGGTACACCTGGCCGGCGCCGGCGCCGATCGCGCTCTCGCGGATCGCGCGGCGCTCGACCTGGGTCGAGCCGCAGGGCACGCAGATGATGATGCGCGGCGAGGGCGAGAACAGCTTGTTGTCGTGCACTTTCTTGATGAACTGCTTGAGCATCTGCTCGGTGACGGTGAAGTCGGCGATCACGCCGTCTTTCATCGGCCGGATGGCGGTGATGTTGCCGGGAGTTTTCCCGAGCATCTGCTTCGCCTCCTTGCCCACCGCCTGGATGGTCTTCTTGCCGTTGGGACCGGCCTCCTGGCGGATCGCCACCACCGACGGCTCGTCGAGGACAATCCCCTTGCCGCGCACGTAAATGAGGGTGTTGGCTGTCCCGAGGTCGATCGCGAGATCGTTCGAGAAGTAGCTGCGAAGGAATCCAAGCATAGGCAAAATGAGACCTTTTTCCCGCTTCCTAACCGGGCCTTAGGCTTGCGATCCCAGGCCCGCCGTCAATGGCCGCTATGATACGCTAACGAAACGCGGGTCATAAGGTACTACGGCCGTTTGGCGCGTTATTGCCGCCCGCACCCCCCCGAACGGAATGTCGCTTTCCCACGACCAGATCCGCCGCATCGCGCGGCTCGCCCGCATCGCCATCCGGCCGGAGGAATCCGAAGCGGCGCTCGAACGACTGAACCGGGTACTGGGCCTGATCGACGAAATGCGCGCCGTGGACACCCGCGGCATCGAGCCGATGGCGCACCCGCTCGAGGCCCATCTGCCCGGCGGACAGCGGCTGCGGCCGGACGAGGTCACCGAGACCGGCCAGCACCAGATTTATCAATCCGTCGCCCCGGCGGTCGAGGACGGCCTGTACCTCGTCCCCAAGGTCATAGAGTAGTTTGCTGAACGCGACGCTTTCCGAGCTCTCGGCGGCGCTGGCCGCCAGGAAGCTGTCCTCGGTCGAGCTGACGCAGCTCCACCTCGGGCGCATCGCCAAGCTCAACGGCGAGCTCAACGCCTTCATCACCGTCGACGAGTCGCGCAGCCTGTCCGATGCGCGCGGCGCGGACGCGCGCCGCGCGGCGGGCGAGGCCGGGCCGCTGACGGGCATCCCGATCGCCCACAAGGACATCTTCTGCACACGCGACATGCTCACGACCTGCGGCTCGCGCATGCTCGCCAACTTCGTGAGCCCATACAACGCCCACGTCATCGAGCAATTCGACCGCGCGGGAGCGGTGCTGCTCGGCAAATGCAACATGGACGAGTTCGCGATGGGCTCCTCGAGCGAGACCTCGTATTTCGGGCCGGTGCGCAATCCCTGGGGCCGCCGCCTCGTGCCGGGCGGCTCCTCGGGCGGCTCGGCGGCCGCGGTGGCGGCGCGCATGGCGCCGGCGGCGACCGGCACCGATACCGGCGGCTCGATCCGCCAGCCGGCCGCGCTCTCCGGGATTTGCGGCCTCAAGCCGACGTACGGCCTGGTGTCGCGCTACGGCATGATCGCGTTCGCGTCGTCGCTCGACCAGGGCGGGCCGCTGGCGAAGAGCGCCGCCGACCTGGCCGTCATGATGAATGTCATGGCCGGCTTCGATGCGCGCGATTCCACCAGCCTCGAGCGGCCCAAGGAAGACTATGGCCGCTTTCTGGACAAGCAGCTGCAAGGCTTGCGGATCGGCTTGCCCAAGGAATATTTCGGCGATGGCATCGAGCCTGGCGTGCGCAAGGCGGTGGAGGAGGCCGTGCGCTGGTTCGAGTCGCAGGGCGCGCGCATGGTACCGCTCGAACTGCCGAACACCAAGCTCGCGGTGCCCGTGTATTACGTCATTGCCCCCGCCGAGGCGTCCTCGAACCTTTCGCGCTTCGACGGGGTGCGCTATGGGTACCGCGCGAAGGAATACACCGACCTCACCGACATGTACTGCCGCACGCGCGCCGAGGGCTTTGGCGCCGAGGTGAAGCGCAGGATTCTCGTCGGCACCTACGTGCTGTCGCACGGCTATTACGACGCCTATTACCTGCAGGCGCAGAAGATCCGGCGCCTCATCGCACGCGATTTCGCCGCGGCGTTCGAGCGCTGCGACCTGATCATGGGACCGACCTCGCCGGGCACCGCCTTCGAGCTCGGCGCGAAAAGCGACGACCCCGTGCAGATGTACCTGAACGACATCTTCACCGTTCCGGCGCCGCTCGCCGGGCTGCCTGCGCTTTCGGTGCCCTGCGGCTTCGATGGCCGCGGCCTGCCGGTCGGGCTGCAGCTCACGGGGAATTATTTTTCCGAGGCGGCGATGCTCGGCGTTGCGCACCGCTATCAGCAGGCGACCGACTGGCACCTGCGGGTGCCGGAGGAAACGCCGTTATGAGCTACCTGGGGATTCTCCTTCTCATCGTCACCGGAAACGTTTTGAGTCAGGAAGCGCACCAAACCCGCGAGCTCGTCGGCCAGCTCGGCAGCCGAAGCGCGCTGATGATGCTGCACGCGGCGAAGCGTGCCGACGGCGGCTGGCGGATCAGCGGCGAGTACGTGCTTCTTCCGACGCTCGCGCGCCGCTTTCTCGAGGGCGAGAGAAGCCCCGAGCTCGGCGTCACCAGCTTGAATGAAGGCAATACCGCGATCCTTTACGGCCGGCCCGCGAGCGGCGAGCTGCGCGGCACCTGGCATGCCGGCACCTTCAAGGGCACGCGCTACGCGCCCGGCGGGCAGGAGCGCGAGCGCTTCGAGTTCAGCGAAGAATTCCCGTCGATGGACGGCTACAACGCCAGCGTGCGCTGCGATGCAGCCGAAGGTCGTTACCAATCGAATCTGGTTCTTTCAGTCGAGTCCGGGAAGCTGAAACCCGGCTCCTTCGAGTGGCGCGCCAAGGTCGCACCGAGCGGCCACACTTGTGTGCTGCGAGGCCTAGAGCAGCAGCCGTTCAAAGGCGGCTTGCGCTTCGCCTCCGGCCGTTGCAGCGTGACGCTGCGCGAGGCTGGCGAGTTCGTGCGCGTCGCAGCGGAGAATTGCACGGCGCAATGCGGCTCGGAGGCCTACTTGGAGCCGCTGATCGTCGATCGCCGCGGTCGCTGCCAGCTGCTTCATCAGGAGCTGAAATGACCGGCTGGGAGAGAAAGGAGCCGAAGTGACCGGCTGGGAAATCGTAATTGGGATCGAGACACATGCCCAGCTCACGACCAAGAGCAAGATGTTCTCGGGCGCCTCGACAGCATTCGGCGCTCCGCCCAACACGCAGGCCTCCGCCGTCGACATCGCGCTGCCCGGCACGCTGCCGGTGGCGAACGCCAAGGCCGTGGAGCATGCGATCCGCTTCGGCCTGGCGATCAAGGGACAAATCAAGCGGCGCTCCATCTTTGCGCGGAAGAATTACTTCTATCCCGACCTGCCGAAGGGCTACCAGATCAGCCAGTACGAGCTGCCGATCGTTGCCGGCGGGGAGCTGGGGTTTTTTGTAGACAAGGAGGAGAAACGCGTGCGGCTCACGCGCGCCCACCTGGAGGAGGACGCCGGCAAGTCGCTGCACGAGGATTTTCATGGCATGACCGGGATCGACCTCAATCGCGCGGGCACGCCGCTGCTCGAGATTGTCTCCGAGCCCGAGCTGCGCAGCGCAAAGGAAGCAGTGGCCTACGCACGCGCGCTTCACGGCCTCGTCATGTGGATCGGCATCTGCGACGGCAATATGGAGGAGGGCTCGTTCCGCTGCGACGCTAACGTGTCTGTCCGAAGGCTTGGCGATACGAAGCTCGGCACGCGCTGCGAGATCAAGAACCTCAATTCGTTCCGCTTCATGGAGCGCGCGATTGAATTCGAAGCGCGGCGGCAGATCGACTTGCTCGAGGAGGGCGGAAGCGTGGCGCAGGAGACGCGGCTCTACGATCCGGATCGCGACGAGACGCGCTCGATGCGCACCAAGGAGGACGCGCATGACTATCGCTATTTCCCTGATCCGGATTTGTTGCCGCTCGTCGTTACAGAAGAGATGATCGAACGAATGAGGGCGTCTATGCCGGTCCTACCGGATGTCCATCGCGAGAAGTTCGTTGCCTATGGACTATCTCCAGCACAAGCAAATCAACTGACAGCGAGCATTGGGACCACAACCTTTGCGCTTGCCACACTTACCGGCGCGCCCATCGAGAGATATTCGAATCTAGCAAATTGGATATCGGGTCCGCTGGCCGCAAAACTTAACGAAGAGAATCTTGAGATTTCCCATAGTCGAATATCGCCAGAGCAATTGCGTAGGCTCGCTGATCGAGTCGACGACGGGACACTGTCCGGAAAGTTAGCGAAGGAAGTATTCGATGCCGTGTGGTACGGCGAAGGAAGCGTTGATCAGATCATCGAGAAGCGCGGGCTGAGGCAGATCAGCGACGCCGGAGCGATCGAGAAGCTGATCGACGAGGTGCTCGCCGCGAATCCGAAGCAGGTCGAGGACTACCGCGCCGGGAAAGAGAAAGCCTTCAACTCGCTCGTCGGCCAGGTGATGAAGGCGAGCAAGGGAAAGGCCAATCCGCAGCAGGTGAACGAAGTCCTGCGCCGCAAGCTCGCGGCATGAGCTACCTGCGGCGCGTCAGCTCCGCGTAGCGCTGCTTGTCCTGGTCGTACCTGGCGTTGATGGTATCGACATCCTTCTTCTTCGCCGCGAGCAGGTCTTCCTGCGCCTTCAGGTCGATTTCCGCGTTCCTGATGTCGTCCTCGAGCCGGGCCGGGGGCTTGTTCTTGCCCTTGTAGAACTCGAGCTCCTTCTCGTAGCTCGCCTGGCGCTTCTTGATCGCGTCGATGCGCAGCTCGACGTCTTTCACGGCTTTCTCATTGTCGGCGAGCGCGCGGCTGCGGGCGTCGTCGATGTCCTGCTCGCTGGTGTAGGTGGCGAGGAGCGCGCGGTTGCGACGGGCGGCTTCCCTGGCGGCAGCGTCGTCCTCGCGCTTTTTCTTTGCCTCGGCTTCCCTTGCCTCGCGCTCTTTCTCGTCGCCTTCCGGGTTGATGCGCTTGACGACCATCCCCGAAGTATTGAGCTGTTCGACCGGCTGGCCGAAGCACGCCTGGGGAACCGTGGAGCCGTAGTATTTCTTGCCGTCCTTGCCGACGCAGCGGTAGGTGAGCTCGCCCGGCCTGGACTGAGAGTGGGCGGCGAGCGGTGCGGCGATCAGCGCCGTCGCGGCGATTATTGTTAGCTGCCTGACCATCGCATTACCCTCCCTGGAAGTGCGAGGTACGGGGATTCTAACCTGTTAAAATCCGCGCCGCTTATGCACTTCGCCGACAAGGCGTTCATTGCCGAGACCACCGCCAAGATGTTTCTCGAGGTGAAGGCGGTGCTGTTCTTCCAGGACAAGCCCTTTATCTTCACTTCCGGCTGGGCGAGCCCGGTGTACATCGACTGCCGCAAGCTCATCTTCTATCCACGCATCCGCAGCCAATTGGTTGACTTCGCCGCCGCGACGCTCGCGCGCGACGTGGGCTTCGAGCAGTTCGACGTGGTCGCCGGCGGCGAGACGGCGGGCATTCCCTATGCGGCGTGGATCGCCGAGCGACTTGCGCTGCCGATGCAGTACGTGAGGAAGAAACCCAAGGGCTTCGGCCGCAACGCGCAGATCGAGGGCGACATTCGCGAGGGCGCGCGCACGCTGCTCGTCGAGGACCTCACCACCGACGGCCGCTCGAAGATCAATTTCTGCAAGGCCTTGCGCGAGGCGGGCGCGATCGTCGAGCACGTGTTCGTCAACTTCTATTACGACATCTTTCCCGAGTCGAAGAAGACGCTGGCCGATCTCAACGTGCGCCTGCACTACCTCGCCACCTGGTGGGACGTGCTCGCCGTGGTGAAGCAGGGCGGGCATCTCGAGTCGGCGCAGATCGGCGAGGTCGAGAAATTCCTGCATGCGCCGGCGCAGTGGTCGGCGGCACACGGTGGGGTATCTGCTTTTCCATCGTCTTGAGGGTCATCACTCTCAACGTCAACGGCATCCGCTCGGCGGCGAAAAAAGGCCTGTTTCGCTGGCTTGCGGCGCAGCGCGCCGACGTGGTGTGCCTGCAGGAGATGAAGTGCCAGGCGATCGACCTCGACGCCAGGCTGCATGGCCTGAAGGCGTTCGAGACCTGCCACGCCTTCGCCGAGAAGAAGGGCTACAGCGGCGTGGCGCTCTATAGCCGCAGGACGCCCGATGAGGTGAAGCGCGGCTTCGAGAGCCGCGAGTTCGACGCTGAGGGACGCTACGTCGAGGCGCGCTTCGGCAAGCTGTGGGTGGTTTCGCTGTACCTGCCCTCGGGCTCCGCAGGCCCGCATCGTCAGGCGTCGAAGTTCCGCTTTCTCAAGGACTTCCTCAAGCACCTGGTGAAGCTGCGCAGCCGCGGCCACGAGATCATCCTGTGCGGCGACTGGAACATCGCGCACCAGGAGATCGACCTGAGGAACTGGAAGTCGAACCAGAAGAACTCGGGCTTCCTGCCGGAGGAGCGCGCCTGGCTCACCGGGGTGTTCGATGAGCTGGGTTTTGTCGATGTCTTCAGGCGCCTGAATCAGAAGCCAGACCAGTACACCTGGTGGTCGAATCGCGGGCAGGCCTGGGCGAAGAACGTGGGATGGCGCATCGATTACCAGATCGCCACCCCCGGGGTCGGCGCCACCGCGCGCAAGGAATCGATCTACAAGACGAAGCGCTTTTCCGACCACGCGCCGCTGACGATCGACTACGAGTGGCTGCTTTAGGGACTTTGATTTCGGTTTTTCGCGGAAAGAGGATTTTTCTTCTTCTGCTGCTGGGCTTCTCCTCGGGCCTGCCGCTCGCGCTCACCGGCGCCACGCTGCAGGCCTGGCTGGCGGTCGAGGGCGTGGACATCCAGGCCATCGGCTGGTTCACCCTCGTTGGCCAGCCTTACGTCTACAAGTTCCTGTGGGCGCCGCTGATGGACCGCTACAGCATTCCTCTGCTTGGCAGGCGACGCGGCTGGCTACTCGTCGCGCAGATTGCGCTCCTGTTCGCGATCGCATGGATGGGAACGGTTTCGCCGAAGGAAGCGCCTTTTCTGCTGGCGGGTCTCGCGCTGCTGGTGGCGTTTCTGTCCGCCTCGCAGGACATCGTGTTCGATGCGTACCGCGCCGATGTGCTCCGAGCCGAGGAGCGCGGCGCCGGCGCCGCGGTCTCGGTCCTCGGCTACCGCATCGCGATGCTGGTCTCCGGCGGCCTCGCGCTGATCCTGGTCGACAACTGGATCAGCTGGACGCAGGCGTACTGGCTGATGGCGGCCCTCATGCTCGTCGGCGCCGCCGCGACCTGGGCCGCGGAAGAACCCGCGACGCCGCCCACGGCGCCGAAGACGCTGGCCGAGGCCGTGCGCGAGCCGCTCGCCGAGTACTTCTCGAGGCACGGCGCCTGGCTGCTTCTCCTGGTCATCATCCTGTACAAGCTGGGCGATGCCTTCGCCGGCACGCTCAGCACCGCGTTCCTTCTTCGCGGCGCAGGCTTCTCGCTCACCGACGTCGGCTGGGCCAACAAGTGGCTCGGTGTCGGCGCCACGATCCTCGGCCTGCTCCTCGGCGGCGCCCTGATGGCGAAGCTGCGGCTTTACCGCTCGTTATTGCTCTTTGGCGTGCTGCAGGCACTGACCAACCTCGGCTTCATGCTGTTGGCCGCCGCCGGCAAGAGCTACCCTCTCATGATCACGGTGATCGCCGCGGAGAACCTGTGCGGCGGCATGGGCACCGCGGCTTTCGTTGCGCTCCTCATGGCGATGTGCGACCGGCGCTTCTCGGCGACGCAGTACGCGCTGCTGTCGGCGCTCGCCTCGCTCGGGCGCGTCTACGTCGGCCCGGCCGCCGGCGTCATGGCCGAGTCCTTCGGCTGGACGACGTTCTTCTTCTTCACCTTTCTCATCGCGCTGCCGGGGGTCGCAATGCTCTGGTGGCAGCGCGCGCGCATCGAAGAACTGGACAAATCGCCCGCTATCTCTTTCCGGGCAACGTAGCAGCGTAATCCGTGCCGGAGCGCACCCACTTCGCAAGTGCGTCATCGTTGCTCAGCCCATCCGGCGAAACCAGGATCCATCCCTTCATCGCACGACCTGACAGGTCGAAGACGCGGATGTGCCGTTCGCTCAGGGCCTGATCGGTCTTTTCCGGGTCGATGCGTACGATCATTTCCTGGCCGTGCACGCCGCAGCACATGTTGCCGTTCAGCATGAAGCCGATTCCGCCGAACATCCTTTTCTCCGTCAGCCCGGCGCGCTTGCCCAGGCGTTTGCGGATGCGTTCAGCGAGCTTCTCGTCGTAGGCCATGGCCTAGCCTTTCCTGCGCTTGAAAAACTGGACCGCGCGCTCGTGCTGTCTGGCTTCCGCGCGCGTCTTGAACGTGCCCAGGTTCTTGCGCTTGCCAGTTTTAGGATTGACTTTGCGGGAGTAGAGGCGGTATCCGCCGGACTTTAGCTTCCTGATCATGATTGCGAGCCCACCCAGCTGTGCCCCCGGGACTTCACCTACTGCGCCGTCTGTTCCTGCACCTTGCGTCTGAAGTCGAGGGGCGAATGGATCTGATGGAACACTTCTCTCGTGCCGCCCGTACCACCGACCGTAAGGCTTCCGTAGTTCAGCATGCGGCCAATGAGTGGCTGGTCGACTCCAATGGCCTCGATCTTCGTGAGGAGGATCTCGACAGAACGGCGGTGGAGAAGCCCCACCTTGATAATCACGCGCTTGTTGGTGACAGCGAACTCTGAGGTTCGATAAGCCACGTAGCGCGCCAGGAGGAACAGCCCGGTAACGAATCCGATGCCAAAGGGAAGGGCGGCCCCCGACCGGGTGTCCTTGCTGAAGAGCATGAGCAAGGCGACGAGCAAGAAAAACCCAGTGACGAGCAGGGGCACGAGGAACATGACCCAGTGGAGGCGTGTGCGATAAGCAACCTGCTCTCCCGCCATCAGATTCTGGTCGACATAGCTCATGGCTCCGCCTTCTGTGGTTCCTTCTCGGTCACGAGTGTACGTCGCCGGGTGCGGCTTCCGATCCCCTTGTCTGCCGAACTAGTGATTGAACAGCATCGCGGCGATGCTAGAACCATCTATAGGTGGATGCAAACATCTACGGGTACATGGAGCGGTATGCCGGCATATATCCATTAGTGGATAACCGGATAAGCAATGTCTTCGCAACGCGATTGGCAATTGCCAGACGCTTGGCGTCGCGCCATGTCAGCTCCCAGCGCCCTTGAGTCGGACGCCGTATGCCGAGAGGGCTGAAGCATCAGGCGGCCGGTGGTCGCCGCCGCCTGGAAATCCATAGCGCATAGCACATGTACGCGACCACGGCGGCATTCAGAATCAAGGCGCCGATCTTGATCCAGGTCACGTGGCGGGTTAGCTCATAAATCTCGACCGGCACATAGATGCCGCCGCTCAGCGCGGCGATCCACTCGCCCCAGCGCCGGCCGCGCCACAGACCATAGGCTTCGATGAACCGCAGGCTCGCGTAAATCGCGGCGAACCCGGCCAGCGCCCACAGCTGGGAATTGGAAATATTCTCCAGCAGCCGGAGGAAGACCTGCGGGTAGTTCTTCGCCGGGTTGAGGTGCAAGCGGCCGACCAGCGCGTCGGCGAGACGCTGCGCGTCGCCATGGAAGATGGCGAGGAGGCCGAACCCGGCGGCGAGGACCAGTGCGCCCTTGAAGGCCTCGAACAACGCCACCGCGCGCAGCGCGCCTTTGCGTATGTTCACGGCGCTGTACAGCGGTACACCGCCAGGCTGCCGAAGAGATTGGGAAGCAAGCTCACCGGCTTGCCATGATGCAGCACCAGCCGCTCGCGGATCCTGAAGCCCAGGCACCGGCACAGGTCCTCGAAGTCGGTGACGGTGCAGTGGTGCACGTTCGGCGTCTCGTACCACTCGTAGGGCAGCGATTCGGAGACCGGCATGCGGCCGAGCGCGACCTGCATGCGGGCGCTCCAGTGGCCGAAATTCGGAAAGCTGACGATCGCCTCGCGCCCGACGCGCAGCATCTCGCGCAGGATGCCCTCGGTGTGGTGCACGGCCTGCAGGGTCTGCGAAAGGATCACGCAGTCGAAGGAATGATCGGCGAACAGCGAAAGCCCGCTTTCCAGGTCGACCTGCAGCACATTGACGTCGTTCGACACGCAGGCGATCACGCTGTCGTCGTCGATCTCCACGCCGTAGCCGGGCGCCTCGCGCGCCTGCCACAGGTAGCGCAGCAGCGTGCCGTCGCCGCAGCCTAGGTCGAGCACGCGCGCACCGCGGTCCACCCATTGCGCGATGGCGGCGAAGTCGGGGCGTGCGGCGAGCAGCGCCTGTTCCACCGATGTCACAGCTCGATATTCCCGAAATAGGCGCGCAGCGCCGCGTGGTAGCGCGGGTCCTCGAGCAGGAAGGCGTCGTGCCCGCCCGGGGCGGCGATCTCGAGATAGGAGATGATGCGCCGGTTGTCGAGCAGCGCGCGCACGATCTCGCGCGAGCGCGGCGGAGGGAAGCGCCAGTCTGAATTGAACGAGACGAGGAGGAACGCGGCCTTGGCGCGTGCGAGCGCCGCGGTCAGGTCCCCGCCGTGGTCGGCGGCCGGATCGAAGTAGTCGAGCGCCTTCGTTATGCGCAGGTACGTATTGGCGTCGAAGTAGCTCGAGAACTTGTCCCCCTGGTAGCGCAGGTAGGACTCGATCTCGAAGTCGACGTCGAAGTCAAAGCCCGGCGCCCCGCGCCGCAGCAGCCGGCCGAATTTCTCCGCCATCGCCTCGCCCGAGAGATAGGTGATGTGGCCGATCATGCGCGCGATGCGCAGCCCCCGCGTCGGCACCACGCCCTTGTCGTAGTAATGCCCGCCGTGAAAATCCGGGTCGGTCATGATCGCCTGGCGCGCGACCTCGTTGAAGGCGATGTTCTGCGGCGTTAGCCTGGCCGCGGCGGCGACCACGATCGAGTGTCGAATGCGATCGGGGTAGGAGAGCGTCCATTGCAGCGCCTGCATGGCGCCCAGCGAGCCGCCGATCACCGCCGCGAAGCGCTCGATGCCGAGGTGATCGGCAAGCCGCGCCTGAGCCTCGACCCAGTCTTCGACCGTCACCACCGGGAAGTCGGCGCCCCAGGGCTTGCCGCTCGCCGGGTTGATCGAGGCGGG
>DATNMK010000018.1:0-7106 GCA_035602335.1 Burkholderiales bacterium
ACCTGCTTCAAGGTGTGCACGACCTCGACCAGGTCCGACTGGTTGGCCATGACCTCGTCGATGTCCTTGTAGGCGCCCGGGATCTCGTCAAGCACGCCTTTGTCCTTTCGACACACGACTCCCGCAGTCTGAAGCTCGAGATCTGCAACCGTGAACTTCTTCTGGGCGGCGTTGCGGCTCATGCGGCGCCCCGCCCCGTGGGCGCAGGAGTCGAAGCTCTCGGCCGCGCCCTTGCCGCGTACGATGTAGCTGCGCGCGCCCATGCTGCCCGGAATGATGCCGAGCTCGCCCCGCCCGGCGCGGATCGCCCCCTTGCGCGTCAGCCAGACGTGCTCGCCGTAGTGGAACTCGCGCTCGACATAGTTGTGGTGGCAGTCGACCGCCTCGCCGGTCGCCTCGAACGACGGCAGGTGCCGGCGCATCGCCTCGAGCACCAGGTCCATCATCTCGGCGCGGTTGGCGCGCGCGTAGTCCTGCGCCCAGCCGACCGCCGCCACGTAATCGTCGAAGTGCTGCGCGCCCTCGGGGAAGTAGGCGAGATCGCGGTCCGGCAGCCGGATCTGATCTCTCTCTGCATCTTTTCTTGCCAATTCGATGAAATACGATCCGATCGCGTTGCCGATGCCGCGGCTGCCCGAGTGCAGCATCACCCACACGCAGCCCGACTCGTCGAGGCAGACCTCGATGAAATGGTTGCCGCCGCCGAGCGTGCCGAGCTGGTGCGCCCAGCTCGAGTGCTTGCCGACGCGCTTTTCTATGCCGGGGTGTCTTTCCAGAATTCTGGAAAGCCCCTTCTTGAAAGGCTTCGCGGCGTGCGTGCGCACGTCGCGGTCCTTGTGCTGATCGAATCCGACCGGCACATCACGCTCGATCTGAGCGAATATTTTTCTCACGGACGTTTCATCCAGCTGGTTGCCTGAAAGCGAAACGCGCGTGGCAATCATGCCGCAGCCGATGTCCACGCCGACCGCGGCCGGAATGATCGCGCGCAGCGTCGGAATGACCGAGCCGACGGTGGCGCCGATGCCCAGATGCACGTCGGGCATCGCCGCGACGTGGTGGTGCACGATCGGCAGCGTCGAGATATTGACGAGCTGCTGGCGCGCGGTGGGCTCGATCTCGCCGGTATAGACCTTGACCGGGACGCGGCCTTCGTTGATTTCCTGGCGAACGGGCATAGGCCAGTTTAGAGCTTCAGGAGCCGCGTGGCGTTCCCTTTGAGGATGAGAGGGCGCACTTCGTCCTTGAATTGCGCTTTCTTGAAATCCTCCAGCCACCGGTCGGGCGTGATGACCGGAAAGTCCGAGCCGTACAGTACCTTGTCCTTCAGCAGCGTGTTCGCGTACTGCACCAGCTTCGGCTCGAAGTACTTCGGCGACCAGCCGGAGAGGTCGATGTAGACGTTCGGCTTGTGCACGGCGACCGACAGCGCCTCGTCCTGCCAGGGCACCGAGGGATGCGCCATGATGATCGGCATGTCGGGGAAATCGGTGGCGACGTCGTCGAGATGGATCGGGTTCGAGTACTTCAGGCGGATGCCTCCGCCGCCCCGCATGCCGGCGCCGATGCCGGTCTGGCCGGTGTGGAACAGCGCCGGCAGCCTGGCTTCGGCGATCGTCTCGTACAGCGGATAGCACATCGGGTCGTTCGGGAAGAAGCCCTGCACCGAAGGGTGGAACTTGAATCCCTTCACGCCGAAATCCTTGATCAGGCGCCGCGCCTCGCGCACGCCCATCTGCCCGCGGGCCGGATCGATGCTCGCGAAGGGGATGGCGATGTCGCTCTCCTTCGCCGCAAGCTCGGCGACCTCCTCGTTGGAGATGCGCTGGATGCCGAGGCCGCGCTCCTGGTCGACGGTGAACACGACGAAGGCGATACGGCGCTCGCGGAAATACTTCGCCATCTCCGGGATCGTCATGTGCATGGCGACGTACTTGAAGTAGCGGCCCTTCGCCTCCTCGACTTCGGCGGCCTGGGCGTCCTGCTTCATCCACAGCGATTTCTCGACGTGGGTGTGAACGTCGATCGCAACTAGGTTTTTCAAATCCATAGCACTCTTTCAGACCAGGGGGACATCGCGGGGGCCGAGGCGCACGGGCCGGATCGGTCGGTTCATGGGCAGTGTCGCTTAGAATACCGGACCCCCAAGGTACGTTGGGCCTGTAGAAGTCCTACTACACTAGAGTCCTACGGATGCGGCCGAGCGGGGAAATGAGTTGAACCGGCGCAAGCGTTGCGCGCTTGCACTGCTGGCCGCGATCACGCTCGTTACGCCGATCGTCGAGACGCTGACGACGGGTCGCGTCGAGCCTTTCAGCAACTTCGACCTCGGCGGAAGTTTCCTCTCGCTGCTGCCGATCTATTGGTGGTACCACCTCGACAAGGACGAAACCGGCTACAGGGCCGGGCCGCTCCTCAATGTCGGCGTGGCGGCGCTTGCGATTGTCGCGCTTCCCGTGTATTTCGTTCGTTCGCGCGGCTGGAAGCGCGGCGGCGTCATCAGTCTTTACGCGCTTGGCGTATTGGGCGTCCTCTACTTGCTGGAGATGCTGGGGGAGGTCATCGGCGAGACCATCGCCGGCATTGGCGGGAGGTTCACATGACCAAAGGAAGACTGGAAGCATTCACCGACGGCGTGATCGCCGTCATTATCACGATCATGGTGCTGGAGATGAAGGTTCCGCACGACGCCGACCCGAATGCGCTCGCGCCGCTCGTTCCGGTGTTCCTCAGCTATGTGCTCAGCTTCGTGTTCGTCGGCATTTACTGGAACAACCACCACCACATGTTTCATGCGGTCCACCACGTGAACGGGGCGACGCTGTGGGCGAATCTGCACCTGCTGTTCTGGCTTTCGTTGGTACCTTTCGTCACGGGGTGGATGGATGAGAACCACTTTGCGCCGCAGACTGTCGCCGCGTATGGCGTGGTATTGCTCGGCGCGGCATGTGCCTACTACATCCTGACGCGCGCGCTTCTCGCCACGCACGCCAAGGATTCCTTGCTGGCGAAGGCCCTGGGGAAGGATTTCAAGGGGAAAATCTCGGTGGTCATTTACGTCGCGGCCATTCCGCTTGCCTTCGTGCACCCGTGGATCGCGTGCGCGCTGTACGTGCTGGTCGCGGCGATCTGGCTGTCCCCCGACCAGCGCTTCGAGAAGCTTCTCGCCGAGCACAAGGCATGAGCGAGCATCGCGCGCTGAACATGTACCGCGTCCTCGCGCTATTCCTCGCCGGCTTGCTCGCAGCGTGCGGCAGGGAGCAAACCGATTCCTGGCAGGGCTACATCGAAGGCGAGTTCGTGCTGCTCGCCTCGCCCTACGCTGGGCAGCTGCAGAAGCTCTACGTGCGGCGCGGCGACAAGGTGGAGAGCGGCAAGCCGGTGTTCGCGCTCGAGCAGGAAGCGGAGCGCGCGGCGCGGCTGGAAGCCGAGGAGCGGCTGAAGGCGTCGCAGGCGCGGCTCAAGAACCTCGAGGTGCCGCGGCGGCCGCCGGAGATCGAGGCGCTGCGCGCCGAGATCACGCAGGCGAATGCGGCGCTCGAGCTGTCGGCGTCGCAGCTTGCGCAGCAGCAGAAGCTCTTCAAGGAAGGCTTCATCGCGCAGGCGAAGCTCGACGAGGCGCGCAGCGCCTACCAGCGCGACGTGGCGCGCGTGCGCGAGGCGGAGGCGCAGCTCAAGAACGCGCTGCAGCCGCTGGGGCGCGAGTCGGAGCGCAAGGCGGCCGAGGGCGACGTGGCCGCTGCACGCGCGGCGATGGCGCAGGCAGCGTGGCGGCTCGACCAGAAGAGCGTCGCGGCGCCGGTGTCCGGCCTCGTACAGGACACGTTCTTCGTCGACGGCGAATGGGTGCCGGCGGGCCGCCCGGTCGCCTCGATCCTGCCGCCCGGCAACGTCAAGGCGCGCTTCTACGTGGCGGAAACCCTCGTGGGCTCGATCGCGGCCGGGAAGCCGGTAGAGATCCGCTGCGATGGCTGCGAGGCGCCGATTGCCGCGAGAGTGACGTACGTGTCGAGCCAGGCCGAGTACACGCCGCCGGTGCTCTATACGCGTGAGCAGCGCACGAAGCTCATGTTCCTGATCGAGGCGCGGCCCGAGCCCGCCGACGGCGCGAAGCTGCGCCCGGGGCAGCCGATCGACGTGAGATTCAAGTGAATGACCTCGCGATCGACGTCCACGGGCTGAACAAGTCGTTCGGCGCCAAGCACGTGGTGAAGGATTTCTCGCTGCAGGTGCGCCGCGGCGAGATCTACGGCTTCCTCGGGCCGAACGGCAGCGGCAAGACCACCTCGATCCGCATGCTGTGCGGGCTGCTGAAGCCCGACTCGGGCAGCGGTACCTGCGTGGGCTATGACGTGGTGCGCGAGACGGCGGCGATCAAGCGCGAGGTCGGCTACATGACGCAGCGCTTCTCGCTGTGGGAGGACCTCACCATCCGTGAGAACTTGGAGTTCGTCGCGCGCATGTACAGCATGAGCGAGCGCAAGAAGGTGGTGGCGGCCGTACTCGATGATATCGGTCTTGAAAAGAGGCAGGATCAGCTCGCCGGCACTCTCTCCGGCGGCTGGAAGCAGCGCCTCGCGCTCGCCGCCTGCCTGCTGCACCGGCCCAAGCTGCTGCTCCTCGATGAGCCGACCGCCGGCGTGGACCCCAAGGCGCGGCGCGACTTCTGGGAGGAAATCCATGTGCTCGCCGCGCACGGCATTTCCGTGCTCGTCTCCACGCACTACATGGACGAGGCCGAGCGCTGCCACCGCCTCGCCTACATCGCCTACGGCAAGCTGCTCGCTACCGGCACGCCTGACGAGGTATTGCACCTCTTTCCCCTCGTCAGCTGGGCGGTGTCCGGGCCCTCCGGAAAGCTCGCCGAGCTCGCCGCCAGGCTGCACGGCCGGCCAGGCGTGTCTCATGTCACCGCCTTCGGCAACACGCTGCATGTCACCGGCGAGGACGAGGCGGCGCTGAAGCAGGCGATTGCGCCTTTTCTCGATGAAAAAGAGCTGGCCTGGAAAAGAGCGGAGGCCAGCCTGGAGGACGTTTTCATCCATCTCATGGCAAGCGCTGCCGACAACGTCCAATGACGCGCGAGGGCTTTTCCTGGTCGCGCTGGGTCGGCATCATCGTCAAGGAGTTCATCCAGCTCAAGCGCGACCGGCTCACCTTCGGCATGATCATCGGCATCCCGGTGCTGCAGCTGATCCTGTTCGGCTACGCCATCAACGCCGACCCGAAACGGCTGCCGACCGCGGTACTCGCCGCGGATTCCAGCCCCTACTCGCGCACGCTGCTCGCCGCGATGCAGACCAGCGGCTACTTCAGGATCGAGCACCACGCCGCGAACGAAGCCGAAGTCGAGCGGCTGCTTGCGCTGGGCCGAGTGCAGTTCGCGGTCACCATCCCGGAGAACTTCGGCCGCAAGCTGGTGCGCGGCGAGCGGCCGGTGCTGCTGGTGGAGGCCGATGCCTCGGACCCGTCCGCGACCGGCAATGCGATCGCTGCGCTCGCGCAGATTTCGCTGACCGCGCTCTCCCGGGACCTCAGCGGTTCGCTGGCGGACCTGCAGCCGGTGGCGCCGCCCTTCGACGTGCGGGTGCATCGCCGCTACAACCCCGAGGGCATCACGGCGTACAACATCGTGCCCGGGCTGATCGGCACCATCCTCACCATGACCATGGTGCTGATGACCGGGCTCGCGATGACCCGCGAGCGCGAGCGCGGCACCTTCGAGAACCTGCTGTCGACCCCGGCGCTGCCGATCGAGGTGATGACCGGCAAGATCGTGCCCTACATCATGATCGGCCTGATCCAGGTGACGCTGATCATCGTCGCGGCGCTCGCGCTGTTCGAGGTGCCGCTGCAGGGCAATGTCGCCCTGCTCTACTTCGCGGTGCTGCTGTTCATCGCCGCCAACCTCACGCTCGGCATCACCTTCTCCTCGATCGCGCGCAACCAGCTGCAGGCGATGCAGATGACGTTCTTCTTCTTCCTGCCTTCCATCCTGCTTTCCGGCTTCATGTTCCCGTTCCGCGGCATGCCCGAATGGGCGCAGTGGCTGGGGTCGCTGCTGCCGCTCACGCACTTCCTGGTGCTGGTGCGCGGCATCATGCTTAAGGGCAATTCGCTCCCCGACCTGTGGCCGCAGATTTGGCCGATCGTCCTGTTCATGCTGGTGGTCATCGCCATCGGCCTGGGCTTTTACCGGCGCACGCTGGATTGATGAATCCCGTCATTGCCGATCGAAGCGGCAGACGCAGGAGCTCCATCTACCGCTAGGCTATGATAAGTCCTGCGATGAAGCTTCTATTTTCTGTGCTGCTGTGCGGCGTGCTGGTGGCCGGAATTCACGCCGACGCCGCTGCAGCTTCGGAGGCGCAGAAAATCGAATACCTGATCCGCTCGGTCGAGCAGATGTCGAACGCAAAGTTCATACGCAATGGCGATGCCTATGACGCAAAAGCTGCCGCTGACCACCTGCGGCTGAAGCTGCGCACTGCAGGAAGCCACTGCAAAACCGCCGAGAACTTCATCCGGCGGTGCGCATCGAAATCCTCGCTATCGGGTGAGCCCTACCAGATCCGCTTCGCCGACGGCAGGGTCATGACAAGCGAGGCGTTCCTTCGCCAGAAGCTGAAGCAATTCGATCGGCGCAAGAAATGATCGAGATCAATCTGCTCGAAGTGCTCCTGCTCGATACCTGGACGCCGTCGATCGTCGCCGCGGGGCAGGCGGCCGCAACCGACGCGCTTGAGTCGGGTCGCATTCTGTACTTGCCGCGGCTCGGTTTCGCCTTGCTGCCGCACGAAGAGCGTTTCCTGTCGGCAGAATGGTCCGACGGCAACTCGAAGAACATCAACTTGCGCAGTAGCGAGCCGATACTGCGCGGCGCGCGGGGCGGCAGGGACGACCTGTCCATGCTGCAGGCCATGATCGAACGCTTTACCCGGCAATGCCACACGCTGATCGCTGCGCTATTGCCGCACTACACACCCCATCTCACCCCTACCAACGCGAGCTTTCGGCCGTGCGAGATCGTTGGCCGGAAAAGCTCCTACCGCAAGGACGACACCCGGCTGCACAGCGATGCCTTTCCCTCCAATCCGACCGGCGGC
>DATNMK010000019.1:0-65079 GCA_035602335.1 Burkholderiales bacterium
GTGATCTGCTCGATGACGTCGTCCGAGCCAACGGTGACGATGGTCATGCGCGACATCGTTGCGTCCTCGGTGGGCGCGACCGTGAGCGATTCGATATTGTATCCGCGCGCGGAAAATAGCCCGGAAATCCGGGACAGCGCACCTGCCTCGTTTTCGACCAGAATCGACAGGATGTGTCTCATGATACTCGCCGGCGCGGCGTAAAGCGGATCCTGCTCACGCTACAGCTCTTCGGCGAGGATCATTTCGGTAAGCCCCTTGCCGCCGGGAATCATGGGGAACACGTTCTCCGCCTGATCGGTAATGAAGTCGAGAAATACCAGGCGCTCCTTCTGCTTGAACGCTTCCTTGAGCGCGCCCTCGACGTCGCCGGGCTTCTCGACCTTCAGCCCGACGTGGCCGTACGCCTCCGACAGCTTCACGAAGTCGGGCAAGGCATCCATGTACGATTCCGCGTAGCGGTTGCCGTAGAAGAATTCCTGCCACTGACGAACCATCCCCATGTAGCGGTTGTTCAGGTTCACGACCTTGATCGGCAAGTGGTACTGCTTGCACGTGGAAAGCTCCTGCAGGCACATCTGGATCGACGATTCGCCGGTGACGCAGGCCACCGTAGATCCAGGGTTCGCGAGCTGCACGCCCATCGCGGCGGGCAGTCCGAAGCCCATCGTGCCCAGGCCGCCCGAGTTGATCCAGCGGCGCGGCTCGTTGAACTTGTAGAACTGCGCTGCCCACATCTGGTGCTGGCCTACATCGGAAGTAACGAAAGCGTCCCCTTTCGTCACTTCGTACAACTTCTCGAGAACGAACTGCGGCTTGATGATCTTCGAGTTGCGGTCGTACCTGAGGCAGTCCTTCGCGCGCCACTCCTCGATCTGCTTCCACCACGCCTTGATGTCCTGGGGTTTTGAATCCTGCAACAGCTTCAGCAGGTCATCGAGGACGTCGGCAATGTTGCCGACGATCGGCACGTCGACCTTGACCCGCTTGGAGATCGACGAAGGATCGATGTCGATGTGGATGATCTTGCGCGGGTTCTGCGCGAAGTGCGCCGGGTTGCCGATGACGCGGTCGTCGAAGCGCGCGCCGATCGCGAGCAGCACGTCGCAGTGCTGCATCGACATGTTCGCTTCGTATGTGCCATGCATGCCGGGCATGCCGAGGAACTGCGCATCGGTCCCGGGATAGGCGCCCAGACCCATCAGCGTGTTGGTGCACGGGAAGCCGAGCAGCTTCACCAGCTCGCGCAGCTGCGGCGCCGCGTTGGAAAGCACCACGCCGCCGCCGGTATAGACCATGGGGCGCTTCGCTTCCAGCAGCAGCTGCATGGCCTTCTTGATCTGCCCGGGGTGGCCCTTGCGCACCGGGTTGTACGAGCGCATCGCCACGGATTCCGGGTACTGGAACTCGCAGGAGTGCGTCGTCACATCCTTCGGGATGTCGACCAGCACCGGTCCCGGCCGCCCGGTGGCCGCGATGTGGAACGCCTTCTTGATCGTCGAGGCCAGGTCGGCGACGTTCTTCACCAGGAAGTTGTGCTTGACGCAGGGCCGCGTCACGCCGACGGTGTCGACTTCCTGGAAAGCGTCGAGGCCGATCGCGTGCGTCGGCACCTGCCCCGAGATGATCACCATCGGGATCGAATCCATGTACGCGGTGGCGATGCCGGTCACCGCGTTGGTCACGCCGGGGCCCGAAGTCACCAGGCACACGCCGATCTTGTGCGAGGCGCGCGAATAGCCGTCGGCCGCGTGCGCCGCGCCCTGCTCGTGGCGCACCAGGACATGCTTGACTTTGTCCTGCTTGAAGAGCTCGTCGTAGATGAAGAGGACCGCGCCACCGGGATAGCCGAAGACGTACTCCACCCCCTCTTCCTGCAGGCAGCGTACGACGATCTCGGCGCCGGTGAGCGTAGTGGTCTTGACGCGGTCCATTTCGTCGAATGAGGCGGAAAAGCTTTGAACAGTAAAGGCTTGTTGCGGTGCGGTCAAGCGGTGAGCCGGGTTGGCCACCTACCTTTTTGGTACCATCTGCGGCCGAACAACCGCCCCGGCAGAGGGCCCCACCTTGGCAACCCGCAGCGAGCTGTCGGCGTTCCTGGAGAGCGTGGAACGCCGCGCGTTCAAGCAGGCGGTGTTCGCCGTGCGTGACGAGGAAGCCGCGCTCGACATTGTGCAGGATGCCATGCTGCGCCTTGCAGAGAAGTACGGGCAGCGCCCTGCCGCGGAGTTGCCGCTCTTGTTTCACCGCATCGTGCAGAACGCGATCCGCGACTGGTTCCGCCGGCAGAAAGTGCGCTCGCTGTGGACCACGCTGCTGTCTTCGCTCTCGCCCGGCCGCGGCGAGGACGACGACCAGGACCCGCTGGAAACCCTGCAGGCCGCCGACGGGTCCAATGTGCAGGAAGCGCCGGCGGAGCAGGTGGAGCGAGCTCAAGTGCTTGAAATTATTGAGCAAGAGCTCATGAATCTCCCTGCGCGTCAACGCCAGGCTTTTGTCATGCGTTACTGGGAGGAATTGGACGTGGCCGAAACCGCCCGCGTCATGGGCTGCTCTGAGGGCAGTGTGAAAACACATTGCTCGCGGGCGGCGCATACTTTGGCGGCCGCACTCAAGGCGCGCGGCATTACGCTATGAGCTCGGCAAGCGTCCCGAAAAGCCATGAATGAACCTCAATTCGGCGACAAGATCCGCCACATCCTGAACCAGGGGCTGAGCCTCGATCCGCGGAAGGCCGAAAGACTGAAAGCTGCGCGCGAGCTTGCGCTCGCGCGCAAGCGCCCCGAGCCCGTCGGCGCCTTGGCATGGGCCGGCGACATGGTCGGCGACCTCGGCGGCTGGACCGGGCTGTCGCTGCGCGTGCTCGCGCCGATCGTCATGCTGCTGATCGGCTTCGGCGCCATCTACACCTGGCAGCAGAACCAGCGCGCCGACGAGCTCGCGGAGATCGACGCTCAGGTGCTCACTGGCGACCTGCCGATCGACGCCTACCTCGATCGCGGCTTCCAGAACTGGCTGAAAACGCGCGCGGCGGAGCAGTAATGCGCCGCGCGTTGCTGATCCTCGCGCTGTGCCTGGCGGCCGGCGTGGCGCTCGCGCAAGCACCGAAGATCAAGGGCGGCCGCCCGGCGTGGGCCGAGCTGACCGTCGAGCAGCAGCACATTCTCGCGCCGCTCAAGGCCGACTGGGAAACGCTCGAGCAGGTGCGCCGGCGCGAGTGGATCGGCATCGCCAAGCGCTATCCGAACATGAAGCCGCAGGAGCAGGAGCGGGTACAGAAACGCATGCAAGCATGGGTCAAGCTCACTCCCGAGGAACGCCGCCAGGCGCGCGAGAACTACAAGCGCATCGCCAAGGTGCCCCCCGAGGAGCGCGGCAATCTGCGCGAGCAGTGGGCGGAATACCAGGCGCTGCCGCCGAACGAGCGTCAGAACTTCGCGCCGCCGCAAGCCACCGCCAAGAAAAAGAAATAACGGCCGTGAAGACGCCGGGCCTGCCGCGACGGCTGGCCAGCATGCTGTACGAAGCGCTGCTGCTCTTTGCCGTCGGCTTTTTCGCCGCCTGGGTGTTCCTCTTCGCAAGCGGCGGCCGCGATGCGACGGCCGGCTGGCTGCGCCTCGGGCTGCAGATCTTCATTGCCGCGGTGTTCGCGGCCTATTTCCTGCGCTGTTGGCTGCGCGGCGGACAGACGCTGGCGATGAAAGCCTGGCGCATTCGCCTCGTCGAGGTCACTCCGCGCAAGGCGGCGGTGCGCTTTGTGCTCGCCCTGTTTCTTGTACCGACGGGAATTTCAGTGCTGTGGGCGCTGTTCGATCGCGAACGCCAGTTCCTGCATGACCGCCTCGCCGGCACCCGCCTGGTGCTCGCTTAGCGCCTCTCGACCCACCACATCATCGCCATCGCAGACAGCAGGAACGCCGCGCTCGGCACCGCGGCGGCGGCGAAAGGCGGCCAGTTCTGCAGCAGCCCGATGTGGGAAAACAGGCTGTTCAGCATGTGGAAAAAGATGCCGAGCATGATGCCGAAAAACACCTTGACGCCGACCATCCCGGCGCGCGCCTGCATGTAGGCGAAGGGCAGCGCGAGCGCCATCACCACCAGCGTGGCGAGCGGGTACATCAGCTTCTTCCACAGCGCGATCTCGTACACCTCGGTCTTCTGCCGGTTTCCGGCGAGGTGCTGTATGTACTTGTAGAGCGCCCAGGCCGACATGCGGTCGGGTTTCACGAGCAGCGCATCGAGCAGGTCGGGGCTCACCGCCGAGCGCCATTCGGACTTCGGCATGCGCTCGGTGCGCGGACCTTCGGGCGTGAAGCGCGTCCGCACGACGTCGATCAGCTCCCAGCGGCCGCGGCCGCGGAACTCGGCGCGCTGCGCCGCGGTCATCTGCCGCAGCCGGTAGTCGGCGTCGAACTCGTAGATGCGCACGCCCTGCAGCACGTCGGCCTGGCGCGCTTCGCGCACGTTGATGAACGAGCCCTCGTCCTTGAACCACAATCCGGACTGCAGGGTGTCGCCGATGAGCGAGCTCATGGCGCGCAGGCGCAGCTTCTGGGCTGCCTCCTCGGCAAAGGGGGCGACCCATTCGCCGATGACGAAGGTGCCGACGACGAAGGCGAGGCCGATGCGCGTCAGCACCAGCCCCGCGCGCACCGGCGAAAACCCGGAGCCGCGCATCACGGTGTACTCCGAGTTGCTCGCGAGGTGCGCGAGGACATACAGCGTGCCGATCAGCACCACCACGGGGAAGAGCTCGTACGCATGCGCCGGCACCGACAGCAGCACGAAGCTGAACACCTGCCGCAGGTGGTACTCGCCGCTGCCGACGTCGGCGAGCTCCTTGATCAGGTCGAAAAAGGCGAACAGCGCCAGAAAGCCGAGCAGGACGAAGCCGACCGCGGCATAGATCTGCCGCGCCAGGTAGCGCTCGAGCGTGCGGCTCATGCTGAGCGTGGCTCTCACGTCTACCGTCCTATCCGCAGACGGATGAGCTGCATGCGCTGCGCGAACATGAACACCAGCAGCAGCACCATGCCGGCATGCACCAGCCACCAGCCGACGCCGAAATCGAGGCGCCCGAGCGACACGCGCGCCTGGCTCACGCTGAGCAGGTTCGAGTACACGATATAGGTGAACAGCGCGAACAGCAGGTTGACCGAGCGCCCGGCGCGCGGATTGACGAAGCTCATCGGGATCGCCAGCAGCACCAGCACCAGCGCCGACAGCGGCACGCCGACGCGCCACACCAGCTCGCCGAGGTTCTGCTGGGTCGGATTGCTGATCAATGCCCAGGTCGGGCGGTTGCGCGGCGTCGTTTCGGGCTGCGCACTCTCCCTCGTCTCGATGCGCGCGGCGTAGCGCTCGAACTCGGTGACGCGGTACTCGTCGTCGCCGGGCGAGCCTTCGTAGCGCAGGCCCCGCTCGAGCACGATGAAGCGGTCGCCGTTCGGCGCCACCTCGGTGTGCCCGGTGCGGCTCATGCTGACGCCTATGCGCGTCTGCTGCACCGAGGCGACGAACACGTTCTGCACGCTGTTCGAGTCTCCCGACGCCGACTCGACGAAGAACACGCGCTCCTTGTTGCCGGTTTCGCCGAACACGCCGGGGCTCACGCGCGAGACGTCGTCGCGCGCCTGCAGACGCGACAGGTACTGCTCGCCCATCTGCGCCGCCCACGGCGAGATGAACAGCGACAGCACCGCGATCACCGCGATCTGCGGCAGCGCGAACATCATCACCGGCTTGAGCCACGCGGTGAGCGGCAGGCCCGAGCCGAACCAGATCACCATCTCGGAATCGCGCCAGCCGCGCGTGAGCGTCAGCAGCACCGCGATGAACATGGTGAGCGACAACAGCACCGGCAGCGTGCCGAGCGCGAAGAAGCCGAGGAAAGCGATCACCGCGTCGGAAGGAATCTGTCCGCCCGCCGCCTGGCCGAGGAGGCGAATGAGTCGCGTGGTGAGCGCGATCGCGAACAGCGTCATGAACACCGCGCCTGCGAGACCCGCGAACTCCCTAAGCAGCGCCCGGTGGAAGATCATGCGATACTTTCGCGATGGAATTTAGCATAAAGAAGCTCGCACCCGAGACGGCAAAAGCGGGTTGCATCGTGGTCGGTATCCATCAGGGAGGCGAGCTTACGCCGGCGGCGCGCGCCGTGGACCAGGCTTCGAAAGGCGCCGTGCGCGCAGCGCTGCGCGACATCTCGGGCAAGACCGGCTCGACCCTGCTGCTGCGCGGCCTGCCCGGTGTCGGCGCCGAGCGGGTGCTGCTGGTCGGCCTCGGCGATCGCAAGGAATTCGCCGAGCCGGCGTTCCGCGATGCCGTGCGTGCCGCCGCCGCCGCGCTGAAGGACCTCGGCGCCAAGGACGCGGCGCTGTTCCTGGCGGACCTGAAGGTCGGCTCGCGCCCGGCCGCATGGAACCTGCGCCATGCGGTGCTCGCGATGCGCGATGCGTTCTATCGCTTCGACGAGTTGAAGACCCAGAGGAAGTCGCCGGCGCCTGCGCTTGGGGCGGTGATACTTGCTCTCAGCCCTTCTGCGGATTTGCAGCAGGCGCTCGAGGAAGCGGTAGCGACCGCCGACGGCGCGGCGCTCGCGCGCACGCTGGGAAACCTGCCCGCCAACATTTGTACACCGAGCTACCTTGCCGAGGAGGCGAAGAAAATCGCCCGCCAGTTCAAGCTCGGCATCGATGTGCTCGAGCGCCGCGACATGGAAAAGCTCGGCATGGGGGCGCTGCTCTCGGTGAGCGCAGCCTCGCACCAGCCGCCCAAGCTGATCGTGCTGCGCTATTCGGGCGCGGCGAAGAGCCGCAAGCCGCTGGCCCTGGTCGGCAAGGGCATCACCTTCGATACCGGCGGCATCTCCCTCAAGCCCGCCGCCGAGATGGACGAGATGAAGTTCGACATGTCGGGCGCCGCAGCCGTGCTCGGAGCCGTGCGCGCGCTTGCCGCGCTGAAGGCGCCGGTCAACGTGATCGGCGTGGTGCCAACCTGCGAGAACATGCCGGGCGGCCACGCCAGCAAGCCCGGCGATGTCGTCACCACGCTTTCCGGGCAGACGGTCGAGATCCTCAACACCGACGCCGAGGGGCGGCTGATCCTGTGCGATGCGCTCACCTATGCGGAGCGCTTCAAGCCGGAGGTGGTGGTCGACATCGCCACGCTCACCGGCGCCTGCGTCATCGCTCTCGGGCATGTGGCGAGCGGCCTCTTCGCCAACGACCAGAAGCTCGCCGACGAGCTGCGCGAGGCGGCCGACGACGCCTGGGACCGCGTCTGGCAGATGCCGCTGTGGGAGGATTACCAGGAGCAGCTGCGCTCGAATTTCGCCGACATGGCGAACATCGGCGGCCGTCCAGCGGGCAGCGTCACCGCGGCCTGCTTCCTGGCGCGCTTCACGCGCAAGCAGCGCTGGGCGCACCTCGACATCGCCGGTACCGCGTGGAAGAGCGGCCGCGAAAAGGGCTCGACCGGGCGGCCGGTTCCGCTGCTTGTGCGATTTGCATTGCGTCACGCCGGGCGCAAGTGACCAGCATCGATTTCTATTTCAACGCCGAGGACCGCCTCCAGGTCGCGTGCCGGCTCGCCGGCAAGGCGCTGGCGCGCGGCCGGCGCATGCTGATCTACGCCCCCGAGCACGACACCGCGCAGCGCCTGGACAAGATGCTGTGGACCTGGCCGGCAACCGGTTTCGTGCCGCACTGCGCCGTACACGACGCGCTTGCCGCGGAAACCCCGGTGCTCATCGCCTCCGGCGACGAAGCGCCGCCGAACTGCGAGCTGCTGCTCAATCTGTCGGCGGACTGCCCGTCCCACTTCGCGCGCTTCGAGCGCCTGCTCGAGATCGTCGCCGCCGAGGATGAGGCGCGCAAGGCAGGACGCGGTCGCTACCGCTACTACCTCGACCGCGGCTACAAGATCACGAACCACGATCTCGCCGCCGAAGGCGCAGGCGATGCCTGAAAACGACCGCCCGGACGAAACCACGCCGCTGGTGGAGCGCGCCGACGCGCTGATGCGGCGCCACCAGGACGCGGCGCAGGGCGAAGACGTCCCGGTCCTCACCGAGATCGTCGAGGACGAAGGCGGGCAGCAGCGGCCGGCGCTCGAGGCCCCGGCGCTCGAGGCCCTGGCGCGCGAGTTGGAGCGCGCAGTACTAGAGCGGCTCGGGCCCGAAGTCGACCGCGTCATCGAGGAAAAGCTGGCGAAGAACCTGAACCAGGTGCTCGGACAGGGGATGGACGGCGTACGCGCCGAGATCACGATCACGGTGAGGCAGATGGTGCGCGAGGCGATAGCGGCGTCGGTGGCGCGCGCTCTCTCGCGCACCGAGCGCAAGTAGTGCTGGACAAGAGCTTCGACCCCGCAGCGACCGAGCAGCGCTGGTACCAGCGCTGGGAGTCCTCGAGCTATTTCTCGGCGAGCGCCGACGACCCGCGGGCCCCTTACTGCATCCAGCTGCCGCCGCCCAACGTCACCGGCACCCTGCACATGGGCCACGCGTTCCAGCAGACGCTGATGGACGCGCTGATCCGCTGCCACCGCATGCGCGGCTTCAACGCCAACTGGGTGGTCGGCACCGACCACGCCGGCATCGCTACCCAGATCGTGGTCGAGCGCCAGCTCGACGAAGAGGGAAAGCACCGCCACGACCTCGGGCGCGAGAAGTTCATCGAGCGCGTCTGGCAGTGGAAGCAGAAATCCGGCTCGACCATCACGCGGCAGATGCGCCGCCTCGGCGCGTCGGCGAATTGGACCTACGCCGATACTGAAGGCCAGCGCGCGGGCTACTTCACGATGGACGCCAAGATGTCGCGGGCCGTCGTAGAAGTTTTTGTTGCTCTTTTCGAACAGAATTTGATTTACCGCGGCAAACGGCTCGTCAACTGGGACCCGGAGCTCGGTACCGCCGTCTCCGACCTCGAGGTCGACACCGAAGAAGAGGACGGCAAGATCTGGGAGATCCGCTATCCGCTCGAGGATGGCGGCGGGTCGGTGGTCGTCGTTACCACGCGTCCCGAAACGATGCTCGGCGACGTCGCGGTTGCCGTGAATCCGAAAGATGAGCGCTACGCAAAGCTAGTCGGCAAGCGCGTCAGACTGCCGCTAACCGGTCGACCCATTCCCGTTATCGCGGACGAATATGTTGATCCGGCATTCGGAACTGGCTGCGTCAAGATTACTCCCGGACATGATTTCAATGACTACAAGGTGTGGGAGCGGCATCGCGACAAATTACGTAATGTTTTTTCAATTTTCTCGCTTGAAGCAAAGGTTATCGATAACTCGATTTCAGCTGCTGGACCTTCGTGGCAGAACTATGTTGCTCCGAGTCAGTCGGGTGGCAAACATGGACCCGTAGGAACTCAGCCGCTAGCCCAAGATCTCGGGATTCCTGCGAGTTACCGGGGACTCGATCGCTTCGAGGCGCGTAAGCAGATCATTTCCGATCTGAAGAAACAGAATCTTCTGGTTTCGGAAAAACCTTACAAGCTCCGCATCCCGCGCTCAGGCCGCACCGGCGTGATCGTCGAGCCGATGCTCACCGACCAGTGGTTCGTGAAGATGGAAAGCCTCGCCCAAGCGGGACTGCAAGCGGTGGCGAGCGGCGAAGTGAAGTTCGTCCCCGAGCACTGGACCTCCACCTACAACCAGTGGCTGGAGAATATCCAGGACTGGTGCATCTCGCGCCAGCTGTGGTGGGGTCACCAGATTCCGGCCTGGTATGACGAGCAAGGAAAGATTTTTGTCGGTAGAAGCGAACAAGAAGTTAGGGAGAAACACAAAGTAAAGGGCGCGCTGCGGCGTGATCCGGACGTTCTCGACACGTGGTTTTCCTCGGCGCTGGTGCCATTTTCATCGCTCGGCTGGCCGGAGAAGACGAAGGATCTGGAGGTGTTCCTGCCCTCCTCCGTGCTGGTGACCGGCTTCGACATCATCTTTTTCTGGGTGGCGCGCATGGTGATGATGACCGAGCACTTCACAGGCAAGGTGCCGTTCCGCCACGTCTACATCAACGCCATCGTGCGCGACGCCGAGGGCGAGAAGATGTCGAAGTCCAAGGGCAACACGATCGACCCGATCGATCTCATCGACGGCATCAGCTTCGATGATCTGCTGAAAAAATCCACGGTGGGGCTGCTGAAGGGCGAGCACAAGGAAAAGATCGAGGCCTACCTCCGCACCCACTTCCCTAACGGCATCCCGGCGTTCGGCGCCGATGCGCTGCGCTTCACGTTCGCGTCGCTGGCGAGCTTCTCGCGCACCCTCAACTTCGACCTCGGCCGCTGCGAGGGCTACCGCAACTTCTGCAACAAGCTGTGGAACGCGACCCGCTTCGTGCTGATGAACACCGAGGGCAAGGACTGCGGGCAGGACGAAAGCGCGCCGGTGAAGCTTTCCTACGTCGACCGCTGGATTGTGAGCCAGCTGCAGCGCGTCGAGGCCGAAGTGGAAAAAGGCTTCGCCGAGTACCGCTTCGACAACGTCGCCGGCGCCATCTATCGCCTGGTCTGGGACGAGTACTGCGACTGGTACGTCGAGCTCGCCAAGGCGCAATTGCAGTCGAGCGACGAGCAGGTACAGCGCGGCACGCGGCGCACACTCGTGCGCGTGCTCGAAGCGATGCTGCGCCTTGCGCATCCGTTCATCCCGTTCATCACCGAAGAGCTGTGGCAGAAAGTGGCGCCCCTCGCCGGCAAGAAGGGCGAAACCATCATGCTGGCGTCTTATCCGAAGTCGCAGCCCGAAAAGATCGACCAGGGCGCGGAACGCGACATGGCGGTGCTCAAGGAGCTGACCAACGCGGCGCGCAACCTCAGAAGCGAGGCGAAGGTGCCGCCGAGGGACCGGGTCGCGCTGGTGCTTACCGAGCCCCCCGCGACATCGGATTCCCATACGACGAGCGCCGGTGTCACCTCCTTAGCGAGGCTAAGTGATCTGCGGCACGTAAACGTCCTGCCTGAATCCGACTCGCCGGTCGCGGTAGTGGGGAATTCGCGACTCATGCTGCAGATCGAAGTCGACCCCGCCGTGGAGCGCGAACGCCTGAAGAAGGAGTCCGCGCGCCTCGAAGGCGAGATCACCAAGGCCAGGGCGAAGCTCGGCAACGCCTCCTTCGTGGAGCGCGCGCCGGCGAAGGTGGTGGAGCAGGAGCGCGCGCGCCTCGCCGGCTTCGAGGCGACGCTCGCCAAGGTCAACGCCCAGCTCGACAAGCTCGCCGCGCGAACGTGAACCTCCCGCAAGGCCTGCGGGCCCTGCGCTACCGCAACTTCCGCCTGTTCTTCGTCGGCCAGGGCGTGTCGCAGATCGGCAGCTGGCTGCAGATGATCGCCACCAGCTGGCTGGTGTACCACCTGTCGGGCTCGGCGTTCCTGCTCGGCGTTGCGGCATTCGCCCTGCAAATCCCGTTTTTCGTCCTCGCCCCGCTTGCCGGCGTGTTCATCGACCGGCTGGACCGGCGCGGTGTACTGGTAGCGACCAACTGGATCGCCGCCGCGCAGGCGCTTGCCATGTTCCTCGTCGTGGCCTTCGGCGTCGCCGAGCCCTGGCATCTCATCGCAGGAAACCTGGTGCTCGGCATCGTCAACGCGTTCAACGCACCCGCGCGCCAGTCGATCCTGCTCGAGCTGGTCGGCGGAAAAAACGACCTGCCCAACGCCATCGCGCTCAATTCCGTGATGATGAACGGCGCGCGCTTCGTCGGCCCGCTCATCGGCGGCGTGCTCATCGCCACGCTCGGCGAGCGCTGGAGCTTCGGGCTGAATGTGGTGAGCTATCTGGTCATGCTAGGGGCGCTCGCGCGGATGCACTTGCCGCCGCGCCAGCATACGCACAGCGAGCAGGGCTGGGCGCGCGAGCTCGTCGCAGGGGCGCGCTACGCATTCGGCTTTTTTCCTGCGCGCTGCGCCCTGCTGCTGCTCGCCGCCATCAGCACCACCGTGGGGTCCTACGTCGCGCTGATGCCGTGGTTCGCCCGCGAGGCATTCCATGGCGACTCGGGCACGCTGGGCATCCTGATCGGCGCGGCCGGGCTCGGCGCGGTATCGGGGATGCTGTACCTGGCGATGCGGCGGAGCATTCGCGGTCTGTTTCGCCTCATCGCATGGATGTCCGCGATCGCCGGCGGCGCCCTGGTGGCGTTTTCGCTGGCCGACAGCCTCTGGGTGGCGCTGCCTTCCCTCTACCTTGTCGGCCTGGGATTGATGCTGTCTGCCGCATCGACGAACACGGTGCTGCAGACGATCGTGCCCGACGAGCTGCGCGGCCGCGTCGCCGCGCTCTACGTCATGGCGTTCATCGGCACCACGCCGCTCGGCGCGCTGCTTACCGGCTGGATCGCCGAGCGTGTCGGTCCGCCCGTCACGCTCGCCGCATGCGGCATCGCGGCGCTTGCCGCAGCAGCCGCGTATGCCAGCCAATTGCCGGCCATCCGCCGCGAAATCCGCCCGGTGTACGAGCGTCTGGGCGCCTAGTACGGCTTGTAGCCCTTGCCGACGAAAGACGGCTCGCGCCCGACCAGGCTTTCGAGGAATACCAGCTCGGCGTCGGTATGGTTCACCACCGGCGCCGGCAGCAGAATCTGTGGCGCGCCCTGCGCCATGATGTAGCGCGGCTGCTCGTGATGCTGGGTGCGCACCGTCTCGCGTGCCTTGGGATCGCCGCGCGGCTCGAGCACCGCCTCGCCATAGCAGGTGCAGACGTAGGTGCGGCTGCGCTCGGCCTCGATGTACACGGCGGTGCCGCGGATGCCGATCACCGCCGTGCCGGTCTCGAGCTGCCTGCGCCCCGCGAAAACGCCCAGCAGCGCACCGGTCACGATGCGCAAGCCATTCTTGATGAGGGAAACCTCGGAATCCCGGCGCACCAGCATCGCGTCCTTGCCGATGACGAACACCAGTTCACCGTCCGCGCCGGTCGAAACCCTATCGCCGCTGATCTTCACTTCGCCGCGACGCCGGTAGACGCCTTTCTCCAGGCGCCCTTGAGCGAGCGCATCGCGCAAGAAGAGGAGCGGCGGGAGCAGCGCCGCGGCTTTCAGCCAGTCGCGGCGCGACGCCATTCAGGCCACCGCGTACTTCAGCAGCGTTTCGTGCTCGCTCGGCCAGGAATGGTCGAACTGCCAGCCGTGCTGCGCCTCGAGGCGCAGGCGGAACGCGTCCTCCATCTCGGCCGATGGCGTGGGAATGCACTTTGCCGGCAAGCGCTTCAGGAAACTGGAGGCGACCACGGCACACTCGCCGATCGACGCAATCGTTGCGCTGGCGACCTTCTGCCCGTGCAGGCAGATTGATGCGCCATCCAGGTAGGCTGGCAGGCCGAACTGGCGGTAAGTGGCGATCGCGGGTGCGAGCGCCCAGGAAACCCAGCGCGTCTCGCGCCCGGGCGCGATCCTCTTCGGCGCGATCAGCGCAAACAAATACTGGCCTTCGCCCCGGCCCCACAGAAGTATGGGACGGGCGAGCGCCGGCTGCGCCGCGGCGAGCGCGGAATACGCCGCGCGGAAGTCAAACGGCTCAATCGCACCGAGCCTGATCCAGCGAGCCATCATGCGAATGATTATTCCATAATCCGTTCATGTTCGAGTCGGCGAATCTCAACCACAACGTCGGGAAGGCGGCCTATCGGCGCGAGGAGGCGAAGCTGCGCGAGCAGCTTCTCGATGCGCAGTACGACCTGAAGCAGGACGGCAGCTTCGCGGTCCTCATCCTGATCGCCGGCGTGCAGGGCGCCGGGCGCGGCGAGACGGTGAACCAGCTCAACGAATGGATGGACCCACGCCACATCCTGACTCACGCCTTCCCCGAGCCTACGCAGGACGAGCTCGAGCGGCCCGAGCAGTGGCGCTACTGGAGAGTGCTTCCCCCCAAGGGAAAGATCGGCGTCTTTTTCGGCGCCTGGCATACCGGTCCGATCATGCGCCGCGTGCAGGGCGAGACGAGCGACAGCGAATTCGCCTACGAGAGCGCGCAGATCTCGCGGCTGGAGAAGATGCTCTACGACGAAGGCGTGCTGCTGCTCAAATACTGGTTCCACGTCTCCGCCAAGAAGCAGCAGAAACGCCTGAAGAAAGCCGGCGAGAAGCCCGAAGCGCCCTACAAGAAGCTCGTCAAGGTGAGCGAGACTTTTCTGCGGCGGACTTCCATGGCGGAAGCGCCCTGGCTGATCATCCCGGGCACGCACCCGCGCTTCCGCGCCCTCACCTTCGGTCGGCATCTGCGCGCGGCGTTGCGCGAGCGGCTGGGCGTCAAGCCCACGGCGAAGCGCATTCCCGCGAGAACCCCGCCACTGCTGCCACCCGACGAGCGGCTCAACCTCCTCAGCGCGCTCAAGCTCGATCAGCCCATGTCGAAGGCCGCCTACGAGCGCAGCCTCGACCATTGGCAAGGCCGGCTCAACGCGCTCTCGCGCAGCCGCGCCTTCAAGTCCATCGCCGTAGTCTCGGTCTTCGAAGGCATGGATGCCGCAGGCAAGGGCAGCGCGATCCGGCGCGTGACGCGCGCGCTCGACGCGCGCCTGTATCACACCGTCGCGGTCGCGGCGCCGACGGAGGAAGAGCGCGCCCAGCCTTACCTGTGGCGCTTCTGGCGCCATGTCCCGCGGCGCGGGCGCTTCGCGCTCTTCGACCGCTCCTGGTACGGGCGCGTGCTGGTCGAGCGGGTCGAGCAGCTGTGCCCCGAGCCGGACTGGATGCGCGCGTACTCGGAGATCAACGACTTCGAGCAGACGCTGGTGCGCGAGCGCATCGTGGTGGTGAAGTTCTGGCTTGCGATCAGCAAGGACGAGCAGCTCAGGCGCTTCAGGCAGCGCGAGAAGACCCCCTTCAAGCGCTTCAAGATCACGCCCGAGGACTGGCGCAACCGGAAGAAATGGGACGCCTACGAGACTGCGGCCTGCGACATGGTGGACCGCACCTCGACCGCGATAGCGCCGTGGACGCTGGTCGAGGCGAACAACAAGTACTACGCGCGCATCAAGGTTCTGAAGACGCTATGCCGGAGGATCGAGGATGCGCTTGAGAAGTTGAAGTAAGGGCCAGCGCATCGGCAATGATCTCGCGCGGCGGAGCTGCGTTTCCGGCTAGCCAGATATCGAGGAGATCCGGCGACACATCGAGCGCCCTTGCCAGGTCGTTCTGCGTGCCGACAATGTCCAGCGCGCGCTGCAAGGTCAGTGTGTACGCAGCGCTTCGCAATCTCTTGGTGCTCATCGACCAAATTTCCTTCAGCCCATTATAAAGCGTGCGTCTCGCCTCGCCGCCTTTTTTGTCGGGCTGCTGAGGAGGCTGACAAGGGTGCGCGCAATCCCATGATTTTTAAAACACGGGACTGCAACTTGCAGCACCTTCCATTATTGCTGCCATTGTTTCGGGGGCGGGCCTTGACAAATGCGAAAGACGCGGCGGGACTCGTCAACCTCGCCGACGCGCCTGTGGCTCTTATGTTTTCATGATCACATAAGTCCTAGAGCTCGATGTCTTCGCGGATCGCAGCGATGCCGGCCGCGGCGCAGGCCTCGTCCTCGCGCCCGCCCGGCGCGCCGGAAACGCCTATCGCGCCGAGCAGCGAGCCGCCGGCCTCGATCATCAAGCCGCCGCCGACCGCGGCGACACCCGGACGGTTGCGGATGCCGCTTTGCGGCCGGCCGGGCTGGGTCGCCTCAGCGAGCTCGCCGGTATTGGCGCGAAAGCTGACCGCGGTGTAGGCCTTGGCGCTCGCCATGTCCGTGGTGTGCGGACCGGCGAAGCGGTCGCGCAGGAGCACCTGCACCACGCCCATGCGGTCCACCACCGCGACGCTCGCCTGATAGCCGCTGTCGCGGCATTTCTTCAGCGCCGCCTGCGCTGCCTTCAGCGCCGTTTCGGGGGTCAGGATCTTGAAGCTGAAGGTTGCCTGGGCACTTGCAGGACAAACGGACAAATACAGCACCGCAGCGGCGCAAAGGCGCCTCACTTCTTCCTCATGAAGAAGGTGAATTCCTTGTTCGCCTCTGCGTGGGACAGCAACTCATGGCCGGTCTGCCTGGAGAAGGTCTGGAAGTCCTTCACCGCTCCAGGATCGGTGGCGAGCACCTTGAGCACCTGCCCCGATTGCATGCCGGTCAGCGCCTTCTTGGTGCGCAGGATCGGCAGCGGGCAATTCAGCCCGCGCGCGTCGAGTTCTCGATCGAAATCCATAAAGTATTATGCCGCATGGACAAGCCGCGCCCGCAGTCCCCAGCCCAGTGGCTGGTGACAGTGGCGCAGCTGCCTACCGATGACCCGGCCTCGCGCATGCGCATGCTGCGCACGCTCGAGTCGCTTGGCGCCGCGCTGCTGCGCGAGGGTGTGTATCTTCTGCCCGATACGCCGGCGAACCGCCAGGCGCTCGAGGCCCTCGTCGAGTACATCGCGAAATTCTCCGCCAGCGCCTGGGTGCTGCAGGTGAGCGCCAGCTCGCCGGCGCAGCGCGAAGCATTCCAGCGCCTGTTCGACCGCTCGGCGCGCTACGAGGCGCTGATCAAGACCGTGGAGAGCCTGCGCATCGGCTTCGGCCACTCCGACCCCAGCGCCATTTCGCGCGTGCTGCACAAGCAGCGGCGCGACTACGAAGCGATCGCGGCGCTGGATTTCTTTCCGACGCCGGCTCGCGAGCGCGCGCGCGAGGCGCTGCAGGAGGCCGACGCCGCCGTGCAGACGCTCCTGTTTCCCGATCAGGCGCCCGCCACGCTGGATAGTACCGAAAAGCTGTTCGGGCGCACCTGGGCGACGCGCAAGCCGCTGTGGGCCGATCGCCTCGCCTGCGCCTGGCTGATCCGCCGCTTCGTCGATCCCGAGGCGAAGCTCGCTTGGCTCGACAAGTCGCAGCCGCCGCCCCCGGGCGCGATCGCTTTCGGCTTCGAGGGCGCTCACTTCGGCAACAGCGAGAGCCGGGTCACCTACGAGGAAATGCTGGCGCGGCTACGGCTCGCGAAGAACCTGGCGCTCGCCAGGATCGGCAGCATCGTGCACTTCCTCGAGGTGCGCGGCACGCCGGTAGCGGAAGCCGCCGGCGTGCAGACCCTGCTGCAGGGCGCGGTGCGCCGTACTGCGGGCGAAGACGATCTGCTGCACGAGGCGGAGAAAACCTTTGATCTGCTCTACGACGCGTACTTCGAGCCGCTGAAGCGTTAACGCTTCGCGTCGCGCATCTCGAGCGCGTGCTGCGAGCGCAGGTCCCTGAGACGCGCGTCGACCACCGAGAGCTGGTAGAAATCGCCGTCGCCGGCGGAGCGCGCAAGCTGCAGCTGCTCGATGGCCGCCGGCAGGCTGCCCTGCAGCACGTAGTACTCGGCCTGCGCGTGGTGCTGCAGCAGCCGCTTGCCGAGCGCCGCGTAAGTCTTCGACTGAAGCGCATAGAGCCTGGCGTCGCGCGGATGCAGCCGCAGCGACTCGGCCAGCAGCGCGCGCGTCTCCTCGTTGCGGCCGGTTTCCTGCAGCGCCTCGGCATAGGCATACAGCACCGGGTTCGAATGCGGGTAGCGCTGCCGCGCCTCGGCAAGCAGCTGGGCCGCCGCGGCGTGCTCGCCCCGCGCCTGCTTGACCCGCGCAGCGAGGGTCTCGACCATCGGGCCCAAGCCTCCCGCGGCCCGCAGGCGAACGATCTCGGCATCGGCTTCGCGCGCGCGCCGCGCACGCAACAACGCGCTCGCCAGGCCGTAGCGCGCCGCCGCCTCGGATGCGTAGCGCTGCTCGCGCACCGAGCTGTCGAAATACGTCACCGCGTCGCCCGGGTCGCCCACGTCGGCGCGCAGCTTGGCGCGCACCAGCTGGAACTCCGCGCTGTCCAGGTGCTGGTGGTAGGGCATGCTGGCCGCCTTGTTCTGCGCGTCGGCAATGCGCTCGGTGGTCACCGGGTGCGTGCGCAGGTAGCCCGGCACCGTGCCGTCGTCGCTGACGCGGGTGGAGCGCTGCATCTTCTCGAAGAACACCGCCATCGCGCGCGCGTCGAAGCCGGCGGCGCCGAGCGCCTGCAGCCCGACGCGGTCGGCTTCGCGCTCGAAATCGCGGGAATAATTGAGCTGCGCCTGCACGGCGCCGGCCTGCGCGGCGGCGGCGGCGCCCGAGGCGAGGTCGGGCCGCGAGCGCCCGAGCAGGATCGCGGCGGCGAGGGCCGCCATGACCGGCATCTGCAACTGCTGCTGCTGCCCGATCATGCGCGCGATGTGCCGCTGCGTGACGTGCGCAATTTCGTGCGCCAGCACCGAGGCCACCTCGGACTCGGTGTCCGCCGAGTTGATCAGCCCGGTGTGCACGCCGACGAAGCCGCCGGGCAGCGCGAAAGCGTTGATCGTGGGGTCGCGGAGGGCGAAGAACTCGAAGTCGTGGCGCGCGCCGCTCGTCGCCTGCGTCAGCTGCGCGCCCAGGTTGCCGAGATACTCGGCGATCTCGGGATCGTCGATGTAGGAGGGGTCGCGGGAACGGATCTCGCGCACGATGCTCTCGCCGATGCGCCGCTCCATCTGCGGCGACAGGACCGCATCGCCGGTGCCGCCGAGATCCGGCAGGCCCTGCGCCATCGCCCGCGGGGCGAGGGCGACGCATGCGGCGATCAGCCACGCGGTAGCACGCATGTGTTTATGATAGCGCCCGGCATGGCCAGAAGATCGCACGCTCAGCTGACACATTTCGACGCCCGTGGTTCCGCGCATATGGTCGACGTCGGAGCCAAGGCGAGCACCCATCGCATCGCGGTCGCCTCCGGCCGCATCGCGATGAGCCCGGCGGCATTCCGCCTCGTCGCCGCGGGCAAGGCCAAGAAGGGTGATGTCCTCGGCGTGGCGCGGGTCGCGGCGATCCAGGCCGCCAAGCGCACCCCGGACCTGATCCCCCTCGCCCACCCCATCGCCATCACGCGGGTTTCGGTCGACTTCGAGCTGCGCAGCCGCAGCGCTTCCATCGTGGTGGTGGCGCGGGTCGAATGCCGCGGCAGGACCGGGGTCGAGATGGAGGCGCTCACCGCCGTCGCGGCGGGCCTGCTCACCATCTACGACATGGTGAAAGCCGTTGACCGCGGCATGTCGCTGCACGAGCTGCGGCTCGAGGAAAAACACGGAGGCAAGTCAGGGGTATTCCGCCGTCGGGGACGTTAGAATAGCGCCCTCGAAGGAGATGCGGATGAACCCGATGCGCAGAAGCCTGGCGGCGGCCCTGGCGGTGATCGTGCTCAAGCCGTTCGCGGCGCTCGCCACGACCTGGAACAAGGAGGGCTTCGGCGCGAAAACGCCCGCCGACGCGCTGAAAACTCTCGGCGCAGCCAATCCCGTGGCGAGCAAGGACCTGCTGATCGAGGCGCCGCAGATCGCCGAGAACGGCGCCGTGGTGCCGATCGAGATCACCAGCAACATACCCGGCACCACGTCGCTCGCGGTGCTGATCGACAAGAACCCGTTTCCGCTGGTCGGCAAGTTCGAATTCATGGAAGGCGCGCTGCCGTTCGTGAAGCTGAACGTCAAGGTCGGCGAGAGCTCGGATGTGCGGGTCATCGCCGAAGCCGGCGGCAGGCACTATGTCGCGACCAAGGAAATAAAAGTCACCATCGGTGGCTGCGGCGGATAGCGAGGGAGGACGACGATGGCGGCAGGACCGATGAAGATGCGCGCGACACTTAACGGCGGTGTGACCGACGTGCGCGTGCTGATAACCCACCCGATGGAAACCGGCCAGCGCAAGGACCCCGACGGCAAGCTGGTGCCGCTGCATTTCATCCAGAACGTCACCGTGAAGCTGAACGGCAGGACGGTGGTGGAGAGCCAGATCAGCCAGGGCATCTCACGCAATCCCGTGTTCACCTTCCGCATCAAGGGCGGCGCCAAAGGCGACAGGATCGAGGTCAGCTGGATCGACAACCACGGCGAGACCAACAAGACTGAAACTGCCGTCGCGTGAAAAAGTTTTTAGGGTTTTGCGTGGTGGTGGGTGGAGCGTTCTGCGCTTCGCTCCTCGCACAAGACGCCAAAAAGGAAATCCAGCGCTATCGACAGATGGTCGCCGAGGGCAGCCCGGTCGAGTTGTTCGAGATCGAGGGCCAGACGCTGTGGAACAAGCCCCAGGGCCCGAAAAACGTCTCGCTCGAGCAATGCGACCTCGGCTTGGGTCCGGGCGTAGTGAAGGGCGCCTACGCGCGCCTGCCGCGCTATTTCAAGGACGCCGACCGGGTCATGGACCTGGAGACGCGGCTTCTGCACTGCATGATGACGCTGCAGGGCCGCACGCGCGAGGAGGCCACCCGCCGCGTCTTCGGCAACGCCGACCGGCCGTCGGAAATGGAATCGCTGTCGGCCTACATCGCCGCCCAGTCGCGCGGCGTCCGGATGTCGCCCGGCACCACGCATCCGAAGGAAAAGCAGGCCTACGAACTGGGCAGAGCGCTGTACTTCCACCGCGCCGGCACCTGGGATTTCTCCTGTGCGAGCTGCCACGGCGAGGAAGGCAAGCGCATCCGCATGCAGGACCTGCCGGTGCTGTACAAACCGGAGCATGCACGCCCCGTCGTTTCGACGTGGCCGGCGTATCGCGTCTCCACCAGCCAGTTCATCACGCTGCAGTGGCGCATGAACAACTGCTACCAGCAGATGCGCATGCCCGAGCCCGATTTCGGCTCCGACACCACGGTGGCGCTCATCCTGTTCCTCACTGCGACCGGCAAAGGCGAGCCCTACCGCGGCCCGGGAAACAAGCGATGAAGAGGATTTTCCTCATTGCCGTGCTTGTCGCGCCGCCCGCGCTGGCGGATCCCACGCCGCAAGACGTGCAGAAGCTCATGCAGCGCGATTTCCACGCGCGTGGACAAGCTGGCATGGACCGCGTGGTCCAGGACGGCCTGCAGCGCCTGTGCACCGAAAGCCGCGACAACCCGCCGGCCGGTGCCGCCAAGGCCATTGAGGCCGACCAGATGAAGACCATCGTGTTTCCCGAAGGCAGCCTGATGGGCAACTGGAAGCGCGGCGAGAGCATCGCGCAAAACGGCCGCGGCCTACAGTGGACCGACAAGCCGGGCGACGCAGCCGGCGGCAGCTGCTACAACTGCCATCAGCTCTCGCCGCGCGAAGCCTCTTTCGGCACTCTCGGCCCGAGCCTGCGGCAATTCGGCAAGCTGCGCGGCAACGGGCAGGAGATCCAGCGTTACGTCTACGGCAAGATCTATAACGCCAAGGCGTATAACCTGTGCTCGCAAATGCCGCGGCTCGGCTATTCCGGCACGCTGACCGAGGAGCAGATCAAGGATCTCGTCGCGCTGCTTCTCGACCCCGACTCGCCGGTGAATCAGTAGTTTTGCAGCGTCGCGAATTCCTCCGGCTCCTGGCCCTGGCCGCCGCGGCGGACGCCGGGCTGCGGCCCGCGGCGAGCGCGGCGCAGGCCGCTGCCGAGCTCTACGACGTGCCGCCTTTCGGCAACGTTTCCTTCCTGCATCTCACGGACGTCCACGGGCAGCTGCTGCCGGTGTATTTCCGCGAGCCGAGCGTCAATCTAGGGTCGGGCAAGCCGCCTCACCTCGTCGGCGAGGCTTTTCTCAAGGAGTACAAGCTTCCCAAGGGAAATTCGCTCGCGCATGCCTTTACTCACCTCGATTTCGAGAACGCGGCGCGGCGCTACGGCAAAGTCGGCGGCCTGGCCCATCTCGCGACGCTGGTGAAGCGCCTGCGCGCCTCGCGCCCGCATGCCCTGCTGCTCGACGGCGGCGACAGCTGGCAGGGCTCGGCGACCTCGCTCTGGACGCGCGGCGCCGACATGATCGGCGCGCAGAAGCTGCTCGGCGTCGAGCTCATGACCGCGCACTGGGAATTCACTTACGGCGCCGAGCGGGTGAGCCAGGCGGTCGAACGCGAGCTCGCGCCGATCGAGTTCCTCGCGCAGAACGTGCGCACGCTCGATTTCGAGGAGCCGGTGTTCAAGCCCTACGCGCTGCGCAGCGTGAAGGGCGTGCCGGTCGCGGTCATCGGGCAGGCCTTCCCTTACACGCCGATCGCCAATCCGCGCTACATGGTGCCCAACTGGACTTTCGGCATCCAGGAGCCGCGCCTGCAGAAGCTGGTCGACGAAGTGCGCGCCAAGGGTGCGAAGGCGGTCGTCCTGCTGTCCCACAACGGCATGGACGTCGACCTCAAGCTCGCCTCCCGCCTGCGCGGGCTCGATGCCATTCTCGGCGGGCATACGCACGACGCGGTGCCGGCGCCGGTGCGCGTCGGCAGCACGCTCGTCACCAACGCCGGCTGCTGCGGCAAATTTCTTGCGGTGCTCGATCTGCAGGTCGGCGCACAGGGAGTGACCGATTACCGTTATCGCCTTTTGCCCGTGTTTTCCAACCTCCTGCCCGCCGATGAAGGGATGGAGCGTTATATCGCCAAGGCGCGCGCGCCGTATGAAAGCAAGTTGCAGGAAAAATTGGCAGTCACCGAGGGCTTGCTCTACCGGCGCGGCAACTTCAACGGCAGCTTCGATGAGCTGCTGCTCGACGCGCTGCTCGCCGAGAAAGGCGCGCAGATCGCGTTTTCCCCCGGTTTCCGCTGGGGCACGACGCTGCTTCCCGGCGATGCGATCACGCTTGAGCACGTGATGGACCAGACCGCCATCACCTACCCTCATACGACGCTCAGTGAACTCACCGGCCACGAGATCAAGGCGATCCTCGAGGACATCGCCGACAACCTGTTCAATGCCGACCCTTATCTGCAGCAGGGCGGTGACATGGTGCGCGTCGGCGGCATGAGCTACGCGCTCGCGCCGCTGAACAGGATCGGCGCGCGGGTCTCCGACATGCGCATCGGCGCTCAACCGATCGAGGCGCACAAGCGCTACAAAGTGGCGGGCTGGGCGCCGGTCGCCGAAGGGGCGAGCGGCGAGCCGATCTGGGAGCTCGCCAGCCGCTACCTGCGCAGCAGGAAGACAGTCCCGCTGCTCGAGGCCAGCCGTCCCCGTCTGATCGGCGTGCAAGGAAATCCCGGGATGGGTTGATGAAGCAGGCCGTGCCCGGTATTCTCGGGGCTGCGCATTATCCAGAACAATAACGACGGCTTGAAGAAATTCCTCCCGCTCCTGCTCGTGCCGGTGGCGTTCCTGCCGGACCCGTGGGCGGCGCTGCCCGGCTACACCTACTTCTTCCGCGACATGTCGCTCGCGTTCATTCCCTGGCGCCTGTTTCAGGCGCGCGAGCTTGCCGAAGGGCGCCTGCCGTTCTGGAATCCCTACGTGCACGAGGGTGAGTTCATGCTGCCCTCGTTCTACCCGCCCGACTTTCTGCACGTACTCGCACCGACGCCGGCTTTCATCTCCTGGCTGCTCGCCTTGCACCTGCCGCTCGCGGCGCTTTCGGCCTATGCGCTGGCGCGCACGCGAGGCATGTCGCGCGCCGGCGCGCTCGCCGCCGGAATCGTCTACTCGCTGGGCGGCTTCGCGCTCTCCACGCTCAACCTGTACGTGTTCCTGCAAGCGCTCGCGCTCGCGCCTCTGGTCATCCTCGCCCTGGACGGGAGCGTCGAGCGCGGCGGACGCTGGACCGCCGCGGCAGCAGCGCTCGTCGCGCTTGCGATCAGCACCATGGGAGTTGAGATCGCGATGCAGGCGGTGGCGCTCGGCGCGGTGCTTGCCCTGTGGCGCGACGCGTCGCCGACGCTATCGGGCGCGGGCAGCGCGCGGCTCCTCGCGGCGATGCTGCTGGGGATTGGGCTGGCCGGCGTGCCGGTTTTCGTGACCCTCGGCGTGCTTCCCGAAACGGCACGCGGCAGCGGGCTTGCCGCCCCGTACGCGGCTGCCTTGGCATCGCATCCGTTGGCGCTGTTTCAGATACTGATCCCGGATCTCTTCGGGCCGCTCGCGGCGCCGATGGCGTGGTGGGGCAGCAGGTTTTTCGCGGACGGGTTTCCCTACTTCGTGAGCGTGTACCTCGGGGCGCTGGTGCTCGTGCTCGGCGCGATCGGCATGGTGGAAGCGCCGCGCCGCGAGCGCCTGGTTCTTGCCGCCGCCGCACTGCTCGCGCTGTGGTATGCGCTGGGTCCCACGGCGGGCCTATGGAGTCTGCTGCAGTCGGTCCCCGGCGCCGGCGCCTTCCGCACGCCGAGCAAATCCCTGTTCACGTTTCATCTCGCTGCAGCGCTCCTCGCCGGGCGCGGCATCGACCGCCTTTGGCGTGGTCCGGGATGGCGCGCGCTCGGCATCGCCAGCGCGACGGCAGCGTGCGCGATCGCGGCGCTCGCGCTAGCCGCGAAGCTGGGCGCCGCAGGCATCGCGGCATGGCTGGTGCTGGACGCGAGCGGACAGGAGCAGTTTGCCGAGCGCTTCCCGCGCGACGCGCTGCGCGCCGCAGTGCCTCTCGCCCTTGCCGCCCTGGTGGCGCTCGCCGTGGTTCGCGACAAGCTACGCCGTGCCCTCGCAGCAGCGATCCTCCTCGGGCTGCTGACCTTTGATCTCGCCCGGGCTGGCGCCGGCATCAACAAGCAGGTGCCCCAGTTCTTCTTCGGCCTGCTGCCGGAGATCGCCGCCGAGCGGCTCGACCGCCTGGACGGCGCCCGGGCGTTCGTCTATTCGGGGCTGTTCAGCCCGACCTTTCAAGCCTGGGCCCGCATGCGCCAGGCCGACGCCGACATGTGGGCGTTCTACGCCAGCCGCCAGGCCCACGAGCCTTACGTGAGCGTGATCGACGGGGTCGAAACCGCAGGCTCGATGGACAGGACGCAGATGATTCCTGCGCTCACCGAGCTGGCCCCGGCGCTGCAGGACCCGCGGCACGTGGCGCAAGCCGTGCCGCGGCTGCGGCAGGTGGCGGTAAGCCGGGTGGTGAGCTTCGACCCGCTCGAGCATCCCGACCTGCGGCTGCTCGCCAGCGTGCCAGTCGGCTACACCGGCTTAAGCGTGCGCATCTACGAGTTGGCCGACCCCTGGCCGCGCGCTTTCGTCGCTTGTCGCGTGTGGAGCGCTCAGACCCGCTTTGACGCGGTCGAGGTAGCGCAGGCTGCGCCATTCGATCCGTTACGCGACGTTGCGCTCGAAACCGGGACCAAGGAGCCGCCGCGGGAAACGGGTTGCCGACAGGCTCGAGCCAGCATGGCGCCAGTGCAGCCCGCCGAAGAGCGCTTCGTCGTGGACAGCGACGGCCCGGGCTGGCTCGTCGCCCGCGGCACCCATGCGCGCGGCTGGCGCGCGACGCTCGACGGCAGCCCGGCAGAGTTGCGGCGCGCCGACGGCCGTCACCGCGCGGTGGCGATTCCGGCCGGGCGCCACGAGGTAGTCATGCGCTACGAGCCGCCAGGACTTTCGGCCGGAATCGCGCTGAGCGCGCTCTGCGCTGTGTTAGTCGCCTGGCTCGCCGTTCGGCGTAAGACTGTAAACTCCCGGAAGCAAGACTAGAGAGGAAAAATGGCATCCTGTCTGGTGCTGGGAGGCGCCGGATTTATCGGCTCGCATCTCGTGGAAGCGCTGGTGAAGGCGGGCCACCGGGTGAAAGTATTCGACCGCCCGCACCTCGATCGGCTGCCCATGTTCTTGCGGCACAAAGGTGTCGAGGTTTTCACCGGCGATTTTCTGAACTCCGAAGCGCTCGGCCCGGCATTGCCGGGCACCGAAGTGGTGTTCCACCTCATCTCCACCACCCTGCCCAAAACGTCCAACGACAATCCGATTTACGACGTCGAAACGAATCTCCTCGGCACGCTCCGGCTGATCGAGCTTTGTCGCGCGCACAAGGTGCGCAAGATCGTGTTCGTCTCGTCGGGCGGAACGGTGTACGGAATCCCGAAGTCGATTCCGATCGACGAAAGCCAGCCCACTCATCCCACCTGCTCGTACGGGATACACAAGCTGGCGGTCGAGAAGTACCTCCATTTGAGCCGCGTGCTTCACGGCCTCGATTACTGCGTATTGCGGCCTGCGAACCTCTACGGCCCGCGGCAGCGGCTGGATATCGCCCAGGGCGCCGTGGCGGTGTTCCTGGACCGCGCACTGCGCAATGAGAAGATCCAGATCTGGGGCGACGGCTCAGTGGTGCGTGACTACGTGTATGTGGAGGACGCGGTCGGCGCCTTCCTCAAGGCATTGACGTTCGAGGGCGAGCCGAAGATCTTCAACATCGGCTCCGGGCTCGGCGTCAGCCTCAACGAGCTGGTGAGAGAGATCCAGACGCTCGTCGGGCATCCGCTCGCCGTGGAGTACACGGCGGCGCGAAGCCTCGACGTGCCGGTCAACATCCTGGATGCCTCCCTCGCCCGGCAGCATCTGGGCTGGAGCCCAAGCACCCCGCTTGCCGAAGGGCTGCGCCATACCTATGAGTGGATGCGGTCCGCACGATAGTCGATGCGGATCACGCTCGTCACTCACTACTACCCCGCGCACGGCGGCGGCGTGGAACGCATCGCCGGGCAGCTTGCCGAGCGGCTCGCGCGCGCGGGCCTTGCGCAGATCGCCTGGCATGCGAGCGATTGCGATCCGCCGCCGCCGTCGCTTCCCGGCTTGACCTGCGCGCCCGCGAAAAGCTGGAACGTGGCAGAGCGCCGTCTTGGCTTTCCGTACCCGCTGTGGACACCCGCAGCGCTCAGGCGGCTGATGCATGCCTGTCGAGGCGCGGACGTCGTGCACCTGCACGATTGCCTGTACCTGCCTAACCTGGTCGCCTTCGCGGCCGCGCGCCTGGCGCGTCGCCCGGTGCTGGTGACGCAGCACATCGGCCATGTGCCCTACCGCAATCCCGTGCTGCGCGCGCTGCAGAGCGCGGCAAATCGCCTGTTCGGCGCCTGGGTGCTCGGCGGCGCCAATCAGGTCGTCTTCGAGAGCGAGGCAGTGCGCGAATACTTCCTGCGCTTCGTGCGCTTTGGCTCGCCGCCGCTTGTGGTGCAAAACGGCGTCGATACCGACGCTTTCAGGCCCGCTACTTCCGCCGCGAGGCAGCAGGCGCGCGCAAGCCTCGGCGTACCTGCCGGAAAGCCCCTCCTGCTGTTCATCGGCAGATTCGTGGAGAAGAAAGGCCTGCCGGTGCTGCGCGAGCTGACAGGGCGCATTGCGCACGCGCACTGGCTGTTCGCGGGTTGGGGTCCTCTCGACCCCGGCAGCTGGGCCAGGCCGAATGTGAGCGTCGTGCACCGGCCTGGCAGCGACCAGCTTGCAGCGCTCTATCACGCGGCCGACATACTGGTCCTGCCGAGCGTCGGGGAAGGTTTCCCGCTCTCGGTGCAGGAAGCGATGGCTTGCGGCACGCCCGCCTTCATCGGAGCCGAGACGGCCGCCGGCTGCCCGCAGGCCGGCGAGCTGCTGCTGCGCGAGGTCGCCGGAACCGAAGACGCGGCAGCGCGCTGGGCGGCGCGCATCGAGGCATTGATAGCTTCGCCCTCGACCCTGGAAGCGATGCGGCCGAGAGTGGCGGCCTTCGCGCGCGAGCACTGGTCATGGGAGCGCTGCGTGGCCGTCTATGGCGAAGTCCTGCGCAGTTGCGCCGCCGCGCGATGAACCCGACGCGGGGGTTCGTTGCGCTCGGCGTCTTCGTCGGCCTGCTGTCGGCGATCTTCATTCTCCAATACACCGCGGCTCCGTACGAACCTCAGCGCCTGTACATCTTTCAGTATCTTCTGCGAACGCAGGACCTTGCAGGCGCGGTACTGGTCATCTTCATCGCCGTCGCGGCGGCGATTCCGGCAATCGGCCGGCCTGCGGCTGCCCTGGTCGAGGCCATCGCGCGCAACCCGTGGCCGACCGCGGTAGCCAGCTTCCTCGTCCTGTGCGCCGCGCAGATTTACGTCGCCGACAATCACGCGCTGGCGGGCGACGAGCATCTCATGTTGATGCAAAGCAAGGCCTTCGCCGCGGGGCGCCTTGCGGCGGAATTTCCGCCTGCTTTGCTTACCTGGCTGATTCCCTGGGACTACGCGCACCGCTGGCTCATGGCTTCGACGACGACGGGGGAGGTCGTGCCGGTCTACTGGCCGGGCTATGCGCTGCTCCTCGCGCCCTTCAGCCTGCTGGGGATCCCCTGGGCTTGCAATCCGCTCCTGGCGAGCGGTTCGCTTGTTCTGATGGGCAGGCTCGCGTCGCGCCTCACTGGAGTGCCGCAGGCCGCAGGCTGGGCGATGCTCTTTGCGCTCGCATCGCCGGCCTTCACCGGCATGGCGCTCTCGTATTTTTCGATGACGGCGCATCTGTTCTTCAACCTGGCGTATGCATGGATCCTGCTCGAGCGAACGCCGCGCAGGCTGCTCCTCGCCGGTGTCGTCGGCTCGGCTGCGCTGATCCTGAGCAACCCTGTGCCGCATCTGCTGTTCGCGGCTCCGTGGATCGTCTGGATCGCGCGCCAGCCCGGTGCGAGGCGGGCGCTGCTTACGCTGGCTGCGGGCTACGCGCCGCTCGGCCTCGGCCTGGGAATCGGCTGGTGGGTGTTCGTGCGCCAGGTTCAGGGCGACATCTGGTTCGCGCCCTATCCTGCGGACGACGACCCTTATCACCGCCTGGGCAATTTCCTCTGGTTCTGGCAGGTGCAGTTTCACCGCGTGTTCACCGAGCCGACCGAATCCACGCTGGCAAAGCGCCTGGCCGAGCAGGTGAAACTGTGGCTGTGGACCGTTCCCGGATTGCCGGCGCTCGCGGCTGCAGGCTGGTGGCTGGCAAGAAAGCAACCCCCCCTTCACTTGCTCGGCCTGTCGCTGATATGCACCGCGCTCGGCTACCTGGTGGTGTGGTTCGACCAGGGATATGGCTGGGGGGTGCGCTATCTGCACCCGGCGTTCGGCGCGCTTCCGGTGCTCGCGGCGGCAGCGATCGTCCTGGTCCGCGACCCGACTCTCGGCCTGGCCCTGCGGCGCTACGCCGCCTCGGCCGCGCTGCTCAGCCTCGTGCTGGCCACTTCGCTGCGCTGGGCCCAGATCCACGCGTTCATGGAGGACCAGCTTTCACGGCGCCCGCCGTTCGAGAAAGGCGCCCGCCAGATCGTGTTCGTGTTTCGCGACTACAACTACTACACCCAGGACCTGGTGCAGAACGATCCGTTCCTTCGCGACCCGGTGATCTTCATGCTGAGCCACGGGCGGCGCAACGACTACCTCATGATGCGCAGGTATTTCCCCAACGCCCACCAGGTGCTCGACACGCAATACGGTCACGTCTGGCGCCTGGACTGAGCGCGGCCGGCCCGCAGCGCCCACCGGCTGCCGAGGAAATTGAACGCAGCGAGCAGCACCGTCACGATCGGCGTCGCGAACATCACCGGCAGTCCGACCAGGTCGACGAAGACGAACATGCCTGCGATCGACAGAGGCAGGTTGGTGCTGACCATCAGGGTATAGCGCGCGAACGACGTGCGGCCGCGCTCCACGCCGGGAAATGTCCACACGCTGTGCAGCCAGTAGCCGAAGCCGACGACGATCGCGAACGACACGAACGACGAAGCCACGTAATGCAGGCCGAGCCAGTCGCCAGCGATCATGATCGCGTTGTGCAGCAGAGCGCAGGCAAGGCCTACGGTGAAGAAGCGTCCGACGACCATCGGCAAGCTAGGAAGCGCGCCTGAACAAGGCCACGTAGGTACAGGCGTTGTTCGCGGTGATTTCGCGCGGCGTGGCACGATCCTCGAGCCACGCGCGGGCGTTGAATGCGACGGCGGCGATGCCCGAGAGCGGCAGGCCGACAAACGGCAATTTTTTCAGGAAATGCGCCATGCCGAGACTGCGGAACACGGTGGTCCAAGCCAGCGGTCCGACCACCGGCTCCATGCGTATCAGGCTGAATCCTTGCGCCTCGACCTCGCGCCGCAGGCCATCCGCCGTCCAGCGCCGGTAATCATGGGGATGGGGGTGATACAGCCACGTGCCATGCGTCGAGAGAAGAAGCCATCCGTCCGCGCGCAGCACGCGCCGGGCTTCGCCGAGGTAACCGGCGACATCCCAGACGTGCTCGAGCACCTGAAAGGAAGCAACCAGATCGTATTCGGCGTCGCGGCAGGCGAGCGTTCCCTGCGCATCGATGCGCACTTCATGGCCGCCATCGATATCCGCGCCGCGGTACTGCGCCCCGGCGCCAGCGAACCAGTTCTCGTAGGGCCGCGATCCGCAACCAAAATCGAGCACGCGTGCGCCTTGCAGCCGCAGTGCCGGATCGGCAAGCAGGGAACGGATCGCCTTGGCCATCTCTCGCAACACCAGCCAATCGGGCTGCCAGATGCGGGGCGACGCTCTGGGATTGTCGTACATCGCTCAAGGATTCCGGCTGGAATAGACGGCGACTCTGCCGTCGACGAACGCAGCGTCGCGGCGCTCGGCATCCCAGACGGGACCTTCGCTGCCGACCACGACGTACCAGCGGATTCCAAGCTCGCGTAGCCGCGCTAGCGCGGCCGAAGCGCTTTCTTCCCGGGCCACCCGGACCAGCGCGGCATAGCGCTCCAGCGCGACTTGCTCGCGGCGCCCCCCCAAGAGGTGAATGGTCGGGCGGGCGAGATACGCGGGAATCCCGGTCAGCGACGCGAGCTCTGTGGCGGCGTCATTCGCCACCCAACCCAGCTTCAAACCTTGCACGGCGAACAAGTCCCCCGGGCCGGAATTGCGCCGCATGAAAACCGCCGCCTGCGGCAGGCCTGCCTCGACTTTATGGGTGTAGTACGGCCAACCCCACAGGAACTTGTGCAGGCTCAACACGCCCGTCTGCGGCCAGACCAGCAGCAGGGCGACGCCGGTCGACGCGAGGAGCGTGCGCCACAAGCGGCGCGCGCCGTGATCGCCTTGCACGGCAAGCCAATTCACGAACGCGGCAGCCGTCCATACGGCGACGACCGCATAGAGCAGCACGAACGGCCTTTGCGTGAGCTCGGTCGGATCGCCGTGCTGCGGGATCGGCGCGGCGATCATCAGCAGGACGTAGCAGGCGATAAGAGAGAGCGGTACGAAATCGATCGCCTGCAGGCCGCGAGAGCGCCGCGCGATGAGCACAGAGACAGGGTAGAGGATCGCAAACGCACCGAGGCAGGCAGGAAACACGAGCAGGATGCCTGCCGGGACCGCGATGGCGCTGCCGTAGCTGTCCAGCAGGTGCTGATACCACCCCGTGTACGCCGTCGGCTCCTGGAGGTTATGAACCCCCTGAAGGAACAGCTCGAGCGCGGGCGCGAAATCCGTAGCTACGTAAAAGCCGGCCACGAACAACGCGAACGCAGCCACCGCTATGCCGAAGAAAGCGAGCTTCCGGCGCTGGACGACACGCGTAGACAGCGCCGCGCTCGCCAGCCATGCCGGGAACCACAGCGCGAAGACGTGGACGCGAAACAGGGCCGAGCCGCCCGCCAGGCAGGCGCTCGCCACGAGCGGGCGCAGCGTGCGGGCTTTCGTCCAGCGCTGCAGGAGCGCGATGGAAAGCAGGCACACGCCGATCGCGTAACACGCGCCCGGAACCGCGAGGAGGTTCCAGTGATAGCTGAAAAAGCCGTTGCGCAGCCCGTAATTGGAGGCATCGGGCACGACCGTCAAAGCCGCTACCGCCGCGACGCCGCCGGCCGGTCCCGCCAGCGCAGCGCCCAGCGCATAGGCACCGGCGCACATCGTCAGGAATCCGAGCGGCAGCCAGACCGAGGTGGCGAGCGGCAGCCCCGGTAGATCGAGCGGGCCGGCGAACGCGGCCGGCAGCATGTATGAGGCGTAGTGATAGAAGCGCGCCGGAAAATCGGCGAGGTCGATCGACTGCCGGCCGGCGCGCGGGTCGCCGAAGTGCGAAATCACGCCGCCGTGGATGAAGTAGTCGATCCATGCCGGGAGCAGGTTCTCCCGCGCGAGGATTTGCGGCACCTCGGCGACGTGCCGGCACCACATCAGCGTTGCGACGCCGCACAGCAGCAGGCCCGCGAGCTCCCTCATGTCGAGCGGCTCCGGGGCAGGCGCGCACCGCCTGAACACGACGCTGAGCCCCAGCACTACGAGCGCCCAGATCGCGAACGCCGCGGCGGCCAGCAAGTGAAGCTGCACGAGCGCGTAGACCGCGATCGCGGTGGCGAATATGCCGAGCACCCAGGCCGCCGGCGCCGGCATCTCGCCGGCGTCCGCCGCGCGCAACAGCAGGAAGCCCGCCGACATGACGACGAATACGAACAGCGTCATGGCGCCGAGCGCGACGTGAATCGACACGGCGCCGCTCAGCCAGAGAAGCACAGACAGCGGCAGCGCGAGGATGAGTGTCGCTGCCAGCAAGCGTCCGTTCGACTGCAATTGGAACGACCCCTTTTTGCGAGCATTGTAGCGGCCAAGAGCCGGCCCCGCTTCAACGGTATACTTCATCGCGTGACGATCTCGGTCGTTGTGCCGGTCTATCGTTCAGCGGGAACGCTCGTCGAACTCCACCGCCGTCTGCTCGCCGTCCTTGCGCCGCGGGGCGCCGCGTTCGAGATCGTCTTCGTCGAGGACTGCGGTGGCGATGACTCCTGGCAGCTCATCGAGGAGCTCGCCAGCCGTGATGCCCGGGTGCGGGGACTCCGCCTCAGCAGGAACTACGGGCAGCACAACGCCCTTCTCTGCGGCATTAGGGCTGCGCGGTACGAGATCGTCGTAACCATCGACGACGACCTGCAGAATCCGCCGGAGGAGATCCCAAGATTGCTCGCCAGATTGCATGAGGGCTTCGATGTCGTGTACGGAGCCCCTGATCGCGAGCAGCACGGATTCCTGCGGGATCGAGCCTCGAGCATCACCAAGATCGCACTCACGAACACGATGGACGCTGAGACGGCCAGGCACGTCAGCGCATTCCGCGCCTTTCGGACGTACATCCGCGATGCGTTCCGGGATTACTCGAGCCCGTTTGTCTCCATTGACGTCCTGCTGACCTGGGGCACGACGCGCTTCAGTCATTTGCGCGTGCGCCACGACGCCCGCGCTGCAGGCGCGTCGAACTACACCGTCCGCAAGCTGATCACCCACGCGCTGAACATGATGACGGGATTCACCACGATCCCGTTGCAGCTCGCCAGCTTGCTGGGGTTCGTGTTTTCGCTGCTCGGACTAGGCGTGCTCGGATACGTGATCATCGTCTACCTCATCCACGGCGGCAGCGTCCCCGGTTTCCCGTTCCTTGCTTCAGTCATCGCCATCTTCTCAGGGGTGCAGCTCTTTGCACTGGGCATCATCGGGGAATACCTCGCGCGGATGCATCAGCGCAGCATGGACCGTCCGCCGTACCTCGTGCGGGAGGAGGCGAGGCAGCCGGCGGCGCCTCGAGCGGAGCCCGAGGGGGTCGCCCGTCTTAATCCGTGAGCGTGCCGATCGAGCTGTCTCGCTTCGCGGCCGTCGGCCTCTTGTCCAATGTGGTGCTCTATCTGCTTTATCTGGCAATCACTGCGCTGGGGATCGGGCCCAAAGGCGCTGTAACCCTGATTTATTGCGTCGGAGTCCTGCAAAGCTTCGTCTTGAACAAGAACTGGACCTTCCAGCATGAAGGCCTGTTGCTCAAGACCCTCATCCGATACTGGACAATCTATCTCTCGGCCTATTTTCTGAATCTGATCCTCCTGATCCTTTTGGTAGACGTCGCCGGCTTTGCGCACCAGATCGTGCAAGCGATCCTGGTTGGCCTTATTGCCACGTTGACGTTTGTGCTGCAGAAATTCTGGGTGTTTCGCACTCCCCCGCCGCCATGACGCCGGAGCACCCGGGGGGATTCAGACCGGAATATTTTGCCGATCTGGCAGTGTTGGAAGCGCACAATTTCTGGTTCCGGGCGCGCAACCGTCTGGTCATCTGGGCGCTACGGAAGTACTTTGCGGGCGCACGAAGTCTCCTCGAAATCGGCTGCGGCACGGGTTTCGTCCTATCGGGAATCGCCGCTGAATTCCCCGCTCTGAAGCTTTCCGGAAGTGAAATTCACAGCAGCGGATTGCGCTTCGCAGCGCAACGGGTCCCCAACTCGAGTTTCTTTCAGATGGACGCCCGCCATATTCCCTTCTCGGAAGAGTTCGATGTCATCGGCGCGTTCGATGTCCTGGAGCATGTTGAGGAGGATGAAGACGTGCTGGCAGGGATGTATCGGGCGGCATGCAAGGGCGGCGGCGTGATTCTCACGGTGCCTCAGCATCCCTTTCTGTGGAGCCGGCAGGACGAGTATGCCTGCCACGTGCGCCGCTACACTTTGGCTGAGCTCAGCACCAAGGTCGTGCGAGCCGGGTTCGTCGTAGCGAAGACGACCTCTTTCGTGTCCCTCGCGTTGCCGCTCCTGGCGATAGCGCGTCTGCGCAAACGCAATCCGGTCAGGGAGTTTGATCCTCTGGGCGAGCTACGCGTCAAGGGAGTGGTCAATGCCCTTCTGGAGCGACTCATGAGTCTCGAGCGGGCCTTGATTCGGCTGGGGGTTTCCTTTCCGGCCGGAGGCTCCCTGCTGCTGGTCGCCAGAAAAACCGGCTGACGCCATGCACATTCCGTTCAACAAGCCCTACATGACCGGCAAGGAGCTCTCGTATATCAGTCAAGCTCATGCCAGAGGTCATCTTTCCGGAGACGGCGCCTTCACCAAATACTGCAACGCATGGCTGGAGCAGCGCATCGGATGCCGCAAAGCGCTGCTGACGCACTCCTGCACCGCCGCGCTTGAAATGGCGGCGATTCTCGCCGACATCCAGCCCGGCGATGAAGTCATCATGCCGTCTTACACGTTCGTGTCGACCGCAAATGCGTTCGTTCTACGGGGCGCCGTTCCCGTCTTCGTCGACATCCGGGCGGACACGCTCAACATCGACGAAGCGAAAATCACGGCCGCGATCACGCGCAGGACCAAGGCGATCGTTCCGGTGCATTACAGCGGAGTGGCCTGCGAGATGGACGCGATCATGAAGGTCGCGGCGGACCATGATCTGCTGGTGATCGAAGACGCCGCGCAAGGCATGATGGCTTCATACAAGGGGCGGGCACTCGGCAGCATCGGCCACATGGGAGCAGTGTCGTTCCATGAGACCAAGAACATCATCAGTGGGGAGGGCGGCGCCCTGCTTATCAACGATGCCCGCCTCCTGGAACGGGCGGACATCGTCCGCGAAAAGGGCACCAACCGAAGCCAGTTCTTCCGCGGCCAGGTCGACAAGTACACCTGGGTGGATATCGGCTCGTCTTATCTTCCGGCGGAGATCATCGCCGCATTTCTCTGGGCGCAGATGGAAGAGGCCGAGCACATCACCCGGCGGCGCCTCCATATGTGGGCGCGCTACCACGAGTCGTTTGCGGAACTGGAAAAGGCTGGCCGCGTGCGTCGGCCCATGATTCCGCGAGATTGCGCGCACAACGCGCACATGTACTACCTGCTCCTCCCCAGCCTCGGGAAGCGCACCGCGTTTATCGCGCAACTCAAGGAAAAGGGCATCCACGCGGTATTTCACTATGTTCCGCTGCACAGTGCGCCCATGGGGCGTAAGGTCGGGCGCGCTGTCGGAGACCTGCGCAATACCCTCGAGTTGAGCGATCGGCTCGTGCGGCTGCCGTTCTGGTTGGGCATGGAAGATCACCACTCAACGGTGATCAAAGAGATCATTGGCGCTGCCGCGGCGGAAAGAAACCAATGACCGCTGCAAGCCTTTCTCCCATGGATACCGACCGGTGGGGAGTCGTCACCGCGAAGGCCTCGCATGTCACCGCAGACAGCCTGCGCCATGCAATGGATTTCTGCCGGGACAATGCTGTCGAGTTCCTCATTGCACGGTGCTCAACGGGTGATTTGCGCGCCGCTCAGGCGATGGAACGGGAAGGCTTCCAGATCATGGACACGCTGGTGTACTTCACGCGCGACATCGCGCGTGGCGCGCCGCGCGATGTGGGATCGATATCGATCCGGGAACTGTCGGCCGGCGAAGAAAGCGCGGTGAGGCAGCTGGCAGGTGAGTCCTTCTCCCGGTATATCGGACACTACCACGCCGATTCCCGCCTGGACCGCCGGCAGTGCGATGAAACCTATATGGACTGGGCGCACCGATGCTGCCTGTCGAAAGACTTCGCTGACGCGGTGCTCGTTGCAGCGATGGACGGGCGAGTGATTGGATTTCTGACACTGCGGCTTAACAGCGCGGAGGAAGCCGAGGGCGGCTTGCTTGCGGTCGCGCCCGAAGCTCAGGGACGCGGCATCGGCCGCTCCCTGATGGTAGGCGGGATCCAATGGTGCAAGGCACGGGGAACAGCGCGTATGGTGATATCGACGCAAATTACGAACATCGTTGTGCAGAAGATGTGGACAAGGCTGGGATTCGAGCCCTCAAAGGCGTTCTACACATTCCATAAGTGGTTCTGAGGCCTGTATCCGGGCTGTCAGCGGCATACGGGAGACACCACCGCGTCGCCGCGCTCCCACGCTGACAGAGGACCGAAGTCGAAATACGTCAGCGCCAGGTAGTGATTGAGAATCGCTCTGCCGTTGAGCGTCTCGAGCCGGGCGTCCAGGCCGTTGTAGCTGCGCGACCACTCGCTGCCCAAAGGCTCGGTGAGCGCCGTCTGACCCCGGAACAAGCCGGGGCAGCCCTTCTCGATCACGTCGAAGAGCCTCGATATGCGGCGCTCCTCCGCGATGTCGCGCGGGTCGCGCCGGGCCGGCCGAAGCGCGCAGCTCGCCATGGACAGGGTCGAGCTCCACGGCCGGGGCTCCCCCGCCAGCCGGTTGGCGGTGCGCGAAAGCCAGTCATCCTCGTCAGGATGCCAAGCCATGGCAAAGCAGTCGTCGGCGTCCACCCGATAGCCGAACCGCAGAAAGGTGTTGTCGAAGGCTTTCACCACCTCGGCGCGCGGCCGGCCGTCGTCCTGCAGCTGTAGCGTGCGGCCGAGCGTCCTGACGCGCTCGCCATGGCTTGCGAGCAGGGTTTCGAGGCGCTGCGAACCCGGCGCGATGCTGTGCTGCCCGCGCAGATTGACCAACGACGAGGCGGGATGCAGGAACGGCGCGATCACCGCCATCGGCAGGGTCTCGACGGTGAGATACAGCGCGGGCTCGCGCACCGCCCGCTCTGGCACGTCGTACGGCAGCCAGTGCCGCGACCAGCGCTCGGCAATGGACCATCTTGGAGAAGACGCTAGGACGCACGCCGCTATCTGGGCGATGAGCAGCACCAGGAGCGCAATGCGCGAGGCGGCGGGCGGCATCAGCCGATCCGCGAGCCGGGCGAGGCATACGCCGGCGAGAAGAAGCACCAGCATTCCGTAGCGGCCGTTCGCCGAGGTTGCGACCCAAAGCGCCAGGGCCACGCAGAAAAACCCGAGCACGCGCCAGTCGGCAGGCTGGAGCGCAGCGCCGGCGCCGGCTTGTCGTTTTCGCACCGCGACCATGACAGGCAGGGCCGCGGCAACCAGAGCGAGGGCGGCAAACCTCAAATCCGGCGCGATGAGCTCCGCATACAGCGTGCGATCGGGCGCCACCATGCGAAACGGCAAGGCGGCTGCCGCGACAAGGTCCTGCGGCCTGAAACGCTCGCCGACCATGTTCACCGGCGCCGCGTAGGGCGACTGGAACCAGGCGTTAAACAGCGGGAATACCGGGTTGCCGAACTCGCGCATCAAGAGCGCGAACCAGGGCCCGGCCAGGACACCGAGCGCAAGCGCGCCCCCGGCGGCATAGCCGAGTCCGGCGCGCAGCCGCGCCGCGCCGGAAGCGGCGGGCATTGCCAGGGCCAACGGCAGCGCGGCGATGGCGAATACTGCATTCGAGTACTTCAGGGCCGCGGCGCCGCCGAACAATATGCCGGCGAGAAACGCGTGGCGCACGCTCGAAGCCGGATCGTCGGCCAGCAGCAGGAGCAGCCCGGTGAGCATCGGCACGGCAAGCAGCGGATCCAGAAACGATGTGCCGACCGTCGCCCAGTAGACTGCCGTGGCGCCGCCCAGCGCGGCGGCGAGACAGGACAACAGGATGCGTTGGCGCGTGCCGCGGTGTGCAAGGAGCTTCCACGAAATGAGGTAAAGAAACCCGATGCACAAGCTGTGAGCAGCCGCAAGCGCCATCGACACCGCGACGCTGTGCCAGCCCGCGGAAACCATGAGATAGAACGGGAGGTAACCGACAGGATTGAGATAGCTCTGCGCGCTCGCCGCAAAAAAATCCTGTTCGAGCCGGCCGGCGAGCAGCGCGAATGGCGCGTAGTAGTGATAGTTGAGCAGGTCCCAGTTGACGTCCTTGCCGGCGAAGATCGTCCATCCCGCGCAGAGCGCGGCGGGAATGCTGAAAACGAGGAACAGCGCCGCTCGCCCCATGCGCTCGGGTTATTGCCGGCGGCGTTTCACGCGCTTCCGGATGGCTTCGAACGCGCTCATGTCGCCCATCTCGCGGTGCAGGTCTTCGAGCGGGGTCATCGCAGGATTGTTGGGCGTCGGCCAAATGGACAATGCCGTTTCGAAGTCCTCGATGGCGCCGCGTTTGTCGCCCAGGTCTGCGCGAAGCGCTCCCCGCAGATAGAAAAAGCGCGCCTGGTGCTCCTTGACGACGTCGGAGGGCATCAGGTCCCTCGCCTTGTCGAGAAAGGCCCCGACGGTGCCTGCCGAGTACCCGGCCTTGTTGGCCATCAAGCCTTCGGCGACACCGAGCGCGCCGTAGAAGTCCTCGGAAAGCGCCACCAGATGGCGCCGCGTGCGCTCGTCCGGCGGCTGGGTCCGCGACATCGTGCGCGCCAGCAGGGCGCCGTACCGGCGGCGCAGCTCACCCTGCAGGAACGCCGCCCAGGCGTTGGTTTCCTTCGCGCCCAGTATCGACTCTTCGAAAAATCGGACCGCATCTTCCGGAATGTCCACCGTGACCTGGTTCGGGTCGCGCGAGCTCTTGTCGACCTCGACGTAGAGCCAGCGGTCGCGGCGCGCAAATTCGGTGAAATGCTCCATCGTGAACGCGACCGGATGGCTCTCGTTTTCGATCATCTCGCGCACTTTGCGCCGCGCCGTCTCCTCATCGGTGCGCAGGGGATGAAACAGGCGGTTGCCGAGGACCAGGCCCGTCGACTGGTACAGGGTAATATCGGGCCGCCAGTTCTCCACGATATGGAAGTAGGCAATCGGCGCGAGGTCGGGGTCGCCTTTCACGAATAACACGGCGTCTTGAGGCAGGGTGCGCAGCACGGCCTGCGCGTAGCGCGCCGCCCAGTCGTAGTCGGCCAGGAAGTTGGACCGGCAGCCCAGCGCGAAAACCAGCGCAAGCACTGCGAGCGCGACGGCAGCGGACTGCGGCGCACGAAGTGCCATGCGCCGCGCCAGCCAGGCAAATCCCAGCGCCATCCATAGCGCGGCGACCGCATAGGCCGGCAGCGGATAGACATGGAAGATGTGCTTGTGAAAGGAGTCGTAATCGAAGCCGAGCAGCAGCAGCAGCACGGCTGAAGGCATCAGAAACGCCAGGGTGAAGAACGCGGAAACGCGCCGACCCCAGGCGCGCCACTGGACGGCGCATCCCACGGCCGCGAGCGCCGTGCCCACGAACGCAAACTGCAGCAGCAGTTGCGCTCCCATGAACTCGAAAAACTTGACGCGGTCCAGCCACGACGCGGAAAGCGACTTGTCCACGTCCGCATAACCCGCCCGGGTGACGAGGTACAGGAACTCGCTCAGGTACTCGATCGGCCCGTAGAAACTGATGGGCAGGCCGCTCCAGGACAGCACGACCATCCAAACGTATGGCAGCAGGCCGAGCGCGAACAGTCCGATCAGCAGCGGAGAGCGCCTCAGTATTTCGTACCTCCTCGGCCACAGCAGGATCGCGAAAGCGGGCGCGACCAGCAGCATCAGGGGCCAATGGTTGCTCAGGCTGAGGCCGAACACGAAAGCCATCCAGGGCAGCACGCGGCCGCTGTCCTGCGTGACCGGTGCGCGCTGGGCGGCAGGTGGACAGACCTGTAGTCCCAGGTAAATCAGTACGAGCAAAAAAAACGTGTTAAGGGTGTAGACCTCGGCGATGATGGCTTGCGACCAGAACACCGGCGACAGTCCCAAGCCGAATGCAGCGAGGTAGGCCGGCAAGCGGCCTGCGATCAGGGCGCGGGCGCATAGCCACGCGGCGGCGCCGGTCAGCGCCCCGAACACAGCGGCGACCAAATGGACACGGTACGCCACCGAGCCGAACGGCAGGAAGGTAAACAGCTTGCCGAGAAGCGTGTAGAGCGGATAGCCCGGCGGGTGCTCGATGCCCAGGAAGTAGCTCGACAGGACGAACAGCCCGTCGTCTTCCAACGCGACGGTGCGCGGCGCGGTTGCCGCATACAGCGCGAACAGCGCCAAGGCGACGCAAGCGGCCTGCATCCAGTCCGTCTTTCCGGGGCGGAACGCTTCGGTGCGCTCGAGCATCATCGCCTGCCGGCGGACGATCCGCCCCAGGTGAACGACGCAGTGGTGAAGAAGTTCCACAGCGCGGCAACCAGCGCGCCCGCCAGACCCGCCGCCCAATACGTACCGGACTTCAGGAACAGCCACTCCGCGATCGCGATATTGATGAATGCGCCGATGCCGCAGGCGACATAGAAGGTGAGCAGGCCACGCCACAGCCGCCTGCCACTCAAGCGCTGATCGCCGTACGTGAAGGCATTGTTGAGGAAGAAGTTGCTGGTCATCGCGGCCCACGTCGCCAGCACCTGGCTGAGGAGGAAATCGCCTCCGGTCGCGCGAAATGCGGTCGAGAGAACGGCAAGGTGCACCGCCAGGCCCGTCACCCCCACGGCGGCGAACATGAAAAATCGCGCTGGCATCAGCCGTCCGGTGAGGTGGTAAAGAATCAGCATGAAGAACTCGGCGATGACGCGCGCGCCGAGCTTGCTCTCGCCGTGCGTCCGGCTGCGCATGCGGTAGGGCAGCTCGGTGATGCGCACCTCACCGCGTGCCGCGGCGACGAGGTCGAGCAGGATCTTGAATCCGCGGCCATAGAGCCTGCGCACCACGCGCTCGAGGAATTCCCGCCGCACGACAAAAAAGCCGCTCATCGGATCGCTCAGACCCTTGCACAGGACTCTGCTCAAAGCACTGGCAGCGCGGCTGATGCGCACCCTTTCGGCGGCCAACTCGCCGGTGCTGCCGCCCTCCATATACCGGCTCGCGACGACGATGTCGGCGCCATCGCGCTTGACCGCGTCGAGCAGCCTCGGAATCAGCGTCTCGTCGTGCTGCAGGTCGGCGTCGATGACCACCAGGTAAGGCGCCGAGCTGGCAAGCATTCCCTCGATGCAGGCGGAAGCAAGGCCGCGCCGTCCGATGCGATGAAGGCAGCGGATGCGATGATCCTGTTGCGCGCGCTCGCGCACCAGGTCTTCGCCGCCATCGAAGGCGTCGTCGACCACGACGATGGTCTCCCAGTCGCAGGCCTTCAGCGCCTGCTCCAGGGCGGAAAGTAGCGCGGGGATGTTTTCGCGCTCGCGGAACGCCGGAACGACAACGGTGAGCTCGGGCATCGCAGTGTTAATGCTCCTCCTTCAGTCGCAATATGCTTAGCAGAAAGGAGGCCAGCATGACTTCCATGCCGCCGACCATCAACGCGCTGGCAGGAATCGTGTCGCGCATCACCACCCTGGGATCGAGCGCACCGAAGCCGGTTTCGCGCCATCGCAGAAAAGCGGCGGCGCTCCAAGCTAGCCCGATCACCACCGCAGCAAGGCCGACGAGAAGCCCGCGCTCCAGGCTGAGCGCGCCGAGCAGCTTCTCGAGCGCAGGCTGCCGCGGCAGCAGACCCGCGTTCTGCGCAGACACGCGCGCGAAGAGCGCGAACAGGCAAAGCTGCAGGCCCAGCAGCGCGCCGGCTGAACCGTAGAGCATGCTGTGGATGTCAAGCCCCGCGGCGCCGACGTGCAGCGGCGCGAAATAAAGCGCGGTGGTCAAGACAGTGCCGAGCGCGAGCAGCGCAACTCCGGGATACAGGAACAGCCACCGCGGACTGAACAGCAGCAAGAACCGCAGATGCCGCCAGCCGTCGCGCCAGCTGTTCAGGTGCGACGCCCGGCCGCGGCCGTCCGGCCGCAACCGGGTCGGCACCTCGGCAATGCGCCACCCTGCGAGCGCCGCCTTCACCACCACCTCACTCGCGAACTCCATGCCCCGCGTCCTGAGGTCGAGCGACATGACCGCAGCCCGGTCGAAGCCGCGCAGCCCGCAATGAAAATCGCCGACGCGGGCGCGGAACAGCAGCCGCCCGATGAAGCTGAGCACCGGGTTGCCGATATAGCGATGCAGCGCCGGCATCGCGCCCGGCTGGATGCCGCCCTTGAAACGGTTCCCCATGACCAGCGGATGACCTTGCCGCAGCATTTCTACGAATCCTTCGAGACGGTCGAAATCGTAGCTGTCGTCCGCGTCACCCATGATTACGAACCGGCCGCGAGCCGCGGCGATTCCCGCGGCCAGGGCGGCGCCGTAGCCGCGCTGTGGCACCTCGATCACCCTCGCCCCCGCACGTTGCGCCAGTGTCCTGGAGTCGTCGCTGGAGCCGTTGTCGGCGACCAGCACCTCACCATCGATCCGCGTGCGCTGCAGAAAACCCCGTGCCTTGGCGACGCACGTGCCGACAGTCGCCGCCTCGTCGAGGCAAGGCATGAGAATCGTAAGCTCGGTCATCTGGCGCCCCGGCGCCCCCCAAAAAAAAAGGCACCCCGAAGGGTACCTTTTATTGAAGCTAAGGCTCTGATTAGCTGCCGCGGCAGGAGCCCGGCAGGTACTTCAGCGGAACCGTGGTGCCCGCGCCGCCGCAGGACCAGCCATACAGGCTCTGGCTTGCATTCGGGGTGAAGACCGCCGCCGTAGCCGCCGATGAAAGCGGGATCAGCGTAACCACCGAGGTGTTCACCGAGGGGCTGATGCTCTGCACCGTGGCGGTGACGACGCCATCCGCGCTCGTGGTGATGGCCGTCACGTACTTCGTGCCCGCGGAGGCGCTGACTTCGCAGCCCCAGCCGCCCGCGCCCGGCGCCGACCCGCCCGACTGGTACACCTCGGTGATCGACGTACGGCAGGCGCTCATGGCGAGAATTATCTCCGACATCTTCGCGCGGATCGTGTAGTCCTGGTACGCCGGAAGTGCGACGGCGGCCAGAATGCCGATGATCGCAACCACGATCATCAGTTCGATCAGCGTAAAGCCCTTCTGCAGCGTTCTCATCGGACACTCCCTTTCTGTTTGGTAGTCAGCAGGTCGCGTTTATACCGCGACCTGCCGTATATACGCAACGTCCATGCCAGACCTTGCCATGCGCTAAACGGCGGATTTGTGAAGGAAAAGGCACGGTTTCAGGCGCCCAGAACCGACCATCACGGTCTGCGGCCGCCAATTTTGGTCACCTTGCAGCGGATCAGGGCTGGAAGCCGGGGATCTTCGATTCGTCGACCGTGTCGATCTGCTCCGGGTCGAGGAACATCTCGGCGTAGCGGCGGTAGACCTTCCTGCGGACGAAGATGTCGAACAGGTCCGGGTCGACGTGATTATTGAGCTTCATGCGACCCAGGATCTCGAGCGATTCCGACAGCGTCTTGCCCTTCTTGTAGGGGCGGTCCTTGGCGGTAAGCGCCTCGAAGATGTCGGCGATGCCCATGCAGCGCGCCTGGATCGACATCTGCTCGCGCGTCAGCCCTTTCGGATAACCCTTGCCGTCCATGCGCTCATGATGCCCGCCCGCATACTCGGGCACGTTGGTGAGGTGCTTGGGCCAAGGCAGGGCTTCCAGCATCCGGACGGTGGCGACGATGTGGTGATTGATCACCTTGCGCTCCTCTTCGGTGAGCGTGCCGGAGCGGATGGTGAGGTTCTTTACCTCGTCTGCGGTGAGAAACTGCGCCTCGTGGCCGGCCATGTCGCGCCAGCGGTACTGGCCGATGCGCCGCACGCGCTCGATGTCCTCGTCGCGCATGCGCTCGCCGCCGATGTTGCAGGCGTGCAAGAACCTGCGATCGTCCTCGAGCTGCCTCAGCTGGTCGCGCAAGCGCTTGTCTTCTTCCGCCGCCTCCATGGGTTTTCTCTGTTCCAGGAAAATATGCTTTTTCCTGAGTGCCTCCAGCTCGGCGTCGCGCTTGAGCACCTCGAAGCGCGTGTCAATCAGCTGGATGCGGTCGAAGATGGTTTCCAGCTTGGTGGCCTTGTCGACGACATGCACCGGGGTGGTCACCTTGCCGCAGTCGTGCAGCAGGCCGGCGATCTTCAGCTCGTAGCGGTCCTTGTCCGACATGTGGAAGTCGCGCAGCGGGCCTTCCTTGGTCTCGTTCACCGCTTCGGCGAGCAGCATGGTCAGCGCCGGCACCCGCTGGCAGTGCCCGCCGGTATACGGCGATTTCTCGTCGATCGCGGTGTTGATCAGCTTGATGAAGGACTCGAACAGCTCCTCGAGCTGGTTGATCAGCATCCGGTTGGTGAGCGCAATCGCCGCCTGCGACGCCAGCGACTCCGCGAGCCGCTGGTCCGAGGGCGAGAACGGCACGATCTGCCCGCTGGTTGGATCCTGCGCGTTGATGAGCTGCAGCACGCCGATCGTCTCGTTCTCGTGATTGCGCATCGGAACGGTGAGGAACGACTTGGAGCGGTAGCCGGTCTTGGAGTCGAACGCGCGCGTGCCTGAGAAGTCGAATCCGTCTGCGGTGTACGCGTCGGCGATGTTCACCGTCTTGCCGGTTAGCGCAGCGTAGGCGGCAACCATGCTTTGGTTGGGCTTGCCGTCCTTGTAGAGCTGGATCGGATAGAACGGCACCGGGTTTCCGGTGGTGCCGCCAAGGTAATAGCGCAGCGAGCTGGTGCGCACGATCTCGAAGCGCAAGGTGCGCTCTTCGGTGACCCGGTACAGCGTGCCGCCGTCGGCGCGGGTAATGGTCTTCGCCGCTGAGAGGATCGCCTCGAGCAGCCGGTCGATGTCGCGCTCGGCGGAGAGCGAGGCGCCGATCGCATTGAGCTGCTCAAGGCGCAGCACCAGGTCATAATCGGGCGCGGCACCGCCGGCGCCGACGCGGAAGCCCTGGGTGGCGGTGGTATCGAGGGTGCTGCTCACTTGATGCAGACCGAGCGGACTTCTTTGATGTGGGTAATCCCGCTGAGGCACTTCTCCATGCCGTCCTGCTTCAGGGTGCGCATGCCTTCGTCCACGGCGATGGCGAGCATCTCGGCGACGCGCGCGTGCTCCTGTATGGCTTTCTTCAGCCGGTCGCTCGCGATCAGCAACTCGTGCAAGCCGCAGCGTCCCTTGAGGCCGCTGCCGCCGCACTTGTCGCAGCCGACCGGCTTGTAGAACGCAAGCTGTCCCCTTTCGTTGCCGTAGGTCTTCACCCAGTCTCTGTAGACCGCCTCCATCGCGCCCTTCGGATCCGCCTTGAACCGGGGCGTGTTCATCAGCTCCTCGCAGTACTCGCGCAGGAACGAGGTCAACTCCGCCGGCTCCGGGGTGTAGGGCTGTTTACAGCTGCACAGGCGCTTGGCGAGGCGCTGCGCCAGGATGCCGAGCAGCGCATCGGAGAAGTTGAACGGGTCCATCCCCATGTCGAGCAGGCGGGAGATCGACTCCGGCGCCGAGTTGGTGTGCAGGGTGGCGAACACCAGGTGGCCGGTGAGCGAGGCTTCGATGCCGGTCGAGGTGGTTTCCTTGTCGCGCATCTCGCCGACCATGATGATGTCCGGGTCGGCGCGCAGGAAGGCCCTCATCACCACGGCGAAATCGAGGCCTGCCTTCCTGTTGACCTGCACCTGCCTCAGGCCTTTCTGCGTGATCTCGACCGGGTCCTCTGCGGTCCAGATCTTGGTGTCCGGCGTGTTCAGATACTTCAGCACCGAGTGCAGCGTCGTCGTCTTGCCCGAACCGGTCGGTCCGCAGACGAAGAACAGGCCGTAGGGCTTGGACACCGCCCTTTGCAGCTCCTCGATGTTGCGCGGGCTGAAGCCCATCTTCTCCAGCGGAATCGGCTCGCCGGCGGCCAGAATCCGCATTACGATGTCCTCGACGCCACCCGCGGTCGGGATGGTGGCGACGCGCAGCTCGATGTCGAGCGGCCCGAATTTCTTGAACTTGATCTTGCCGTCCTGGGGCTTTCTCTTCTCGGAGATGTCCAGGTCGCACATGATCTTGATACGGGCGGCAAGCGCCGCGCGGTAGCTCGCCGGCACTTCGATATACGGTCCGAGCGAGCCGTCCTTCCTGAAGCGGATCTCGGTCTTGGCCTTGCCCGGGTAAGGCTCGATGTGGATGTCCGAGGCGCCCTGGTTGTAGGCGTCGATGATGACCTTGTTCACCAGCTTTACCAGCTCGTTGTCCGCCGCCGCGGAAACTTCGTCGGTCCCGCCGTCAGTCGCCTCGGCCGTCTCCTCCTCGAGGCCGGACAGCAGCTCGTCGATATTGCCGCTGTCGACGGCCGTTTCCTGGCCGTAGAACTGGTTGACCGTTTCCTTGAACTCCTTCTGCGTCGTAACTTTGTAGACAAGGCGTGACTTCGGAAACACGTTCGACGCGATGCGCGAGGAGCGGATGCGCTCCGGATCGAGGCACAGCACCACCAGCCCTTCCTTGGTGTCGTCGATCGGCAGCCACAGGTTCGCCTCGACGTACTCGCGCTTCAGGTTCTTCAGCAGCTCCATCGGCTTGACGCGGTCCTGCTTGAACGTCTCGTACGGCACGCCGAAGAATTTCGAAAGCGCCTGGCCGATGGCGGGGATCTTGACCTGGAACTCGTCGGCGAGCACCTGTTCGACGTCGATCGCCTTCTTGCGCGCCTGCCTCGAGGCGAGCTCGAACTCGCCGGCCGACAGCACGGCGTCCGCGATCAGGTAGTCGTACTTGGTCTTGACGAGCTGCGGCTTCTGGCGCTGCTTGAAGGCGATGGCGAGGGTCTGGGCCAGCTCGTGCACCCCTTCCTCGGCCAGCGCGCCGAACGGCACGCCGGTCTTGTTGTTGATGATCTGGATGACGCCGATCAGCTCGCTCGTGCCCTGCTCCACGATCGGCGCCACCAGCATCTGCTTGGTGCGGTAGCCGGTGCGTTTGTCGACCTCCTGCAGAAAGCGCAGGTTGGGGTTCAGCCCGCGCAGCTCGCCGTCGTCATAGACGTCCTTGATGTTGACCGTCTTCTTCGAGAGCGCAACGTAGCCGGCGATCGAATGCTCGGCGATCGGCAGCTTCAGGTCCTTGAATGAGTTGAGGCCGGTCTTGACCTTGGAGACGATCGCCTGCTTGTCCTCGCCCACCGAGTAGATTGTCAGGCGGTCGGCGTTGAACAGCGCGCAGATGTCCGCGCTTACCTCGAGCATGATCTCGTCGATGTTGTTGGTGGCGTGGATCTTGTTGGTGACCGCCTGGAGCTGCTTCTGAAACGCCAGGCGCGCAGCGACGTCGGTCTGCGTCGCAGCCTGATGGCTGAGTACAGCGCTCATTCCCGACCCTCCCTTGTCCTGCTTTCTTGCTAGGCCCCCATCGTAGCGTCAGGGCCCATGATTTTCAATGAATTTCGGCCTTTACGGCTGCCTTTCCGCACTGCGCAAACCGCCCTCCAGCAGCCACACCCTGAAGCCACGCTGCGCGAACAGGAACGCCGCCGCGGCGCTGCGCCGCCCGCTCTGGCAATACGCCACGTATTCCCTGGAGCGGTCGAGCACGGCGAACATGTTGCGCACCTCGGCGAGCGGCACGTTGATCGCGCCCGGCAGCTTGTCGTACTGGTACTCCGAGGGATAGCGCACGTCGAGCCACAGCGCGCCGCGCCGCACCTTTTCGGCCGCCTCCTCGAAGGCAACGCGCCGCAGCAGCGGCTCGCGCAGCAAGGTGTTGAAATCCTGCTTGTCCAGGCGCAGCAGTTCACCCTCCCCGAGCGAGATCACGCTCGCGTTGCGCTTGGCTTCCGAGACCAGTGCCTCCTCGCCGAACGCATCGCCACTTTTCAGCTCGGCAAGGATCATCTTGGCGCCGCCGACCAGGCGCTCGACCTGGAAGCGGCCCGACTCGATCACGTAGTAGTAGTCGCCCTCGTCCCCTTCCCGGATGACCACCTCGCCGCGCGCGGTCTTGACGCGTTGAAAGCGCTTGAGCAGCTCTTCGATGTGCGCGGCCGGCAGCTGCGCAAAGGCGCCGCTGCGCAGGTTGCCGAGGGAGAATGCACCGGTGATCATGGCGCGCGCCATGGGGGAACTGTCGCTCTCGGCTCCCGCCGCGGCGACCTGATCCCAGGTGGCGAGGATGTCGAGGACCTCGTCGTCGACCGCCAGCAGGTCGACGTCGGTGATCGCCTTGGTGCGCACCACCGTCTGCTTCTGCCGGTTGAGCGCGTAGCGGGCTTCCTCGGTGCCGTCGACCACCACCAGCGTGCCGCCCCCCTGGTACATCACCAGCAGCTCGCCCTGCAGCAGGAAGATCGACTGCGTCGCCTTCGGCCACTCCTTCATCGGGTCGCTGCCTCGCGGCGCGCGCTCGACCACCGCCACGTCGGCCAGCTCCACCAGGCGCTCGCGCGACAGCCCGGCAAGCGGCGCCAGGGTGGCGAGCTGCTCGGGAGTGGCGCGCGGCAGCTGGCCGGGGAGCATCTAGAACTCCAGCACCAGATTGTTCTGCAGCATGCGCGGGCGGAACGCGCCGGCGCACTCCTCGATCTCCTGCATGGTCGGCTCGATCTCGCCCGGCTTCATGTGCGTGATGAAGATCTCGGCATTGCGCTCAAGCTTGGCGAGCTCCTCAGCCAGCGTCTGCGGGCAAAGGTGGCGCGAGATCTCGGCGAGGTGGCGCTCCTTGTTGGAGAACGCGGTCTCGATGATCAGGAATTTGAGGTTGCGGATGCGGTTCACCACCCGCCACAGCGCATCGTTCGGCCCGGTATCGCCGGTGAAGACCAGACTCGCGTTTCCGCTGTCGAGGTGGTAGCCGACCGCAGGCACGGTGTGGCGCGCGGGGATCGGCGTGATCTCGCGCCCCGACATTGAAACGGTCTTTCCGAGTTCTATTTCCTCGTAGCGCAGGAACGGCGCTTCGGGCGACGGGATCTCGCTGAAATCGGGCCAGATCGCCCAGTTGAAAAGATGGTTGCGCATGATCTCGATGGTGGCGCGCTGGGCATAAACCGTGAGCGGCTTCGTCCGCATGCCGCCCACCGTGTCGACGAGAAACGGGATCGAGGCGACGTGATCGAGGTGCGAATGGGTGATGAAAATGTAATCGATCAGCGACAGCTCGGCGAGCGACAGATCGCCCACGCCGGTGCCGGCGTCGATCAGGATGTCGCTGTCGAGAAGAAAGGAGGTGGTGCGCAGGTGCCGACCGCCGATCCCTCCCGAGCAGCCGAGGACTCGCAGGCGCACGCTGTTCTCCTTATTTCTCGTCGAACGCCGTCACCCCGTCCCAGTCGGGCGGCGGCGGTTGGCGGCGTTTTTCGGCTACTTTTTCCGCATAGATCTGGTAGAGCTCGCAGCCGGGGTTCATGCGTTGCAGATTGAGCAGGCACACCTCGACCTGGTCCCACTGCTGGGCGCGGTAATGCCGCAGCGCCTGGTTCCACAGCCTGAGCTCGTCGTGCAGCTTCTTGTCGACTTCGGACTCGAGCCCGATCGCCTCGTAGATGGTGAGCGCCGCGTCCTTGCCTTTCACCCTGATGCGGTCGACCTCGCGGAACACGACGTCCTTCACGGCGTTGCGCGTCGCTTCACCGACCAGGATGCCGACGCCGTAGCCTTTGGTGCGGCCTTCCAGGCGCGAGGCGACGTTGACCGCATCACCCATTGCGGTATAGGCGCGGCGCACCTGCGAGCCCATGTCGCCCACGCGCACGGTGCCGGAATTGACGCCGACGCCGATCTTGAGCGTCGGCCAGCCACGCGCCGCGAACTTAGCGTTCAGACGCTCGCATTCGCGCTGCATTTCGATGCCGGCGAGCACGCCGTTGCGCGCGTGCTGCGCATCATCCACCGGCGCGCCCCAGAACGCCATGATCGCGTCGCCGATGTACTTGTCGAGCGTGCCCCGGTACTTGCTGCGGATGATGGAGCTCATGTCGGTGAGGTACTCGTTGATGTACTCGCGCAGCTCCTCGGGCTTGAGCGCCTCGGAGATGCCGGTAAAGCCGCGCACGTCGGAAAACAGGATCGTCAGATCGGCGCTGCGCGGCGCCATGTTGTACTTGCGCGGGTCGGCGGCCATCCTGTCCACCAGCTCGGGAGGCACGTACTGGCCGAACAGCTCGGTGAACTGGCGCTTGGAGCGCGACTCCACGAAATAGCCGTAAGCCATGTTCATGGTGTAGAGCGCCGCCGTCATGAGGATCGCTGCGGCGAGCGGCAACACCATGCCGCCGTACTTCCAGACCACGAGGTCCAATGCCACGATGAGCGCGAAGCCGACGATCGAGGCGACGGTGGCCCAGAGAGCGGACAGCATCGGGATGAGCACCGCGAGCACCACCCCGCCGATGATCAGCAGCAGCACTTCGGCGCCGACCATGTACGGCGGCATCTGCTTCATATCGCGGTCGAGCATCCCGGCGATCAGATTGGCGTGGATTTCGACGCCCGGGAAAACGGCGTCGACCGGCGTCGAGCGCAGGTCCTGCAGGCCCGGCGCCGTAGTACCCACCAGGGCGATCTTGCCCTTCAACGCATCGGGCCTGGTGCGCTCCTTGATCACATCGACGAGCGAGACATAGGGAAAGCTGAACTTGTGCCCGCGATATGGAATCAGCGCGCTCGCGGTCTCGTCCACCGGGATGGTCAGCGGACCGACCTTGAGCCATTCCAGTCCGCCGTAGCCCTTCGATACGAAGCGCTCCGGCGCAAACCCGGGTTCGACTTCGGGAAACTTACCCGTGGTGAGCGCCAGATACGTGCGCACCATCGCCAGCGACAGCGGCTCGTAGTACGCGCCCTCGAACTCGAGCAGCATCGGCACGCGCCGCGACACGCCGTCGTCGTCCACCTTAGGGTTGAAATGACCGGCGGCGGCGGCGTGCTTCTGGTAGATCGGCAGGTTGCCGGTGTAGCCCTTCCACCGCAAAAAGCCGATGTTGCGCCCGGCAAACGTTCCCTTCGGAATCACCGGGTCGGGGATGGCGTTCGCCCTGACGGCATTGTCATCGGCATTGAAGTAGTAGCCGAGGACCACCGGACGGTCCCTGATCGACGCCGCAAACAAGCCGTCGTTGTCGAGCTTGCCGCGCAGCTCGCGGTAGATCTGCTGAAAGGCCGCCACCTCCTTGAGGTCCTTCTGTGCCAGCGCGTCGAGCACGTCGATGCCCGAGCTCGTGTCGCGCTCCGCCCAGATCACGTCGAAGCCGAGGATCCCGACGCCATACTTGTCGAACAGCTTGTCGATCAGCTCGGCCATCAGCCTGCGGCTCCACGGCCAGCGGCCCAGCTCGCCCAGACTCTTCTCGTCGATGTCGAGGATCACGATGCGAGGGTCGATCCCGCGCGGCATGGTGAGGCGCAGCCGGGTGTCGTAGATGATGTTGTCGAGCTGGGTGATGAAGCCGAACTGGTAGAGCCCGGCGGCGTGCCCGATGAAGAACAGCGTGATCGCGAGGCCGAGAGCGATCCTTACGATGTGCTGTTTCAGATGGCCTGCCGTTTTGGCGCTATGCCTTCAGGAAGAATTCCATCTTCACGCCGGCAAGCTCGATTACATCGTGATCCTTGAGCGCGTGCGGGGCCGCGCCGATCTGCTGACCGTTGACCGTGGGCCGGTTGGCGCCTTCCACGTGGGTGATGAAGTAGCCCTGCGGCCGGCGGGTCAGCACTGCCACCCCGACCCCGGGCTTGCCGAGCGTGGTGAGCGGCTTGGAGAGCTCGAGCTCCTTGCCGGCGTTGGAGCCGGAGAGCAACTGGATCGAGCCGAGCGGCTGCGCCGGCTTGGCGGCGGGCGGCGCGGCGGGCTTCGCATCCTTATCGGCGATCCCGGCGGCGGTGGCGCTGGCGGCGGCTTGCTGCGAGGCGGTGGCGCGCGCGGCGCCCGCCACCTGGGGGGCACTGCCGCCCGACATCGCCCTGGCCTGCTCGGCGGCGGCTTTCATCGCCGCCGGCCGCAGCACCATGGTCTTCTCGAAATCCGCCTTCTCGGCCCCCGCCACGGGGGCGGGCTCGCCGACGAACTTCAGCTTGTACTTGCCGAGCTCGATGACGTCGTTGTTCTGCAGGAAGTGCTTCTTGATCGGGTTGCCGTTGACCACGGTGCCGTTGGTGCTGCCGAGGTCCTCGAGGAACGAGTCGTTCAGGATGGTGACGATCACCGCGTGCTCGCCGCTCACCGCCAGGTTGTCGATCTGGATGTCGTTATGGGGCTTGCGGCCGATGGTGGTGCGCTCTTTCGTCAAGGAGATCTCCTTGAGCACCAGTCCATCCATGCTGAGTATCAGTTTCGCCATAGCTGACCCCTGGGGGAGGTTATTTTAACCACGCGAACACCTTGGCCATCACGCCGCGCGCGGCCGGGTATTCCCGGAGGACGCGGACGAGTATAACTGAAACGTTGTCGCGCCCCCCGTTGTCGTTGGCCATCTGCACCAGCTGCTGCGCGGCGAGCTTGAGGTTGCCGCCGAGCGCCTGCAGCGCCATGCCGATGTCGTCGTCGTCGACCATGTCGCACAGGCCGTCGGAGCACAGCAGGTAGATGTCGCCCGGCTTGGTGCGGTATTCGTGCATTTCCGGCTCGACGCTGGGATCGATGCCCAGAGCGCGGGTGACGAGGTTCTTGTGCTGCGCGTTCTTCGCCTGGTCGGGCGTGATCAGGCCCGAGTCGATCTGCTCCTGCAGCAGCGAGTGGTCGCGCGTCACCTGCTTCAACTTGCCCTCGCGCAGCACGTAAAGCCGCGAATCGCCGAGGTGCGCCACCAGCACGCGGTTGTCGTAGAACAGGCACACCACCAGCGTGGTGCCCATGCCCGCGTACTGCGGCTGGCTTTGGGCGGCCTGGTAGATCGAGGTATTTGCCTTCAGCACCTGCTCGCGCAGCAGCCGCGCGGCGATCTCCTGGCTGGTGCGCGGGTCCACGTCGTAGGGGCGCGCATTGGCGAGGACCTGCTGCATCTCGGTGACAATGACGGTGGTCGCCATGCCGCTCGCGACCTCGCCGGCGTTGTAGCCTCCCATGCCGTCGGCGAGCACCACCAGCCCGCGCGCCGCGTCCGCGGCCACCGAATCCTCGTTGTGCGAGCGCACCATGCCGGGATCGGTGCAGCTCGTGATTTCCAGGGTCTGTGTGAGATCCATGCGCGCTCAGAGCCGGATGTCGACCTCGCCGGTTGCCGTCGCGGACAGCGACGCGCGCAGTGCGCCGCCAAACTCCTCGCCGGTCTGGAAACGCTCGTCCGGGTTCTTCGCCAGCGCGCGCTCGAGGAAAGCCACCAGCAACGGGGAGAGCGACGGGTTGATGGTGCGGATGTCCGTCGGCGGCTCGTTGGCGATCTTGAACATCAGCTGCGCCATCGACTCGCCCTCGAACGGCAGCCTGCCGCACAGCAGTTGATACAGGGTCACGCCGAGCGAGAACAGGTCCGAGCGCCCCTCGATCCTCTTCCCGGCGAGCTGCTCGGGCGACATGTAGGACGGGGTGCCGAGCACCATGCCGGTCTTGGTCTTGGAGCTGCCGGTGAGGCGCGCGATGCCGAAGTCGGTGACCTTCAGCGTGTCGCTTTCCAGGTGGTACATCATGTTCGCCGGCTTGATGTCCCGGTGCACGACGCCCTGGCGGTGCGCAAAGCCGAGCGCGTCGGCGACGCGCGCGACGATCGACACCACCTTGTCGGGCGGCAGCAGGTTGCCGGCTTTCGTGTAAGGCACCAGATCGCCGCCCTTGAGCAGCTCCATCGCGATGTAGCAGAAGTCGTGCTCCTCGCCGGTGTCGTAGATGGTGACGATGTTCGGATGCGAGAGACGCCCGGCCGTCTCCGCCTCGCGGAAGAAGCGCTCTTTCACCTCGACCAGCTCCTCGGCCTCGAACTCCTGCGCCAGGGCCATGGTCTTGATGGCGACCTCGCGCCCGATCTTGGGATCCTTGCCGAGGTAGACCACGCCCATCGCTCCTTTGCCGAGCTCCTTCTGCACCTCGAAGCGGCCGAACTTCGGCTTTTCGCCGCCGAGCTGCAGCGAGCCTCCGGGATGGCTGCCCGTACCGGAGAGGATCAGCGTTTCCGCCAGCTGCTTGGCGCGCGAGAGTCTCTGACCGAGATCGCGGAACCCCGGATTGAAATCGTGCATGTAGCGGAACACCGCTTCGGCCTTGTTGAACTGGCGTTTGCGCTCGAAATCGAGCGCCAGGTTGTAGAGGTTGTCGAGCAGAGCGTCGGAGCGCGGCACCTGCCGGAACTTGTCCCAGGCGAGGTCGAGCTGGCCCTGGCCCTGGTAGGCGAGGCCGAGCATGCGGTTCGACTCGGCAGAGGTCTCATCGGATTTGAGCTTGGCGCGCTCGGTGACGATGAAGCGCTTGGAGACCAGCGCAGCGTGGCCTACCAGGAGCAGCGTGGCGGGCAGCATGAGCTGCATCCAGATCCCGGCGGACATCATCAGCGCGAAGTGCAGCACCAGCAGCCCGACGAACACGCCGCCCGAGATCGCGAGCGCCGGGCCTGCGCTGAGGCGCGGCAGCAGCGCGATGAGATAGGCGGCGACGAGCGCGATCACCAGCAGCTCGACCGCGAACGCCCAGCTCGGCACGACGAAGAAATGCTCCTGCAGGATCGACGAGACCGCGTGCGCCAGCGTAACGACCGGCGCAGTTCCCGCCGAAACCGGCGTCACCTGGTAGGTGCCGACGCCGGCGGCGGTGGCGCCAATCAGCACGATCTTGTCGGCGTACTTGTTGGGCGGAATCTTGCCGCTGTAGACGTCATAGAACGAATCCACCTGGAACGCCGGCCGCCCTTCCAGGTCGTGGTAGAAGTAGGTGTACATCTTGAACTGCGGATCGGTGCCGATGCGCAGGCCGCCCAAGGCCACGCCGTCGGGCTGCAGCTTGATGTCGGCCGCTCCCAGGTTCAGGCTCTTCGCCGCGATCATCAGCGAAAGCGACGGGAAATAATGGTCGAAGTAGCGCAGCACCAGCGGCTCAGTGCGGATGCCGCCGTCGACGTCAGGGCGCGCGCTGAGATGGCCCAGCGCAGCGGCGCTGCGCCCGATCAACTCGATCGGCGCCTGCAATTCCGCGGCCGGCAATGCGCCGGAGTCGCCCTTGGCGGGAAGCGCGTTCTTCGCGAGGTAATCGGGCAGCGGCTTGTCGGGCCGGCCGCGCGGAGTGCCGATGGCGAGGAATACCGGCAGCAGGACGTTGCCCGCCTTGACATAGCTCTCGGCGAGCCGGCGGTCGGTGTTGAGCGCCTGCTCAGCTTCCTTCAACAGCGCGACGAATGGCGTCATTTCCGGGGTCGGCCCGGCAAGATCGATCAGCTTGGTGATGTAGACGTACCCCGGGTCGATCTGCGGCTCGCTGAAAAATATGGTGTTCGCGATGACCTTGGTCTTCGCGCCGGCGAGGATGTCGGTCATCCTGGCATGGATCTCGCGCGACCAGGGCCAGCGTCCGATGTTCGCGATACTCGTGTCGTCGATCGCGATCACCGCAACCTTATCCGATGCTGAGCGCGACGTGGATTGCACGCCGATGTCGTAGGCCTTCTGCTCCAGGCTTGGAATCAGATCGCTGTATCGATTGAACCCGAGCACAATCAGCACCACGACCGTACCCAGAAACCAGTCGGTCTTCAGCAAACCGGCTTTCATGCTCCGCCCTCTCCGCTTTTTTAGTTCAGGAGCCTCGGGCGAATTGTTGCAGCCAAAACTACGCTGCGTCAAATATTTACGCGGGATTTGGAAAGCGAAATGAAATCAGTTGCCGAGGATCGCACCGGGCTTGATCGCGCCCGAGGAAATGAGCTCCGCGGCGGCGAGCTTCTTGCCGTCGCCGAGCTTGGCGCGCAGCACCTCGATGCGTCCGCCCTGCGCGCTCACCTGGAAGCTCTGGTCGGACACTTCGACTATCTCGCCGATCTTGCCCTTGACTGCACTGAAGGTGCGCACCGGATGCTTGCGGGAGTCGAAGATTTGTAATTCTTTCCCTTCCAGCGTGGTCCAGGCTCCGGGCGCCGGGTTGCAGCCCCGCACTACGTTGTAGATGAAGTCGACATGGTTGGCCCAGTTGAGGCGCGCCTCGGCCTTGCGGCACCAGCCTTCGTAGCTCGCCTGGGACTCGTCCTGCTCGCGCTCGCGGTGCTTTCCTGCAACTACCAGGTCCGCGGCTTCCAGCATGGCCTGGACGCCCATCGGGAGCAGGCGATCGAAGTACACGCTGCCGAGCGTGTCATCGGGACCGATCGGCGTCTCCTTCTGCAGGATCAGCGGCCCTTCATCGAGGCCATCGGTCGGCCGGAAGATCGACAGGCCGGTCTTCGTGTCTCCGCGGATGATCGGCCAGTTGATCGAAGATGGACCGCGGTACTTCGGCAGCAGCGACGGGTGGTACTGGATCGTGCCGTGCCTTGGGATGTGGACGAAGTCCTGCGGCGCGAACTGCAGCACGAAGGCCATGATGCCGATCTCGGCGTTCAGCCCTTTCATCGCCGCTCTTGCTTCGTCGCTCTTCAGCGAGGGAAACTGAAACACCTTGATTTGTTTTTCTTGGGCGAAGGTTTTCAGAACGTCGGCTTTGGCGCCGGGCTTTTCGGGCGCGCAGAACACGCCGGCCACCTGGTCGCCGCGCGCGAGAAACGCCTCCAGCACCGCTCTTCCGAAATCCTGCTGACCGACGATCGCCACCCGCATCAGGCGGCCTTCTTCGGCGGGGCCGAGAACGCGCCCGCTTGCTTCAGGCCGGCAATCTTGGATTCGTCGTAATTCAGAACCTGTTTCAGGATTTCCTCGGTGTGCTCACCGAGGGTCGGCGAGCGCTCGATCTTCGCAGGCGACGCCGAAAGCTTGATCGGCATACCGACGTTCCACCACTTGCCGCGCTGCGGATGGTCGAGCTCGACCCACATGTCGCGCCCCCGCATGTGCTCGTCGTTGGCGAGGTCCTCGGTGCTCATGATCGGGCCGCAGGGGACATCGAGCGGATTGAGGATCGCCATGAACTCGCGCTTGGTATAGTCCCTCGCGAAGTCGGTGATGAGCTTCCACATCTGCGCCTGGTTTTTCCTGCGCTCGCCGATCTTGGCAAAGCGCGGGTCCCTGGCCAAAGCCTCGCCGCCTATGCGTTTGGCAATGGCTTCCCAGACCGCTTCCTGCACCACGACATACAGCCAATCGTTCGGGCCGTGCGGCTTGCAGTGAATGGCGTTGCCGAGCTGGCCGCCGCCCGAGTCGTTGCCGGCGCGAGGTACTTCGCCCATTCCCTGGTAGGTCGGCACCGAGTACTCGGTAAGCGGTCCGCGCGTGAGGCGCTGATGGTCGCGGAACTTGACGCGGCAAAGGTTCATCACGCCATCCATCATCGCGACTTCCACGTACTGGCCCTCTCCGGTCCGGTCGCGCTGATGGAGCGCAGCGAGCAGCCCGATCGCGAGGTGCAGGCCGGTTCCGGTGTCGCCGATCTGCGCGCCGGTCACGAACGGCGGGCCGTCGGGCACGCCGGTCGTGCTCATCGAGCCGCCCATCGCCTGCGCCACGTTTTCGTAGGCCTTGAAATCGGCGTACGGGCCGCTCGAGCCGAAGCCCTTGATCGAGCCCATCACGATGCGCGGGTTGAGCTGGTGGATCTTCTCCCAGGTGAAGCCGAGCCGGTCGAGCACGCCCGGGCCGAAGTTCTCCATGATGATGTCGCACTTCTTAAGGAGGTCGACGAACACCTGCTTGCCCTCGGCGCTCTTCATGTTGACCGTGATCGAGCGCTTGTTGCAGTTGAGCATCGTGAAATACAGGCTGTCGGCATTGGGTACGTCGCGCAGCTGGCCGCGCGTCGCGTCGCCGGCAGGGTTCTCGAACTTGATGACATCGGCGCCCATCCAGGCAAGGAGCTGCGAGCAGGTCGGCCCTGCCTGCACGTGGCTCATGTCGAGGATGCGGATTCCCTTGAGCGCTTCCATTATTTCTTCTTTCCGCTTGTCGGATTCAGGCTCGTGATGCGACCGCTTTCGGTGCCGGCGGTTTCATCGATCACGGCATTGATGAGCGTGGGCTTGCGCGAGCGGATGGCTTCTTCCATTGCCTTGCGCAACTCGGCCGGGGTCGTGGCGTGCACGCCCACGCCACCGAAGGCCTCCATCAGCTTGTCATAGCGTGCGCCCTTGACGAACACGGTGGGTGCCACATCGGGGCCGCCGGTCGGATTGACGTCCGTGCCGCGGTAAACGCCGTTGTTGTTGAAGATGACCACGCAGACCGGCAGGTTGTAGCGGCAGATGGTCTCGACTTCCATGCCGGAGAAGCCGAAGGCGCTGTCGCCCTCGATCGCGATCACCTGCTGGCCGCTGACCACGGCGGCCGCGACTGAAAAGCCCATGCCGATGCCCATGATGCCCCAGGTGCCGACGTCCAGGCGCTTGCGCGGCTTGTACATGTCGACGATGCTGCGGGTGAAGTCGAGCGCGTTGGCGCCTTCGTTGACCAGGATGGCGTCGGGATTGGCCTTGATGATGTCGCGCACCACGTTCAGCGCGCTGTGGAAATTCATCGGCGTCGGATTCTTGGCCAGGGTCTCGGCCAACTTGGCGACGTTCTTGTTCTTGCGCTCGGCGATGGCGCCCAGCCAGTCAGCCGGCGGCTTGGCCCAATTGGGGCCGATGCCGGCGAGCAGCGCTAACACGCAGGAACCGATGTCGCCGACCACCGGGGCGTCGATGCGGACGTTGCTATCCGCCTCCTGCGGCGAGATGTCGATCTGGATGAACTTCTGGCCGCCCCAGTCCTTGTGGTCCTTGCTGCCCCAGGTCTTGCCCTTGCCATGCGAGAGCAGCCAGTTCAGGCGAGCGCCGACCAGCATCACCACGTCGGCCTCGGGCAGCACGTAGGAGCGGGCGGCGGCAGCGGACTGCTCGTGCGTGTCGGGCAGCAGGCCCTTGGCCATGGACATAGGCAGGTAGGGGATGCCGGTCTTCTCGACCAGGGCGCGGATGTCCGCGTCCGCTTGGGCGTAGGCGGCACCCTTGCCCAGCAGGATGAGCGGACGCTGGGCGCTCTTGAGCAGTTCGAGGGCGCGCTGCACGGCGTCCTGGGCCGGGATCTGGCGCGGCGCCGGATCGACTACCTTGATCAGCGACTTGCTAGCCGCGCTGGCGTCCATGGTCTGGGCGAACAGCTTTGCCGGCAGGTCGAGGTAGACACCGCCCGGGCGGCCGGAGACGGCGGCGCGGATGGCGCGCGCGATGCCCACACCGATGTCCTCGGCGTGCAGCACGCGGAAGGCGGCCTTGCACAGCGGCTTGGCGATGGCCAACTGGTCCATCTCTTCGTAGTCACCCTGCTGGAGGTCGACGATCTCGCGCTCGCTGGAGCCGCTGATGAGGATCATCGGGAAGCAATTGGTGGTGGCGTTGGCCAGTGCGGTCAGGCCGTTGAGGAAGCCGGGGGCGGACACCGTCAGGCAGATGCCCGGCTTTTGCGTCATGAAGCCGGCGATGGCGGCGGCGTTGCCGGCGCTCTGCTCATGGCGGAACGAAATCACGCGCATGCCTGCGGCCTGTGCCATGCGGGTGAAGTCGGTGATCGGGATACCGGGCAGACCGAAGATCGTGTCGATGCCGTTGAGCTTGAGGGCATCGATGACCAGGTGAAAGCCGTCGGTCATTTGTGATTGTGCATCGGTTGTCTTGCTGGCCTTGGCGACTTGGGGTTCAGCGGTGCCCATGAGTTGCCTCCTGAAGGGAGCGATATGGTATGAACGCGGCCCCTTGGGCGGCCTTGACTGAGGTCAAGGGACTAAAATGCCGCCTCCGATGACGAGCCTCGCGACCCATCCGGAGCGCAACAGCATCCGCTTGCAGCTGCGGCAGAACCTGCTCCTGCAGGGCATGAGCGCGGCGCAGTGGTCCGAGCTCGAGCCGCTGCTCGCCGTGGCCGACTACCGCAAGGGCGACCCGCTGGTGCGGCAGGGGGACGAGGAGATGGAGCAGTTCTTCATTCTGGATGGCATGCTCAAGCGCGTGGTGTCGAACCCGCAGGGGCGCGAAATGATCGTGCGCTTTGCCGCCGAGAGGGAGATGGACACCTCGTACGCGGCGTGGCGCCTGCGCACGCCGGTACCCTACTCGATCGTCGCGGTGACCAAGGTGCGCACCGCGGAGCTGCCGATGCCGCTGTGGGCCGAGTTCATCGAGCGTCACCCGGAAATCAAGCTGCGCTTCGAGCACGAGGTGATGAAGCTGATGTCGGAGGTGATGGCGCACACCATCACGCTGCACCTGCTCGACGCGCCGGGACGGCTCTCCCGCTTCCAGAGGAAGCATCCCGAGCTTGCCGGGCGTATCCCGAAGAAGGAGCTCGCCGCGTACCTCAACCTCACCCCGGAGACGCTCTCGCGCCTCAAGCAGAAGTTCCGCCAATGACGCCCCGAAGCGGGCGCCAAAGCGGTTTCGATGCGTCGCTCCTGAGCTTCGTCGCCGCATTCGTCGACACCTGCGGCTTCGTCGGGTCGCGCTAGGACAGTTTCTGCAGGAACTTCTGGCGCATCGGTTTTAGCACGAACCACGCCATCAGCGCGGCCGCGGCGTTCATCAGCGCGGCCACCACGAACACCGCATACCAACTGCCCGTCGCCGCGACGAGCAAGCTTGAGAGCGGAACGAGCAGTGATGCCGTGCCCTTGGCGGTGTACAGCAGGCCTGCGTTGGCGGTAGCGTATTCCGTGCCATAGGTGTCTGCTGAGGTTGACGGGAACAGACTGTAGATTTCGCCCCATGCGAAGAACACCAGGCCCGTCAGAAGGACGAAAGTGATGGGATCGCGGCCATAGATGGACAGGGCCCAGATGCCTGCCGCCTCGAGCCCAAATGCGATGAGCATGGTCTTCTCTCGGCCGATGTTGTCAGAGACCCAGCCGAAGAACGGCCGCGTGAGGCCGTTCAGGATGCGGTCGATAGCGAGTGCGAATGTGAGGGCGGGCAGCGTGATGCCAACCAGGCTGACCGGAATTTCGGCGATCTTGAAATCCTTCGCGATCGGCGCGAGCTGCGCCGTGGCCATCAACCCGCCCGCGCCGACCAGGACGAACATCAGGTACATCACCCAGAACACCGGGGTCCTCAGCACCTCCATCGGTCGGAACTGGCGCCGCGTTTGCAGAACCTTGGAAGACGGCGGGACTTGGCCGGGCTTGGGCGCGGCGAGCAGCAGGGACAGCACCACGACGATGATGCCCTGACCGACGCCGAAGTACAGGAATGTCTGTTCATAGCCGCTCGACTTGATCATCGTCGAGATCGGAATAATCGTGAGCGCGGAGCCTGCGCCGAATCCGGCGGCCGTAAGCCCCGCGGCCAGCCCGCGCCGATCAGGAAACCACTTGAGCGCATTCCCGACGCAGGTGCCGTAGACCGCCCCCGCGCCCACGCCGCCGATCGCAGCGGCGGTGTACAGGAACGCGAGCGAATCGGCATAGGCATTCATTGCCCACGCGATGCCGCAAAGAATGCCGCCTACCAAAACGACCAGCCGCGGGCCGTAGCGGTCCACAAGATAGCCTTCAATAGGGACCAGCCATGTTTCGAGCAGGACAAATATGGTGAACGCGACCTGAATCGAAGCGCGTCCCCAGTGATATTTCACGTCGAGCGGATTGACGAACAGCGTCCATCCGTATTGCAGGTTGGCGATCATCGCCATGCAGACGATTCCCACCAATAGCTGCAGCCAACGATAGGATTCTCTGATGGCTATGGGTTGAGCGGGCTGCGCGATGGAACTCATTCCTTCCTCCTCGTGTAAGTACTGGCGCATCGTCGCTTTTCTGACCGCGATGTGGCCTTGACTGCGGTCAAGTCGCGCTATCGCAAAATCTCATTGCACGCTGCCGTTGTCAGCCGGATGTCAGCAACGACAACTTTGCTGCGCCGAACAACGAGGAACTGCTGGGGGAATTTCTAGGGAAGCCTACGGGCGCCCGACGTGGACGCGCGCACACGCGAGATAAGCCAGGACAGCAGCGGCCAGAACAAGAGCAACAGCGCGAGACCCGTCAGAGAACCCACCAGCGCATTGGAGAAGAACACGCTCATGTCGCCCTGCGAATACAGCATCGCCTGGCGGAACGAAGCCTCGGCGCGATCGCCGAGCACGATCGCAAGCACTAGTGGCGCGAGCGGATAGCTCAGCTTCTTGAACACGTAGCCGGCGATTCCGAACACCACCATCATCCATACGTCGAACAGCGAGTTGTGCACGGTGTAGGAGCCGATGGCGCAGATCACGATGATAATCGGCGCAATGACCGAGAAAGGAATCCTCAATATCGCGGCGAACAAAGGCACGCAGGTGAGGACGACAATCAATCCGGCGATGTTGCCGAGGTACATGCTGGCAATGAGGCCCCAGACGAAATCTTTCTGCTCCACGAACAGCAGCGGCCCGGGCTGCAGGCCCCAGATAAGAAGACCGCCCAGCAGCACTGCCGCGGTGGGCGAGCCGGGAACGCCCAGCGTGAGCATCGGCAGAAGGGCCGAAGTACCCGCCGCGTGCGCCGCGGTTTCCGGCGCCACCACGCCTTCGACCTGGCCGGTGCCGAACTTGTCGCCGTTCGGCGAGAAGCGCCGCGCGACGCCGTAGCTCATGAACGAGGCCGGCGTCGCGCCGCCCGGCACGATGCCCATGAAGCAGCCGACCGCGGCGGAGCGCAGCGAAGTCAGCCAGTAGCGCGGCAGCTCCTTCCAGGTGTCGAGCACGACCCGCAGGTTGATCTTCGCCGAGGCGCCCCTGAAGGCGAGCCCTTCCTCGAGCGTGAGCAGGATCTCGCCGATGCCGAACAGGCCGATCACGGCCACCAGGAAATCGAAGCCGCTCAGCAGCGCCGTCGAGCCGAACGTGAGGCGCAGGGCGCCTGTGACGGGGTCGGTGCCCACCGCCGCCAGGGCAAAGCCGAGCATCATCGAGGCGAGCGTCTTGAAAGGCGGCTCCTTGCTCATGCCGACGAAGGCGCAGAACGTGAGCAGGTACACGGCGAAGAACTCCGGCGGGCCGAATTCGAGCGCGAAGCGCGCCACGACCGGCGACAGAAAGGTGATCACGATCACCGCGATCAGCGCGCCGACGAACGACGAGGTGAACGCCGCCGTCAGCGCGTTGCCGGCGCGTCCCTGCTGCGCGAGCGGATAGCCGTCGAAGGTCGTCGCCACCGACCAGGGCTCGCCGGGAATGTTGAACAGGATGGAGGTGATGGCGCCGCCGAAGAGGGCGCCCCAGTAGATGCACGACAGCAGGATGATCGCCGAAGTGGTGCCGCCGGGCGTCTGCGCCATCGAGAAGGTGAGCGGCAGCAGGATCGCGACGCCGTTTGCGCCGCCCAGGCCGGGCAGCACGCCGATGATGACCCCCAGCACGATGCCGACGAACATCAGCGCCAGGTTCTTGAAGCTCAGCGCGACGACGAAGCCCTGGATGAGGGACTGGACTTCGTCCATCAGTCCAGGCCCAGCAGCGCTTCAACGGGCCCCTTCGGCAAGGGCACCTTGAACCAGATCTCGAAGATCAGGAAGAACACCACGCTGTTGCCGACGCTGACCGCCGCCACCTTCCACCACGAATACTTGCCGAGCCAGCGCATGAAGAACGCGACGTACACGGCCGAGGCGACGTAGATGCCGGTCCAGCCGATAAGTCCGACGTAGATCGCGGAAGGGATGAGCACCGTCAGCACCAGCTTCAGCTGGCCAACCTCGACGAAGGTTCTGTCCTGGTCGCGCCTGTTCAGCAGGGCGAGCCCCAGGTTCACGGCCGACGCCACGCACAGAATGAGCCCGATGTAGGACGGAAAGTAGCCCGCCTGCGGACCGTCATCCCCCCAGCGCGCGCCAAGCCGCACGCTGTCGTAAATGACGATCGCGCCGAGCAGAAAAATAAACACCGCGACCGCCATCTCGGCGCTCTTCTGTCGGAATGCAGGCCGTGCGTCGCGGCCCTCGTCCATTCCCCTCCCCCCAAAGCTACTGGTGGAGAAACCCGGCCGCCTTCATCAGCGAGATGTGGCGGGCTTCCTCGCGCGCCACCCAATCCGCGTATTCCTTGCCTTCGAGCGAAGTCTGGTTGAAGGCGCCCTGCTCCATCAGCTGCTTCCACTCCGGCGTCTGCTGCACCTTGCGCAGGACATCGGCGTAGAACGCGACCTGGTCGGGGTTGACGCCGCCCGGCATGAAGATGCCGCGCAGCATGAGGTAATCGACATCGAGGCCTTGTTCCTTGCAGGTCGGAATGTCGTACCAGGACAGCTTGTCGGTCACCTTGGCCTTGTAGGGCATGCGCTTCGGATCGAACACGCAAAGCGGGCGCAGCTTGCCGCCGCGCCAATGCGCAACCGCTTCGATCGGATTGTTCACCGTCGATTCAACGTGCTTGCCGACGAGCTGGACGGCGACTTCGCCGCCGCCCTTGAACGGAATATAGGTGAACTTGCTGCCCGTCTTCTGCTCGATCGCGACGGTGATGATCTGGTCTTCCTGGCGCGAGCCGGTACCGGCCATCTTGAACTTCCCCGGCCCCGCCTTCTTCGCCCCGTCGACGTATTCCTTGGCAGTCTTGTACGGCGTCTCGGCGTTTACCCACAGCACGAACTGGTCGAGCGCCATCATCTTCACCGGCGTGAGGTCGCGCCAGTTGAAAGGCACGCCCGTGGCCAGCGGCGTGGTGAAGAGGTTCGACAGTGTGATGATGATCTTGTGCGGATTGCCCCTGGCGTTCTTCACGTCGAGGAAGCCTTCGGCGCCGGCGCCGCCCGCCTTGTTGATGACCACCATCGATTGCTTAGTCAGCCCGTGCTTGGCGATGATTCCCTGGATCGCGCGCGCCATCTGGTCGGCGCCTCCGCCGGTCCCCGCAGGCACGATGAATTCGACGGTCTTGGTCGGCTCCCAGGCATGCGCGGCCAACGGCGCAGCCAGCGCGCCCGCCATCATGGCGAACGCGGTCGCGCAGGAATATGCAGCTCTCATGACATCCTCCTCCAGTGTGAACGGGGTCTTTAGACCCTCTGCGTGCAATTATGACACTCGCGCGGTCGCGGGTCCGCGCCGGCGCGACTACTATTTCGATATTTCGGCGGGGCGCTGCGTCGCCGACGCGGCTTCCTGGCGCTTAGC
>DATNMK010000020.1:0-64729 GCA_035602335.1 Burkholderiales bacterium
TCTGGAAGCGCTCATCAAGGAAAAGGCGAACTACCTGCAGGCCCAGCCGGACAGGCACGAATTAGTCTACTTCACGGTGAACTCGTACTTCGTCCCGCGCCTGACGGGATTGTACGAGCGGCGACTCGGTTACCGTGACGCATTCACGGAGACGATCACCAATCGCCAAATGGACGAGCTGGTGGCCAAGCTGCTAGCGCTCGCGCCGCCACGCATTCTGTTCGATGCGCCCGACAGTCTGGTGTTCCGCGATTCCTATACGGAATACCCTCGGCGTTTCTACGAGCGGCTGCGCGCGCGCCTGCAATCCGAATATCAGCCCACAGCGACCGAGCACGGCTGGCTGGTTCTCACGCCAATCGCGCGTACGACACAGTAGACAGCCAGCCGCACCCATGATCCTGCAGGAGTTCCTGGACTCCATCTGGCTGCCGACCAAATCAGCCATCAAAGCGATTCTGCTTAAGTTCCTGGGGATGAAATTTTCCACGCTGTACCTCATCGCGCTGGGGATAGCTTTGATTTGGCCAACCATCGCCAGGCGCAGTTTTCAGGCCAGTCCGTTTCCGGGCCAGGCCAACTCCACCGCCGGATCGTCCGCGGGCAATCGAACACTTCAAGGTCTGCTGCGGCCCGGGGGGTGGATATTCCTTGCCAGCTTTCTATCCTTCATTGCGTTCCTCTATATCGCATTCACTCTCAATGATCCGTACTTGTTGTGGAACATAGACGGAAAGCGCTTTGAATACCTTGTCCGGCAGCAGCACGTCTGGTTTCCCTTCTACTTCGGCTACACGAACGACTTCCTCCATTCGCTGGGCAATATCTGGTACCCGCTCAACATGAAACTGGATCCGGGTTTCTTGCTGGCGACGGATCCCAGCGACGGGAGTCTCGACAGACGGCTGAGCTATCTCATCTTCTCGATGGAGCTCTATCTGTCCACCTTTCTCCTCGGTGTCTTGCTCCGCCAGGGCGTCGTGATTTCCTCGATAGCCGGCTGGGTCATCGTATTGCTGGCAATGCCCTTCCAGGGACTTCCGGCCATCTATCCGGTATTGGCGATGGCCCCAAACTACCCGCTATCCCAGACCGTCCTCATGCTCTGTGTCTTCAGGCTGACCGGCCGCTCCAGGGACCGCTATTCCGCGGCCCTCACGGTCGCCATCGCATTTCTGTTGGCCCATACCTCTCTCGCGCATCCCACGGCCATCGTTCTGATGGCGCCGATCCTCCTGATCTTCTCTGCCAGCATTCTTGCGGCAAGCGACACTCGGCGTGAACTGATCGTCAAGCTCATCAGCGTTGTCGCGGTATGCGGGCTTCTTGCAATTCTTGGATTTCCAGGCTTTCTGAGCGGGATATTCCAGTACACGGCGCCCTACTACTTTTCATCTGAATTGTTCAATGACCGCGCGTTCTACTACTTTGTTTCGATCGCCTTTCACCGGAATGACGCAGGATGGCTGCTGTTTTTGCTTGCTCTGATCGGAGCGGTATCGATCGCGCGGTTCGGAGGCAGATTTGAGCGGGCGTTTGCCGCCGGATTGCTGCTGGCAATGGCGCTCCTTATCGGAGCCGGCGCGTTTACGGTGGCCTACTACCAGTCGTGGCGTGGACCGTCGCCGATTTATTTTGAATTCTTCCTGTGGCCTATCTATGCAATTTTCGCGGCGGCGACATTTCGCGTGTTGTACTACTCGGGCTCGGTGCTTTTCCGCTGGGCGGTGGAGAGACTGCCCGCGGCGAAGGTAAGATTGAACGGCGTCCGCGCATTCCATGCGGTCGTCGTTGCCGCCCTGCTTTGCCTTCCGTGGGCGCTGCTGAAGCACTTGAATCCAGGCTTCGTGCAAACCTCCAACTCGCTTGGGCTCGTGAAACCGCCCGCCGAGACGGAAATCGTGTCCATGCTGCGAAAGGAAGTCGGGCTGCAGCCGGGCTCGCTATTCACGGGCCGGGTCGCGACGCTCACCGGACAGAACCTGGACAGGCCGGTGAATTGGCATGATCTGAACGGGCTGGACAGCGAGATTCTTTCGCACGGGGGAAACAGTCACCAGTCGACCGGTCTCTGGTGGTACGGCATCCCGACGTTGTTCGAATTGAGTTCGCTGATAACTCCGCCGTTCTTCCTGATTACCCGGGAATTCCTCGAGCGTCCGGGCGATCTGCAGATGAGGAACGCGATCCTGCTGCGGCAGTTCGATCCGCGGGTCCTGCGCGCGCTTGGAGTCCGCTTCGTGATCACGGACGCGCCGATCAAAGGGCGCGCCACCTTACGGGTTCGCCAGGAGATGCCGACTTCAACGAAGCACTATCTTTACGAGCTCAATGGTGTGAACCGTGGGGACTACTCGCCGACCAGGGTAGAGGCAATCCCGGACGTGACGAAGACGATCGCTGCGCTCAGCGACACCTCATTTGATTTTGCTCGTACCGCGATCGTGGAGACACCTCTGCAGGTCGAGCTGGTCCACGCCAAGTCCGGCCAGGTCCATGTCGAGCCGGGGTATCTGCGGCTGAGCGCGACGAGCAAGGGGACCTCCCTGCTGGTGTTGCCGTTCGAGTTCAGCCACTGCCTGTCCCTGGAACCCTCGGGCGTTGACGCGGACAAGGACGCCCGAATTCTCCGCGTGAATCTGCTGCAAGCGGGAATCTTGTTTACCCGTAAACTGGACGCGACGCTTACCTATTTCACCGGGCCGTTCCGCAATTCCGGATGCCGGATCGAGGACAGGAGGGATATGGACAGGCTCGGCATCCGCCAGTTCCACAAGGAAATCGTCTTGCCTCCTTCCCGGTTTCCGGGACTTGAATAAGAACGGCCGAATGCATCTGACCATCATTTGTCCCGTATACAACGAGGCGAGCGTTGTTCCGCTTTTCTTTGCGCGCCTGGCGCCCGTCGTCAAGGCGCTATCGGCCCGCTACAAGGTGGACGTGCTCTTCCTCAACAACGCCTCCACCGACGGCACGATCGATGCCATCAGCGCCTTGCGAGCGGAAAATCCTTTCGTCTATGTCATCACTCTAAGCGCCAACGTCGGCTACCAGCGATCCATAGAATGCGGGCTGCGGAATGCCAAGGGCGACCTCATCACGTTCATCGACGTGGACTGCGAGGATCCACCGGAGATGATCCCGCAGTTTGTGCAAGGCTTCGAGCAGGGTTACGACATCGTTTATGGTGAACGTGTCGCCCGGGAAGAGAATCGCGTCATGGTCTGGTTGCGCAAGCTCTTTTATCGGGTCGTCTATTCGATAGCGGACGAGGACTTCATTCTCGACATGGCGGAGTTCGCCCTGCTCAGCGCCGAGGTGCGTGACGCGATCATCGTAGATCAGAGCTCTTTTCCATTCATACGCAGCTCCATTGCCAGAGTCGGCTTTAAGCGCCTCGGTATTCCATATAAACGCCAGCGCAGAATTGGCGGCAGGACCCATTACAACTTCATGCAAATGACCATTTTTGCGGTCGCGGGTATCCTCGCGGCCTCCACTTTGGGGCTTCGCCTCCCCATCTATATTTTTCCGTTTTGGCTTGTCCTCACCGGCGTCCTTGGGGCCATTCAAATCCAGACGGGGAACCCATGGATTTTTCTCATGAACGTGCTGTTGGCATGTGCCTACGTCGGCGGTACGGTAGCTTTTGTCGCCCTGTACGTCGCCCGGACATACAAAAATGGTCTGGGGCGGCCGAATTACGTCATTCACAAGCGCTACAGCCACCTTCAAACTGACTAATTGCTCTCCGATGTCACCTCGAGCAACGTGGCCAGAGGCTCGATGCGGCATTTCAAGCTTCGACGGGGGAGTACGAGTACACGCAGTAGTGCAGCGTCCAGACCGCTATCGTTTCTGGGATGACGTGAAGTGCGAGCCGCGCATTGCGCGCGGCGCTGGGCTGTCCTACGCGGCAGCAAGTTTTCGCGAGGGCGGACTGTCCATCGAACATACGTCATTCAACCGCGTACTGGATTTCGACAGCAAAGAGCACATGGTCGAGGTAGAAAGCGGTCTTTCGCTCGACGCGCTCCACAAATTCCTGATCTCGCGAGCGCTCTTTCTGAAAATTCAGCCCGGGTACGGCCGCATTACCATCGGTGGCTGTATTGCAACCGATGCGCATGGCAAGAATCAGGCTCGTGACGGCACATTCATCAACCAAGTCGCGGGCTTGACGCTGTTTCATCCGGCACACGGCTTCATCGAGCTGGACGACAGCACTGAACCTAACCTGTTTCGGCTGACATGCGGTGGGTACGGCTTGACGGGCCACATCATCAAAGCGCGGCTTCGTGCAAGCCCGGTACCGTCGAATACCGTTGAAGTAAGCATTGAACCTGCAACGGATGTCCGCTCCGGCGCCGAGCGGTTGAGAACCTTGGCGGCTGAAACGGATTTCGTCTACTCTTGGCACGATTTCAGCGCCACCGGCGCCTCGTTTGGGAGGGGCTTTGTTTGCGCCGCGCGATTTGTACCGGATTCAGGCCCCCCGAACACTTCGCATGCCACGGGACGCGCGCTTTCGCTCTCGGCTGCCAGTCGCTCAGCCTGGCGCTTGCCGCTATTGAATCGGTGGACTGCCAGGGCATTGAACATTTCCTACCTAAAGAAGCAGCTATGGATCGGTAGACGCTCGTTGATAACCCTTCACAATGCGTTGTTTCCAGTACATACGAAGCAACTCTATTTCAAGCTGTTTGGCACCCCTGGCTTTCACGAATTCCAAGCGATCATTCCCATGGGGAACGTCGCCGAGTACGCCGAAGCGATACGCGATTATCTGATCCGCCGGCCGATCGCCATCACACTCGCATCGGGGAAGATATTTCGAGGTCAGCCCGAGCTTCTCCGCTTCACGGGCGACGGTTTTTGTCTTGCGCTGAATTTTCCACGAACATCGGAGTCCGGGGACTTTCTGGAATTCTTGGACGGTTTGATCGTCTCGGTGGGAGGGGTCCCAAGCATCATCAAGGATTCCCGCATCTCTCATTCCGTAGTCGGGGCGAGCTATCCGGAGGCACATCGGTTTCGAGAAATACTTCGCGCGTTCGACCCAAACCGCTTGTTTCGCTCCGAGCTCTCGGACAGATTGCATATGTGAAAGCATTGCTTGTAGGTGGTTCATCGGGCGTAGGCCGGGCGTTGAGCGAGGCATTGGCCGGGCGCGGCGACGCCTTGCTATTGGTAGCCAGCGACGCTCGTGACCTTGAGCCGCAGGCGTCGCATCTGCGACTTGTGTACGGCGTCCAAGTTGAAATCGTCGCAGCCGACGCAACCCGCCCCGAAGAATTCCTCGGCAAGATTCTTTCCGCCAGCAGGAGTTTTGGTGTCATCCAGGGATTGTTCTTCCCGATCGGGGCTTCGGTGAACGGCGACTCCGGAACGCTGGCCATGGACGAAACACGACAGCTCATCGACGCTAATCTTCTGAGTGTCATGGCAGTTGTCGGGCATTTCCTCCCGGAAATGCTGGCAGCAGACCACGGACACATCGTCGGTTTTGGATCTGTCGCCGCTGTACGTGGCCGACGCACAAACGTGATTTATGCAGCTGCAAAGCGTGGATTGACGAGTTATTTCGAGAGCCTGCGCCATATCGCCGCCCAATCGAAGGTCCGTGTCCAGTTGTACCAGCTTGGCTACGTCGCGACCCAGCAGACCTACGGACGCAAGCTGCTATTTCAACCGGCGCACCCCGCTGACATTGCAGCGGTAGTCGTTCAAAACCTCGATCGAGATATCGGAATGAGGTACCTGCCGCGCTATTGGGCCCTGATCGCCCGGCTGGTATCGGCCCTGCCATGGATGATCTTCAAGCGAATGGATTTCTAAGGGTCAATTCCGTCCGCGCGATTTCAAGCACCAGATCTCCCACCCCCGATCCATCCCCCGCCTCTCGTACGAGGACGCAATCGCCGCCCGCAATCTGCCGTAGAACTTGCGATGGGAATCATAGCCGCTGAGCGGAGAACCCGGATCGTCGAACAGCGCGCACTCGGGGGCCAAGGAACCGAATGCGGATACCAGGCGATCGAAGTCCGAGATCAGGATCGAGTCGGAAAACGGGTCGCGCTGCGGCAGCGGCTGATTGACTCCGGTCAGCAGCGGCATCAAATACGAATCGGCGGTGAAGTAAAGAACCCGTTGCCGCCCCGAAGTCTCTCGAAGAGCGGCGCCCTTGTCGCGTTCGGCTTTCGCCAGCTCGGCCGGCAGGCAAATGCCCGATACCGCGTTTGCACCGGGGCAGTCGGCTTGACGCGCAGCAAGCACTGCTGAGCGGAGCGCGGCGTAGTTGGTTGCAGCAATGGCCGGCAGGATGACGAGAGCCAATGCCATCAGCCGAAAGGATCTTCCGAATTCTTTGATTTGAACGCTTCCGGATCCGGCCGCCGGAATGAGATCGTCCAGCAGAAATCCGTAGACAAAGAGGAGCGACCAGAGATTCCAGGGGTCTGGCGCCTTGAAGTAATAAGCAGCCCAAACGACTACCAACGTCGCCAAGGCGATGCGGCAGCTCTCACGAGACGTTGGCGCGCTACCGGCGCCCCAGTCCATCAAGCCGCGAATTGCCAGGTACAGGGCATGCGCGAAGACAAGGACGGCCAGTGCGTCGACTGCCTTGAACTGCAGCCCTCCGTAACCCTTGGAGAAGTCGCCGATCAACGGAAAAGAGCCTGCAATGGCCGCAGCGTCAGGCCAATAGCCGAGGCCAATGCGAACTGCCAGTGCGAAAACAACCGCTGCCCCCAGGCCTCCACCAAGAAAGCTCGCCGCTATTGCGGGCCACTTGAGCGGCGAAGGACGCCCGGAGCCTCGGAGAACCAGGAATACCGCATATGCAAGGCAGAGGCATACGCCAGTTTCAGGATTCCAAAGCAATGCGAGACCGCCGAAGAATCCGAGAAACATCGCAGCGAAGTGCAGATTCCGGGCATGGATCGCCGCGAGCAGCACGACGCCGACGCAGAATCCGAGAAACCGCCACGCAGACTGATTGGGATACAGCACGGCCGCATGCAGCGGCTGAATCCACGGAAGGACAAGGAATGATGCGACAAGCCATGGGATAGCCCTGCCCGCGTCCCACATCCAGTATCCGGCCAAGGTCACAACCAGCAGGACAGTCTCCAGGAAAGCAAGCAGACGGATATGACCGCCAAAGTCCAGCATTCCGTTTGCCTTTTGCCAGGCGCCCAGCAATACGGAGGGAAGAAGCGCGGAGTGGATCGGCACGGCTCCCAGGCGCTCGCCTATTGCGAGCCGATCAGCGGAGGCGACGCTTCCGCTGTAGTGCCATTCGACGCCGGCGAGAAGGCCCGGCGAAAACCCGGAGAAATCCGGTTGCCGAAGGATGCCCAGCAAGGCGAACGCCACGACATAGGGCACCGCGAGCGTTATTGTCAGCGCCCGGAAACCGCGCAGACGGCTCTCGCGCGCATTCATCCATAGAACGCCATAGACCATGAGCGCGCCCAATGCGGCCAAAGCCAGCTGTGTACGCAACGAAACCACAGGAAGCAACGGATAGCGCCCTTGGAAGCTCAGAACATCCGCGACCCATGCGCGCCCGTCCAGAGCAGCCGCCAGGACAACCAGAGCCGCGACTAGAAATCCGCCGCTCCTGCCGAAGGCCTTCGACAGCCGAGCCACCGCTGGCGGGCAGGAGAACCGTATGGGCCTGCATATCGATAGCGCCATGGCCGATGCCGCGAGCACGAAGACCAGGCTGCGGTGAATCCATTGCTGGCCGCGATTGTCGAACATGCCCAGCTGCTCGATGTGCTCGGCGGTAAAAGTGGCGCGCAAGTACGCGGGGTCGCTGGGAACAACAAGAATTGCGACCGCCAGCACAAGCAGCAAGGCGCCGCAGATCAATCCCGCAAGCTCCTGGCCAAGCTCATCCGAGGAATTCATCAAATTCGGCATCAGGGTCTTATTTCCAGTCTGATTCCGGATCGAGACTATATCCAGAAACTCCCGCCGATGCCGGGCATACCGCAGGACCGCGCTATGATCTCGTTCGCGCGATCTTGTCGCTGAAACAAAAAAGACACTCATCGAGTTCGAGACGAATATGGATCAGATTCAACGCCGATCCGCATGGACGCTCGCAGTTCGCGACCTGCGGGATGGCTTGACCAGCATTCATGTCTGGCCAATGCTCGGATGGTCCGAAATCAGGCAGCGCTACAGGCGCTCCGCTCTAGGACCTTTCTGGCTGACAATCAGCACGGGCATACTCGTCGCGGGCATGGGGCCGCTCTATGGGCGGTTATTCGGCCAGGAGGTCGGTACGTATTTCCCGTTCCTCGCGATCGGGTTCATTGTCTGGCAATTGATCGCCTCCCTCATGAACGACAGTGGGCAGGTATTCATCGCCGCAGAGCAGTACATCAAGCAAGTCCGCATGCCCTTCACGATCCATGTGCTTCGAATGATTTGGCGGAACGCGATCATATTTGCCCACAACTTCGTTATCGTCATACTGGTTCTCGTCGCGTTCGTGCCCGCTTGGAACTGGCAGCTCCTCATGGTCCTGCCAGGGCTGGTTCTTTTGCTGATAAACGGCATATGGCTTGCAATGATGCTCGGCATGCTGTGCGCCAGATTCCGGGACATCCCCCAAATTATCACCAGCATCGTGCAGGTCGCGTTTTTTCTCACGCCTGTGATGTGGAGGAAAGAAATGCTTGGCCACTACCAGTGGGCCGCGGACGTAAATCCGCTGTACCACCTCATCGAAATCGTGCGCGCCCCTTTGCTTGGACAATCCCCCGCGAACCTTTCGTGGATGGTCGTGGCAATGTTGACTCTCGGGGGGTTTGCCGTGACGATGCCGCTTTTTGCGCGATATAGGGCGCGAATCGCGTACTGGATCTGAATGGGATACATCAGAGCAAGGGACATCGTCGTTCAGTTCGTGGTCTACGGGCTGGCGAGCCGGTCGCTCAAGAAGAGCCTGATTCGAGCAGCTACCGGCGGCGCGCTCGCTCGCGATGCAGGCGACAGAGTTGTCGTCAAGGCCCTGGATCGCGTGTCGCTCGAGATTCGTGAAGGCGAGCGAATCGGCCTGATGGGCCACAACGGCTCGGGGAAAACGACTTTGCTGAGGGTACTGGCGGGTGCCTACGAACCTATCGCGGGTGACTTCGAGATTCGAGGCTCGGTAGTGTCCATGCTCAGCGTCACCTTGGGAATGGACCCTGACGCCACGGGCCTCGAAAACATCTTTCTTCGAGGCGCTGTCATGGGTCTGTCTCGGAAGTACATCGAGCAAATCGTCGACGAAATTGCCGCGTTTGCCGAACTCGGCGACTATATCTACATGCCGTTGAGAACCTATTCCAGCGGCATGTCCATGCGACTTGCTTTCGCCACCGCGACCGCGGTGTCGTCGGATATCATCCTCATGGACGAATGGCTAAGCGTGGGCGACGCCGACTTCTCCAGCAAGGCGCAAGCACGGCTCAATCAGCTCGTCAGCAATGCGAAGATCGTGGTGCTCGCCTCGCATGATGCTTCGCTCCTTACGCAAAACTGCACGCGCATAGTGCGTCTCGATCACGGCAGAATCGTTGAGGATCGTCAGCTGTCGCCGTGATGGCGGCGTTCCCTCCCTTTGCGTGCGTGGGTCCTCGGCGGCAAGCTAGCGCACGCGCTTGACCCAAGCGTCGGGCCAGCACGTAATTACTTTGTCGAGGGAGCTTTCGTTGAAGCGCCATGCTGGCTGCTCGAGGACGAACTGCGGATGCGTGGCTACGAAATCCTGCACGGCCTGCGAGGGATTGTCTTGCTTCCACGAGGGATTGCCACGCGGTGTATCCGACACGCCGCGCATGATGCCGTCGGTAGCGACAATGTACGAGCCTGGCGTCACCAGCTGGTGGTAGGCCTCGAGTTCCTTGCGCACGTGGTCACGGCTGTGATCCGAATCCAGAATTACGAGAACCTTGTCGCCCGGATGAATATGGCTGGCCGCCTGCGCGACAATATTGGGCGCCGTCGAGTCGCCCTCGATGAGCCGAATCATCGGAAAAAGCACGTGCGCTTCGATCGCGTTGCGGTTGTGAGGACGAATCTCGATATCGACGCCAACCACCAGGCGGCCATGACCCATTGCCTTCATCAGAGATGCGCTCAAGACGAGCGAGCCGCCGTGCGCGATTCCGGTCTCGATGATGACGTCCGGCTTGAGAAAGTAGACGACCTCCTGGAGGCGTACCAGGTCTTCCGGATGCTGGATGACCGGCCGTCCCATCCAGGTGAACGTGTACGAGTACTTCTGCACCCACGAAAGTTTGAGCCAAACGTCGGAAAGCAGCTCGAACGCTTCCTTGTCATAGAGCGGCACGACCCTGCCGTCCGCCAGCGTCAGTTTTTTCGCGTCGGTATCGATCGTAAACTTCATGTCACCTTTTTTGCGAGCGCGCTATGCGCGGCAACTGTCCGGCGTAGCCCCTCTCCAAGTCCGATCCGCGCGCTCCAGCCGAAATCGCGTCGCGCCTTGGAAACGTCCGCCACGACGTAAGCGGAATCGTGCTCCGGAGCAGGACGGGCACCAAACCGCACGAGTTCGCCGTGGCCGATTTCCGCAACAATGATAGCCGCGACTTCGCGCAGGGTCCTGCCCTCCCCCGAGCCGATGTTATAGGCACCACTCTGCGAGCCATCCACAAGAGCTACGCAGCCTTCCGCTACATCATCCAGATAGATGAAGTCGCGGACCTGCCTGCCATGCGTGCAATCAACCGGCATTCCCCGAAGCAGCCCGTCGATCACGCTTGGAATGAATCGGCCGGTTGCTTCCCCCGGCCCATAGGGGAAAAACAATCGCGCCCATGCCCAGCTGCCGCGTTCGCGCGCAGCTTTCCGCAATGCCCTGTGCATGGCGTCCTTCGCTTTCCCATATGGCGTCGAGGGCGCGATCGGGGTGACGTCCTCGACGCATGGTGAATGGCTTTCCGCGTACTCGGCGCAGCTGCCAACGCCGACTGCCCGCGTACCGCCGCAGCCATAGAAAGATTGCACAAGTTCCGTACCGGCAGCGAGCCAAGCCAGGTTCTCGCGGCTCGTCCAGAAGATCCCCGGCTGGGCAATCCAGCCCAGATGCAGCAAGTGGGTCGGGCGCACCCGTTCGACGAGGCGCGTGGCGTCGGCGGCGTTGAGAAGATCGCAGCGATGCCAGGAAGCTCCCAGCTGCGCGGCGTCGGCCGAGGACACGGCGTGTACCTCGAAACCGCGCGCCGCAAGATGCGGCAGGCACTGGCGGCCTATGAAGCCCCGAGCGCCTGTGACGAGAACGCGCTTTTCTGCGCCTCTCACGGCAGCAAATCGGGATAGCTGCGGTCCCTGTCGGACAGGATTGGCTCCCCTTTCGGCCAGCGAATTGCGAGCCTGGGGTCGTTCCACCGTACGCCGCGAGCAGCAGCGGGCTCATAGAACTGCGACATCTGGTAGAAGACCTCGGCGCCGTCGCAAAGCGTCATGAAGCCGTGGGCGAAGCCCTTCGGCACGAATATCATGCTCCGGTTCTCCGCGCTGAGCTCGGCGGCGAACCACTTCAGGCGGGTAGGCGATTCCTTGCGCAGATCCACGACAACGTCATAGATCGCGCCCGCCGTACAACGCACGAGCCGCTCTTCGGCAGCCGCTCCTTCCTGGTAGTGCATGCCCCGCAGGGTCCCGCGGCGAGCGTTGTAGGACGTGTTGCACTGCACGACGCGGAACGGGATGCCGTGTTCGGCAAACTCGCGCTCGCAGTACGTGCGCGCGAACATGCCGCGCTCGTCCGCAGCCGGCTCCGGCTCGATCAGCCACGCACCCGCCAACCCGGTCTCGCTGAAGCGCATTGCGGGTCAGACTACCCGGACGTCCGGGATGGGCACGATGAACTTTCCGCCGCGCGCGCGGTACTCGGCCTGCTGCGCGGCGATCTCATCCATGAAATTCCACGTCAGAAGAAGCACATAATCAGGCTGGTCCGCCAGCAATTGCGCGGGCGGAAGAATGCGCAGGTGCGTCCCTGGGGTGAAGCGGCCCTGCTTTTCCGTGCTGCGATCAACCACGTATTCGAGCTCCGCGGCGCCGATGCCGAAGTAGTTGAGCAGCGTGCTGCCTTTCGCCGATGCGCCATAGGCGGCAACTCGCTTACCCTCCGATTTGAGGCGGCTAAGTAGCGCGCGCAGCTTCACACGCAGCGCCTCTACGCGCTCGGCGAATCCGGCGTAGTAGCGATGCTCGAGCATGCCGGCAGCGCGCTCTTCGTCCATGAGCACGCGCGTAGAGGGCCCCGCCTCCGCGCCCCGCGCCGCCAAAAGGCGCAGCGACCCCCCATGCACCGGTATTCGCTCGATCGCGGCCAGGCCCAGCCCATGCCTGCGGAAGAGACTCTCCAGCGCGGTGACCGAGAAGTAACACAGGTGCTCGTGATAGATCGTATCGAACTCGCACTTCTCGATCAGGTCGCGGACATAAGGAACTTCAATCACTGCAACGCCCCGCGGCTTCAAGAGTGCGGTGATCCCCGACACGAAGCCGTTCAGGTCCGGCACGTGGGCGAGAACGTTATTGGCGTGCAGCACGTCGGCACGCAAACCTTCGCCAGCCAGCCGCTCAGCGACATCGCGGCCGAAGAACTCGCAGCGGGTCCGGATCCCGCGCTCGTTGGCGACTTTGGCAATGTTGGCAGCCGGCTCGATACCGAGTACCGGAACGCCTGCATCGCGATAGTGCTGCAGGAGATAGCCGTCGTTGCTCGCCACTTCGACCACAAGCGAGGATCGATCGAGTTTGCGTTCGCGCGTGAGCCGTGCGGCCAGTTTTTTGGCTTCGGCGACGATAGTGTCCGAGAACGACGAAAAGTAGGCGTATTCGCCAAACAGTCTCTCCGGCGGCAGCTTTTCGGTTATCTGAACCAGGGAACAGCTTTTACAAAACCTCAAGTCCAATGGAAAGCGGGGCTCGGGTACTCGCAGCTGCTGCTCGCTCAGGAGCGCATTGGCTAAAGGCGTGGTGCCAAGGTGCAGGACCGGAGTAAGCGGACTCTTGCCGCAAGAGATACAGGGCCCGGCGGCAGATTCAGCCATGCTCGCCGAGAAATTCGCGGTACCAGGCTATCGTGCGCTCGAGCCCGGAATCCAGCGTGAACAGCGGCCGCCAGCCGAGCATCCGGCGCGCTTTCTCGGCGCTCAGATACTGGTGCTGGATTTCGTTGGTGGCCTGATTGAGAATCTCGGGCTGCAGGCTTGAACGCATCATGCCGAGGATCTTGGCAACCAGGTCGCGAACCGTTACCTGGGTCTCATTCGAAAAATTGAACGCCTCGCCGCGCAGCTCCGGTTTGCGCGCCAGGTGCTCGGCGAGAAAGAGGTACGCCCCGACAGCGTCCTCCGCGTAGATATAGTCGCGAACGAATGTTCCGTCCGACCGGATCACCGGGCGCTTGCCGCGCAAAACGGACCTTATCGTGCCCGGCACAATCCGGTTCCAGTTGAGATCGCCGCCGCCGTAGAAATTTCCGCATCGCGTTATCACTACCGGAAGGCCATAGACATGCGCAAAGCTTTGCGCCACAAGGTCCGCGCACGACTTGCTCGCATCATAGATGTGCCGACCCTGCAGCGGCATGGCCTCCGTATAGGGAAGCGAGGTCTGATCCCCATACGCCTTGTCCGATGAGGCAAGAACGACTTGCTTGACAGTGGTACAGCGCCGGCATGCCTCGAGCAGCGCCCAGGTACCGGCAATATTGGTCTCGAACGTTGACACAGGGTTGCGGTTGGCTGTGCCGACGATCGTCTGCGCGGCGAGATGAAGAACCGTGTCTACCTCGAACTCGTTCAGCACCCGCTCAAGCGTCGCCTGATCGCGCACGTCCCCGCGCGCGACCTTGACGCGCTCCAGCATGCTGCGCCGGACGAGCTCGCTCTGCGGCACCCAGTCGCGGACCAGACAGACGACATCCGCTCGCAGCTCGAGAAGCGCCTTGACGATCCACCCGCCCAGCAGGCCTGTTGCACCGGTAACCAGCACCGGCCGGTCGCGCCAGAAATCTGCACTGCCAAGCGCGCCGCTCACCATGTTCTCCACGGAGGGCTTCCGGCCTGCCAGAGCTCCTCGAGATAGCGCTTGTCGCGCAGCGTATCCATGCACTGCCAGAATCCGTCGTGGCGGTACGCCGAAAGCTGGCCATCCTTGGCCAGTCTTTCCAACAGATCCACCTCCAGCACTGCGCTGTCGCCTTTTGCCAGGTACCGGAAGATGTCCGGCTCGAACACCATGAAGCCGCCGTTGATCCAGCCCTCGTGGATCTGCGCCTTCTCGATGAAACCCTTGACGCGGTCACCGTCGAACTCGATGCCGCCGAATCGCGCCGGCGGCCTGACGGCGGTCACGGTCGCGAGCCGGCGCTGGCGCCGATGGAAATCGATGAGCTGGTCGAGGGGCACGTTGGAGACGCCGTCACCGTAGGTCACCATGAATGTTGCGTCGCCCAAATACCGCTCGAGCCGCTTGATACGCCCCCCGGTCAATGTGGCGTCGCCGGTTTCTATCAAATGCACCTTCCAGTCATCTGCCGCAGTGGCGTTGACGGTAGCGCGGCCCGTGCCGAGCTCTACGGTGATATCGCCGCTCAGCGTGCGGTGCTCGAGGAAGAATCGCTTGATCGCGTCGCCTTTGTAACCGACCGCCACGTGAAATTCCCGGAAACCGTAGCGTCCGTAGTGCTGCATGATGTGCCACAGAATCGGCCTGCCACCGATCTCGACCATGGGCTTCGGCTTCGCCTCGGTCTCCTCGGCGAGCCGTGTGCCCAGTCCCCCGGCAAGGATCGCGACCTTCATTCCCGCCCTCAGCTCACTAGCGAGCGAATCTTCTTCACGGCGTCAGTCTCCTGCGGGTAATAGAGTGTCTCAAGCGCCGAGCTCATAGGCGTATGGCTGTCCGGATGGCAAATGCGCAACGGGTCGGCGCGAAGACGCCTGCCAAGCCGCTCACTGACACGGGCAACGACCTCGGCGGCCATGCCAAACGACCCCCACGTGGGGTCGAATACTGCCAGGCGACCTGTCTTCTCTACCGACTTGAGCACGGCGCCCGTATCCAGGGGAGCGATTGTTCTCAGGTCGACTACATCTGCGCTTACACCTTCTTCAGATAGCTGCGCCGCTACCCGCAATGCAAACGGCACCATGACGCCGGCCGCAACCAGGCTGACATCGCTGCCCTCGCGTCTCAGAGCAGCTCGGCCGAAGCGCACCCGATACGGCACTTCCGGGACCGCATCCTTCAGGCCGAACAGCGAGCGGTGCTCGATCATGATGACAGGGTCTTCGCCGAAGATGCTTTCGAGCAGCAGCCCCTTGGCGTCGAATGCCGTGGCCGGCATGGCGACCTTGATGCCCGGTATGTGCGCAAACCATGCGTGCAAGCTCTTCGAGTGCTGCGGGCCTTGGCCCCAGCCGCGACCGACGATGGCGCGGATCGTTACCGGCGCCGACGACTTGCCGTTTGACTTGAACCGCCAAAGCGAAAGCCAATTCACGATCGCGTCGATCGAGTACAGCATGAAATCGAGCCGGTGGTGAACCAGCACCGGCCGCATTCCCGCAATGGCCGCGCCGATACCCAGCGAGGTCATGGCGCTCTCCGATACCGGAAAGTCGCGCACCCGATCAGTCCCAAAACGTTCGGCCAGGCCAGTCGTGGAGCCGAAAACGCCTGGCGCGTAGTCCACGAGCTGGCCCACGAGGATGACGCCCCGGTCCATCTCCATGGCTTGGTTCATGCCTTGGCGGAGGGCATCCGCAAAACTGGTCTCTGGATGCGCTGGGGCCACTGCTGTTTGCGGTGCGACGCGAGGTGCGCCCTTGGGGTTCATGTGGCTCAGTACCCCTTTGCCTGTACAGATTCCTGATGAGCGTCGAACTCAGCCACGTCCAGGTCAACAAGCAGCTTGTCGGCTTGCGGTGTCGCGTTCGAAAGGTTCAGCGATTTCCAATCCGGCTTGTCGGGGAATGGGCTGGACTTGGCAAAACGGAAGCATAAAGCAACTTCCTGCTCATACTCTTTCGTCCAGGTCTTGCTGTCCGTCTCACTCAGCAACCCCCGACTACGCAGAGCCTGACCAAGCAACTCGATCGGACAATTGCGCTTCCATGCCTCGAGGTCTTCGGCAGCCCGATAACCGACCAGGTCATCGCTAGCGGGGCCGTAATGCCCGCTCCACCGATAAGTGTAGGCTTCAACGAAGGTCGGCCCTTCTCCGGTGCGCGCGCGCTCCACCGCGTCGCGCAAAGTGCGGTGCACGAGCATGGCGTCATTGCCAAAAATCGGCTTGGCAACCATGCCGAACGTCGCGACCCGCTCGCTGATATTGTCGAGGAGAGTTCGCTTGAGCTGCGGCGAGAAAACCGAATAATTATTGTTCTCGCACACGAAAACGATCGGTAGCTTCGCGAGTGCGGCGTAGTTGATGGTCTCCCAGAAAATGCCCTCGTCGGTTGCCGACTCCCCGAATCCCGCGACCGATACCAGGCCGGTACGGCCCATTTGCAACGCCAGCGCAGTGCCCGCAGCGATAGCCGTAGCGCCGGCGAGGATTGCGCCGCTGTAGAAACGGCGCTGGGCGTACGAAATATCCTGCGATCCAGCCAATCCCGCGTTGGCACCGGTGCTCTTTCCGTAAAGCTCGGCGAAGAGCGCCTCCATCGGCGATCCCTTGGCCAAGAAATAGCCGTGCGATCGATGGTGGCAATAAAGATAGTCCTCATCTCGCATGAGCAGCGACAATGCCGCAGGCACAGCCTCCTGTCCGACGCAGAAATGCACTGGACAGCGCATTTCGTCGGCCGGGTGATACTCCCGGGCGAGCGCTTCCTCGCACATCCGCAATCGCAGCATGAAACGATAGAGCCGCTTCGCGATTTCCGCTTCGCCGTCCTCTAAGTGGACGTCGCTGTACCGGCCGGCTTTAAGTATTGCCTCGTGAGTAACACACTGCATGGTCCCTTCCTAGTCTATGCCCGCCTCGACCGGTCTCGGCCCAGGCGGATCCCAGCAACGAGCACATCATACGGGGTAAATCCCACTATGAAATCGCCCGGCGGATTATAGCCATGTGACGCAACTTCCTCGGGGCGCTTCGGCGCCCGGGCTAGACACCGACAGACAGGGCCGCGTTATGCAGATACAGCGAGAACGTTAATGCTTCCTCCAGCGGGGATGGCCTCCCGAAGGAATGTCGGATCCGACGCAATCGGCCTGAGAGTTGCGATATTGCGCAATTCGTATCCAGTCTCGCTGAGCAATGCCAACAAGGATTCCACGGAATATCCATGCTCGGCATGAATGTACGGCGCCAGCTCAAGCGCGATAGCGGGGCGAAGCCGCTTAAGCGTTTTGCGGCCCCCAGTGAGAACCGGATATTCATAGCCGTCAACGTCAAGCTTGATGAAACGGACGTCTGACAGCTTCAATTCGTCCATCACTTGGTCCAACGTAGCCGCTCGAGCGGATATGGCAACGGAGCCCGGGTCAGAAACGCTGAGCCCCGAGCGAAGCGCGTCTTGCCGCGCATGATCCACGTCTGTATCTTAACGGAGATGACTTTGTTCTCTCCTTCGTCGATGAGAGTCTTGATCAACACAGGATTGCTCATTGCATCGTTTACAGCGCCTGGTGCCGGATACGGTGCCGACGAGCTTCGATTCGATGTCACGGTCCTGCCGGAATTCCGAAGGTACCAAGCCCTGCGGGCCTATCCTGGGTACATGGCGCTTGCTCTCGAGAACAATGGGCTCAGCCCGAGCCCGGGTAACAAGCTTGTCGTCAAGGAGCGGAGCCATGGCATCTGGTTGCTCTCGGTATCCGCGCTTCTTGCGGTCTACGTTCGCCGCCAGCGGCACAGCAAGTCTGCCTGAGCGAGGCCAAAGACAACGATATTGAGCGCTTCGCCCGGCCTACGCGGGGGCGGCGGCTGGTTCTCATTGCGCAGATAGGTTTGTCGGCGGGGTTGCTGGTCTACTTCGTTCTGAAAGTTGACCCTGCCTGGGCCGTAGCCACGATTCGGAATGCGGATCCCTTTCTCCTTGCGCTGGCGGTAGGTCAACTTGCTCTGCAAGTCCCACTTCTCGCGTGGCGCTGGTATCTGATTACTTCTTCACTCGGCGGCGAGATGCCCTTTGGCGCAGCGCTCAGATACTCATGGATCGGCACATTTGCCGGACAGATATTGCCGTCGGTCGGGGGCGACGCGGTGCGGATGTGGCTATATTGGACGCGTCAAGGGAGCCGCAGAATTGCCGTGTATGGCGTGATGCTAGAACGCCTGATCATGGTGGTTGCGCTTCTCGCGCTCGTCATTCTTTCGCAGTCCGGGCTCGCTGCTCGGGGAGTGCCGCTTACGGTGTTAGGGACGGCCTCACTCCTGCTGGCATGCATTGCGGCGGCGACCGCAGCAATCTTTTTTTTCGCGAAAGATCTGCTTAAGGAAAGCAACTTTCTGCCGATTCGCGCGCTGCGCCACGCCGCCGAAGACTTGAATCGCCTGCGAACCGATATCTCACGGACGGCGTTGGCATTGGGCCTGTCATTCGTGGCATATCTCAACATGGCGATCGTCATGTGGATAATTGGACTGGGACTCAACCTTGGCGCGTCGTTTATCGATTGCATGGTCCTTACCCCACTAGTCGTTTTTGCCGGAATGCTGCCGATCTCCTTCGGAGGATGGGGCGTCAGAGAGGGAGCGGCAATCCTGCTGTTCGGCTTGGTTGGCCTCTCTCAGGCGGAAGCGTTTGCGCTGTCAGCTGTTTTGGGGTTGTGCAGCGTAGCCGTTACCTTGCCCGGTTCGGTGCTCTGGCTCGTGCAGGAGCGCGCCGACGAAGCACGGCGCAAGCAGGAAGATCAGAGCTCGAACAGTTGAATGGAGGGCTCAGGTTTGCAACGACGGACTCTAAATCAGACTGCTGGGCTTTTAACCGGCGAAGAGCCATTTTCCCAGCGCGCAGTGTTGTTTTTTTCCCTCGCTTGTCTTTTTGCTCTCTATCTCGGCTTTGCCTTCAATCAGAATTGCCTCCTAGCGGGAATGGACGGGACGACTTGGATCATCCAGGGCAAGACACAACTTGCAAATCGTCTGCTGTTCAGTCAGGTGGCTGTGAGTCCCTTCGAAGGCAGCTTCGACGTCTATTTGCCGTTGTCCCACGACTACGTGCTACCGAGTCTGATAGCGCGTTTCCTGTTCGGAGAATTTCCCGACAAGCTCACGACTTTTTTCATTCTCGCAGTATTCTTGTTTCTTGCCGCTTATTGGTTAGCGCGCACCATCGGGATCGAGCGGCCGGCCACGTTACTTGCCGCCTTCCTCCTGCCGTTGTTGGCATTCCCCGGATTCGTGAGCTGGCCGAGTCAATTTTACATTCTCTTCAGTCTCACTCCCGACCCCGCCCAGCTTGTGGGCTTGTCGCTATTGATTGTCGCAGCGCTATGGGCGCTCGATGGCAGAGGACCGCGCGCGAAATACGCTCTCATCCTGGTGCCCGTGATCTGCCTGATGCTTGCGATCCTGGGATTTGCCGCGTACCTGCCCCTGATGATCCCGGCGACGATGCTCTATGGAGGCGCGTCGCTCATCGACGCACGGCGCTTGCGAGACATTGCCCCTCGTGTTGTCGCCATGCTCGTGATGATCGCTGTTCCGGCGGCGCTGGGCGCGTTGGAATACGTCTACGGACTGTATCGGTATACGGCTTATAATTTTTTCTCCCACGAGTTCGAGCAGGTACGCAACAACCTGCTATTCGCCTCGACCTTTTGGTCCGGTTCCTACGGCGCCTGCGCGATTATATTGGGCCTTGCCGGAGCCGTCTGGACGGCCTATGCGGAAACGGGCCGGCTGCGTCTTTTCGCCTGGACCCATCTGGTCGTGACTTCGCTGTTTCTGGCCACCGCGGTTGTCCTGGTTCGCTTCATCCCCAGCTACAAGGGAATTTCGCCGGTCTATGTCGAGACCTGTTTCTGGCCCTACACCCTGATCTTCGCCGCCGTCGCGATCATGAAGATGGCGCGGGCGATCGGTCATCTAATCAGCGGTATGTCCCTGGGGCCGGCCGCGGGATGGATGGTCGGAAATAGCGCCGCGAGTACGCTCGCTCTGATCATTGTTCTCGTGACTGGCTCCAATGTCCTAGTGGCGGGACTAGGACGTCCATCACACTGCAGGAATTACGGCTTTTCTTACATCAAGCCGACGGCGATCACGGAAATCCTGCAGCGGAATATCGCCATCAAACCAGGCTCGACATTCAACGGCATCGCAGCCACGATCGATGGCGTCGAGGGACGTCCATCGATCACTTGGCAAGATTTGCATGGCTATGACAACGAAGTGTGGAAGACGATGGGCAACGAACACCGCATCCCCGGACTTTGGAACTACGCGATCCCGACGTTGTTCCAGTACAGCTCGTTCCGCTCGCCGCCCTATTATTTGATCTTGACCGATTTCTTTACGCGCCCCTCCGATCGCCAGGAGCGCAGTGGCTTGGTGCTCTCTCGTATCGATGCGCCGATGATGCGGCTGCTGGGCGTGCGATACGTGATCACGGATACCGAAACTGATGCCGGCAAGATCGTCGCCGAGATACCGGTCACGGGGCACGCCAATTTGCGGCTGGTCGAGCTTGCCGACGTCAATCTCGGCAACTATTCCCCTACCGAAATCGAGCGCGTGCCCGATTTTCGTTCGGGCCTCGCGGCCCTGCATGACCCAAATTTCGACGGCAGACGCAAAGTCCTGACCGATGCGGAATTTAGCGAGCCGTTCGTCCCGGCGCAATTGGAGAGACTCGTCTACCAGAAGGACGGGTTTGACCTGCGCGCGGGAAGCACCGGACTTTCAATGCTTGTATTGCCGATCCAGTACAGCCATTGCTGGAGCGTGGAGGGAGAAGGAGCGCCGGGCCTGTTCCGGGCGAATCTGATGCAGCTCGGTGTGCGCTTCCGTGACAAGCTCAGCGCGAAGCTCGTGTTTCGTTTCGGGCCGATTCTTGCCGGCGCTTGCCGCGTCGAGGATCTCCGCGACATGACGCGGCTTCGCGTCGCGGAAGCCCGGTCCGACCGAAAATAGATGAGTTCCCCTCACAAAGCGATGCGCCTTAGCCGCGCTGACCGCGATATGCGTGCATCCAGATCGCGAATGCGTCATACGGCGTGACTCTGTGGTTGGCGAGCAGCTCGGCGCCGGCGAAGGCCTTCACGTCCTGACCTTCGTGGAGCACGAGGCGCCGGAACGCGCTGTCCGGCACGCCCACCTCGTAGTACGCACGGGTGACCTTGCCCTGCGCGAGCGAGCTGAAGTCGAACTCGAACTGGGTGAAGCGGGTCGCCGCCCTCATCTCGAGCTCGAGCTCCTCATGCAGCTCGCGGCGCAGCGCTGAGGTCGCGTCCTCGCCGGGATCGATGGCGCCGCCGAAGCAGCCCCAGTGGTCGGGGTAGAAGATCTCGATCTTGGGGTCGCGCAGCTGCATGATGTAGCGGCCGTCCTCGTGCAGCAGGAGCGCCACCGCGGCGTTCGCGGGGCGCAGCGCCGGCCCGCCGCGCGCGGCGAGCTGGCGCAGCAGCGCGTCCGCCGTGTTAGCCACGCATGGTGTACGTCATCGGCACGCCGCGCAGGTCCTTGAGGTATTTCCTCCCCCACTCGACCATTTCGGCCAGGCCTTCCTTCCAGCCGACCTGCGGCGTCCAGCCCAGGTCGCGCTTGATCGCGCTCGAATCGAGCCAGTAGCGCGAGTCCTGCCCGAGCCGGTCCGGCGCCATCTCGCACAATTGCTCGAAGGGCATGCCGAGCGCTTCGGCGCAGAGCTCCACCACTTTGCGGATACTGGTCGGCTCGGCCGGGCCGGCGTTGTAGATCTTCCCGAACGGCGCCTTCTGGGCGACGAGATGGATTGCGCGCCCGAGGTCGCGCGCATGGATATAGGACTTCTCCGCGCGGCCGCCGCCCTGGAGCGGCAGCTTCTGGCCCGTCAGCCCGCACACGATCGCCTTCGGGATCACCCGGTGCAGCAGCTGCCCCGGGCAGTAGGCGTTCGACGGGCGGATCACGTTCATCGGGAACTTGAGGAACTTGTGGATCGACTCGAGGTGCATGTCGAACGCGACCTTGGAGGCGGCGTATGGGCTGGTAGGCTTGATCGGTTCGTCTTCCTTCGAGGCATGGCTCACCGAGCCGTACATCTCGGAGGTGCCGATCTGGATGAAGCGCTCGAGCCAGTCGCGCTTCATCAGTTCCTCGCACAAGCGCGCGAGCGCCATTGAGTTGGTCTCGAAGAAGCGCCAGGAATTCTTCCACGAAACCGCGCCCTCGCCCTGCGCCGCGTAGTTCACGATGATCTCGGGCTTCACCTTGTCCATCAGCTCGAGCAGCAGGTCGAGCTCGTAGGTGAGGTGGTAGGCGTGATACTCGTAGCCTTTCTCGCGGTCGATGCCGAGGGAGAAAGGCTCGGGACGCAGGAGGTTGCGCCCCACGCCGACCACGCGCTTCGGATCGGCGTGGCGCAGCAGGTAGAAGGCGGTGTGGATGCCGAACGATCCGCCGCCGCCGAGAATCATGTAGGTTTTGCTCATCGCCCTTTATTCTCCGGGATAGTCATCTTGAGGGCAAAATCCCGACCCGGGAAGAGGTCGGCGAAAGCCGCCAGGGCGAAAAGTCGAGATTTTCTAAATCCGCGACGTCGCGCGTTCTACAGGTCCGGTCAGGTCCGGGAGCGAAATCGAACGAAAGAACGGCATCGAGTTCGCGCTCAAACAGCACAGCGGATTGAATCAGATTGGCTCGAATCAGGCGCGGCATCGCCCGGCGCTCCGGCAGCAGTGATTTCAGCGATAGGCAACGCGAGAACTGCACCGGGAGCAGCACTACAGAGATCCCGGGCGAGCGCGCGATGACGCGAAATTTGCCTGGATACACCAGCATTTTGGAATGCTCGGCGGGCACCAAGGATTGATCGATCGCTTCGGTCACGAGGATCTCTCTCGCGGGCGAGAAATCGTCGGCTCGCAGCCGGTCTATATGCGCCTTCGTCGTTGACAAACGCGTAATTCGCGTTGGGCTGAATGAGGCGATATTCGCGCCCCTGATCTCGTAGAGGCGCAGCTTGGCGGCAGCGCCCACCAGAAGCGACTTGCCCTGCCTGGTATAGGACGCCGCCTCCGGCCGAGGCGGCGCCGTTACGGGATCTGCTTGATGCTCGACAAGCAAGCGCAACCGGTGGTCCTGCAACTCCGCGTCCGTTAGCAGAAAACGAACTCCCAAGGCTTGCATGGCCTTGATGTCAAGGCGGTGAAAATTGATTTCGAAGGATTGCATCGTATCGCCTGGCCGGCCGAATATTTCCTTGGCAAATACGTAGAGCGGCTGACTCACCATCTGGCCGTACTCTTCGAAAGTCGGAATATTGAAGCGCCACAAATCGGTCATCATGAATGAGTTTCCGTAGCGGGCCTGCAGATAGTGCCGGCTTTCGACGTAGATCTCCGTCGCCGAGGGCGTGTCATTCGCGAATCCCAGTATTTTCCTTAGCGGGCCTTCTCGTCCGCCGAAGTAGGACGCCGTAAGGCCCCGGAAGGCTTCGCCTTGCGAAAGCGCAGCATCCTTCATGAGCTGCGCGGTTATTGGGTTGAGCTGCGGCGCGTAAATTGCGGGCCCCGCCCGGAGCCGCTCCAGCATCGGCGTTTCCGAAAAATGGTCCTTCTGGACTACGCGGATCATCCATGTTCCGGCCGCAATCACGGCCAAGCTCGCCAGGATGTACGCCGACCTTTCCAGGAATGACCGCTGCTCCGGCGCCGCCGAAAAACGGAGGCGATTTCGTGCGGCGAGCCATTCGAAGAACCGCGGGAGATACCGTTGCGCTCGCCCCGCGAGCGTAAAAACGCCACCGACGGCGCACAGCACATAAAACGTGTAGCTTGCGAACAGAAGGAAGTCGACGCTGATTCTATTGATCGCGCCCAATAGAGAAACCTTCGTCGCGGCGGCGTAGAAATGCAGAAACGCGACGTAGATCAACATCCCGGCGCCTAGCCGTCTTGACATGGAGCTCCCGATCACCAGCAGGATGGCCCCTCCGATCAAGCCCACCCAATGGACATACACCACAGGGTACCGGGAGCAGAGGAAAAGCTGCGGCTGAGCGCACCAATCGAAATTCCTGAGCGAGCGCACCAACATGCCCGTGCCCTGCAAAAATCCGACCGGCTCGAGCACAGGCGTAAGCAGATGGCTCGAGGTGACACGGGCCATGGCCGAATAATATTCGGGCAACCCCAACACTAGCGATAGCGCCAGCAGGCCGAGCAAGACGCCGAGCTTCCAGCCAAGGGAACGCCCGGGCACTCTATAGCCGATCATCAGGGCGGCAAACGAGCCGTAGGCGGGCAAATATGTGAGCGACGTTATGACAGAGGTGTAGAACGCCGCGAGCGCCATCAATACGATAAGGACTGCCAAGACGGCGCTTTCCCGATGCGACCTTTCTCCGAGACGCTTGTACAGAACCAACGCCACATTGAATATTGCAGTGAGATGCGCATTGAAGGGTGCAAGACTCATCCACGGCAGGGTGACGAAGTAATTCGTGTAGGGTGGAAACATAACCAGGCAATAGGCTTGCCCAGCCAGGGCTGCCTGCAGCGCGCTAAATCCAAGTGTTCGCGCGAGCAGGACTACGGAAATGAGCGCCTCCATAAAATAGATCGCGTAGGACAGGTAGTAGCGGACATGAATGTCGCCCGGAATAGAGAGGGCGAGCGCGCCGGGATTGAGCCAGGGGGTATTGGGAAGGTATTGGGACCCGAGACCCTGAAAGAAGTTATAGGGGTTCGGATCGAAGAATCGGCTCCAGGCAAACATGGAAGAACTGTTCCAGGCTGCTAGCGCACCGTCGGTCAGCGAATAAATTCCCCAGACCCCGTTGGGCCAGAGATGCCAACCCAGCGCGGTAATCGCAAGAAAGACGAGCGCCGTGCCGCTGTGGAGCCAAAATCGGGCACCCTCGAAGGGCATTGCCCTCAGTCGACGATCGTCCAGTAGTAATCGCCAGTGTACCCGGCGTCCTCGAACAGCTTGATCCAGCCCGGCGGGTAGTCATGGTAGAGCGCCGTGAGCACCCAGTCCTCGAACAGCGCCTTCTGCTCGGGCGTGCGATAGCTGTCCACCTGCACGAAGGCGCACCCGCCGCTCAGCCGCTGGATCTCCCGCAGGGCCTGTGCCGCTTTCGGCCGGGGCAGGTTGTGGATGGTGTTAATCGACAGCACGCAATCGAAGGCGCGGTCGGGAAACGGCAGCTTCTCCGCCGAGCCCAAATGCAGCCGGCCGGCTACCTCGCGCTCGCAATGCAAGAGCGCGTAGAGCGAGATGTCGAGCCCGAAGGCCTCCAGGCCCGGGCATTCGAGCATCAGGTCCTTGACCAGGAAGCCCTTCCCGCAGCCTACGTCGAGTACGCGCATGCCAGGCTTCAGGCCGAAATGCCCGATGATGTCGCGGGCGACGCTGCGCCAGCGGCCGTCGTAGCGGTAGCCACCGTAGCCGTATTCCCGTGGCCCGTCCCAATACATCTCGCCGAATTTTCGCGCTTCGGCGATCACCGCCTCGCTCTTCCCTTCACTGCGCTTCTGGATGTTGCGCTTGGTCTTCGGAAGCGAGCTGAGAAGATCGATTTCAGCCATTCTGGGACTTCCTCAAGCCCTCTTCCAGGGAAGTAAACCGGAAATCCGGAAAGGCCTTGCGGCAGGCGGCGATGTCGAACGGGCGGTAGCCGTTGTGCGGCATCGGACCGGAGCGCGGCGTGGTTTTGATCCTTGCAGCTTTCTTCGAGAGAGAAATTATTTTCCCGGCAAGTTCTGCGAAGGAATGAACTTCCCCGGTGGCGATGTTGAGAACGCCGGTGCTGCGCCGGTAGAGAACCCGCGCCACGAGCGCGGCGACGTCGTCGATGAACACGTGGTCGCGGCGCTCCTCGCCCTCGCCGAACAGCACGATGTCCTCGCCCTTCGCGGCAAGCCGGCGGAACCGGTTCGGCCCGTAGCCGTTGTGGGGGTCCGCCGCGCCATAGAGCAGGCTCGGCCGCAGGATCGCGAGCGGCGCCTTGACCTCGCTCCGGAATATCACCTCGCGCGCAAGATGCATCGCGCCGTGCAGGCTGCCGGGAGAGGCACACGAGCTTTCCGTGAGCGGCTCGTCGCTGTCCGAGTAGACCGCATCCGAGCTGATGTTCACTACGTGCGCCACGGGTGCTTTCGACAGCGCGCGCACCATCGCCCGCGCCATCACCATGTTTTCCACCAGCATGTCAGCGTTCTTGACCGGTGCCCGCGCAGCGGCGGCGACGAACGCGTCGCCCGGCCGCAGCAAGGCGGCCAGCCTCTCATGCGCATCCGGCGCGGCAAGGTCCGCTTCGTTGCGTCCAACCCGCAGGACAGGAATTCCGTCGCGCTCGAGGCGGGAGGCGACCGCGCCGCCGACGAAGCCGCTGGCACCGCACACTACGACGCGGGCGGGCTTTTCCGGCTTCGAGCTGTGGTGTTCAAGCATTTGCGGTAGTCGGGGGCTGGCCAAGCGTATACACGCTAAGGCCGGCCGCGTTCGCCTTGCGCGCGTCCATCACGCCGTAAGGATCGATGACGATCTTGCCGCGCATGACCGAGGCCACCGCGGCGGGATCGACGCTGCGGTACTGCGGCCACGGCGTCAGGATCATCAATGCATCCGCGTTGCGCGCCGCTTCGAGAGGCTCCGCCGCGGGCTTCGCCTTTGCGTGGCGCACGCTGCTCGCCGCAACGACGGGGTCGTGCAGCTGGAGCGTCGCCTCCGGCATCTGCGCGATGGTCGCGAGCGAAGGAGAGTTCTTGGTGGAGTGCGTGTTCTCCTTGTAAGCAAGGCCCCAGACAGCAATCACGGCCTTGGGATTTTTTTCGAGAAGAACTTTTCTGATGGTGCGCGCCGCCCAGTCGCGCCGGTGCCGGCTGTTCGCGACCCAGGCCTTCACCACGCCGGCATCGGTTCCGGCTTCGCCGGCAAGGCGGATCACGGTCGCGAGGTCGCGCTCGAGATTGCCGCCAGCGATGCCGAGCCCGGGCGCGAGATACGCATGCGGGCCGATTCTCTTGTCGAGCTTCAGGGCCGGGGCGATTTCCGCCCACGCGGCGCCGATGCGCTCGCAGAGCTCGGCGAGCGTATTGGCGACGCTGACCGAGGCGACAAGACAGCAGTTGATCGCGATCTTCGCCAGCTCTGCGCTCTCGTAGCGCATCGGCAGGACCGGGCAGCCGAACGCGGTGAGAAATTCACGGTAAGCGACAGGAAGAGGCGCCTGCGGATTCGCACACCCAACGATGAAGCGCTCCGGGTTGACGGCGCGATCCACAGCGCGGCCGAACACGAGCGTTTCCACCTGATAGTAGAGCCGCGCGGGCGCGAGCGCCAGCGTGCGGGTGAAGCCCGGCGGAACCTGGCTAAGGACGACGAGCAGGGCATCCGGCCGCAGCTCGGGCAGCACTTTGTCGATGAGCTTGTGCACTGCGCCGAGATCGCTGCGGCCATCGTCGTCGGTCGCCACATCGGTCGAAATGTAGACCACACTGCAGCCGCGAAGGTCTGCGGCCCGGTTGGAATAGGTAATGTTTTCTTTCCTGGCGCGGAGGATCTCCTCCAGGCCGGGTTCGATGACCGGCGGGCGCGCTTGCCGCAGCGCTTCAATGACCGAAACATCGTCGTCGAACGCCACGACGCGGAAACCGCGCTCGAGCGCCCCTGCTGCGGAGTTCACGCCGAGGTGCGTCATGCCCGCGAAGCCGATCACCGGCTTGCTCATGCCGCCGCCGTTTGAACCGCCTGCTCGCCGAGACGGCGCAAAGTCCGCTGCAACCACAGATCGCGCGACAGGTCCGCGCGCGGCGGATGCGCACACAGCGACTTGAAGTGCGCGTATTCGAGGTCCCAGGTCGGGTCCGATTGCTCGAGCGTCTCGACCTCCTCGGGCGGCCGGCCCGAGGGCAATACGCGGGTGCGCAGGGTGAACGTGGTCGGTCCCCACTTGCAGAGCGAGCGGATGTGCGCCGAGCCGCGCTCGGCGAACACGTCGCAGGTGAAGTGATTGCGCCAGGAAAGCAGCGTCATCTCGAGCTCGAGCTGCGGCCGGGTCGAGCGCGAGCCGACGACGACGTGGTCGGGCGCGCGATTCTCGAAGCTTCTCGCGAAAATCACTTCGAACGCGTCGCCCAGATCGCCGAACCAGAAATTCGCGGCGTCGAGAAGATGCGATCCGAGGTCGGGCAACACTCCGGCGCCGGTGTCGCGCCATGCCGAATCGCGCACCAGGCGGGCGGTGCCGTTGCCGTAGAACATCCGGCAGTGATAAACGCTGCCAAGCCTGCCCTGCTCAAGCACGTCCCGCATGCGGACATAGTGCGGCTCGAAGCGGTGGTTGTACGCGGTATAGCAGACCGCCTTGTTGTCGCGCGCCACACGCTCCAGCCGCTCGATGTCCTGGTCGCGCGCCGCCCAGAGCGGCTTCTCGACCAGCACGTGCTTGCCGCGGGAGAGGAGATACTCAAGAATCTGGAACTTCGGTTCGTCCGGCGTGCAGACCAGCGCAGCGTCGTAGCTCGCGAGCGGGACGTCCTGGACCTTGCGGTACTGCGCTTGCGTAATTATCGGGTCCACCGCGGCGACGAACTCGGCGCCGGCCGAAGCCCGCCGCTTGATGCCCTGGATGCCAAGCCCGACGACGATAGCCTTCAAGACTTGCCGTTCTCGTTGTAAGTCGCCTCGCGCTCGATCGCGTCGATCTTGTGGTGGACGTCCTGCGGCGTGACTGGGATGTTGCCGTCCACTTCACACTCGCAGGCCGCCGCCATCGAGCCGAGGATCGTCGCGATCGCGTCCGAGCCGGTCGCGAGCTTCGCGAGCGTCGCGTAGGCGAGCAGCGCGTCCCCGGCGCCGACCGCGTCGACGACGCGGTCGGCGAAAGAATCGATCACGATGAAAGAATCGAGCGACTCGTGGTCGGCGCTGCGGCAAGTGAGCACGCCCCGCTCGCCCAGCTTGAGGATCAGCGTCTTGCAGAGGGCGGCGTCGTACAGCGCCGAGGCGAGCGGCCGGATCCCGGAGTCCTGGTCGGCGAGCGCGAAGCGCGCCTCGCGCTCGTTGGGCGTGATGAGGTCGAACCCCTTGAACTCCGTGATGTTGCCCCAGCGGCTCGCGACCTGGCTGTCGGCGACCTTGAATATTCCGGCCGGTATCGCCTCGATGAGGCCGGGGATGGTCCTGCGGTTGAAGATGCCATGACGGAAGTCGCTGAACACGACGGCGTCCGACTTCACCTGGCGGATGGCCCCGAAGAGCTGGCCCACGATGTCGTCGGAGATCGAGCGGTTGTCGAGGGTGTCGATCTTGAGCAGGCGGTAGCCGCCGGTAACGATGGCGTTCTTGTTCGTCGTCGGGCGCGTCTTGTCGATCAGCGCCCGGCAGTCGACGCCGCTTTTCTTGAGCCCCGCGACCACGAAGTCCTTGAGCGGATCGTCCCCGAGCACCGTGGAGAACACGACCTGCGCTCCCGCCGCGCGCAAATGCTCGGCGACCACCGCGGCGCCGCCGATATAGTCGTCGCGCCGCTCATAGAGCACGCTCATGGTCGGCGTCTTCGCCTGGCCGCCGATCATCGCGGTCTGCGTATAGCTGTCCACGATCGTGTCGCCGACCACGTGCACCTTGTAGTTGCCGAGCTTGTCCAGCGCGCCGCGCAGCGCATCGAAGGTCAGCTCCTCGCCGTCCATGAAGGTCAGCAGCTTTTCAGTCTTGATGGAGGGAGGCGCCAGATCGATCAGCCTGGTTGAGGAGTAGACGATGTCCCCGGGCGTAAAGATCATTTCGCCGCCGTAAGCGCGCAGCGCATCCACCTCTTCTTGCGTCTTCGGCGGCACCCCGCCGGCGGCGTATTCGTAGCCCTTGGCGAAGAACTCGGGCTGTAGAAGCGAGATGTTCTCGATTGGGGTCGGATTCTTGTCGATGACCACGTAATCGACGATCTCGAACGCCGCCAGGTTGAGCGCGCGCAGCTCCTGCGGAACATGGGGCCGGTGCTGCCCCTTGCTGATGTGCCGGTCCGCGGTAATGCTGGCCACCAAGACGTCGGCCTTGGTCTTCGCGTACAGGAGGTGGCGCACGTGCCCGGGATGCACGACGTCGAAGACGCCGTGGCACATGATGACTTTCTTCTGCCGCGGGCGCTTGCCGAGCACGGCGCGCAGCTCTTCGACGGTCTTGATCTTGTGGCGGTATTTCTCGGTCAGCGACGAAAGCACTTCCTACTCCTGAGCCAGATATTGAAACCAGGTCTTGGTGGCCTTGGCGATGGAATCGGCGTCCCACAGCGGCGCGTTGCGCCAGTAGTCGATGTCCGCGAGGATGCGCGCCACGCCTTCTTCGAAGCTGACCTTCGGCTTCCACCCCAGATCGCTCGTAATGCGCGTGATGTCGGCCCAGGTGCATTCGGGCTCGCCCGGCCGCTTCGGAATATGGGTCTTCTGCCCGCCGAGCAACTCGACGAGCCGGTTCACCGACTGGGGATTTCCGGCGCCGAGGTTCCAGAAGCACCCGGCCAAACCTGTTTCCGCTGCCGCAAGGAACGCAGTCGCCACGTCGGTGACGTAAAGGAAATCTCGGCGTTGCGTGCCGTCGCCGACGACGGTGTAGGGCTTGCCCGCCAGTTTCTGCCGCAGGAACACGCCGAACACTGCGCCGTAAGCGCCCGAGGTGCGGGAGCGCGTGCCGTAGGCATTGAAGATTCGGATCGAGTTCACCGGCAGCTTGTAGACCTGGTGCCAGTGCAAGGCGGCCTGCTCGCCCTGGTATTTCGACAGCGCGTACGGATACTGCGGCACGATCGGATGGTTTTCCGCGGTCGGGACCTTCGCCAGCCCATAGCAGGATGACGAGGCGGCATAAACGAATTTTTCTACGCCGGCCGCTCGCGCGCATTCCAATATGTGCACCGTACCCTGGACGTTCGCGGACAGGTACTCCGCGGGCCGCTCGATGGACGGCACGATATCGCCGATGCCAGCGAAATGGAATGCGTACTTTGCGCCGCGGAACAGCGCGTCGCCGGCTGCGTAGCTGCGGATGTCGCGTTCTTCGAGCGTCAGATCCGGGTTGCTTGCGTGCTGGCTCAGGTTTTCACGCCGCCCGCCCACCATGTTGTCGATGGCGCGCACCGCATACCCCCTCTCGATGAGGAGGTCCACCATATGGCTGCCGATGAACCCGGCGCCGCCGGTGACGACGGCGACAGGGCGGGAACTCATGCCGCCTTGAGTTCCTTTATCCGGCGGACGTTGAAGTAGAACGTGTCGTCCATGCTCTCCGGCAGCCGGCCGGCCTTGAACGCCTTGCACAGATCGCGCACGGCGTCCTCGACGTTGTGGCAGGGCTGGAAGCCGAGCACGCGGCGGATCTTGTCGGAATTGACGTGGTACGAGCGGATGTCGTTTGTCGGCGTGGTAACGATCGGGATGTCGCCCTTTTCGGGAAACTCCTCCTGCACCACGCGCTTCGCGATTTGCGCGATCTCCATGATCGACAGATTTTGGAAGCCGGCATTGAACGTCTGCCCCGCGATCTTCTCGTCCGGCACCTCGAGCAGCAGCTTGTACAGATCGCACATGTCCTGCACGTGCAGGTTGGGGCGCTTCTGCGAGCCGCCGAAGACCGTGATCTTGCCGGCGTTGATGGCGTGGTTGGTCAGTATGTTGACCGAGAGGTCGAGCCGCTGACGGGGCGCATAACCGCAAAGCGTCGCGGGCCGGATGGTCACGCAAACGAATCCCGGCGACTGATGCTTCCAGAGCAGCGGCTCGCACATGCCCTTGTACTTGTTGTACAGCGTGAGCGGCAAGAGCGGATGATCCTCGGTGACGTCGGGCGACTCCGAGACGCCGTATACCGAGCTCGAAGAGCAATAGATGAAGCGCTTCACGCCCGCCTTCTTCGCCGCAACGACCATCGGCTCGAAGGCGTCGAGATTGATGCTGGTCGAGAGCTTCTCGTCGAGCTCGAAGCTCGCGTCGTTCGAGATGCAGGCCAGGTTGATTACCGCCTCGACGCCCCGTAGCGCGTCGGCAAGCCTGGCCGTTTCGCGGATGTCGCCCTTGACGACTTTGAGCTTGGAATTCCTCTTCGGCAGAAAATCGTCGCCGAAGAACATGATGTCGTACACCGTCACCTGATAGCCAAGGTCAAGCAGCTGAGGCGTGAGGAGGCTGCCGACATAACCGGCACCACCCGTGATCAGCACACTCTTGAATCGCATGTCACGCCGCCTTACGGGCGGAAATAGTGTAGCCGGCCGCCTGCGCATCTTTGTAGAACATTTCAACCGTCTCTAATGAGTATTTGTCGAGATCCTTGCCGACCAGCGAGAGCTTCTTGAGGATGTCGTTGGTCGCCGTGATGATGTGGCAGCCGACCCGGTCGGCCTGGAACACGTTCAGCAGCTCGCGCGGGCTCGCCCAGATGAGCTCGGCCTTCGGCTTTGCCTTCATGACGCGCACCGCCTCAGCCATGATCGGCAGCGGATCGCGCCCGGTATCGGCGATGCGCCCGGCGAACACAGAAATGATGGCCGGGGTGTTCATTGCCAGGCGCTCGGTAACCTGCTTCACCTGCTCGAGCGTCATGACAGCCGTGACGTTCAACTTGACGCCCGCCTTCGCGAGCCGCTCGATCAGCGCGCCGCTGAATTCCTTCTTCGTATTGGTCACCGGGATCTTCACGTTGATGTTCGTCCCCCAGGACGCGATCTCCAGCGCCTGCGCTTCCATTTGCCCGAAGTCGTCTGCAAAGACCTCGAACGACACCGGGCGGTCGGGAATAGCTTTAAGGACGTCGCGCGCAAATGCGCGGTAGTCCGTGATGCCCGCCTTGCGCATGAGCGTCGGGTTCGTCGTGAATCCCTTGATCATCGGGTTCGCCGCCATCTCCTTCATTCCGGCCAGATCTGCGCCGTCGGCATATAGCTTCACCTTCAGAGCCTTAATATCGCTCAAGAGAACCTCCCTTCATAGGGGGACTGCTGGGTCGGCCGCAGAATTATGCGGACCGCTTCGGGCAGGGATTTTACAGAAAGGTACGGCTTCTCGGGCTTCTTTTCCCGGTATCCGTAGTCGACAAACAACACCCGGCAGCCTACGGCGTGGCCGGCCTCGACGTCACGCCAGCGGTCTCCAACAAGGTAGCTGTTCGAAAAATCAATCCCCATCTCTTCCGCTGCCTCCAACAGCATTCCCGGCTTCGGCTTTCGACATGCGCAGTGGTCCGCGTCCGCGTGGTAGCAGACCTTTACAGTATCGATCGCAAGCCGCTCGGAAAGATAACGGTTTATCGCTTCGACGACTTCGCGCCGCTGTTTCCCCAACGCGACGTCTGGTTGATTGGTAATCATTACATTTGAGAAGCCTGCGGCGCGCAACGCTTCCAGCGCCTCGGTTACGCCGGAAAGGATTTCAACCTCCGCCACGCTACCTGGCGGATAGGGCTTGCCATCCCGAACGAGAGCTCGGTTAAGCACGCCATCGCGATCGAGGAATACCGCTCGTCGCGACGGCGTACGGCTTACCACTTCGTCGCGGTTTGCTGAAGCGCGGGATGGGATACCAGGCAATGCCAGACCACCGCCTGGAAGGCTTCGGCATGCGGCGTAACCCGACTCGCTTCAACAGTGGGGACGACCACGACGCAGTCGCCGACCTTCTTCGTATACCCGCCATCGCGTCCTACGACACCAAAAACCTTCATGCCGCGCTCCTTGGCCTCCTTCAACGCAGCGACGATGTTCGGACTGACGTTCTTCTCGACATTGCCGCCCCCAACCGAGAAAACAAAGATGGCGTCCTTGCTGATTGCACGGCTCGTGCGGAGCCACGCGGCGAAGACGGTGTCCCAGCCTTCGTCATTCGTGCGCGCGGTGAGCTCGGACACGTTGTCAGTAGGCGCGTAGGCCTCGATACCACAGAGCTTTCGAAAATCGTTCACGGCATGCCCGCAGTTTCCCGCGCTGCCCCCGACGCCGAGAAAAAAAAGCCGGCCGTTGCGTTCACGCAGCGCCTTTAGTTCACCGGCAAGCTTTTCGATGCCGGCAATATCGATCTGGCGGGCGACTTTGACGACCTCGTCAAAATAAGTTTGAACGTGCATAAGCTCCGCGGCAGTGAAATGGCGCCATTATAGGGCTCGCCGCCGCTACGCCGACGTCCACGCCCTGACGCAGCGATCAAGCAGCGAATCCCAGGGGGGCGGCGTCCCGACGCTCTTTGATAGCTTGGCGTGATCAAGAACCGAGTACCTGGGACGTCGCGCCGGAGTTGGATATTCGTCCGATCGAATGGCCTGTACCGTACTCCTGGAATCGAGCCGACTTACGATGGCGCTAGCAAATCCGTGCCACGTAGTCATCGCGTATGGCACGACATGAAACGTTCCTTCCTCCCCGCGCTGCAGCAGCGCGATCGTGTTCTCTGCGAGAAATCTTGCGTCCGTGGGGACTCCGTGCTGGTCGCTCACGACGCGGAGCGGCTCTCCCGCAAGAGCTTTCTTCGCGATCGTGACGAAGAAGTTCTTTCCGCGGGGGGCATAGACCCAACTCGTTCTCAACAGAAGATGGCGGCAGCCAGCGGCCGCGAGACGTCGTTCTCCTTCGAGCTTGGTTTTGCCGTACACGTTAAGAGGATTAGGCGCGTCGCTCTCCACATATGGCGCGCCCTTCGTACCGTCGAAGACATAGTCGGTGGAAAAATGCACCATGAGAGCGCCAAGGCGCTTGGCTTCTTCTGCCAGGATTCCCGGCGCCACCCCATTTATCTGCCGCGCCAATTCCCCCTCGGCTTCTGCGCGATCAACTGCCGTATAGGCAGCGGCATTGATAATCAGATCAGGCTTCGTTTCGCGCACGACGCGGCGTATCGCGTCCGGCATTGCGAGATCGAGCTTGGAGCGGTCCGTGGCGATCACCTCGCCGAGGAGAGGAAGAACTCGTTCCAATTCCCAACCGACCTGGCCGTTTCGGCCCGTCAGCAAGATCTTCACGGAAAAACTTCCGCCCGATGTATTGGCGTGCCTCGCTGGTCCCTTTCATTCAAGATGGGATTTTCCACCGGCCACTGGATTCCCACCTCGGGATCGTTCCACAGCAATACGCGTTCGTCCTTGGGCGAGTAGTAGTCGGTCGTCTTGTATTGCACGTCCGCAACATCGGAAATCACGACGAAGCCGTGCGCAAACCCCGGAGGAATCCAGGCCATCTGCTTGGAGAGGCCTTTCAGGTAAAAGCCCACCCATCTGCCGAACGTGCTAGTGCTCTTGCGCAAGTCCACCGCGACATCCCAGACCTCGCCGAAGGTGACGCGAATCAGTTTTCCCTGCGGTCGGCCGATCTGGTAGTGAAGACCACGCAAGACGTTCTTGCTGGAGCGCGAGTGGTTGTCCTGCACGAACTCGACGTCGAGGCCGGTGACGTCCTTGAACGTCTTGCGGTTGTAGCTCTCCAGGAAAAAACCCCTGGAATCCTCGAATACTTTCGGCTCGAGAATCAGGACATCCGGGATTTCCGTCCGCACAACCTTCAAGAAAAATCCTTCTCGGCAATCAGGCGCTGCAGGTAGGCGCCGTAGCCATTCTTGAGCAGGGGTTGGGCGAGCGCCTCGAGCTGCTTTGCGCTGATGTAGCCCAGGCGGTAGGCGATCTCTTCCGGGCATGAGATCTTGAAGCCCTGCCTGCGCTCGATCGTTTCGATGAAATGCGACGCTTCGAGCAGCGATTCGTGGGTCCCCGTGTCGAGCCAGGCGTAGCCGCGCCCCATCTGGCGCACATCCAGCTCGCCGCGCTGCAGGTACGCGCGGTTCACATCGGTGATTTCGAGCTCGCCGCGCGCCGAAGGCTTGAGCTGCGAAGCGATCTCGATCACGCGGTTGTCGTAGAAGTAAAGGCCGACGACCGCGTAGCGCGAGCGCGGGCGCTTGGGCTTTTCCTCTATGCTGATCGCCTTGCCGGCGGAATCGAAGGCCACGACGCCATAGCGTTCCGGATCCTCGACCGGATAGGCGAAGATCGTGGCGCCGCTCTTGCGGTCGGCCGCCTTGCGCAGAAGCGCGGTCATCCCGTCGCCATGGAAGACGTTGTCCCCCAGGACCAGCGCCACGGCGTCGCGGCCGACGAAGTCGCGGCCGACGAGGAAGGCTTGCGCGATGCCCTCGGGTCTCGGCTGCACGGCGTAGCTCAAGCGTAGGCCCCACTTGCCGCCATCGCCGAGCAGCTCTTCGAAGCGGGGCGTGTCTTTCGGCGTGGAAATGAGCAGGATGTCGCGGATGCCGGCGAGCATCAGGGTCGACAGCGGGTAATACACCATCGGCTTGTCGTAGATCGGCAGGAGCTGCTTCGAGATGACCTGCGTCACCGGGTGGAGACGCGTTCCTGCCCCGCCGGCGAGGACGATGCCTTTCATGCTGCGCGCCTCGCCACTTCGTCGCTCCACGCCTTGTTGTCCAGGTACCAGCGCACTGTCTTGCCCATGCCCGAGGCGAAGGTTTCCCGCGGCGTCCAGCCGAGCTCGCGCTTGATCTTGCCGGCGTTGATGGCATAGCGCCGGTCGTGGCCCAGCCGGTCTTTCACGAAAGTCACGAGGTCGGCGTATTTGCCCTTTTTGCGCGGCAGCGCTTCTTCCAGCAGATCGCAAATGGTCTTCACGACCTCGTTGTTCGACATCTCGGTGCTGCCGCCGATGTTGTAGATCTCGCCGATCCTGCCACGCTCCAGCACAAGCCGCACCGCGTCGCAATGATCGAGGACGAAAAGCCAGTCGCGAATGTTCCTGCCGTCGCCGTACACCGGCAGCGGCTTGCCGGCGAGAGCGTTGCGGATTATGAGCGGGATGAGCTTCTCCGGGAACTGGTACGGACCGTAGTTGTTCGAGCAGTTCGTGGTGAGCGTCGGCAGGCCATAGGTATGGTGATAGGAGCGCACCAGGTGGTCGGCGGCGGCCTTCGATGCCGCGTAGGGGCTGTTGGGGGCGTGCCGGTTGCTCTCGCTGAACGCTGGATCGCTCGCACCCAGCGATCCGTACACCTCGTCGGTAGAGACGTGCAGGAAGCGGAAGACCTCGCGCTCCGTGTGCGCCAGGGACTCGTAATAACTTCTGGCTTCTTCGAGAAGGCAGAAGGTGCCGACGACGTTGGTCTGCACGAACTCCGCCGGGCCGCGAATCGAGCGGTCGACGTGGCTTTCGGCGGCGAAGTGAAGGACGGCGCGTGGCTTGTGCTTGAGAAGCGCATGCCTGACCGCGTCGCGGTCGCAGATGTCGCCCTGCACAAAGACGTGCCGCGGGTCGCCGCGCAGCGAATCGAGGTTGCTCAGGTTGCCCGCGTAGGTCAGTTTGTCCAGGTTGACGATGCTCTCACCGGTCTCCGCGATCGTCGACAGCACGAAGTTGGAGCCGATGAAGCCCGCGCCTCCGGTCACGAGCAGCATAGGGGCGGATTATCGTCAAGGGCGAGAGCGATGCCCTTCATGTGGGGCGGCTTGCCTCAGGTGCCGATGATCTCATTGAGCCCCTCGACGACGTGCGCCAGCTCTTCGGGCGCGGCGCGTCCCAGCTTCGCGCCTATGCGCTCGGCGGAAAGCGTGCGGATCTGGCTGATCTTGACCCACGAGCGCTTCCTGAGCTTCGCCGACTGCAGCTCGTGGGTGAGCGGGAAGCCGGCCCGCTGAGGCTGGCTGGTCAACGCGACGGCGATGACCGTTCCCGAGCGCTCGTTGAAAACGTCGTGGCTGAGAATCAGCACCGGGCGCAAGCCCGCCTGTTCCCGTCCGCGGACGGGATTGAGGTCGGCCCAGCGAATCTCGCCCCTCAGTATTCGGGCCAAGTATCGAGCTCCCGGCTCAAGCCTTCCTCGGCCATGGCTTTCTCGAATTTCGGGTCGAGCTTCGCGCATTCGGCGGCAAGGCGGCTGCGCTCCATCCGCGCGAGCTTCTCTGCGACGGCGTCCTGAATCGCCCGGCTCCGGCTCGGAAAAACGCTCCTCGAAACCATTCCATCGACCCGGCTGAGCGTTTCGCTATCGAGGGTGATCGCAACTTTCACGCTGCTCATGTCGTGCCTCCGTAGTATGACAATCTATCATACCCACGGACCCGCTGTCGAGATGGCAGCGCACGGGACTCCTAGCGGCCGGAGCGGCTTATCTCGCCCGGCTGGCATAATTCTCCGCCGTGAAGAAGCTTCTCGTCCTCGAGCTGAACGAGCTCAACTTCGAGTTCGTCGAGCACTACGCGCGCCGCGGCGCGCTGCCGGCGTTCGCGCGCCTGCTCGACGCGCATGGCTACGCCCGCACGCGGTCGGAGACGGTGTACGAGCATATCGAGCCGTGGATCCAGTGGTTCACGGTGCACACCGGCAAACCCTTTGACGAGCATAAGGTGTTCCGCCTCGGCGATGGGCCACAGTCGGGCGCGCGGCAGATCTGGGAGGAGCTCGCGCAACGCGGGTTGCGAGTCGGCGCCTTCTCGCCGATGAACGCCGGCAATACGGTGGCCGAGGCCGCCTTCTTCGTGCCCGATCCATGGACGAAGACCAGCGTTTCGGCGCCGCGGCTCATGCGCGATGCATACGACGCGATCTGCCAGGCGGTGGGCGACAACGCCGAGGGACGACTCACCGCGCGCTCGGCGCTTCAACTGGGGTTGGGACTGATTCTTTATTCAAGAAGCCTTGACTGCTTGCGCCTCGCGCTCACGGGCCTGCGCCGGCGCTGGGCGCGCGCGGTCTTTCTCGACCGCTTCCTCGCCGACTGCTTTCTCTATCTCTGGCGGCGTACGCGGCCGGATTTCTCGACGCTCTTTCTGAACGGCGCGGCGCACATCCAGCACCACTACCTCTTCAACTCGGCGGCGTACCGCGGCCCGCACCGCAATCCGCCGTGGTATCTGCCGGCTGGAGTAGATCCAGTTCTAGAGATGTACCGGCTCTACGACCGCGTGGTCGCGGAGTGCCTCGCGCTCGATCCGGACATGCGGGTGATGATCGCCACCGGGTTGCATCAGGACCCGGTGGACGAGCCGGTGTTCTGTTGGCGGCTGCGGGATCACGCAGGGTTCCTGGCCGCGATCGGCTGCGAGTTCGAGCGCGTGGAGCCGCGGATGTCCCGGGATTTCCTGATCACCTGCAAGGATGCGGCGTCGGCAAAGCGCACCGAAGAGCGTCTTCTGTCGCGCCGCGCGCCGGACGGGGAGCCGCTCTTCGAGGTCGACAACCGCAGTGAGTCGCTATTCGCGACCCTGTCCTATCCGCACGAGATCAAGCCATCGGACCCCCTGTCGCGGGAGGTGGTGTTCGTCGCCATCAAGAACGGCCGCCACAACGGCATCGGCTATTTCATCGACACTGGCAAGAGCGCGGCGCCGGGCGCCGAGCCGATCCCCTTGACCGAGCTTTGGTCGCGCATGGTGTCGGCGTTCTGATGCACGAGGACCTCTTTCTCGCGACGAATCGCCTCATCTTCTTCATGCTGCTCGCGTTCGCGCTGTCTGCGATCGCGGCGCGCGGGCTGGCGGGGATCGCCGCGCACGTCGGCCTGCTGGACATGCCGGGAGGACGCAAGCAACACGACGCGCCCGTGCCGGTCATCGGCGGCATTGCGATGTTCTTCGGCTTCGCCGCGGCGGCGCTCGGCTCCGGGCTCGTCGTCGGACCTACGCTTGCGCTGATCGCCGCGCTCGCGCTGCTGGTCGTCGGCGGCGTCGCCGACGACATGCACGACATCACGCCGCGCGGCAAATTCTTCATCCAGCTGATCGGCGCGCTCTTCATGACCTCCTGGGCGGGCGTGTACGTCTCCTATCTGGGCAACCTGCTCGGCTTCGGGCCGGTGAACCTCTACAACTGGGCGATCCCGTTCTCCGTGGTCTGCGCGCTCGGCGTGATCAACGCCATCAACATGGTGGACGGTCTCGACGGCTCGGCTGGCGGCATCGCCCTGGTCGCGACCCTATGGCTCGCGCTCGCGGCGTACTTGCAGCGCCTGGGCACCCAGACGATGCTGCTTCTGATGCTGGCGGCAGCGATCGCAGGCTTCCTCGTCTGGAACCTGCGCGTGCCGGGCCGTCCGCACGCCCGGGTGTTCATGGGCGACGCCGGCGCAATGATGCTGGGGCTAGCGCTTTGCTGGTTCACGATCGACGTGACACAAGGCGAAAGTCGTACCATGCCACCCATCGGCTGCGTTTGGATCCTGGCGGTGCCGCTGCTCGACATGATCCGCGTCATGTTCCTCAGGATGCTGCGTCGCACCGACATGTTCGACGCAGATCGCGAGCACCTGCATTACTACCTCATCGCACGCGGCTATTCCGTTTCGGCGACGGTGGCCATCCTGATGGCGGCGTCGGCCATCACGGGAGCGATCGGTATCGGCGCCTGGCAGCTCGGCGTGCCGGACTGGGTGATGTTCTACCTGTTCGCAGGCCTAACGGCCGTCGTGCTCTGGGCGGCGTACGCGCGCGGACTGCGCGTGCAGAACGGCGCCTAGAAGAGCACCGGCCGGCATCATCGCTTTCCGCTCACCTGCCGGTAGATCGCTTCCATGCGCTCGAGCATGGTCTCGTACGAGAGGTGCTGGCTGCAGTACCGGCGAGCCGCTTCACCAAGCTGTTTTCCTAAGTCCTCATCGTGCATCAGCCGCAAGAGAGCGGCGCGCAGCGCTTGCGAGTCCTGCGGCCCGACGACGAGCGCGGTGGATTCGTGCTTCGCCAACTCGGCCATGCTCCCGGCATGAGTCGTTACGCAGGGCAGTCCGATCAGCATCGCCTGCACCAGCGCCTGCGGCACGCCTTCGCTGCCATGGGACGGCAGCGCGAAGATGTCGAAGGCGTGCAGCCAGGGAAGGACGTCGCGCTGGTGGCCGGCAAACCAGACTCTAGGGCGCATGCCGTGCTTGTCGACGAGCGCTTCGAGCGCCTCGCGTTGCGGACCTTCCCCGACGATCACCAGTCCGACGGTGTCCGGCAGGCCGGCAACGGCTTCGACGAGGTAGCGGTGCCCTTTCCAGGCGCGCAGCATCGCCACGATGCCCACGAGCGTCCTGTCCTGCGGCAGCTTGAGGGCCGCGCGCGCTGCCGCGCGATCGCCCGGCTTGAAGCGCTTTGGGTCCACGCCCGTTGGCACGGAGTCGATGCGCTCGGCCGGAAAACGGTTGCGCTGAATCAGTTCATTCCTAATTGCTTCGCCCGTCGTCACGATGCGTGAGGACGCGCGCGTGTAAAGCCAGCGCGACAACATGTTGCGCGCCACCGGCACGGAGATGTGTCGCGTCCTGACCATGCGTACCGGCCGGCCGAGCGCCAGCAGCGCGAAGGCGGCGAGCCAGGAGTCGGTGGAACTGTGCGTGCTCACGACGTCGCAGCGATTGCGCTTCAGCCACTCGACCATCACCTTCACGCCGAGCGGGCGCTTCTTCGCGATCGGCAGCGCGGTCGCCGGCACGTCCCAGTTCTTCGCCTCGGCGAAAATGCGCGCCTCGGGCGGGCAGAGGAGCTTCACGTCGTGGCCGCGGCGGATCAGGCCTTGCGACTCGGAAAGAACCCGGATCTGCTGCCCGCCCCAGTCGAGCGAGGATTCCGTATGGGCGATCGCGAGCCGCGTCACGCCGATTCCTGGCGTCCCCAGGCTGTTACCAGCCGCAGCAGTTGCTGCGCGCGAACGGCGTATGTGTGGCGCTCCGTAACATTTCGGTGCAACTTTTCGGCCTTGTCCCGGGCAATATCGAAATGTCGCAGAAAAAATTTTATCCGGGCGACGCACTCCTCGATGCTGGAGAAATCGACCCAGGCGTCCGGTGGAAAAGTATCGGCCGCATGCTTGCGCTCATCGCATAAGAGGAATCCGCCGCAGGCGGCGACGCCAAAGCACCGCTCGGTAATGCCCCAGCTGCGGGTCGGCTTGTCACAGACCGCACCGACGCTGAGGCTGATCCGGCTGGCCTGGATAATGCCGACCTGCTCCGCCACAGTCAGGCTGGAACCGATGCTGGTATCGAAAGCGCGATAGTTCAGTCGCTCGCGCCCGAGTCGTCGTGCCAGTTCCGCCAGGAATTCAACTCGCGCCCGCACCATCTTAAACTCGGGATTCAGCGTGCCCACGAAACTCACGTCGAACCGATAGTCCGCGACCGTGCGCAACGACTCGAGCGATCGCCCGCCGAGATTGTAGTGATCGATCTGGGCAGCGTTGGGAAAATAGACTACGGGTTCTCCGAACAAGTCCGCGCTCTGCAAGGAATGCGCAAGATGAATATCCGCCGGTTTCGCGGCCCGGACAACCAGCTTCCGCCAAGGCTTGATCGCGCAGTTCCATGGCGCGTCCCTGTTCCACCAGACGTAGGGCGCGTGATCCGTCGCCAGCATGCGCCTGATCCGAGCCAACGCGAACGGAGTTTTGATTTGCTCGAAGCCGTTGCCCAGATAAAAGTAGGCGTCCCCTCGCTTCCCCGGAACAGGCATCTCGGTCATAGCAGCCAGGGTGACGGGACATCCCGCCGCGGCCAGCTCTCTCAGCAGCGGGTCGTGCTCCTCCAGGACTGTGACAACTCGCGGCGTCACCGCTTTTTCTTCCGTGCCCGCGGCTCGCGCCGCGCTGCCACGAGGCGACGCAAGCGGGCGGTGGTTTGCTCCCGGTCGAGCTTCGAAGCGGCCACATCGACCACGAGCGCTTCCCAGGCATCTACGTCCCGGGCTGGCATGCCCGGGTCGGGGAGCAGGCCGTTCGATTCGAGAAAGACCAGGCACGATGCCAGCGCCGTTCGCTTGTTGCCATCCACGAAGGCATGATTGCGGCAAAGATAAAAAAGGTAGGCGGCGGCGATTTCCAAGCCACTCTTCATCAATGGCTCGCCGCCGAACGTCGCCCGAGGCGCGGCAACCGCGGATTCGAGCAGGGCTCGATCGCGAACGCCCGGCGAGCCGCCATGCGCCTTGAGCACGACCCCGTGAATCGCGACTACGCCCTCGACCGTGAGGTGGAGGAACGCTTTGCTAGGCAAGGCGCCGGAAGAGCTCGCGGTTCCTCTTCACGAGCCGCTCGGCCCGCGACTGCGCCTCTTCCACGCCGATCACCGGGGTCATCGGGACGATGACGATGGCGCCGCCCTCGTGGACTGTGACGTTCACTTGGTCGCCCGGCTTGAGCCCGGTCAGCTCGCGCAGGGTGGCATCGAAGATCAGGCCTTGGGAGTTGCCGACTTTAGTAATCGTCTTCACCATTCCCACAGTGTAAAACAATGTTTAACCCCGGGCAAGCGCTAGCCGGTGACGTAGATGTTGCTGTCCCGCGCCGGCCCGGTCGCCTCGGCGAACTGCATCTCGTACAGCCTGGCGTAGATGCCGCGCTTCGCCAGAAGCTCGATGTGCCTCCCGGTCTCGACGATCCGGCCGCGCTCGAGCACCACGATGCGGTCGGCGCGCTCGACGGTCGAGAGCCGGTGCGCAATGACGATGGTGGTGCGGCCGCGCATCAGCGTCTCGAGCGCGGCCTGCACCTGGCGCTCCGATTCGGAGTCGAGCGCCGATGTCGCCTCGTCCAGGATCAGCACGGGCGCGTTTTTCAGGATGGCGCGCGCGATGGCCAGACGCTGTCGCTGGCCGCCGGACAGCCTGAGCCCGCTCTGGCCGATGAGCGTGTTCAGCCCCTCGGGCATTTCCCGGATGAAGGTCATCGCGTGGGCCGCCTCAGCGGCGGCCATGACGTCGCGCTCGCTTGCGCCGCTCATTGCGCCATAGGCGATATTCGCGAAGATCGAGTCGTTGAAAAGGACGATCTCCTGGCTGACGAGCGCGATATTCGCGCGCAGGCTTTCGAGCGTCAGCGTCTGGATGTCGTGACCGTCGAGCAGCACCCGGCCGGAGCTCGGCACATAGAAGCGGGGCAGGAGGTTTACGAGCGTAGTCTTGCCGCCGCCCGAGCCGCCGACGAGCGCCACCGTTTCGCCGGGGCGGATGTCCAGGTCGATGTCGACGAGCGCCGGCTCCGTGCGCGATTCATAGGTGAAGTTCACGCCTTCGTATGCGACGTGCCCGCGGGCACGCGGAAGCGTTCGCTCGCCCCGATCCTCCTCGACCGGCGCGTCGATCACGCCGAATACGCTTTCCGCGGCTGCCAGCCCGCGCTGCAGCGGCGAATTGAGCTCGGTGAGGCGTTTGATCGGCGCCAGCAGCATGAGCATGGCGGTCATGAAGGACGCGAACTCGCCGACCGTGGCGCGATCGGCGATCGAGTCCTGCATCGCGATATAGACGATGATCGCCAATGCAACCGATGCCAGCGTGTGCGTCACCGGCGTGGTGAGCGCCTCGGGGATCACCAGGCGCATGTAAAAGCCGCGCAGCGCCTGGTTCGCGCGCTGGAAGCGCTTCGACTCGTAATCCTGCCCGCCGAAGATCTTGACCACCTTGTGGCATTCGATGGTTTCCTCCAGCACGTGCACGACCCCGCCCATCGTGCGCAGCGCATCGCGCGCCATCTGGCGCAGCCGCTTGGAAAGCAGGCGAATGAACAAGGCGACGACCGGTACGATGGCAAGCGCGACGAGGGTCAGCTTCCAGTTGAGATAGAGCAGCCAGGCGAACAGCCCGATCACCGCGATCGTATCCTTGACCGCGACGGTGACCACGGTGGTCGCCGAGCCGATGACGCCGGAGACGTCGTAGGCCACTTTCGATAGCAGCACGCCGGAGCTCTGATCGTCGAAATGCCGGGCAGGGAAGCATACCAGCCGCGCAAACATCGCCGAGCGCAGATCGAGCACCACGCGGTGCCCGACCCATTGCAGGCAGAACGACGACAGGAAAGTCAGAATTCCGCGCAGGAGAAAAATGCCGACGATCGCCGCGGCGAAAACCGCGGGCGGGAAGCTCGGCGCGCTGGACATGGCGAATCCGCCGTCGAGCAGCGGCTTGATGAGCGCGGGGAAGAGCGGCTCGGTCGCCGCCGCGGCGATCATGCCGAGCACCGCCAGCGCGAACACCTTCGCGTGCGGGCGCACGTAGGAAAGCAGGCGCTTGTAAAGGGTAAGGCTATCGTCTTTCATTGAGCGAGGCGTACAGTTCGGCGAGCTTTCCGGCCATGGCGTCTATCCCCAGGCGCTCGGCGCTCGCGCGCGCCGCGCTCCCCATGCGCTCCTCGCGCATCGCCCGATCGGCGGCCTGCATGAGGCCGGCGATGCCCTGTGCATCATCGGGCTCGCAGATCCAGCCGTTCGCGCCAGGTTCGATGATCTCGGCCGCGCCGCAGCGCGAGCTAACGATCGCCGGCAGGCCCATTGCAAGAGCCTCCAGCACGGTGCTGCCGAATGGGTCATAACGGCTCGGAAGGATAAAGCAATCCGCCGCGGCGTACAGCGGCCGCACGTCATCCTGCCCGCCGAGGAACCTCACGCGCTCCGCGATTCCTGCCGCACGAGCTCGCTCCATGAATCGAGCCTGCTCGCGGTCGCGCCCTGCCACCAACAACCAGAAGGCCTTGTCCGAGGCTAGTGCAAGCGCGTCGATCGCCGCGCCGAGTCCTTTTCTCGCAAATCCGGAGCCAACGTACAAGAACAGCGTATCCCTTGGACGGCACCCGAGCTCGGCGCGTGCGGCACCGCGCCGCGCCTCGCGCTCCCGCGGATGAAAATATTCCAGATCCACTCCGTTATAGATTACGTGCAACTTTTCAGGATCAACGCGAAAGCTGCGCAGAACGTCAGCGCGCACCATCTTTGATATGCATATGACCGCTCGTAAACGCGGATGCTCGAACATCTCGCGCTCCGCCGCACACACGTAACGATGATAGGGATTGATCGCTATGCCCAGCCGCTCAAGAGGTCCTGCCGTCTCCCGGCGCAGCTCCAGCCACCGGCGGTGCACGCCGTCTCCGGCCCGATACAGCGTGCAGCCCGGAATGCGCTCGTGCGACTGGACTATATCGAAACCTCCGCGGCGCCAAGCGGCGCGCGCGGCACGTGCGAAAGACCAATCTCGCCAAAGGTTGCCGACATAAAAGGGGTCTACCGTGAGTACCTTGCGTGCACCCCAGCCTTTGGCGCTGCGGGCAATCAGGGTCGCTTCGGCGCCTGCCCGCTCCAATGCGGGTAACGCCCGCGACACAATCCTTTCGGCCCCTCCGTAAGGGTTGTAGCGCTGTCGGACCAGGGCCAGCTTGAGCCGCTTCATTCAGCCGTCATTGGACTGCGGACCCTTCGAGAAGCTCGCGAGCGGCTGCATGCACCGCATCGACCGGGAGGAAAGTCAGGCACTCGCTTACCTTGCCGCCGCCGCAGCCATCCAAGCCGCAAGGCCGGCAGGTATGCATGGTGGTGACGATGCGCCGTTCGACGTTCCACGGCCCCCACTCGTTTTCGCCGCTCGGTCCGAACAGCGCGACGGTGGGCGTGCCCATCGCCGCCGCGAGATGCATCGGCATCGAATCGACGCCGACAAAGATCCGGGCTCGCGCCGTGAGCGCGCCGAGCTCCTTGATGGACAGCGTGCCGGCGAGGCTGATCGTCTTCGCCCTCGACAGGGCGACAATCTTCTGCACCATGTCCAGCTCGTCGGGATCACCGGCCGAAGTCAGCACGACCTGGTGACCTTCCGAGGCAAAGCGATCGATCAGCTCGGCGTTCTTCTCCACCGGCCAGCATTTGAAAGCCCAGCGCGAGGCCGGATGCATATGGATGAAGCTCTCCGGAAGCAGGCGCATCACCTTGGCCTCCGCCTCCCCGCCCGGAACGAAAACCACTTTGCGGTCGGCAAGCGAAGGCTGGATGCCGATGCGCCTCAGCGCGTCAAGGTTGAGCTCGACCTGGTGGCGTCGACCACCTCCCACCACGGGATAGAGGTGGGTGAAGCTTTTCGCCCAGAATCGCCCGCGGCGCGGCATCATCGGCGCGACGCTGTAGCGCGCGCCAAGCGTGCGCGCGAGCCACGCGCCGCGCGGCTGCTCGGAAAGGTGGACAAGCAAGTCGTACCCCCTTGCGCGCAGCTGCTTGAACAATTCTCTTTCCCGCGAGAAGCGCTCCATTGCGCCGAGCGCCTTCCAGTTCCTGCCCACCAGGTGGAGCTCGGAGAGCGCGGGATGTCTCTCGAACATCGGCGCGGTGTCGTCGTAGACGAGCGCGTCCACCTCGAGCTTCGGCTTGTGCGACTTGAGCGTAGTGAGCACGGGCGCGGCCAGCAGCACGTCGCCGTGGTGCCTGAGTTTCACCACCAGCGCGCGCCCGCACTCCCATAGCGGGACGGCATCCCTCAGCATCCCCCGAGTTTACTAGCGCAGGGCGACCTCCGCCGTGAGGCTCAGCGTGCGGCCGGGAAGCGGATAGACCGCGTAACGGTCGGCGGTGAACTGGCTGCGCACCGCGTAGGTGTAGTACTTCTGGTCGAAGACGTTGTTCACCACCGCCGCCAGCCGACCCCACGAGAAGCTCTGCGCCAGCTTCACGTCCGCCACGCTGTAGGCCGGGATGCGGCGGCCGAGGGTATTGGGCTCGTCGTTGTCGAGCACCTGCTCGCTCACCGCGGTCAGCGCACCCGAAACGCGCGTACGCGGCGCGACGTCCCATGACAGCCCGAGGTTTACCTTGTGGCGCGGCACGAGCGGCACCGTTTTCCCAGCAATGGGGAGATTCATTCCAAAACCGTTAAAGACCCCTTCGCGAAATTTGGCATCGGTATACGCATAACCGCCTGTGAAGCGCAGCGCGCCCGTCGCCTGCCAGCTGCCGTCGAGCTCGACGCCCTCGCGGCGCGAAGGCGGCAGGTTGGTGTTGCCGACGCCGGTTGTGAAAGGATCCAGATGGATCTCGTCCGCGACATCGGTGCGGAAGAGCGTCGCGCGCAATGCGTTGCCGCCGGCACGCCATTCGGCGCCGCCTTCATGCGTGAGGGCGTGCTGCGGCCGCAGGATCTGGAATGAATTTCCCCCGAACGCGTCGAACTCGTAGATCTCTTCCGCGTTGACGAAGCGGAAACTCCTGCCGGCGCGGCCGAACAGCGCGAGCTGCGTGGTGAGCGCATGGCGCAGCCCGAGCTCCCAGGCGTGCTCCTTCTGCGTCTCGCGCACCGATGTCGCGGCATTGCAGAAAAAGCATGCGGGCGAGCTCAGGTCCACAACGTCGTCGCCGCCGTACTTCGCGCGCTCGCTGCGCCAGCCGAGGTTGACGAGCGTGGCGCGCGTCAGCTCGATGCTGTCCTGGACGTAGTAGCCCGCTGTGTCCTGGGTCACCGTGACGCGATTTGCCGGGCGCTCGAGATTCTCGGGGCGGTCAGAGCGGCGCGAGCGGTAGCGCCAGCTGTGCCAGTCGGCCCCCACGATGAGAGTGTGGTTGCTGATCGGCAGCTTCAAGCGCGGCGTGAGCGATGTCAGATCGAGCCGGTCCGCACGAGAGCTCGGAAAGCCTTCGAAGTCGAAGTACGAGCGTTGGTCCTTGTCGCGGTAATCGACCCCTACGGAAAGCTGCGCTTCGCCGATGCGCTGCATGAGCGACACGCCGGCACGCGCGCCGTCGCGGCTGGCGAAATCGAGCGGCGTCTGCGCGCCGCGCCGATTGGCGGCGTACTCATCGAGGCCGATCGAGGGCTGGATGCGCCGCGCGCCGGGGAGCCTCACGTCCTGCCGGTCGGCGCCAAGACGAAGATCGAGCGTGCCTTCGCCGAGCGCCCAACGTGCGTTGAACGTGTTGTTCTGCTGCTCGTTGCGGTTGTTGGCGCGGTAGCCGTCGGAGGAGTAGCCGTACACCGAGCCCGTCACGCCCAGGCGATCCGTGGCGACGCTGCCGGAGAGCTGGCCTTCGAGCGTGTTATAGGTTCCGGCGCGTCCGAAGGCTTCGAGCGCGCGCCCCTGCCGCAGCGGCGAGCGCGTCACGATGTTGACCACGCCGGCCGAGGCATTGTCCCCGTACAGCACTGCGCCGGTGCCGCGCAGGATCTCGATGCGCTCGATCGACGCCAGCGGAATCGCCGACCATTGCACTCCGGAGAGGTCGAAGTCGTTCAGCCGCCGGCCATCGAGCAGGATGAGCGTGTTCTGCGGGCCGGTCGCGCCGAAGCCGCGCAGGTCGATGGAAGTGTTGGCGGCGTTGTTGCCGAACAGGTCCTTCATGGTGAACCCGACCTGCTGGTCGAGCAGCTCGGGAATGGTGCGCGCGGCGCTTTTCGCGATCTCCTCCTCGGTGATCACCGTGACGCTCGCCGGCAGGCGGCGAACGTCCTCGGGGAAGCGCGTGGCGTTGATGACGACGGCGTCGTCCTGCGCGAAGCAAACGGAAACACAAAGTCCGGCGAGGATGCCGGCGGTGGCGTAACGCATCGAAACCTCCCTGGCGTCTTCCCCGACGCCTTCAAGTGGTTGAAGAGGCTTCCAGGCCGGTCTCCGGACTCGCGAGTGAAGGAATCGGGAGATTCATCTCCCGAACCCTAGGGGTGTTCCGCCTTCCCACGTGCATCGATGCGATGCAACGCAGTGGCGTGATGGAACACCCTCACTCGCTTACCGTTGCGGGGGCAGTACAGGCTTTGCACCTGTTTCCCGAACACCCGGGAGCGAGCCGATATCATAGCCCGATGAAGTCTTTGATGGCGGCGCTCTTGCTGTTGTGTGGAAACGCCTTTGGTCAAATCGAGGTCGTGGATGATTACGGCAGCCGCATAAGCTTGCCCTCCCCGGCAAAGCGCATCGTCAGCCTTGCGCCGCATCTCACCGAGCTGCTTTATGCGGCGGGGGCAGGCTCGAAGGTGGTCGGCGCGGTGGAGTTCAGCGACTTTCCGCCCGAGGCAAAGACGCTGCCGCGCGTCGGCAATGACGCGCTCATCGATCTCGAGGCGGTGCTTGCACTGCGGCCCGATCTCGTCATCGCCTGGCCGAACCCAGGGACGATACGGGCGGTGAACCGCCTCGCCGAGCTCAAGCTCCCCGTGTTCCGCTCCGAGCCGCGGGAGCTGGAGGACATCGCCGGTACGCTTAGTCGACTGGGGGTTCTTTCAGGAACTGAACTGCAAGCCGACCGTGCTGCGGCAGCCTTTCGTGCGCGCGCAGCTGAGCTCGAGAAGCGCTATTCGCGCCGCCCCACCGTGCGGGTGTTCTACGAGGTGTGGGACCGGCCGCTCATTACCGTGAACGGCGATCACGTCATCAGCAAGGTGATTCGCCTGTGCGGCGGCGAAAACGTGTTCGCCGGCTTGCCGGGGATCGCGCCCCAGATCGATCGGGAGGCCGTGCTTCGCGCCAACCCGGCGGTCATCGTCGGCAGCGACGCCATTTCTTTGGACGACTGGAAGGCCTACCCGGTCACAAGGCAACTCCATCGGCTCCCGGCGGCCCTCATCGAGCGCCATACGCCGCGCATCCTGGAGGGTGCCAAGCGGCTGTGCTTCATTCTGGAGGGGGCGAGGAGCACAAGATAATGAATCACATGCAGAACCCGCCCTACCTGCTTGACGTAGCTTGAAATTTGAAACATAGTGGTCGTGTGGAGGCGGAGTTCAACTCGCTGGAAGAGAAGGTCGCGCAGTTCGTCTCGCTGTGCGAGCAGCTGCGCGCGGAGAACACCGAGCTGCGGCAGCAGCTCGCCGCTGCCCGCACCGACGCCAAGCACCTGAACGAGAAAATCGACGGCGCGAGGTCCCGACTGGAAGGTCTTCTCTCCCGCTTGCCCGGCTGACGCCCGCGCATGGCCGAGGACCCGAAGACCATCGAAGTCAACCTGCTGGGAAGAACCTACCGCGTAGCCTGCGACGATCACGAACGCGAGGCGCTGATGCAGGCGGTCGCCTATCTCGACGCCAAGATGAACGAGATCCGCAAGGCGGGAAAAGTGATGGGCGCCGAGCGTATCGCGGTGATGGCGGCGCTCAACGTCGCGCATGAATTGTTAAGTGTCAAGCTCGGCGCCGGTTTTGACATCGGACATGCCAAGCGTAGAATTTCCGCCATCGAATCGCAGCTCGATGCTGCGCTCGCGAAGCAGGAAAAGCTCTTTTAGCAGCACCCGGCAGTTCAGTTTCAGTCAATGTCCCCTGCTGTGCACGACCGGGCTCAATATTTCCGAACCGATAGCTTCCTTAGGTTGCGGATCTAGCGTCACTGTTGTGATCGTCCCATGCCACGTGCATGCCGGATGAACCTGATGTGGCCGGTAAGCGACCACCCTGTTTAGCCAGGGTTCGGGAGCCGGGCCCACCGGCACGAGCGGGGGGCACCCTAAAATGGGGTCAGACCCCAATTTTCGATAATGAGAAAATTGGGGTCTGACCCCATTTCTTATGCGCTATTGGCTCATGAAAACGGAGCCGGACGAATGCTCCATCGATGATGCGCTGGCCGCGCCGCAGCGCATCACTCCCTGGACCGGCGTCCGCAACTACCAGGCGCGCAATTTCATGCGCGACCAGATGCGCGTCGGCGACGGCGTCCTGTTCTACCACTCGAGCTGCGACGAGCCCGGCGTCGCCGGGCTGGCGGAAGTCGCCTCGGCGGCCTATCCGGATCCGACCCAGTTCGAGCGCTCGAGCCCCTATTACGATCCGAAAGCGAAGAAAGACGATCCGCGCTGGTTCCACGTCGACGTGCGGGCGCTGAAAAAGACGCGCCTGGTGCCGCTCGCCGAGCTGCGCAAGCACAAGCCGCTCGCCAAAATGGTGCTGCTGCGGCCGGGAAACCGGCTCTCGATCACGCCGGTGACCAAAGCCGAGTGGACGTACATAGCCGAGAAGCTGGCTTGAAGAACGACACGCTGCTACGGGCGCTCGCTTGCCAGCCGACGGACTACACGCCGGTCTGGCTGATGCGGCAGGCAGGCCGCTATCTCCCCGAATACAACGCCACGCGCTCCAAGGCCGGAAGTTTTCTGAAGCTTGCCAAGACCCCAGATCTAGCCACGGAGGTCACGCTGCAGCCTCTCGAGCGCTTTCCGCTCGATGCTGCGATTCTCTTCTCCGACATCCTTACCATTCCCGACGCAATGGGCCTTGGGCTCGCCTTCTCCGAAGGGGAAGGACCGCGCTTCGAGCGGCCGCTGCGCGATGAGGCGGCGATCCGCAAGCTCGCCGCGCCGGACCCCTCGGCCGAACTCGGCTACGTGCTCGATGCCGTGCGCGAAGTGCGGCGCGCGCTCGCAGGTCGCGTTCCGCTGATCGGCTTTTCCGGCAGTCCGTTCACGCTCGCCTGCTACATGGTCGAGGGCGCGGGCAGCGATGACTGGCGGATGCTGAAGACGATGCTGTACGCGCGGCCGGATTTGCTGCACCGGATCCTGGAAGTGAACGCCCGCGCGGTGACCGACTATCTCAACGCCCAGATCGAGGCCGGCGCGCAGGCGGTGATGGTCTTCGACACCTGGGGTGGGATCCTTGCGTATGAGGATTACGAAAAGTTTTCCCTCTCCTACTGCAGAAAAATCTTCGAAAATCTTTTGAAGCAACGCGAAGGCGCGCGTGTACCGAGCATTCTCTTCACCAAAGGCGGAGGCCCCTGGCTTGCCGCAATGATGAAGAGCGGCTGCGATGCAATCGGCCTGGATTGGACCGCCGATGTGCGCGAAGCGCGCCGCATTGCGGCCGGGAAAGTCGCGCTGCAAGGAAATCTCGATCCGTCGGCGCTCTTCGCACCACCAAAGAGCGTGCGCGAGGCGGCGCGGCGCGTGCTCGACGCCTTCGGCGCGGCACCGGGACATGTATTCAATCTAGGCCACGGCTTGGCTCCGCAAACGCCCGTGGATGCGGTTGCAGCGCTGGTAGACGAAGTACGCACTTACAGCCAAACTCGTCGCGCCAAAATCGCTGCGGGTACTTGACTTATTCACAGATATTTTCCGCTGCGGGGGTTTTCCCGAAGCCGCCCGAAGTCCCCAGTAAGGTAGCTCTAAACCTTTATAAACAAACAAAAAAAAGACGGGGCAAAACAACGGCGCGAAGGGAAAAATCGTGGGGGAAAGGCGTGTTACGTGAGCGTGAAGGCCTTACCCACAGATTTATCCACAAGTTCTAAGTCATTGCCCACGCGGGAATTTTCATGCGTTCGGGTAGCGCTCGATGTGCCGCTCGCGAAGCTGTTCGATTACTCCGCGCCGGCAGGCATCGAAGCGCGCGTCGGCGATCGCGTCATCGTTCCCTTCGGCGCTCGCCAGCGGCTCGGCGTCGTTGTCGAAGCCGGCGTGACGAGCGATCTTCCCTCAGCTCGCGTCAAGCCGATCGTCACACTGCGTGACGATGCTCCGACCTTGCCGGCTGACTGGCTCGAGCTGATGCGGTTTCTCTCCGGCTATTACCAGCGACCGCTCGGCGAGACGGTGATTCGCGCGTTGCCGCCGCGCTTGCGCTCGGTGAAACCACTGCCCCGCAAGGTGCTCCAGGCCGCTGCCGCAGCTTGGTCGGCACGCTTCGTGCCAAATCACTCGCTCACCGCCGCTCAGTCGCGCGCTATGGACCGGATGGCGAGCGCGCTTGGCAGCTTCAGCGCGTTTCTGTTGCACGGAGTGACCGGCAGCGGAAAAACCGAGGTGTATCTGCATCTCATCGCCCGTGTACTGGAGCGAGGCGGCCAGGCGCTTGTCCTCGTGCCGGAAATCAGCCTGACGCCGCAGCTCGAGGCTGTCTTTCGTCAAGCCTTCCCAGAGACGCGGCTTGCCCTCCTGCACAGCGGCCTGGAGGACGTGCCGCGCACTGGCGCCTGGTTGGAGGCCGCGCGCGGCGAGGCCGGCATCGTGCTTGGCACGCGGCTCGCCGTGCTCGCGCCGCTGCCGAAATTGGCGCTCATCGTGATCGACGAGGAGCACGACACTTCGTTCAAGCAGCAGGAGGGCCTGCGCTATTCGGCGCGTGATGCCGCGGTGTACCGGGCCAAGCTGGCGGGCTGCCCGGCAGTTCTAGGCACCGCCACCCCATCGCTCGAGACCTGGCACAACTGGCGTTCGGGCCGCTACGAGCGGCTCGAGCTTGCCGAGCGCGCTGCGCCCGGCGCCAGGCTACCGGCGGTTCGAATTGTCGATCTTCGAAACGAATCTCTTCACCAAGGCTTGGCGCCGTCGCTGCTGTCGGCAATAGAAGGCCGGCTTAAGAAGAATGAACAAAGCCTCGTGTTCATCAACCGCCGCGGCTATGCCCCGGTGCTTGCGTGCGAGGCCTGCGGCTGGACGGCGGGCTGCGCCCGTTGCACCGCGCGCATGGTGGTGCATGCCGCGGACCGAGCGCTGCGCTGCCACCACTGCGGCGCCGAGAGCGCCATTCCGCGCGCCTGCCCGACTTGCGGCAACGTCGACCTGAAGCCTATGGGCCGCGGCACCCAACGCGTCGAGGAGACGCTTGCCGCGGCATTTCCCGGCGCGCGCATCGTGCGCATCGACCGCGACAGCGCGCGCCGGCGCGCGGAGCTCTCGCGCACGCTGCAAGGCATCCAGCGCGGCGAAGCCGATATCCTGGTCGGGACGCAGCTGCTCGCCAAAGGCCACGACTTCCCCGGCCTCACGCTGGTCGGCGTGCTGAACGCCGACGCGGCGCTCGTCTCCACCGATTACCGTGCGCCTGAGCGTCTGTTCGCGGTCCTCGCCCAAGTGGCGGGCCGTGCCGGCCGCCGCGAGCAGCCGGGCGAGGTGCTGGTGCAGACCCGCTATCCACAGCACCCGCTCTTCGCCGCGCTCTCGCGCCACGACTTCTCCGGCTTCGCCGAGTCGCAGCTCACCGAGCGCAAGAGCGCCGGCTTTCCCCCGTTCGTGTTCGAGGCGGCGCTGCGCGCCGAAGCGAAGAAGCTGGAGACCGCGATACGCTTCCTGCGCGACGCGGCCGCGATGGTTCAGCCGCCCGGCGAAGTACGAGTCTTCGATCCGGTGCCGCACGTCATCACGCGCCGCGCGGGGCTCGAGCGCGCGCAATTGTTGATGCAGTCTTCCTCCAGGCCGGCATTGCAGGACTTTCTTGCCGCCCTGAGCAGCCGACTTTTTGACCGGGCAAGCCGGGCAGTGCATTGGCATCTGGACGTTGATCCCATTGAATTCGATTAGAATTTCGCCCCTTCTCCATGGATCCTAAAGAGAAATTTCGCGAGATCCTGCGCGATGGCGCGCTGCGCTTTTCAGAAGAAGAGTTGGCGATCTCGATCGAGCGCCCGGCGAACCCGGAGCACGGCGACTATGCCAGCAACGTCGCCCTCCAGCTCTCCAAGCGCCTGCGGCGCAATCCGCGGCAGATCGCCGAGGAAATCGCAAAGGCCGCAGGTCCAGCGCTGGCGGCGAGCGGCTTGTTCGAGCCGCTCACCGTGGCGGGCGCCGGTTTTCTCAATATCCGCGTGAAACCTGCGGCCAAGCTCGGGGTCATCCAGCGCGTGCTGGAGGAAGGCAAGGACTTCGGGCGCGCGAAACCCGGGAAAAGGGACTCGATCCAGATCGAGTTCGTCTCGGCGAACCCCACCGGGCCGCTTCACGTCGGCCACGGCCGCGGCGCGGCTTACGGCGACAGTCTCGCCAGGCTGCTCGAGTTCGCCGGCGCGCGCGTCACGCGCGAGTTCTACGTCAACGATGCCGGCCGTCAGATGGACATCCTCGCGCTCTCGGTCTGGCTGCGCTACTTGCAAATGCGCAGCACGAACGTCCCATTTCCGCAGGAGGGTTACCGCGGCGACTATGTGCGCGATATTGCTGCGCGGCTCGATGATGAAAAACTCGAGAGAAAGGTGGATTTCTCCGGCGTGCTGTCCGATGCGGACGCGGAGATCGACAGGCTGATCGATCTTGCGAAAAAGGCGCTGGGGGACGGCTGGAAGCGCGTGCACCAGTTCGCGCTGGAAGCGATGCTCGCCGACCAGCGCGAGGACCTCGCCGCGTTCCGCGTTTCCTTCGACCGCTGGTACTTCGAGCAGTCGCTTCACGACAAAGGTCTGCTCGACAAGGCCCTCGAGCTGTTGCGCTCTCGCGGACACTTGTTCGAACAGGACGGCGCCCTGTGGTTTCGCTCGAGCGCCTTCGGCGACGAGAAGGACCGCGTGGTGCGGCGCGAGAACGGCCAGTACACGTACTTCGCCTCCGACATCGCCTATCACCTGGACAAGTTCGAGCGCGGCTTCGACCGCGTGATCGACGTCTGGGGGGCGGACCATCACGGCTATATGGCCCGCGTGAAGGGAGCACTCGAAGCTTTCGGCCTCGATCCGGGCAAGCTCGAAATCGCGCTGGTGCAGTTTGCCGTGCTCTACCGCAACGGCGAGAAGGTGGCGATGGGCAAGCGCTCGGGCGAATTCGTCACGCTGCGGGAGCTGCGCGAGGAGGTCGGCAACGACGCGGCGCGCTTCTTCTACGTGCTGCGCAAGAGCGATCAGCACCTCGACTTCGACCTCGATCTCGCCAAGAGCGAATCCAATGACAACCCCGTGTATTACGTGCAGTACGCGCACGCGCGGGTATGCAGCGTGTTTTCGCAGTGGGGCGGAGACTCGCGCGCCCTTTCCTCGGTACCTCTGGAACTTTTGAAAAGCGAAAGGGAGCTGTTGCTTGCGCAAAGACTGGCGGAGTTCCCGGAACTGATCCTGACGGCGGCGCGCGAGCGGGCGCCGCACTCGGTGGCCTTCTACCTGCGCGAACTCGCGGCTGAATTCCACAGCTACTATAATGCCGAGCGCATTCTCGTCGATGACGAGACGCTGCGGGCAGCGAGGCTAGCGCTGAGCGCGGCGGTGCGCCAAACGCTCGCCAATGGCCTGTCGCTTCTAGGCGTCAGTGCCCCGGAGAAGATGTAAATGGCCAGACCTCATACTCCCTCCGCATCGCGCAGACGCTCCGGAGGCGGCTTCCTGCTCGGCATGTTCGTAGGCGTACTGGTCGGGCTCGGTATCTCGCTCGCCATCGCCTTCTACCTGAACAAGGGTCCCATGCCGTTCATCACCGCCAAGCCCAAGCAGGGTGAGAAGGACGCCACGCCGAAGCCGGCGCCGGTCGCCGGCCTTCCTCAGGGAACGGCTGCCGCGACCCCGGAGAAGCCGAAATTCGACTTCTACAAGATCCTGCCAGGGCAGGAAGAGCCGGTCAGCGAGAAGGAGCTGCGCGAGCGTGCCCGTGCGGCGGCGAAAGGTCAACAGGTTGAGGTCAAGGAGCGTTATTTCATCCAGGCAGGGTCGTTCCAGAACCCGGCCGACGCCGACAACCAGAAGGCGCGGCTGGCGATCCTCGGCTTCGAGTCGAGCGTCGAGCCCGCCAACCTGCCCGACAAGGGCACCTGGTACCGGGTACGAATGGGGCCGTACACCAAGCTGGAGGAAATGAACCGCGTGCGCCAGATGCTGGCGCAGAACGGAATCGACGCAAGCCTCGTGAAGATCAAGGAGACGCAGTAAGCATGAACCCGATTCGCCGCGCCCTCGTTGCCGCGATTTCCCTTGCGCCGCTCGCGGCCTTCGGCCAGCCGCGCTTCAATTTCACCGAGCTGAAGCCGCCGCAGCCGGTCGAGACCCAGGGCAAGATCGAGGTCATCGAGTTCTTCTGGTACGGCTGCATCCACTGCTACAACCTCGAGCCGCTGATCGAGAACTGGGAGAAGAAGCTTCCCAACGACGTGCAGTTCCGCCGCGTGCCGGCGGTGTTCAACGAGCGCTGGGCGCACGACGCCGCGATCTTCTACACCTTCGAGGCGCTCGGCGTGCTCGACAAGGTACATCGCCCGTTTTTCGACGCCATCCACCGCGACCGGCTGAACACGGCCAATCAGCAGGTGCTCGCCGAGTGGCTGCAAAAGCAGGGGGTCGATCCGAAGAAATTCTTTGACACGTTGAAATCGTTCGGCGTGCAGAGCAGGACGCGACGCGCGACGCAGCAGACCGTCGCCTACAAGATCGACGGCACGCCGGCAATGGCGGTGCACGGGCGTTATACGGTGAGCACCGAACAGGGCGGCTCGCGCGAAGGCATGCTGCAGACGGTCGACTACCTCATCGACCAGGCGCGCAAGAGCAAATAGTGCGGGTCGTCATTACCGGCGCCTCCTCGGGCATCGGCGAGGCACTGGCGCGGCATTACGCTTCGCCCGACACCGTCCTGGGATTGATTTCACGCCGCCCGGCCCATCCCGCCCTTCCAGGCAAGGTGATCAGCTATCCCGTAGACGTCGCGGATGAGCGCGCTCTGGCCGCGGCGGCGCAGGACTTCATTCGCCGCTTTGGTGCGCCTGACCTGGTAATAGCCAACGCCGGAATTTCGACCGGTACGAGCGGCGAGGACGTCAACGACGTCGCGAAGTTGAGGCGTGCGCTGGAGGTAAACGTGGTGGGGCTGGCTGCGACGCTCGCCGCGTTTGCGCCGGCGATGCGCCAGGCCGGCCGCGGCACGCTCGCCGGCATCGCGAGCGTCGCCGGCTTCCGCGGCCTCGCCGGAAACGGCGCCTACAGCGGCTCCAAAGCCGCCGCCAGAGTATGGATGGAGAGTCTGCGCACAGAGCTCTACGGCAGCGGCGTATCCGTGGTTTGCATCTGCCCGGGGTATATCGACACGCCGATGACGCGCGCGAACCGCTTCCGCATGCCGTTCCTGCTTTCCGCCGACGAGGCGGCGCCGCGCATCGCGCGCGCCATCGCGGCCCGGCGCAGGCTGGCGGTTATCCCGTGGCAGATGGCGGTGGTGTCGGTCCTGCTGCGCGCGATGCCGGGCTGGCTTTACGACCGGTTTGCGTCGCGCGCGCCGCGCAAACCGCGCGACGTGGCTATTTGACCTTGGCGGGAATCCGCAGCATCGCGTAGCTGCCGGGAGCGTCCTCGATCGGCTTGAGCTTGCCCTCGCCGGGCACCCGGGCTGGCACCTTTTCGCTCCCGTTCAGGCGGTCGATCCAGGTGTGCCAGTCTTCCCACCAAGAGCCGGGCCGCTGGGTAGCGCTGGCGAACCACTCCTCGGCAGTCGGCGGAAACGCATCGTTGGTCCAGTAGTGATACTTCTTCGCCGCCGGGTGGTTTACGATGCCGGCGATGTGGCCCGAGCCGCCGAGCACGAACCGTGTTGGGCCGCCCAAGTAGCGCGCGCCGCGATAAGTGCCCTTCCAGGGCGCGATGTGATCCTCGACCGTGGAGATGAAGTACGACGGCGTCTTGACGCGCGACAGGTCGATCGGCCGGCCGGCGAGCTCGATGCTGCCGGGCACGCCGAGCAGATTCTTGATGTACATGTTGCGCAGGTAGAAGCTGTGCATGCGCGCCGGCATGCGCGTCGAATCGGCGTTCCAGTACAGCAGGTCGAAGGGGAACGGGTCCTTGCCGAGGAGGTAGTTGTTCACCACGAACGACCACACCAGGTCGTTGGCGCGCAGCATGTTGAACGTGCCCGCCATCTCCGAGCCTTCGAGATAGCCGCGCTCGTTCATCTTGCGTTCGAGGTTGGCGACCTGCTGCTCGTCGATGAACACGCCCAGCTCTCCCGGCAGCGAAAAATCGAGCAGGCTGACGAAGTAGGTCGCGCTCTTTACGCGGGCTATCTGGTCCATTTGAGCCAGATATCCCAGGGTCGCTCCCAGAAGCGTACCTCCCAAGCAGTAGCCGATGAAGTTGACGGTGCGCTCGCCGGTCGCCTTCTCAACTGCGTCCATAGCCGCGAGCGGCCCCTCCAGCATGTAGTCATCGAATCCCTTCTGCGCGAGGCGAGCGTCGGGATTCACCCACGACAGCACGAACACCGTGTGGCCCTGCTGCACCGCCCAGCGAATGAAGGAGTTCTTCTCGCGCAGGTCGAGGATGTAGTACTTGTTGATCCACGGCGGGATGATGACCAGCGGCCGCTTGCAGACCTCCTTGGTCGCCGGCTGGTACTGGATCAGCTGCATCAGGTCGTTCTGGAACACCACCTTGCCGGGTGTCGTGGCGACGTTCTTGCCGAGCTGGAACGCGTTCTCGTCGGTCATCGAGATGCGCAGCTGGCCGCCGCCCTTCTCGATGTCGGCGAGGAGATTGTTCAGGCCGCGCAGCAGGTTCTCACCGCCGCTCGCGAGCGTCTCGCGCAGCACCTGCGGATTGGTGAGCAGGAAGTTCGAGGGCGCCAGCGCATCGACGTACTGGCGCGTGAAAAACGCCACCTTCTTCTCCGACTCGGGCGGCAGCCCGTGGACCTGGGACACCGCCTCCTGGATATGGCGCGCGGCGATCAGGTAGGACTGCTTGATGTAATCGAAGAGGAAATTCGCCGACCAGTCCTGGTCCTTGAATCGCAAGTCACCCTGCGCCGGCTCGGCCACCGGTCTTGCGTCCATGCCCAGCGCCTTCATCCAGCCCGACTGCCAGAGCCGCAGGTAGTCCATCCACAGGTTCATCGAGAAGTTGGCGAGCACGGACGGATCGGCCGCCATGCGCGCGTACAGATCCATGAACGCCTTGGCAATGCCCATTTCGTCGCGCACCGCCGAGGACATGCCCTGCGCCTGCTTCTGCGCGAATTCACCGAGGATCTTGGACGAGCGCTCGGCGACGCCCTGATAGACCTTGGAAAGCTCTTCAGCGCCCATACCGGATGATCCCATATTGGAGAGAAGACATTCCGCTAAAATCCCATGCACCCTACCATGTGGATCGAGGAAACGGAGCGCACCGAGTTTTCGATCAGCGAACTGGCGCGCGAGTTCGACATCACGCCGCGCGCGATCCGCTTCTACGAGGACCAGGGGCTCATCTCGCCGCGGCGCGACGGGCAGCGCCGCATCTACACGCCGCGCGACCGCACGCGGCTCAAGCTCACGCTGCGCGGCAAGCGCCTGGGGCTCACGCTGTCCGAGATCCGGGAGCTGATCGACATGTATGAGCCGGGCCGCGACGAGCGGCCGCAGCTCGAGCGCTTCCTGGCGGTGCTCGAATCGCACAAGGCAAGCCTCCTGCAGCAGCGGACTGACATCGAAGCGCAGCTTTCCGAGATCCAGACCTTCGAGAAACGGGTCAGAAAGCAGCTGAAGAAGGCCTAACTTCGCGATTGACGTTTACGTAAACGTCAAGTAACCTCCGTAAGTTTATGAAACATATCCGGGAAAGCTTTGCCCGGCAGAAGGCGATGGACCTCATCGGCGCTTCGCTCACGCTGGTCGAGCGCGGCCGCGTCGAGGTCCGGCTTCCGTATCGCGACGCGCGCGCGGAGGTGTACGCTGAGGACGGCACGCACGTCGCCTCGATGCAGCAGACCCTGATGATGCTGGCGAACACCCCGGACACGCCCTAGCAGCCATGAGCTTCCTGAATTTCGATCACGGCGAGACCCTCGCCATGCTGCGCGAGACCGTGCAGGACTTCGCCAGGAAGGAAATCGCGCCGCGCGCCGCCGAGATCGACCGCACGAACGAGTTTCCGCCCGACCTGTGGCCCAAGCTCGGCCGCCTCGGGCTCCTCGGCATCACGGTCGAGGAGGACTACGGCGGCACGATGATGGGCTACCTCGCGCACATCATCGCCATGGAAGAGATCTCGCGCGCCTCGGCGTCGATCGGGCTTTCCTACGGCGCGCACTCGAACCTCTGCGTCAACCAGATCCGCCGCAACGGCAGCGCGGCGCAGAAGAAGAAATACCTGGCGAAGCTCGTCTCCGGCGAGCACGTCGGCGCGCTCGCCATGTCCGAGCCCGGCGCGGGCTCGGACGTGGTCGGCATGCGCCTGCGCGCCCAGAGAGTAAAAAGCGGCCGCGGCGATCACTATGTGCTGAACGGCAACAAGATGTGGATCACCAACGGCCCCGACGCGGACGTGCTGGTGGTCTACGGAAAGACCGATGGCATCACTGCTTTCATCGTCGAGAAAGGCATGAGGGGCTTTTCCACCGCGCAGAAGCTCGACAAGCTCGGCATGCGCGGCTCGAACACCTGCGAGCTGGTGTTCAGGGATTGCGCCGTACCTGAAGAAAATGTTCTGGGAAACCTGGATAAAGGCGTGGCCGTGCTGATGTCGGGGCTCGATTACGAGCGCGCGGTTCTCGCCGGCGGGCCGCTCGGCATCATGGCGGCCTGCCTCGACGTCGTGATGCCCTACGTGCACGAGCGCAAGCAGTTCGGCCAGCCGATCGGCGAATTCCAGCTGATGCAGGGCAAGATCGCCGACATGTACACCACCTTCTCCGCCTGCCGCGCTTATGTCTACGCAGTAGGACAGGCCCTGGACAGAGGAGAGACGACCCGAAAAGACGCTGCGGGCGCGATTCTCTACGCCGCCGAGAAAGCGACATGGATGGCCGGCGAGGCGATCCAGGCGATGGGCGGCATGGGCTACATCAACGAGACGCCGACCGGGCGGCTGTGGCGCGACGCCAAGCTCTACGAGATCGGCGCCGGCACTTCAGAAATACGCCGTTGGCTCATAGGCCGCGAGCTTTTCTCCGAAACTGCATGATCTCGACCCCGCTGAGTGAAAAGCTCGGCCTGCGCCTTCCCCTCATCCAGGCGCCGATGGCCGGCGGGCCGACGACGCAGGAACTCGTCGCGGCATGCTGCGCCGCCGGTGCGTTGGGCTCGTTCGGCTTCGCGTATACGCAGCCCGTGGAGATGAAGCGGCAAGCGGCGTGGGTGCGCGAGAGGACCAAAGCGCCGTTCGGCATCAACCTTTTCGTCGCGCCGCAGCCCGAGCCCGTCGATGCCACGGCACAACGCGCCGCGCTCGCCGCCGTCGCCGGCTACTACGCCGAGCTTGGGCTGCCTGCGCCAGAGCCGGTCTCGGCGCCGTATGCCCCGAACCTGGAAGAGCAGCTCGCCGCGGTCGAAGAGATCCGGCCGCGGGTTTTTACCGTCCATCTCGGCTCGCTTCCTGCCGCCACCGTGAAAAGATTGAAGGCTTTGGGGATCATCCTGGGCGGAAGTGCGACTTCGGTAGCAGAGGCCAAGGGACTCGAAGCGCTCGGCTTCGATTTCGTCATCGCGCAGGGCGGCGAGGCCGGCGGGCATCGCGGGACCTATCTGCGCGATCCGTACCAGTCCCTCACCGGCACGCTCGCGTTGACGCGGCTGATCGTGCGCGCGGTCAGGCTGCCGGTCGTCGCCGCGGGCGGCATCATGGACGGCGCCGGGATTGCAGCGGTCCTCGCGCTCGGCGCGCAAGCCGCGCAGCTAGGCACCGCGTTCATTCCTTGTCCCGAGAGCGGAGCATCGCCGGTGCACAAGGGCGCCTTGCTGCGACTCGAGGAAGACGACACGCGGCTGACCGAGAAATTCTCAGGCAAGCCGGCGCGGGGCCTCGTCAACCGCTTCATGAAGGAAATGGAGGGAGGTCCGCATCTTCCGTTTCCCGCCCAGAACAGCATTACCGGCAAACTCCGCCAGGCCTCCGCCAAGGCCGGCAAGCCGGACTTCGTCGCCATGTGGGCTGGCCAGGGGGCGCCGTTATCGCGCGCCCTGCCCGCCGCCGAGCTGATCGCCCGGCTGGAAGCCGAAGCCGTTCAAGCGATCCAACAGCTAATGAAAGGAAAAGTCCATGCATCCTGACCCGATCGTCATCGTCTCTGCCGCGAGAACGCCGATGGGCGCTTTCCAGGGCGAGCTCAAAGGCTTTGCCGCGCCCGAGCTCGGCGCCGCTGCGATCCGCGCCGCGGTCGAGCGCGCCAAGATCTCTCCCGAGGAAGTGCAGGAAGTGATCATGGGCTGCGTGCTGCCCGCCGGCCAGGGCCAGGCGCCGGCGCGCCAGGCGTCGCTCGGCGCCGGCCTGCCGCTCGCCGCCGGCTGCACCACGGTGAACAAGATGTGCGGCTCCGGAATGAAGGCGGCGGTGTTCGCGCACGATCTCTTGGCTTCTGGAACAAACGAAATCATCGTGGCCGGCGGCATGGAGTCCATGACCAATGCGCCCTACCTGCTGCCGAAGGCGCGCTCGGGATATCGCATGGGCCACGCGCAGGTGATCGACCACATGTTCTACGACGGGCTCGAGGACGCCTACGACAAAGGGCGCCTGATGGGGAGCTTCGCCGAGGACTGCGCGCAGAAATATCAGTTTTCCCGCGAAGCGCAGGATGATTTTGCAATTCACTCTCTTCAGAGAGCACAAAAGGCAAATCGCGAAGGCTGGTTCGCCTGGGAGCTGACGCCGCTCGCCATCAAGGCCGGCAAGGAAGAAAGGTTCATCGAGATCGACGAGCCGCCGTTCAAGGCCAACCTCGACAAGATTCCGACGCTGAAGCCGGCGTTCCGCAAGGATGGCACCATAACCGCAGCCAACTCGAGCTCGATCTCGGATGGCGCCGCGGCGCTCGTCCTGATGCGCCGCTCGAGCGCCGAGCGGCGCGGCCTCACGCCGCTCGCGCTCATCGCCGGCCACACGACGCACGCGCAGGAGCCCGCCTGGTTCACGACCGCGCCGGTCGCCGCGATGGCGAAGCTCTTCGAGCGCACCGGCTGGAGCGCGAAGAGCGTCGACCTCTACGAGGTGAACGAGGCGTTCGCCGTCGTGACGATGGCGGCGATGAAGGAGCACGGCCTGCCGCACGACAAGGTAAACGTCCACGGCGGCGCTTGCGCGCTGGGCCATCCGATCGGCGCCTCCGGCGCGCGCATCCTGGTGACGCTGATCGGTGCGCTACGCAAGTATGGCGGCAAGCGCGGCGTGGCGAAATGCCATGCCAAGAACGGCCGCCTGTTCAGTCATCACACCCTGACTTACATCCGGCCCGACTAGATGCA
>DATNMK010000021.1:0-5544 GCA_035602335.1 Burkholderiales bacterium
GAAATGCCAGAATGAGGCATACCAAGTGGTGCTCTCACCCCGTGCATCGTCAGGTCGTGATGGAATATACCAGCCCTTCATCACTTCCTGCAGAAAGCCGCCTTTGACGAGTCGCTCGCGGTGGATACGGCTTAGATCGGATGAGCGTATAGCGAGGACGCCTTGCTTTTGCAGCGCCTCCAGGGCCTCAAGAGAGTCAGCTAGTTTTTGCTGCGGGGTCGCCATACGAAGCGGGGCGCTAAGGCCGAGCGGTTCGTATCTATATTAGCTTATTATGCCGTACATTTACTCGCTTATTCGGCTGGATTAAAACTAGCTTCTTGTGTCGTACTAATCACGGGCTTATTCAGGTTGCGCTTCGAAAAAGCGGCGTGCGCCTGAGGTACTTCGAGTCGCCCGGAACGGCATGCGAGTGGCAGACTTGGCGACGCGATTTGAACGATCGCGCGGCGCCCCTCTTTCGCTGAGGATGTCCCGACTGCTGCAACGCCCCGGCGGGCGCATGTCACCCGGGGTGGCGCACCTCACACCCGCTGGCGCATCTCAGCCGGCGGCGCAACTTTACCAGGGGTACTCGCGGCCGTCGTAGTTGTAGAACCGCCCGGAGTCGCGCGGGCCGAGCTTCGCGATGACCCGACGCATGGCACTCACGCTATCCTCCGCTGAAAGTGTCGCATTGGGCCCGCCCATGTCGGTCTTGACCCAGCCGGGATTGATGACGACGCACGTGATCCCACGAGGCTTGAGGTCAATAGCGGCGCTGCGCATCACCATGTTGACGGCAACCTTGGACGTCCGGTACGGAATGTAGCCGCCGGAGGTGTTGTCGGCCAGCGACCCCATGCCGCTCGTGATCGTCACGATGAGCCGTCGCTCGCTGCGCGCCACGCGGTCGAGGAACGCCTCGCTCATGCGGGCTGGCCCCAGGACGTTCACCTCGAGAACCTGCCTCCAGTCGTCGTAATCGAGCGACCCGATGGTCTGCCCTGAGGCGCCGATGGCGCCCGCGCAATTGACGAGAATATCGACCGTGGGGCTCTTCACCTGTTCTGCGGATCGTCTCACGCTCTCTGTGTCGGTGACGTCGACTTGGACCACGCTGAGCGTGCCCTTGGATTGCCGCGCGAGCTGAGCGAGTCCGTGTGCTGCGTCCGGACTTCGACACGCCGCGATGACAGTGTTGCCGTCCGCCAAATACTGGCGAGTGAATTCCAATCCCAATCCGCGGCTCGCGCCTGTGATCAGTACCGTAGGCATGGCATATCCTCGTCGGCCGACCGTTTCCGTGTCCCACTACTGTGCCGCTAGGCGCCGCCGACCGCAACGCACTGACCCATGAGGTAGAGCGCGCGCGCGCTCGCAAGGAATATCATGGTATCGGCGATCTCGTCCGGCTTGTCGGCGCGTCGAGCCGGCGGATTAGAGAACCGACTGCGGCTGAGGGACTTGCACCCCGACCAACGATTTACAAATCGAGTTAGGTCAAGACGACCCCCAGCTTCGGAAAGTATTGGTGGAAAGGGAGGGACTCGAACCCTCGACCCCGGCATTATGAGTGCCGTGCTCTAACCAGCTGAGCTACCTTTCCACGAAGGGGCGCGCATTGTCGCACCTCATACATTGAACCTGAAGTATATGACGTCGCCTTCCTGGACCACGTACTCCTTACCCTCCAGGCGCAGCTTGCCGGCATCGCGCGCACCGGCTTCGCCCTTAGCGGCGAGGTAGTCCGGGAAGGCGATGACTTCGGCGCGGATGAAGCCACGCTCGAAGTCGGTGTGGATTACGCCCGCCGCCTGCGGCGCGGACGCCCCGACGCGCACCGTCCAGGCGCGCACTTCTTTCGGACCGGCGGTGAAGAACGTCTGCAGACCGAGCAGGCGGTAGGCCGCACGGATCACGCGGTTCAACCCCGGCTCCTTCAGACCCAGATCGGCGAGAAACTCGCTGCGCTCGGCCTCCTCGAGCTGCGCAATCTCCGCCTCGATGGCCGCGCACACCGCCACCACCACGGCGCCCTCGGCGGCGGCGCGCTTCTCGAGCGTTGCCAGGAACGGATTGTTCTCGAAGCCATGCTCCGCCACGTTGGCGACGTACATCACCGGCTTTGCCGTGAGCAGCTGCAGCTCGCGCAAATCGCGGCGTTCCTCCTCAGTGAGCGCCAGCGCGCGCACCGGCTGCGCCGCATTCAGCTGCACCTTGACGCGTTCAAACAGGACGCGCCTGCGAATCGCGTCCTGCTCGCCGCTCTTGGCCGCCTTAGTGGCGCGCTCCAGCCCCTTCTCCAGAGTCGCGAGATCCGCCAGCGCCAGCTCCGTGTCGATGGTCTCCACATCCGATAGCGGATCGATCCTGCCCGCGACATGGATGACGTCGCCGCTCTCGAAGCAGCGCACCACGTGCGCGATCGCGTCCGCTTCGCGGATGTGCGACAGAAACTGATTGCCGAGCCCCTCGCCCTGCGAGGCGCCGGCGACCAGACCTGCGATGTCGACGAACTCGACCGTGGTCGGAACGATCTTCTCGGGCCGGGCGATCGCGGCCAGTTGCGCCAGGCGCGGATCAGGCACGGGGACCACGCCGACGTTCGGATCGATGGTACAGAACGGATAGTTCTCGGCCGCGATCTGTGCGCGCGTGAGCGCGTTGAACAGAGTCGACTTGCCGACATTGGGCAGACCAACGATGCCGCAGCGGATGGGCATGCAGGAGACCTCGACCTGGTGATTTCAGGAGTTGGCGGGCGCCGCCGGCGCGCCCGGTACGGATTCGCGGCTGTGCAGACGGTTCATGGCGATCTGCGCGCCTTCGGTAAGCAGCAGCGGCACGATATCTGCGGCCGCCAGCAGCGCCTCATGGATGAGCTGCGCATCGGCTGCGGGCGGGCGCCCCAACACGTAATCGAGCACCGCGGCACGCTCGCCCGGGTGACCGATGCCGATCCGCAGCCGCCAGAACGCATCGCCCATTTGCGCGATCACGTCGCGCATGCCGTTGTGGCCGGCGGCGCCGCCGCCCTGCTTGAGGCGCACCACCCCCGCGGGGAAATCCAGCTCGTCGTACGCCACCAGCACCGACCCGACGGGTACCTTGTAGAAACTCGCGACGCTGCGCACCGGGTCGCCGCTGTGGTTCATGTAGCTCATGGGCTTCAACAACCACAGCTCGGTGTCGCCCACACGCGTGCGCGCCAGTTCCGCGCGGTGACGGGGCTCGCTGCGGAACGAGGCGCCGTGGCGGCGGGCCAGCTCTTCAGCAAACTGGAAACCCGCGTTGTGGCGCGTGCGTGCGTATTCGGTGCCCGGATTACCGAGCCCGACGATCAGCTTGAGCGGCTCACCTGCCATGTCGTTGAGTCACACCGCAAACGTCGCCGGCCGCCGAAGGAGCGCCATGGCTCCCGCGGCGGCCGGTGTCTGGTGCAGCGCCTGTCGTGGCGGCTACTTCTTGCCGCCCTCCTTCCTGGCAGGAGCGGCCTCCTTTTTCTCCTCGCCCTTCTTGGCCTCACCCTTCTTGGCCTCGCCGGGGGCGGCCGGAGCAGCGCCCGGGGCCGCCACAGGAGGCGCAGCGCCCGGAGCGCCGGGAGCACCTGCAACGGCAGGCGCGGCACCCTCGGCAGGCACTGCGGCGACGGCCTCTGCGGCAACCGGCTCGGGCTCCTCGGCACGCGGAGCATGGATCGACGCGACCGGCGCGTTGCGCTGCGTGAGCTCCGGAATCGTCACGCCCGCGGGCAGCGGGATATCCGCCAGGAACTTGGTCTCGTTGAGGCTCATGCCCGAAAGATCCAGCTCCAGGAATTCCGGCAGATCCTTCGGCAGGCAGCTGACCTCGACGTCCGCGCGCATGTGCGATACCACGCCGCCCTGGGTCTTGACGCCGGGCGACACGCTCTCTCCCCTGAAGTGGATTGGCAGCCGGATACGGATCGTCTCGTTCTCGACCACGCGCTGCAGGTCCACATGCACGACTACGTTCTTCGCCGGGTGCATCTGCACGTCCTTGATGATTGCTTCCTGGGTGCGCTCGCCGATCTTCAGCCGCACGATCGAGGAGTAGAAGCGCTCGTCGGCGATCATGGTGAGAAGATTCTGCTGGTCGAGAACCAGCGCCTGGGCGTCCTGGTGGGCGCCGTACAGGATGGCGGGGACCTTGCCGGTGTGACGCAGGCGGCGGCTCGCACCCTTGCCTTGCGTCTCGCGGACATCCGCGCCGAAGGTGAACGAAATACGCATTTACTTGGTCTCCAGTAATGACTCAACACTGCCGCTCCGCGACCAGACCGGCATACCCAAAAAACTCAGTCGACGTACAGCGAGCTCACCGACTCCTCGTCGCGGATGCGGCGGATGGTTTCCGCGAGCAGCTCCGCCACCGACAGCTGGCGGATGCGGTCGGCGCCCGTGGCTTCGGCGGTCAGCGGGATCGTGTCCGTCACGACCAGCTCATCCAGCGCCGACTGCGCAATCCTCTGCACCGCGCCGCCGGACAGCACCGGGTGCGTGATGTAGGCCACCACCTTCAGTGCGCCCTCGTCTTTCAGCGCCTGCGCGGCCCGGCACAGCGTGCCGGCGGTGTCGACCATGTCGTCGACCAGCATGCAGGTCTTGCCCTCGACCTTGCCGATGATGTTCATCACCTTCGACTCGTTCGGCCGCGGGCGACGTTTGTCGATGATCGCCAGCTCGGCATCGTCAAGACGCTTGGCGAAGGCCCGCGCGCGCGCCACGCCGCCCACATCGGGCGACACGACGATCACGTTGCGGTAGGCCTGCTTCCACGCTTCGCCGAGCAACACCGGCGAGGCATACACGTTGTCGACCGGGATGTCGAAAAACCCCTGGATCTGATCCGAGTGCAGATCGACCGTCAGCAGGCGATTCACTCCCGCGCTCGACACCATGTTGGCAACCAGCTTCGCCGTGATGGCCGAGCGCGTCGCGCGCGGGCGCCGGTCCTGGCGCGAGTAGCCGAAGTACGGCACTACCGCGGTGATGCGTGCGGCGGAGGCGCGCCGGCAGGCGTCCACCATTACCAGCAGCTCCATCAGGCTGTCGTTCGCCGGCGGACAGGTCGACTGCACGATGAACACGTCGCGCCCGCGCACGTTCTCCATCAGCTCGACGTTGACCTCGCCGTCGCTGAAGCGCCCGACGTACGCGCGCCCGAGCTGCGTCTGCAGGCTGCGCGCAATGTCCTGCGCCAGCACCGGGTTGGCATTGCCGGCAAACAGCGCCAGTGTGTCGCTGGAACCCATACTTTCTGCGCTATGTGTTTCCACCACCCTCGCCCCGTGCCCGCGCGCATCAGGCGCCCGGCGTCATGAAACTGGCTGGGGTGGAAGGATTCGAACCTCCGAATGGCGGGATCAAAACCCGCTGCCTTACCACTTGGCGACACCCCAGCATGTGTCCGCCCGCGCGGAGAGCTGGCGGGCGCGCATCTTACAGCCGCCTCAGGTTTGCCGCCCGTGCTTGAGGCGTTCGTGCACGGGCGAGGTGTTCAGGCCCTGAGCCACGAAGCTCATCCAGCGATCGGGAACCC
>DATNMK010000022.1:0-3481 GCA_035602335.1 Burkholderiales bacterium
TCTGCCGCTTTCCTGGATCGCTCATTCCGATCGGGTCGGCATCCCGCTGATGCGCGTCGCCATCGCGATCGTCTTCCTATGGATCGGCGCGCTCAAATTCGCGCCCTATGAAGCCGACAGCATCACGCCCTTCGTCGCCAACAGCCCGTTCATGTCGTTCTTCTATGAGCATCCGGCCGAGTACAAGGCGCACCTCACCCGCGAGGGTGAGTTGAAGCCGGCCGAGCGGGCCTGGCAGACCGCGAATAATACCTATGGCTTTTCCGACGGGCTCGGAACCATGGAGATAATGATCGGCCTGCTGACGCTGCTGGGCGTGTTCTCGCGCCGATGGGGCATCGTGGGCGCGACGCTCTCGTTCCTGACGCCGTTCGTGACGTTGTCTTTCCTGATCACGACGCCAGACGCGTGGGTCTCCGCACTTGGCGATGCGCAGCACGGCTTCCCTTATCTGTCAGGCGGCGGGCGGCTCGTGCTGAAGGATATCATGCTGCTGGCCGGCGGCCTGCTGATCATGGCCGACAGCGCCCGGGCCTTCCTTGAGGCGCACCCTTACGCCAAACTTCAGACGATGACCGCCAGCAGGGCCTCCACCGCCCCAGCCGAGTGAGCGCAGCCAACGCCAGCCCGAATACCGGCAATCGTTTCAGTATGCGCGTCGATCAGGGCTGCGGCCAGTTGCACGCCGCCGCGATCTTACGTCGGACGGGATCAAGACCGACCAATTGAAATGTGCTTTCAGACGGCGGAGCTTTACCAGCGTAAACTTTAACGAGAATCTGGCCGCTATCCGGCATTGAGCGCAGGAAGCGAACGACGTCGCCTGGAAAGGCGAGACTTCTCCCCGCCTCCGCAGCTCTCCAGCGCAGTTCGACAGAAGGCTCTTCGTTGATCCGGTATACGACCTTCACCTCACTATCCGCGGCCTGTTTCCAGGAGCCCGTCGTGGAAATTATCAGCTCCGTGCGACGGGCACGACAATGAATGGCGAGCGAGGACGGAGCGTCTTGCGACGACGCGTGCGCCGTCGTCAGCGCTGCGATCTGCGGCCTATAGTCCACCGGCGAGGTGGTCTCGCTGATGATCCAAGTCGGGCCTTGAGACTGCGCGGGGTCAGGTGCCACCTCCTGCAAGAGTTCATCGACGCACTTCAACCGCTCCATGCCCTCAAATTGTGAGCATGCCTTCAGGCGACCGACGGCATCACCGGTTTGAGCACACACTGCCTGGCTCAGGCTTGAGAGCAGGGTCACGGTGAGAACGCCCACACTCTTCATTGTGACGGCCCCGTTGTTACGGCCTGCGGACGATCAAGCCATTCCTGCGCTGGCCGGAACCGCTCGAGACTCGGCACCTTGGCGCGCAGGTTGACTTCCTTCCACTTCGGGTCGAAGCCGGGGGACTGCAATCTGTCGAGGCGACCGAACAGGTGATCCACGAGGCGCGCCACGCGCCGGTATCGGTCGGACTGTTGAGGCCAGTTGTAGGCCGCAAGGACGGTGGGGACGGCGATCGTCGCGATCCGCTCACCCTTCGGTACCAGGCTCGGATAGTCCGTCGCTTCGATAGAAGACGGAAGATAGTAGTCCTCGAATTTGGTGTCGTATTCGACGGCGAGAAACTTGAAGCCCGGATCCCAGCGTCCCTTCAGAAAGGCGTCAACGGGCTTTGACGTCACGAACACGACGGCCGAGACTTCTCCGCGCTTCATTTGTTCCAATGCCACCTGGTGCGGAATGAACATCTTCTCCACATTCAGACCCAATCGGCTGAAGATCAGCGGGCCGGAATAAGCGGCCGCCGTGCCTTGCGTGTTAAAGTTGACCTTTTTGCCCTTGAGGTCTTCGAGCGACCGGATCTCGGGACGGACAAAAATGTGCAATTCGGCTGGAAAGAGGCTCAGAATGTAGACAAGGCGCCGTTCGATAAACGGTACCTGGGCCTTGTACTCGTCAAGGGCATCCGTATTGATGATGGCCGCGTCAACACCCCTGAGATATAGCAGCGAGTTGACATTTTCAGTCGCGCCGCGCGTCACGATCGGGATGACGTGGAGCTTGTCTTCCTCATTCACAACGCGAGCGATCTCTGCCGCGAGACGAAGCGGAGCGCCTTCGATGAACCCACCGGCGAGACCGACGGTCCATGCATTGATACGTTCTTTCGCGGCTATGTCGGTCTTCTTCGCCACCGCCGCCGCCGGCGTCTCGCGCTTCGGGAGGGATTGAGCATCGGCGGGCAATTGGAGGGCAAGCACGGCTAAGGTCATGGTAGCTAATGCCACCGTAGAAAACTTCATGAGCGACATGGACATCTCCATCCTCCAGTTGACTACCGCGGGTTGGCCGAGCTACGAGCCGCTCGCTATTTCAAATTTTCGATCCGTTCCTTCGCATCCTCGATGCCGCCTGCCTGCGCCCGTTCATAAAGCTCGCGCGCCTTCGTAAGATCACCGGAGATTCCGCGTGCGCGCCACGATTGCAGCACGCGCGCGTCGTAGGTCTCGGCCAGCATAAAGGCAGCTCGCGCGCTGCCACGCTCAAGAGCGTGTTCAAGCAACGGGCGAGCGCCGCTAATATCAGCTTGCCGAAGCAATGCGTTTGCCCGGGCAAGCAGCCTGAGTTCGCGGGAGGCGTCGCTCGCCGACGTAGATCGCTCTGTCCCCATGGCGACTTTCGGATCCAAAGCTGACGCGGCTTCGCGAGCGGTCGACTGCGGCTCCGGACGCGGCAATTCCGAAGCGGACGACCGTCCCGAGGTCGAAGCGACGGCTTCGCCAGAAATCTGTTCTGGTGAGCGCCCCTTTCCCTCGATCGCCCTCGAAGAGGACTCGGCCATCCGCTCCTGCGAGCTATCAACGGCCGACTCGCGTAAGTGCAGGGCACGAAAAGCATTCAAGGCAGCGATTTGCCAGTTGCCGGCTTCGAGTTTGTTCCTCACGGAGGTAAGCTCGCGCGCAAGGGCATCGGCACGATCGCGCTCGCTGGCGAGAGCCAGCTTCTGCTCCGCTGCGATGGCTGTGTTTGTCTCCCTCGCCTGCAACACCTCGGCGTGCGCGGCAGCGAGAAGTGCGGAACGCGCCTCGGCCTCCTTCCGCGCCGCGGCAAGCTCGCGGGTGAGCGTCTCGGTCTTTTCGCGTTCCTTGCCAAATGCCAGCTTTTGTTCGAGCTTCGCCGCCTCAGCGGTTCGCGCGGCCTCCAGGCCCGCGGCACGCGCCGTATCGAGTTCTACCCGGAGGGAGGTTATTTCGCGCGCAAGGGCCTCTGCCCTGTCTCGCTCCTGTTTGAGCTCCTGCTTTTGTTTTCTCCCCACCTCGGCGGCTTGCACAGCTTCCGAACCTGCGGTTCTCGCCGTATCGAGTTCTGCCCGGAGGGAGGTAAGTTCACGCGCAAGGGCGTCTGCCCTGCCTCGCTCTTGATCAAGCGCCTGCCTTTGCTGGACCTCCGCCCCGGGGGCTTGCACGGCCTCAGAACCTACGATC
>DATNMK010000023.1:0-66331 GCA_035602335.1 Burkholderiales bacterium
TCGGCGGGCGCGAGCCCCAGTCGTGCGAGGCGGTGCTCGGTGTCGCGCAGGTTAAGGCCGCAATCGACCAGCAGGCGCGTGCCGTCGGCCTCGGCGACCAGGCAGTTGCCCTTGCTGCCGCTGGCGAGCGAGGCGAAACGCAGCAACGGTTATTTCAGCTGCTCGTGCAGCAGGGCGAGGATGCGCTGCGCGGTGCGCGAGCTTTCGGCCCCGCCGTCCTTGTTGAATACGTTGACCAGGCTGCCGTCCGCATCCTGCTTCACCTCGACGCGATAGTGCTCCGCCTTTGTCTTCGGATCACTCGACCCGAATATCCGCGCGAGAAAGCCGCGGTCGCGGTCCTTCTTCTCCATCTCGGCTTCGGGGTCGGCGTAGCGCACGAAGTACAAGCCCTTCTGCCGGTCGCGGTCCTCGACGGTGAAGCCAACGCGGTCGAGCGCCAGACCGACGCGCCGCCAGGCGCGGTCGAACGGCTCGTACACCCTCAGCAGCTCGGCTCCGTCGCCGCCTCGCTTGATCTCCGCGCGCGATTGCATCGGCGCAGCGTCGCTCGCGGCGAGCGCCTTCGCTTTTTCCTCCTGCGCGCCCAGGCGCACCATCAGCCGGCGCAGGAACTCGGCTTCGAGACCAGAGTCTGACGGCCGCGGCTGCCATGCTGTTTGGCCCGTGGTGCCCGCCACGTCGCGCGGCGTGGTGTAAACCTCGACCATGCCGCGGTGGCTGATGTAGATCTCGCTGCCCTTGCCGTCAGGCGTGCGGTCGAGGCGGATGCGGAACTTGTCGCGCTCGGCGGTCGAGTAGACAGCGCCTGTGAATTTTCCAAGCAGCGAACGGATGCCGCCCTCGGGAATGTTCGCGCGGTTCTCCGCCCAGTCTGTCTCCAGCACGCCGGCCTCTGGGACCTCGGTCTTGATGAGAAAGCCGTTCTCCTGCCAGAAGTCCTTGACCACCGGCCACAGCTTCTCGGGAATCTGGTCCTGCACCACCAGCCAGCGCTCGGCGCCGGCGCGCTCGATACGCATCCGTTCCACTTGCGGCAGGACCGCGGTGTTGCCGGCGCGGTTCTGCTCGCGGCGCTCGGCCTGGTAGCCGGACAGCGTGGCCGAGGATTTGCCGGTTTCGGGCACCACGTAGCGCGTGTCGCGCGCCGGCGCGGTAAGGTCCGGCGGAACTTCCAGCGTCGGCAGCGTGCCTGCCGACTTGTAGTCGACCTTCGATGAAAACAGCTCGCCGGCCGTGCTGCAGCCGCCCAGCAGAATTACGGCGCCTGCGAGCACCAGCTTTTTCATCAACCGCGCCCCTCCACCACGCGCAGCCCGGGGAGCGCGATGCCCGCCTCGTGCAGCGCCTCGCGCAGCGTCTGATAGAACTTGTCCGAGAGCGGCGACAGCGGCAGCCGCAGCCCGTACTCGATCATGCCCATCTCGGCGAGCGCCCACTTGACCGGGATCGGGTTCGCCTCGACGAAAAGCCGCTGGTGCAGCGGCAGCAGCCGCAGGTTGAGCTCGCGCGCCTTCTTCACGTCGCCGACGAGAGCAGCCGCGCACATCTGTCGCATCAGCTTCGGCGCCACGTTGGCGGTCACTGAGATCACGCCATGCCCTCCGAGCAGGATCAGCGCGAGCGCCGTGGAATCCTCGCCGCTATAGATCGCGAAGTTGCGCGGAGCGCGCTTGATGAGGTCGGTGGCGCGCTCGATGTTGGCGGTCGCGTCCTTGATGCCGATGATTCCAGGCACTTGCGCAAGGCGCATCACCGTGTCGTTCTGCAGATCGGCCACGGTGCGAGCCGGCACGTTGTACAGGATCATCGGCAGGTCGACCGTCTCCGCGATCTTGCGGAAATGGCGGTACTGGCCTTCCTGCGTCGGCTTGTTGTAGTAAGGCACCACGGACAAGCATGCTGTCGCGCTGGCCTTCTTCGCCGACTCGGTCAGCTCGATCGCCTCGGCGGTCGAATTGCCGCCGGTTCCCGCAATCACGGGGATACGGCCGTGCGAATGCTGGACCGCGACGCGGATCAGCTCCTTGTGCTCCTCGAAGTCCACCGTGGGCGATTCGCCGGTGGTGCCGACCACCACGATGCCGTCGGTGCCTTCGGCGACATGCCAGTCGATCAGGCTCCTGAACCGCGCCATGTCGAGGCGACCGTCCTCGTGCATCGGCGTGACGATTGCGACCAGGCTACCGGTAATCATGCAATGCTCCCTTTCAGGGCGCGATTCTAGCGCTTTCGGCCGGCCCTCGTATCGCGCAGACCCGCTGAATCACCGCCTTCTTCGGTCGCTCGACCGTGCCTTGCTCGAACGCCACGACCGTCAGCGCCTTGAAAGCAAGCAGCAACTCCCCGGGCTGCAGCAGATATGCGGGATTAGACGGCCGGCCGTAACGCTCGTTCCCTGTCATGAACGTTTCATAAATCAGCACGCCGCCCGCAGCGACCGACTGGTCGAGCTGAGCAAAGAGCGGCCGGTGCAAGTAGCTGGTAACGACGACCGCGCCGAAGCGTTGACCCTGGAACGGCCAGGGCTTGCCGCCCTCCAGATCCGCCTGTACGAACGCGACGCCGGGGATCAGCTGCAGAACGCTGTCGACTGCAACGACGTCCAGCCCGCGCCCGGCAAAGAACCGCGCATGCCGTCCGTCCCCGCTTGCCACATCCAGCACTGGCCCTTGCGTCACCAGGTGCGCCCAGCGCACTACCCATTCCGACGGCTGATTTACGAGAACTTCCACCACACGAACGCTGCCGCAGCCGCAGGCAGCGCAAAGATCAACAGGAAGATCGGCAACTCTTCGGCGACTGAATAACCGGCCCGGGCAACCCCCATCCACATATTGAGCAGAGCGAGCACAAGCCAAATCGGAATGAACGCTTGGGCGCCCAACAGCATTGTCTCCGTGCCCGGACGGCCAAACAAGCGGCCGGCAACGAGACACAGACCAAGCAGCACGAAGCCTCCACATATGATGATGAGCGTACGCATCCTTACCTCCCTGCGATCTTCGCACCCTGCGCAGCCAACAGATCGCGCAAGATTGAGCGATGGCAGTGGTGCGAGAGCGCCCAGCTCACCCATCCGGAGCTAGGTGCCAGTTCCGGCAGCCAGACTCGCGCGCGGACTACCGAGGCGTATTACCGAAATTCCCAGTTCTTCGGCTCCGGCCGAGTGCTACGAGACCGACTGCGCAAACGAACAGTCCCAGCGTGGAAAGTGCATCGACCGTGGCAATCTGCTCGTACCACTCCTGGTCATAGTATCGTCCTACGAACGGCCGCAACGTGATAACGCCGTAGAGCTCCGATCCGATGAACAGCACCGCACCGACGGTAATCATCCAGGCACTGATGCGGGATGCCGGAGTCCTCAGCAGCAATATGCCTGCAAAGAGAAAAACCAATCCGACGATTGGCCGGATCACTAAGCCTGCATTGGTAACCATTGTGGGCCCTTAGGGAGCTTGCGGCGGGAGTTCTGCTCCCGTCGCAATTATCAGCGCTAAACGAGCGAGACCTTTCTAAGCGGCAGGCTGCGCACCGGCTTGCCGGTCGCCGCGTAGATGGCATTCATCACGGAAGGCGCCACCACGCAGATCGTCGGCTCGCCGACGCCGCCCCAGAAGTCGTACGTCGGCACGATCACGGTCTCGACCTTGGGCATCTCGGCGAGTCGCAGGATCGGGTAGTTGTGGAAGTTCAGCTCCACCATGCGCCCGTTTTCGACCGAGCACTCGCCGTAGAGCGTGGCGCTTAGCCCATAGGCCACCGAGCCTTCGACCTGCGCCGCGATCTGGTCGGGGTTGACCGCATGGCCGCAATTGATGGCCAGCACCATGCGATGCACCTTGACTTCGCCCTGGCTGCTCACCGAGACCTCGGCGACCGCCGCCGAATAGCTGGCATACCCCATGAACTGCGCGACGCCGCGATGCACCCCGGCAGGCAGCGGCGTGCCCCAACCCGCCTTCTCCGCCGCGGCGTTCAATACAGCGAGATGCTTCGGATGGTTCTGCATCAGGGCGCGGCGGAACTCGAGCGGGTCCTGGCCGGCCGCGCGCGCCACCTCGTCCATGAAGCACTCCATGTACACGCCGTTCTGGTTGGTGTTGACGCCCCGCCACGGACCCACCGGCACGTGCGTGTTGCGCATCGCGTACTCGATCAGCAGGTTCGGCACGGTGTAGCCGAACTGCGCATCGCCGGGCTCCTTCCAGAGGCCCTGCACCTGCCGGTTGTCCTTGCCGTCCTTGATCCCCTGCGGGTTCAGGAAAGCATTGATCGACTGCCCGGACAGGCGGACATGCAAGCCGACGAGCTTGCCACTCTCATCGAGGCCGGCGGACAACTTGCATTGCGAGATCGGCCGGTAAAAGTCGTGCGCCTGGTCCTCTTCGCGGGTCCAGATCATCTTCACCGGGACGCCGGGGAACTGCTTGGCGATGGCCACCGCCTGGCGCGTGTAGTCCTGCGTGCCGCCGCGCCGGCCGAAGCCGCCGCCGAGGTCGAGCTTGTAGACCTCGCCTTTGTCGAGCGGCAGTCCTGCCTCTTCGGTCGCGGCGGCGAGCGACGCTTCCGCGTTCTGCGTCGGCACCCATACCTCGACCCTGTCCGCGGTGACCCTGGCGGTGCAGTTCTGCGGTTCCATCGTCGCGTGGGCGAGGAACGGCGTGCTGAAGACGGCGTCGACCTTTTTGGCGGCGCCCTCGATCGCCTTGAGCGCATCGCCTTCCTGCCATCCGGCCATCGGTTCGCCGCTCGCCGTCAGTCCCTCCTTGAGCCGCGCGGCGATGGTTGCACTCGATTGCGTTGCGCCGGCGCCTTCATCCCAGACGATCGGCAGCGCGTCGAGCGCTGTCTTGGCGCGCCACCAGGTGTTGGCAACGACCGCGACGGTCGAATCGTTCACCTTGACGACGCGATGCACGCCGGGCCGGCCCGCGATCCTGGCTTCGTCATAGCTCACCAGCTTGCCGCCGAACACCGGGCAAGACTTCACCGCCGCATGCAGCATGCCCGGCAGCTTGAGGTCGATCGAATAGATCTTGGCGCCGTTCAGCTTGTCGGCGGTGTCGAGCCGCTTCATCGGCTTGCCGGCAATCTTCCACTCCTTCGGATCCCTGAGCTTGATGCTCTTCGGATCTGGCGGAGTCAGCTTGGCAGCCGCCGCGGCGACCTTGCCGTAGGTCGTCGTGCGATTGGATGCGGCGTGCGTGATGACGCCGTTCGCCACCGTGACTTCGCCGACCGGAACTTTCCACTGATCGGCCGCCGCCTGCAGCAGCATCATGCGCGCCGCCGCGCCGCCGCGGCGGACATAGTCCTGCGAGATGCGGATGCCGCGGCTGCCGCCGGTCGACATCTCGCCCCACACGCGCTTGCGGGCCAGGTTCTGTCCGGCGGTGAATTGCTCAGTGGCGACTTTTTTCCAGTCACACTCGAGCTCCTCGACGACGAGCTGGGCGAGGCCGGTGATCGTGCCCTGCCCCATCTCCGAGCGCGCGATGCGGATCACGCACGTATCGTTGGGCTTCACGAACACCCAGGCATTGACCTCGGCGCCAGCACCGGCCGCGCTTTGCGCCTGCGCGGAGCCGACGAACGGAAGATTGAATCCGAGTGCCAGACCGCCGCCTGCGGCGGCCGCGGAGTGGAGGATGAATTTACGGCGATTCATATCAGACCTCCTTCTTTCCGGCCGCCATGTGCACGGCCGTGCGGATCCGCTGATAGGTGCCGCAGCGGCAGATATTGGTCATCGCCGCGTCGATGTCCTTGTCGGTCGGCTGCGGGTTTTTCTTCAGCAGCGCCGCCGCCGCCATGATCTGTCCCGACTGGCAGTAGCCGCATTGCGGCACGTCGAGCGCTGCCCATGCCCTCTGCACGGGATGCGAGCTGGTGACCGAAAGACCCTCGATGGTGACGATCTTGTCGGAGGCCTTCACGCTGCCCACAGGAATGCTGCAGGAGCGCCGCACCTCGCCGTTGATGTGCACGGAACAGGCGCCGCACTGCGCGACGCCGCAGCCGTACTTCGTTCCGGTGAGCCCCACCTGCTCGCGGATCACCCACAGCAGCGGGGTATCGGCCTCCACCTGCACATCGCGGGTCCTGCCATTGATATTGAGCTTGGCCATCGATGCCCCTCCTCAAGGACAAGCCGGTACCCTACGCCGGGGTCGGCGCTGAGGCAATGACCGGGCACGCGATTAACGCGGCCTGGGTTTTCGCACCGCGGGATTCAGTCTGTCGATATCCGCCTGAACCTGCTCACGACTTCGCTCGTAGACGATCTCGCGCCCCATCACCCGGCCGACGTAAGCCATTCCGCTGCGGGTCGGGGTCAGCTGGCACTTGACGTTGTGGATGCCTTCGCCGAGGACCACCTCGATCGACTCGGCACGCTTGCTGAACACCGTGACCTCGATGGTCTGGCCGTTCTCGGTTCGTACCTTGATTTTCTCGTCGTTCATAGATCAACGAATCTCCATGAAGCCGTTAAGCTCCGGCGTGGTCAACGAACGCTCGAGATAGGCGAAGCTCCCCTTGTCCTTGACCTCGCGCGCAGCCTCCAGCAGGCCGCTCATCGCCGCGCGATACAGCGAAGTGGCGAGGCTGATCCGCCGCACGCCAGCCTCTTGGAGCTCGGCCAACGTGAATGACTTGCCCTTGATGCCGGCCATGAAGTTGACGGGCTTGGACAGCGCCGCGCACACCGCGCGCACGGCGGCGAGGTCGGGCAGTCCCGGCGCCATCAGCACATCCGCGCCGGCCTTCTCGAACGCCTGCAAGCGCTTGATCGTGTCCTCAAGGTCAGGCTTGCCGCGCAGGAAGTTCTCGGCGCGAGCGGTCAAGGTAAATTCGAAGGGAAGCGCCCGCGCCGCTTCGACCGCTGCCGCTACGCGCTCGGTGGCGTGGTTGATGTCGTAGAGCGGTTTATCCTTGTCGCTGGTCGCGTCCTCGATGGAGCCGCCGACGAGCCCGACCCGGGCAGCAAGGCGAATGGTTTCCGCCGCGGCCTCCGGTGCGTCGCCGAAGCCCTTCTCCAGATCGGCGGAAACCGGAAGGCCGGTCGCCATGACGATGGCTCGCGCGTGCGCCAGCGCCTCTTCGCGCGTCACCTTGCCGTCGCGCTTGCCGAGCGTTCCTGCGCAGGCGCCGCTCGAGGTCGCGAGCGCCTGGAAGCCGAGGCCGGCGAGGATGCGCGCGGAGCCTGCGTCCCACGGGTTTGGAATCAGAAACGCGCCCGGCCCCTGGTGCAGCGCGCGAAAGCGCACCGCCTTGTCGCTTTGAGATGTCGTGCCGGGCATGGCTAGGAACAGAGCACCAGGTTGGCGAATTCGATCAGCATCCCCGGCTTGAGGTAGGCCGAGAAGGCGGCGGCGGTGACGAATGCGAACAGCCCCACGGCCAGGGCCTTCACCAGGAATCTCTGGTTTGGACTCATGCCGTTGCGACAGCAGCCTTTCTTTCGGTAAGAGGCTTCTCGTTCACCGGCAGGTTGACCAGCCCGGCGAACACGCCGAGCCCGATCGCTGTGCGCAGGTCTTGTAATTTCATGAAACCAAGTCTAGCTCAGCCCAGAAAGTAGCCGACACCATCAGTTGTCCAGCTTCTTCACGTGGGGAAGATTGCAGGCCAGGATCGCCTTGCGTAGGGCCTCGATCGCTTCCGGGCGCGGAAAACTGCGCCGCCAGGCGAGTCCGACGCGTCGCACCGGTACGGGCTTTGCGAATGGCAGCGCACGGATCAGATCGCCGGGGCCACCGACGGAAGTTGCAGGAAGTACTGTCACGCCGACGCCGCTGGCGACCATTTGCCGAATCGTCTCGAGCGACCCCCCCTCCACCGTTCGCGCGATGGCGCTGCGTTCGCGCGCGCGCACCGTGTGGCAGATCTCGAGCACCTGGTCGCGGAAGCAATGGCCTTCGCCGAGGAGCAGCAGGCTTTCGCGCGTCAGCTCATCGGAGCTCACGCGTTTGCGGCCTTCCCAGGGGTGGCCTTTGGGCACCGCGACGAAGAACGGCTCGTCGTACACCGCACGCGTCGCGACGCCCGGCTCGTCGAACGGCAGCGCGACCAGGATCACGTCCACCTCGCCGCTCTTCAGCGCTTCGCCAAGGCGATGCGTGAAGTTCTCCTGGATGTGCAGCTGCATCGCCGGCGCCGTGCGGCGCAGGATCGGGATCAGCTTCGGCAGAAGGTAAGGCCCGATGGTATAGATCGCGCCGAGCCGCAGCGGCTCGGCGAGCGGGTCGCGTCCCGCGGCCGCGATTTCCTTGATGCGTGCCGATTCCTCGAGCACGCGTTGCGCCTGCTCGACGATTTTCTGCCCCGCCGGTGTGACGGTCACTTCGCCGGGGCCGCGCTCGAAAAGTGTGACGCTCAACTCTTCCTCGAGCTTCTTCACGGCGACCGACAGCGTCGGCTGCGACACGAAGCAGGTTTCCGCCGCCCGGCCGAAGTGCCGCTCCCGCGCCACGGCGACGATGTAGCGCAGCTCCGTCAGCGTCATTTCCGCCGCGCCAGCCAGTACAGGGGAATTCCTGCCGCCATGATGACCAGCCCGGCGATGACGGGCAGGCCGAACTCTACGGCGAAGCGCACGTAATTCACGCTCGAATAAAGCATATAGCCGCACATGGCGCAGAACGCGATGGGGACGACCGGGTAGAGCGGAACGCGGAATGCAGGAGTATCGCCGCCTCTTTTCCTGAAAACAAACAGGGTGAGGCCGGTGAGCAGGAAAAACGTCCAGAACACCGGCGCCGTATAAGCCACCATGGCGCTGAAACCATCCGGCGTGAAGGAAGCAATCAACACCAGCGCGAGCGCGATGACGCCCTGCACCAGAAGCGCGTTTCCCGGCGCGCTTCCCGCCTCGCGCCAGCTACCGAGCCTGGCGAACAGGGCGAAATCGCGCCCGAGCGCGTAATTGGAGCGTGCGCCGGTAAAGATGGCAGCGTTGATCGTCGTCAGCGCGGCCAGGCAGACGATGATCGCCAGCAGCACCGCCGCCTTGTCGCCAGTCGCCACCCGCATGACATCCGCGGCCACCGCCTTCGATTCCCTCATTCCGCCCAAGCCGAGCGCAGCGAGATAGCCGAGGTTCACCAAGAGGTAAAGCAGCGTCACGGTGAGAATGCCGCCGACCAGAATGCGCATCATGTTGCGGTGCGGCTCGCGTAGCTCGCCGGCGAGATAGGCGGCTTCATTCCAGCCCCCATACGTGAGCAGCACGAAGATCATCGCCAGACCGAACGACCCGCCGCTGCCCGCCGCCGCCGGCTTCGGCGAACCCCCGGTCAGCAGACCTGCCACTGCAATGAACGCCAGCCCTCCAAACAGCAGGATCTGCATGATCTTCTGCAAGCCTTTCGACTCCACCGTGCCAATATAGTTGAGCAGCGTCAGCGCCGCGACGCCGAGCGCGGCGTAGATCGCCGAGCTCTTGCTTCCGAGCCGGAAGATCTCCGAGGCATAGTCGCCGAACACGAAAGCCACCGCGGCGATGGCGCCGGTCTGAATGACCGTCATGCGCGACCACGCGAACACGAAAGCCGTGCCGCGGCCGAAGCCGCGCGTAAGATAGGCGTACTCGCCTCCGGTCTCGGGATAGCGCGACGCGAGCTCGGTATACACCAGCGCACCGCACAGCGACACCGCTCCGCCGAGTATCCATGCGAAGAGAAATTCCGCGTTGCTCGAGGTATTGGCCGCAACGATCGACGGCGCCTTGAAGATACCGGCGCCGATCACCATGCCGCAAATGAGGACGATGCCGTCTGAAAGGGACAGCAGCTGCTTCGGCGCAGAACTCACTGCGCCCGGCTGGCGTGCCATGGATAGACCTTCGAGACGTTGCCGTCGGACACGGTCACCTGCCCGTCGATGCGGTTGCCGCGCAGCGTGCCGGTGAAAAGATGATGCCAGGCGTGGTTGTTCACAACGCCCGTCACCACCAGCTTGATTTCCTCGCCGCGCAGCCGGCTGGCACGCACCAGCAGGTCGCGCCCCTGCGCGGCCGCATTCACATCGAGCACCTGGAATTTCTGCGCGATGTTGAAGCGCCAGCCGCCGCCGTGCTCGCCGAGCTCGCTCGTCCAGGCGCCGTGCGCGTCGGCGGGCACGATCCACAGCTCCACGCGCGACAGCCCGCCGATGCCGACGGTCTTTTCCGGGGCGCGCATCTCGAGCCGCTCGTCGGGCGGCCAGTCGCCGATGCCGCCGTCATGCGAGACGATGCGCGTGCCCGGTTTGAGCTGGAGCAGCCGCGGCAGGAGCTTGGCGTTGAAGTCCGGCAGCAGGTACATGGTGACCACGCTCGCCCGCGACAGGTCGGTATCGAAGATGTCGCGTTTTTCGAAGCGCGCCCGGTCTGCGACACCGGCCTTGCGCGCGTTGGCGGTCGCCGCATCCACCAGACGCGGGTCGTAATCCACGCCGAGGCCACGCGCGCCGCGCTTCGCTGCCTCGATGACGATGCGGCCGTCGCCCGAGCCGAGGTCGATCACGTAATCGCCGCTCTTCACCTCTGCCATACGCAGCATGCGCTCGACGATCTCCATCGGCGTATTGACATAGGGCACGGTGCCGTCGTCCCAGGCCCAGGCCTGCGGCTGCGCGTGCAAAGGAAACAAGGCGATGAAGAAGACAACAGCAACCCGTCGCAGCAGAATCAAGAAAATATCCAAGCGGTAAAATTGCGGGACGCGCCCCGGTAGCTCAGTGGATAGAGCAGTCCCCTCCTAAGGGACAGGTCGCACGTTCGATTCGTGTCCGGGGTGCCATGGAAGGTCAAAGACTCGCGCTCCAACGGCGCAAGTCTACCCAAAGTACCCGCCATTAATCCCAGGGCCGGTCGTTGACAAACGTTTACCTTGTGGTAGAGGGATAAATTGCCTTTCCGAGCCCCCTGAACTACGATCAAGTGCCTGTTGCCATTGTTTTATCGGCAAAAGGGGAGGCTGGCCGCGCCCGGGATAGGCGCCGGCCGGCGTGTACGGGCCGCAAGACCCAGACACAGAGGCCGATCAATAAGCAACGAGAGCGACAGGTCATACCGTAGTCGGGCCCGTACATGGCGCGCCATCGTCGCTGCGCTCGTTTGGGCGTTCGCATTGGCTGCGTGGGCTCAAGCCGATATCGTTGCGCAGGGCGAGGCGCTCGTGCGCGCGGGTCGCTATGCCGACGCCTACCAGCTGCTCGAGCCGCACGAGGACAGGCTCGCCGGCGACCTCAGATTCGACTACCTGCTCGCCCGCTCGGCGCTCGAGACCGGCCGCCCGAGCAAGGCAAGCTTCATCTACGAACGCATTCTGGCGGTCGAACCAAACTATGTCGGCGTCCGGCTGGAGATGGGACGGGCGTATCTGGCGCTCGGCGACTATGCCCGCGCGAAGCTCGAATTCGAGACGGTGATGCGGTTCGAAAATCTGCCGCCCGGACTGCGCGAGCAAGCGCAGATCTACGGCAAGGCGGCGGATGACTACATCGCCGGCAAAAAGACCGTCGGCTACGGCTACATCGAGCTCGGGTACGGATACGACTCGAATGTGCAGTCAGCGACCAGCACGAGCGAGATTAGCGTAGTGAACGGCCAAGTTCTCGTCCTGCCACCGGCGAATCTCAAGCGCGGCGATCACTACAAAGCGCTCTCGCTCGGCGGCGAGCTCGTGAACGCGCTAAGCGAGCGCTTCACAGCTTTCGCAGGCGCCGACGTACGCGCCCGTGGGTACAACGATGTAGACAGCGCCGACTTCTCAACGATCGATGGGCGCTTCGGTCTCGGATACAGCGAGGGCGCCAGCAGTGCCCGCGTTGGCTTGAACGGCGGGCGCTATTGGCTGGACCATGAAAAGACCCGGAACGGCCTCGGATTGACTGCGGACTACCGCCATCTCCTTACAAAGCAGGATCAGCTCAGCGTGAACGCCGGTGCAACGCGGTACCGGTTTATTCCCGATGCCCTGCAGGTAAACGACTTCAACCTGTACCAGTTGGCGCTCGGCTGGCTGCGCGCGTCCGCCGACGGCCGCGGCGCATTCGGTCTCACCGCGCTTGGCGGCGCCGAGAAGGCGACGAACGGCCGGGCAGACGGCGACAAGCCGTTTGTCGGCGCCCGACTCGTCGCCCAGACCGCCCTGACCGACAGCGTTGGGGCATTTTTCCTTGGCGGTATTCAATACGGCAAGTATTCTCAGGCCAATGCGCTCTTCGACACGAAGCGAGTGGACAGGCTCTACGACCTTACTACCGGATTGACATGGTCCTTCGCGAAAGGATGGTCGCTGCGGCCACAGCTGGTGTACTACAAGAACAAAAGCAACCTCGCGCTCTTCGAGTACGACCGGACTGACGTGTCGATCAACCTGCGCATGGACTTTTAGAGACGTAGGAGGATGTGCAAATGTTTGTTAAATTTCGCTGGCAACTGATGCTCTTCGCGGCGCTGGTCGCGACCTCGGGCCCGATCGGCGCTCAAGGCACGGAAGCGGGTCGATTCCTATCCGTCGTCGGTGACGTGCGCGTAGGTCGCGAGGGGGCGCAACAGCGCCCGGCCCAGCGCGCCGCGGAGTTCTACGAAGGTGAATCGATCGTTACCGGATCCGGCGCGCTCGCCCAGCTGCGCATGTCCGACGGCGCGCTGATGTCAGTGCGCGGCGAGACAGAGATCAAGCTCGACAGGTTCTCGTACGCCGGTGAGAACGACCGCAACGCAAGCTTCTTCATGTCGGTCCTCAAAGGCGGCCTGCGCACGATAACGGGCGTGATCGGGCGGCAGAATCGCGACCGCTACCGCATCACCACAGCGACGATAACGCTCGGCGTGCGGGGCACGGACTTCGAAATTGTCCACGTGCCGCAGGCAATCTCCCGGGAGGTGCCGGCGGGCACCTACAACCGTGTTTACGAAGGCGTGACAAGCATTCAGAACAGAGCAGGCGTCGCCTTGCTGGTCAGCCGCGATCAGACCGTTTTCGCCGCGTTGCAGGGCACCACGCCGCCGGTACTGGTCGCGCCACCGGCTGCCATCTTCGGCCGGCCCACTCCGATCCCGCAGATCGCGCCACAAACGCTTCGCCAGGACGACGGCAAAGGGGAGAAGCCGCGGGCCGTCGTACCGGGCACGGGCTCAAGGCCCATCTTGACGCCGCTCGACACGCCGCGCGCGGTCGAGACAATCCAGACAGCGCCGACAACGACGCTCCAGACTTCACCCACTTTGGCGCCACTCGATACCACTAGGACGTTAACGCCGGCAACGACTTTGACGCCGATCGATACGTCGACAACGACATTGACGCCGATCCGGACTGAAGCAACGACAACGATCACGCCGATTCTGACCACGCCGACGACAACAACGATTCAGACCGCGCCGACCACCACGTTGACGCCGATTGATACCACGAGGACGTTGACACCCACGACCACGATCTCGCCGCCGACGACGACCCTCTCACCCACTGTGACACCGGTCCTGACAGCGCCGACCACGACGATAGCGCCGACGACGACGACGATCAGGACCTCACCCACTTTGACGCCGATCCTGACTACCCCTGTTACCAAACCCTGAAAACGCCGGGAGGCCTTTCATGCGCACACCATTTCTTCTACTGCCGCTTGCCTTGACGACACTCGCGACCATGCCGGTCGCGGCGCAGGACGCGCCGCGCGTCATTTTCTGCGCCGGCCAGTGCTTCGCGGTCGACCAAAACGGCATCCGCACGCCAGCGCCAAAGGGCACCACGCTGCGCGAGGGCCAGCGGCTGGAAACGGGACCCGGTGCCTATGCCCAGCTCAAGCTCGGACCGGACGCGGCATTGGGGGTGGGCGAGCGCGCCCAGGTACGCTTCGACCAGAGGAGCGTGCGCAATCGCGATCTGGTGATCCTCGACCAGGGTCGGATCCGCATGGTCGGCGCCGAAGCGATCGGCAAAGTGGCCACGCGCAATCTCGAGCTACGCACCCCCGACGGCGACTTTGATGTGCGCGGTGACATGGAGATAAGAAAGCCGCCGGTCACCGCGGGTAGCGGATCGAGCCTCACGGTCGTGAAGCTCAACGCCGGCGATGCGCGTCTGCTGAATCCGGAAGGCGCAATCGCAATTACGAAAGACAGCGCACAGGGCTTCGCCGCCGGAAAAGTCGTCACCGACAGGCCCATTTCGGTTGCCGATGTCGCGTTAACGCCGGCGTCGTCGCGGCCAGGAATCGCGGCCACCGCGCCCGTGTCCGCGCCCGTCAGGGATCTGCCGGTTCTGTCCATGCCGCCATCGACGGTCCTGCAGCCTGCGCCCACGCTGACCTTAATTCCGTTGAGCCCGACTATTTCGACATTTACTTCCCCCACCCTGGTGTCTACCACGCCGGTGTCCAGCGCTGATAAGTTATTGACCACGACCTATGTGGATTCAACTACCGGGACGACCAGTACACTGACCAAACTGGTGACGAGCCCGACTCTCACGTCGACCACTAGCACCACCAGTACGACCAGTACGACCAGTACCACCAGCACTACCAGTACACTGTCACCCAAAATCAGCTCGACTTTTACGCCGATCACGACAACGACGACGACGCTTACAAGCCCCACCACCTTGCGACTCTGCCTCCGGGCGGGCTGCTAACCCCGCACGTCGAGCGAGCACCGGCCCGGACTGATCCCGGTCAGCTCGCGGTCACGAAGCTCCTGACCCAGCGCCGGTCGATCCAATCCTTCCAGCGCCAGACCCAGCGGCCTTGGGCGGTCCAGTCGGCGCGCTGCGCGATGGCGTAGCGCGCGCCGCAGCTCAAGAGGACCAGGGCGCGCGGATTCGGCTGATAGGTTTCCAGACTTTCGTTTCTTACGATGTGCCTCAGGTTCTCCACCAGCACCGCTCCCTGCCGCACGGAATGAACGCCAGACTTCGGATGAAGCGCTGCGCAATCACCGACCGCGAAGACTTCGGGATGCGACACACTGCGCAGGGCTTGATCGACTTGCACAAAGCCTTTCTCGCCGAGTGTGAGTCCCGAGGGCCGCAGCCATGGCAGCGGCGCAGCGCCGGTCGCCCAGATCAGCAGGTCGAAACTCTGGCGGGCCGAGCCAGCGATGACCGTAGGCCCGTTCTCCACCGCGGTGACCGGCATGCCCGGCCGGAAATCGACCTGAGCGCGTCGCAGCGCGGCGGTCACGCGTTTCTCCAGGGGAAGAGGAAGGCTGGACTGCTCGGAATAGAGCGTAACTGCGGCACCGGCGTAGCGCAGCGCCATCGCGAGCTCCGCGCCCGCTGCCCCGGCCCCTGCTATGGCGATGCGCTCGGCAATCTCCAGTCTGTCGATGAAGCGCTCGAAGGGCTTGACGTGCAGGGCATGGTGGCGGCTTCCGGGGACGGACAAGTCGACGGTCGAGCCCGCATTGAGCGAGGCGAGATCGAAACCGAGCTCCTTGCCGTCCTTCAGTTTGACGCTGCGCCGAGCGGCGTCGAATTCCTCGACCGAGCCTTGCACGAATTCGACGTAGGCGCGCTCGGCGAGCCGGGCGATGTCGATCTCCGCCTCGCGGTGCGCATAGTGGCCCGCGATGATGCCGGGCAGCATCGCCGAGTAAAGCTGCGTCGCGAGCGGCGAGACCAGCGTGATGCGCGCGCCGTAAAGCGGATTTTTCACCAATGAGCGCAGGACCACGGCATGCGCGTGCCCGGCTCCTATAAGGAGGATGCGCTTCACGCCGTCTTGAGCTTGGCTTCTTCGAGCTTGCGCAGTTCCTTGCGCTGCACCTTGCCGGTGGTGGTCATCGGCAGCGCGTCGATGAACTCGATCTCGCGCGGGTACTCGTACGGCGCCAGGCGGCCGCGCACGTGCTTCTGGATGTCGTCGATCAGCGCCTGCGAGGGCGCCTGGCCGGGCTGCAGCACGATGAACGCCTTGACGATCGCGCCGCGCGTCTCGTCGGGCTTGCCGATCACCGCCGCGTTGGCGACCGCCGGGTGCTTCACCAGGCAGCTCTCGATCTCGGCCGGGCCGATGCGGTAGCCAGCGCTCTTGATGAGGTCATCCGAGCGTCCCTGGTACCAGAGGTAGCCGTCCTCATCCATTTTCCCCTGGTCGCCGGTGCAGCCCCAGTCGCCGATGAATTTTTCCTGGGTGGCTTTCGGGTTTTTCCAGTACTCGAGGAAAAAAACCGGATCCCCGGCCCTGTGGACCGCAATTTCGCCCAGCTCTCCGCGCGGAACTTCATTGCCCTTGCCGTCGATGATCGCCACGCGATGCCCGGGATAGGGCCGGCCGATCGATCCGGGCTTCACCGGCCAGGCCGCCTGGCAGTTGCCGACCACGTAGTTGACCTCGGTCTGGCCGAACATCTCGTTGATCGTGACGCCGAGCTGGTCCTTCGCCCACTCGATCACCGTCACGCCGACGGCTTCACCGGCGCTCATGATCGATCTCAGGTTCAACTGGTAGCGCTTTTTCGGCTCGGGAACTGCCTTCATCATCAGCTTCAGCGCGGTCGGGAAAAGAAAGGAGTTCCGGATCCCATACTTCTCCAGCAGGTAGTACGCCCTTTCGGCGTCGAACCTGCCGCGATAACCGAGGATCGGCAGGCCGAACGCCCAGGTGGGAAGCAGTGCGTCAAACAGGCCGCCGGCCCAGGCCCAGTCCGCCGGCGACCAGAAGATGTCGCCGTGCTGCGGAAAGAAGTCGTGCGAATGCACGAATCCGCTGAGGTTACCGATCAGCAGGCGGTGTGCCTCGAGCGCTCCTTTGGGCGCGCCTGTGGTTCCGCTTGTGTAGATGATGAGGGCAGGATCGTTCGCAGCCGTATCGACAAGATTGAAATTGCGGCTTGCCTTTTCACTCAGGGCTTCGAAGGCGTGAACCCCGGCTTCGCGTGCACCGCCTACGCCGATCACGTGCCGCAGCTGCGTAAGCCGATCCTTGATCGTCCACAGGTTGGCGATCGTCGTCGGCTCGACGATCGCCACGCTCGCTTCCGCGTGATTCATCCGGTATTCCAGGGCCTCCGGGCCGAACAGGTGCGAAAGCGGCAGCGCGATCGCGCCCATCTGGAAAATCGCCATGTAGGCGATGGCGGTCTCAGGGCGCTGCGGCAGGATGAGGGCGACGCGGTCGCCGCGCTTGACGCCGAGCGCAGTTAGCGCGTTCGAGAGGCGGTTCGCCGCCATCTGGATGTCCCAGAACGAGTACGCGGCGGTGGCGCCCGACTCGTCCTCCCAGTAGAGCGCGAAGCGCGTACGGTCCGCCGCCCACTGCGCGCAGCAGGCGCGCGCGATGTTGTAGCGCTCGGGCACCTGCCAACGGAAGCTTTGATAGAGCTCGTCGTAACGATTGACCATGGGCCGAAGCAGTTTAACATCGCGAAAATGCCGATCGACGCCCTGCCGTTGCGCATCGAAGCCCTTGTTTTCGACGCCTACGGCACGCTGTTCGACGTGCATGCCGTAGTTCAGCGCGGCGAGTCTTTTTTCCCTGGAAGCGGACAAAAACTGTCTCAGCTCTGGCGGGGAAAGCAGCTCGAGTACACCTGGCAGCGCAGCCTGATGAAGCGCTACGAACCGTTTTCCACCGTCACCCGCGAGGCGCTCGCATATGCCTGCGCAGCGCTGAAGCTGGACCTCACCGCTGAACGCATGGAAGCGCTGATGGGCGAGTACCTCATGCTCGCCGCATACCCGGATGTCGCCGGGGCTTTTGAGAAGCTCAAGCAAAAAAAAGCAATCTTGACGAATGGCTCGCCCGACATGATCGATCCCCTGGTCGAGCACTCCGGATTGAAATTCGACGCCGTGCTAAGCGTCCACGGGCTGCGGGTCTACAAGCCGGCGCCCCAGGTGTACGAGCTGGCGGTGAAAAGGCTTGGCGTGCCGGCGGAGCGCATCGGCTTCGTCTCGTCGAACTGCTGGGACGCGCTCGGCGCCAAGTCTTTCGGCTTCACGGTTTTCTGGATCAACCGGTTCGGGGCCCCCGTCGACCGCCTCGGCTTCACACCCGACAAGACCATCAAGAGCCTTCTGGATCTCGCGTGAAGTTCTGTTCGAATTGCGCGGCTCCGGTGCTCAAGCGCGTGCCGCCCGGGGACACCCTGCCGCGATGGGTGTGCGACCAATGCGGCGAGATCCACTACGAGAATCCCAAGCTGGTCATAGGTTGCGTTCCTGAATTTGAAGGAAAAATTCTCCTCTGCCGGCGCGCCATCGAGCCCCGCTACGGCTACTGGACCCTGCCCGCCGGCTTCATGGAGAACGACGAGACGGCGAGCCAGGCGGCGCTGCGCGAGACGCTGGAGGAAGCCGGCACCAGCGTCGAGCTTGGCGCGCCGTTCAGCATGATCTCGGTGCCACGGGTGAATCAGGTGCATCTGTTCTACCTAGCGCGGCTGCGTGACCTCGGCTTTAGACCCGGTGAGGAGACGCTCGAGGTAGCGCTCTTCGACGAGGAGAGGATTCCCTGGAAGGAGATCGCCTTCCGCACCGTCGGCGCGACCCTGCGGCACTGGTTCGCCGATCGCGGAAAGGGGGCTTTCGGCTTTCACGCCGAAGACATCGCGCCGGGCTAGGATACTGCGGCGATACAATTGCGGCGCATGGAGCGCCGCGTTTTCATCAAGTTCTGCGCCGCCTCGGCGGTGACCGGCACACCGGCCATCGCCGCCGATGCGCGGCCGCGGTTCTACCAAAGGGTAAAGCTGGTCGATGAAAAGGGCGCCGCGCTGCGCGCGGGCTCGGTGCCGCCCAACCGCAATCTGATCTTCCATTATCCGTACGCTTCGACGCCCTGCTTCCTGCTCAATCTAGGCCGGCCGGCAAAGCCCTCGGCACGCCTCAAAACCGTCGACGAGCGCACCTACGAATGGAAGGGGGGCGTCGGCGCCCAGCACTCGCTCGTCGCGTACTCGGCGATCTGCGCGCACAAGCTCACCTACCCAACGCGCGACATCAGCTTCATCAGCTACCGCACCGAGAGGAGCGCGCGCAACAAGTTCGCCGCGGTCATCCATTGCTGCTCGGAGCACAGCCAGTACGACCCTGCTGAGGGCGGGCGCGTCGTCGCCGGGCCGGCGCCGCAGCCGCTCGCCGCGATCCTGCTCGAGCACGACCCCGCGAGCGATGAGCTATACGCCGTCGGCACGCTTGGCGGGGAGTTGTTCAACGAGTTTTTCGCCAAGTACGAGTTCAGGCTGGCGACCGAGCACGGCGATCGGGCGCGCGCCGCGGTCGCCGGCTCTTGCGTGGTGCAGGAGCTCGACAATTACTGCCGCCAGCAAGTGAAGTGCTAGCGTGGCTCGCCCGCGATGATCGCTTTCCGCCCGCCGAGCGGGCGCTGAAGAACCCGAACGGCCTGCTGTGCGCGGGCGGCGACCTGTCGCTCGAGCGGCTGCTCGACGCCTATCGACACGGCATCTTTCCCTGGTACTCGGGCGCGGAGCCGGTGCTGTGGTGGTCGCCCGATCCGCGCATGGTGCTGTATTGCGAAGAGCTCAAGGTCTCGCGCTCCCTCGGCAAGAACGCGCGCAACAAAGGTTATCGCGTCAGCGCAGATGAAGCGTTTGACGACGTGCTCCTGGGGTGTTCGCAACCGCGCAAAGGCGCTCCCGGAACCTGGCTCGGGAAAGACATGCGCAGGGCCTACCTTGCGCTGCACCGCGCCGGCTACGCGCATTCCTTCGAAACCTGGCGAGGGGATGAGCTGGTCGGCGGCTTGTACGGGGTGGCGATCGGGCGCATGTTCTACGGGGAATCGATGTTTTCGCGCGCCACCGACGCCTCCAAAGTGGCATTAGTCACACTCGTGCGCGAGGTGAAGGCGCGTAACTTTCCACTCGTAGACTGCCAGATGAGTACGCCCCTGCTGGCCTCCCTCGGGGCACGGGAAATTCCGCGGCGCGCTTTCCTGCGCGCGGTCGCAGCGCTGGTAAACTACGCTGATCCGCCCGGAAGGTGGAGCCTTGTCGAGACTTAACGACCTGCCGCATGCCGTACTGCAGTTTTATGTGACGGCGCCCTATCCCTGCAGCTACCTGCCGGATCGCATGGCGCGTTCCCAGGTGGCGACGCCGAGCCACCTGATCAACACCGAGCTCTACGGCGACCTGGTCAAAGCCGGCTTCCGCCGCAGCGGCATCTTCACCTACCGGCCGCATTGCGACGCCTGCCGCGCCTGCGTGCCGGTGCGCATCCCGGTCCACGAGTTCAGCGCCAACCGCTCGCAGCGCCGCGCCTGGAAGCAGCATGGCGCGCTCACCGCGCACCCCCAGCCGCTCAAGTTCCGCCTCGAGCATTACGCGCTGTACCTGCGCTACCAGTCGAAGCGACATTCCGGCGGCGGCATGGACAACGACAGCCGCGACCAGTATTCGCACTTCCTGCTGCAGAGCCGGGTCGACACGCGGCTGATTGAGTTCCGCGAAGCCGGGCAGCTGGTGATGGTGTCGATCGTCGACTACCTGCCCGATGGGCTGTCCTCGGTCTACACCTTCTACGAGCCCGACCGGCGCGGCGCGAGCTTCGGCACCTACAACGTGATGTGGCAGATCGACTCCTGCCGCAAGCTGGGCCTGCCCTACCTGTACCTCGGCTACTGGATCCGGGAGAGCCCGAAGATGGCTTACAAGTCGAAGTTCGAGCCGATCGAGGGTTTCATGGGCGGCATCTGGCGCCGCCTCGGGAGACGGGAAGCGGCGTGAGCCTTTATGCGCTGGCGCGCCCGCTCCTTTTCTCGCTAGATCCGGAAACTTCGCATCACCTGACCCTGAGGCTTTCGGGTCTGGCCGGATTTGCGTTTCAGAAAATCCCCGCGTGTCCGGTGCGTGCCCTGGGCCTCGAATTTCCAAACCCCGTCGGCCTGGCTGCCGGCCTCGACAAGAACGCGGAGCACATCGGCGCGCTCGCGCGGCTCGGCTTCGGCTTCATCGAGGTGGGAACGGTGACGCCGCGAGCGCAGCCTGGCAATCCGAAACCGCGCCTGTTCCGGCTGCCGCAGGCGCAAGCGCTCATTAACCGATTCGGCTTCAACAACGTCGGCGTCGATGCCTTCATGCAGAACGTCGCGGGCTCGCGTTATCGCGGAATACTCGGCATCAACATCGGCAAGAACGCCGACACGCCGCCCGAGCGGGCGGTCGATGACTACGAGATCTGCCTCGAAAAAGTCTACTCCCGCGCTTCCTACGTCACGGTAAATATATCCTCGCCGAACACTCGGGGCCTGAGGGATCTTCAGCAGCAGGACCAGGTGGAAAGTCTACTTGCTCGTCTGTCAAATCGGAGAGAGCGGCTCGCCGATCGACACGGCAAGCGCATTCCTCTCGTGCTGAAGGTGGCGCCCGATCTCGAGCCCGGGCAAATCAAGGCCATTGCAGATGCGGTGCGCAGATATCACATCGAAGGCATCATCGCGACGAATACTTCGGCTTCACGCGAGGGTGTCGAAGGACTCCCGCACGCGAATGAAACCGGCGGGCTTTCCGGCGCGCCGATCCGGGAACGTGCCACGCGGGTTTTACGTCAGTTTAGGGATGAGCTGAGAAATGACGTGACGCTTATCGGCGCCGGCGGAATTGTTTCCGGCAACGATGTGGAAGAAAAGCGCGCCGCAGGCGCGTCGCTGGTGCAGCTGTATACCGGGCTCATCTACCGCGGGCCCGCCCTGGTTCCCGAATGCGTGTCGGCATTCCGCGCGAAATAAAGGACGGCGAATTCCGCGTCGCGCTCACGCCGGCCGGCGTCGGCTCGCTCGAATGCGATGTCATAGTCGAACGCGGCGCCGGCGAAGGCGTCGGCTTCTCCGATCAGGACTACACGGATCGAGGCGCGCAACTCGGCGATCCCTGGGAATGCGACCTGGTGGTCAAGGTCAAGGAGCTGCAGGAGCCCGAGTACCGTAGGCCGCGCCGCGGGCAGACGATCTTCGGCTTTCAGCACTTGGCTCCCGATCCCGCGCTGCTCGGCGCCGCACTTGCCTCGGGGGCGACCTTCGTCGCCTTCGAGACCGTCGGGCAAGCCGACGGCAGCCTGCCGATCCTCGCGCCGATGTCCGCGATCGCCGGCCGGCTCGCGGTGCAGGCCGGCGCGTGGTGCCTGCAAAAGCAGAACGGCGGCAGCGGCGTTCTGCTTCCCGGACTGGATGGCGTGCCGGCCGGCAAAGTGGTGATCCTCGGCGCGGGCAACGTCGGCTCGAATGCGCTCGCCGTCGCGCATGGCATGGGGGCTGAAGTCAGCGTCTTTGCCAAGACCGAGAAGCGGTTTCCCGGTTTGCGGGAACGCTTTCCCGGAGTGAAGCTCAAGACCGGAAAGCCCATCGTAGCGGATGGCGATCTCGTCATCGGCGGCGTGCTGACGCCGGGCCAAATGTCTCCCAAGCTCGTCAGCCGGGATATGCTAAGGCGCATGCGCCGCGGCTCGGCGCTCGTCGACGTCGGCATCGATCAGGGCGGCATCGCCGAAACCTCGCGGCCCACGTCGCACAGCGATCCGATCTACATCGAGGAAGGCGTGGTGCACTATTGCGTGCCGAACCTGCCCTCGGCTTGCGCGCGCACCGCGAGCCTCGCTCTCGAGCGGGCGGTCTTGCCTTTTATAAAATTACTGGTGAATGAAAAAATCTCTCCAGAGCTGAGAACCGGCATCCAGGTCCGCGCCGGGAAAGTTACCCACGAGCAGCTCGCGCGCGACACGAGCCGGTCTTATTCGCCACTATGATGAAACGCCCCACTGTCGCGCTGATCGACGAGAGCCGCTGCATCGGCTGCACGCTGTGCATCGAGGCCTGCCCCGTGGATGCGATCGTCGGCGCGCACCGGCTGATGCACACCGTGGTCGAGCCCTGGTGCATCGGCTGCGCGCTGTGCCTGCCGCCCTGCCCCGTCGACTGCATCGAGATGATCCCGGCAAAGGGCGGCTGGACTGCCGAGCACAAGGCCGCGGCGAAGCAGCGTGCCAAGGGCCGCAAGCTGCGCCTTGCGAAGCCCGCATTCGTGTCGCCGCCAAGAAATCGCCGCGCCGTGATCGCTGCGGCGCTCGCGCGTAAAAGGCGATGAATCCCGAAAAACGGCGCGAGATCTTTCGCCGCTTCCAGGCGGCGAATCCGAACCCGACCACCGAGCTTCACTACCGCACGCCCTACGAGCTGCTGGTCGCGGTCGTGCTGTCTGCCCAGGCGACCGACAGGTCGGTGAACCAGGCCACTGCCACGCTGTTCGAGCAGTTCGACACTCCTGAAGAGATGCTGAAGCTGGGCGTGGCGGGACTGGAGAAGTACATTCGCAGGATCGGGCTGTACCGCACCAAGGCGAAGAACGTGGTGGCCCTGTCGAAGATCCTGCTCGAGGAGCACGGCGGCGAAGTGCCGGCGGATCGCGAAGCGCTCGAGCGGCTGCCGGGCGTAGGCCGCAAGACCGCGAACGTGGTGCTAAACACGGCGTTCGGGCAACCGACGGTCGCAGTCGATACGCACATCTTCCGGGTCGCCAACCGCACCGGCATCGCTCCGGGCAAGGATCCGCTCGAGGTAGAGCAAAAGCTGCTCAAGTTCACGCCGCCGGAATACCTGCAGAACGCGCATCATTGGCTGATTCTTCACGGCCGCTACATCTGCCTTGCGCGCAGGCCCGGCTGCCCGAACTGCCTGATCCGCGAGCTGTGCGAATTCAGGCCGAAGACCAAGGATGTTTGACCCAAACCGCGATCAGGCGCGCGACGTTTTCTTCGACGCCTGGCACAAATACCGCGCCGGCGAGCCGCTCGTCGGCATGGAGTCGCTCGCCCTGGACGTGATCCTGCTGCACCCGGAGTACCACGCGATGCTCGCGCAGCCGGCGCGCTACCGCGACAAGGATTACGTAGACGAAGCGAATCCCTTCCTGCACATGAGCCTGCACGTGGCGCTGGAGGAGCAGTTGTCGATCGACCAGCCCCCAGGCATCGCGGAGCGGTTCCGGGCGCTCGTCCGCCGGCACGGCAACCGGCACGACGCGGTGCATGAAGCGATCGAATGCCTGGCCGAAACGGTGTGGCGCGCGCAGCGCGACGCTGCGCCGCCGGATGCCGCGGCCTACCTAGAATGCCTCGCTAAAAGAGCGCGCGCCTAGCTAGCGCTGATCGTGGAGCGCGGACTTCTGGCTTTTCTTGTAGGAATCTGTGAAGGTCTGTTAAAGGCCGAGGATTCCAAAGCCCCTATTCCTCTCAGCAGGTTGGTTCATGCATACTGGCGGCGCTTCGGCGGGGAACAGGGGTTCCGTGCGCAGATCAGCCTTGGCGGCTCTGGCCGCCATTCTTGCTTTTTCCTGCAGCAACAGCGTTGCGGCGCCAGCCGACGAGGTGCGTGCGCTGCTCGAGCAAGGTCGCTCGGCGGACGCCTATGCGCTCGGCCGGAGCCATCCCGAGGAACTGGGCAAGCCGGACTTCGATTTCTATTACGGCATCGCCGCTGTCGACACCGGCCACGCCGGCGAGGGCGTGCTCGCGCTCGAGCGCTACATCATCCGCTTCCCCGATAACGACCGCGCCCGGCTGGAGCTCGCGCGCGGCTATTTCGTGCTCGGCGAGCAGGTACGCGCGCGCGAAGAGTTCGAAACCGTCCTGCGGAAGAATCCGCCGCCCGCCGTGCAGGCGACGATCGAGCGATTCATGGACTCGATCCGCGCGCAGGAGACGCGCTACACCACTACGGCCACCGGCTACGTCGAGATTGGCGGCGGCTACGACTCGAACGTCAACAGCGGCATCGGCAGCCCGGTCATCGCGGTGCCGACGCTCGGCACCGTGCAACTCTCCCAGGCCGGCGTGAAAAGCGCGTCCAGCTTTCTGCACCTCGGCGCCGGCGGCTCGGTGTCTCATCCTGTCGCCCCCGGTGTCGCGCTGATCGGCGGCGCGAGCGCCGAAAGCAAGCTCAACGCAGACTCCTTTGACAAGCAGTTCGACCTGGGCGCTGTCGCGGCGTACGGCGGAGTGTCGGTGATCAAGGACAAGGACCTCTACCGCGCCACGCTTTCCCTGTCGACGCTGTATGTCGACTACAACCGGTTTCGCGACAGCGCGGCCGTGGGCGGCGAATGGCACCGGCAGGTAGACGAGTTCAATACCGGCTCGGTGTTCCTGCAGTATGCGCGGCTGCAGTATCCGCCGAGCCCGGTGCGCGATGCCGACTTCTACGGCGCCGGCCTCGGCTGGCGGCGTGCCTTCGTCGGCCGCATGCAGCCGGTGTTCCAGCTGCAGGCGCTGCTCGGACAGGAGAAAAACGACGCCTCACCGGTCCGCAATGACTTGTCGCGCGACCTTTACACGCTGCGCGGCGGCGTGGCCCTCACTCCGGCCGCGCAGTGGGGCGTCTCGGCCGGACTGAACTACACCAAAAGCCGTTTCAAGGACGCCGATCCGCTGTTTCTTGTCACGCGCGACGACGACTATTACGGCTTCGACGCCGGCGTCTCGTACCGGCTGACGAAGCAGCTCACGCTGCGCGGCGATTACCTGCACTCCGACAACCGCTCCAACATCGAACTCTACAAGTACAAGCGCGATCTCATCACGCTGCGCGCGCGTTACGAATTCTGAGGAATCATCATGCGCTCACTACTCATTGTCCTGACCCTCGTATCCGCTCCGAGCCTCGCGCTGGCGCAGGCGGGGCGATTCCTTCTCGCCGTGGGCGACGTGGTTGTGTCACGCGGAAGCGCCGAGATCGGAGCCGCGACCGGAACGCCCGTGCAGCCAGGTGACACGATCCGCGTCGGCCCGAGCAGCAACGCGCAGATTCGGATGAGCGACGAGTCGATCATCGGCTTGCGGCCAGGAACGGTATTCCGCATCGACGAATTTCGGTACTCGGGTCAGGCCGACGGCGAGGAGCGCAGCATCTTCAGCCTGCTGAAGGGCGGCTTCCGTACCGTCACTGGCGCCATAGGCAAGCTGCATAATCGCGAGCGGTATGCGGTGCGCACCCCGACTGCCACCATCGGCATCCGAGGGACGCACTACACGGTGGTCCACTGCGACAACGACTGCGGCGGCCCGAACCGCGTGAGCCTCGCTTCCGCCAACCTTGCCCAAATCGATACCGCGCCGGGCCTCGGCGGGTCGATCGCGAACGGCACCTACGGGGCCGTCACCGACGGGCGCATCGAGGTGGCGAACCAGACCGGCGACCATGAATTCGCGGCCAATACGTTCTTCTATGTGGCCAACGCAAACACCGCACCGCAGAACCTGATCGCGCCGCCAACGTTTCTCTACGACCGGCTCGAAGGCCAATCGCGCTCCCGCGGCAACAAAGGCAACGAGTCGAGCGAAACGATGGCACGCTCCGGCCTCAACGCAGAGAGCCGTCCGAGCGAGGTACCGCCGCCGCCGCAGCCGAGCACGTTCATCGTCACCGAGCAGAAGACTTCAAGTGGCCAGCCGACGGTAATCGCTGCCGCGCCGACGCTCGGAATAGTCGGCGCGTGGACGTCGGCTAATGGAAAGGCGCGTGATGGCGGGGCATTCGTCACGGAAGCAATGCTGACGCGCACTGGCACGGGGACTTCGCAGCTGCTAACCGCATTCAATATTCCGGGTTCGCCAAGCCTGGCGCCACTCGGCCACGGTACCGGTGTCAGTGGCACCGCAGGAACTGTGACTGATACGGGTGGTAAAGATCCCGGGGACGGCTCGATCAACGCGAACTGGGGCGTATGGCTGACCGGGTCCATCAATGAGAATACCGGCACAACCACCTTCCCCGGCGGCGCGCACTACTTGTTCGGGAATCTGACGCCGCCTGACATCATCGCATCCAAGACCGGCCAATTGGTGATGGGACCGATCGGTGGGACGACGCCGACCAGCAATGTTCTTGGCGCTTTTAATCCGTCTCTATCAAGTCAACCCTTGATCGGCCTCGACTTCACCACGCGGCAGGCGACCGTCGACCGGTTTACGTGGACCTTTAACTCTGGCCAGTTCGTTTTTGCCTCGCCGGCGACAGGGCAGATCGTTGTCGTGCCGGGACAAGGTGCTGGAATCAACGTCACCTCAGCCGGAACCTATTCCGGTAATACATTGACCGGACCAGCTACGGCTGGTGTATCAGGCGTGTTTCTAGGCCCGAACGGCGATCATCTTGGCGTGGCGATCGGAATTCAGTCTACGGTGATGATCCCCGGCACAGTGCCGATAACGAAGTCATTCACTGCCCAAGGGGTGCAGCTCTACAGTCCCACCGTTAGCGTCCCCCCTCAGCTACTCCTGCGGGGATTCTGACGGCTTTTTCGCTGAAGTGAACGAACGCGCAGTTAGAATGTCCCCTTTTCTCCTGGGATCTTCCTTTCATGCGCTTCAAGGGCTCGCCGTCGTACGTTTCCACCGATGACCTGACGCTCGCGGTCAACGCGGCGGTCACGCTGCAGCGGCCGCTGCTGGTGAAAGGCGAGCCCGGCACGGGCAAGACGATGCTGGCGCTCGAGGTCGCGAGGTCGCTCGGCCTGCCGATCCTCGAGTGGCACATCAAGTCGACGACCAAGGCGCAGCAGGGCCTGTACGAATACGACGCGGTGAGCCGGCTGCGCGACTCGCAGCTCGGCGACAAGCGCGTGCACGACATCCATAACTACATCGTGAAGGGCATGCTGTGGCAGGCCTTCACCGCCGATTCGCCGGTCGTGCTGCTGATCGACGAGATCGACAAGGCCGACATCGAGTTCCCCAACGACCTGCTGCGCGAGCTCGACCGCATGGAGTTCTACGTCTACGAGACGCGCGAGCTGGTGAAGGCGAAGCACCGGCCGATCGTCTTCATCACCTCGAACAATGAGAAGGAGCTGCCGGACGCCTTCCTGCGGCGCTGCTTCTTCCACTACATCCGCTTCCCCGACAAGGAGACGATGGAGAAGATCGTCGCGGTGCACTTCCCGGCGCTGAAGAAATCGCTGCTGCGCGAGGCGATGGAGGTGTTCTTCGAAGTACGCGAGGTTCCCGGCCTGAAGAAGAAGCCTTCCACCTCGGAGCTCCTCGACTGGCTGAAGCTGCTGCTCGCCGAGGACATTCCGCCGGACGCGCTGCGCTCGAAGGATCGTAAGACGATCATTCCGCCCTTGCACGGCGCGCTCCTCAAGAACGAGCAGGACGTGCATCTGTTCGAGCGCCTGGTGTTCATGACACGCGCCAAGGGCGGCTAGCAGACGACGTCGCCCGGATGCAACGTTACATAACGCGACATCCGGGAGAGGTAGGGTTCATCGTTTGAGATTTGCAAAATCGGCGAGCGCAATGCCGCCGGCGAGCTTCTCGAGCCTGTCCTTCTCGGATCGCGCGAGGTGTTGAGCGACGGCGAGCACTTCGGCGGCGCGAGCGAAGGGCACGAAGCACACGCCCACCTCGTCGGCGATGACCAGGTCGCCGGGCCGCACCTCGACGCCCGCGATCATCACCGGCTGGTTGATGGCAAGCGTCTCGATGCGCCACTTGCCGGTGATCGGACTGACGCTCGAGGCCCATACCGGGTAGCCGATCTTGCGCGAGTGATCGATGTCGCGCACCGCGCCGTCGACGACCGCGCCGGCCTCGCCCTGCCGCTTGCCGACCGAGGCCGAGATGCCTCCCATGCTCGAGATGCCGGCTACCCCCTGGATCACGAGGATATCGCCGGGTTCGGCGAGCTTGTGCGCCTCGATCTCCCCGAGCCTGGATTTGCCGCGCGCCACCGCTTCGGCGACCGGCTCCTCGAGCCGCCGGTTCATGACCGTGATGGCCTGTCCAACCAGCCGCGCCTTTGGATCGGTCGGCCTGAGAACCGATCCGGGAATCGCGCCGGAGATGCCGCACTGATCGAGGGCATCCGAGGTCGTTCCCGTGAGATCGCCGAGCGCCCGGAAAGCGTCGAGCATGTCCTTCCCGAGGCGCGGCAGGATTTTCACCATACAATGAATCTGCAATCATGACCGAGCCGCAACTGTCCTACAACCCGAATCCTACCGAGCCCAAGCTCAAGCTGCCGGACGGCGCGTGCGACGCGCACTTCCACGTCTTCGGGCCGCAGGCGCAGTTCGCGCTCGCCGAGGACCGCACTTACACGCCGGCCGACGCCCCGAAGGAAAAGCTGTTCGACCTGCACGACTTCCTCCTCATCGAGCGCGGCGTGGTGGTGCAGTCCGGCGCGCATGGCTTCGACAATTCGGCGGCCGCGGACCTGATCGCCGCAAAACCGGGCAATTACGTCGGTGTCGCGCTGCTGCCGCCCACCATCGAGGTGGCCGAAATGAAGCGCCTGCACGAGCAGGGCTTTCGCGGCGTGCGCTTCAATTACATGAAGCACCTCGGCACTGCGGTGCCGATCGGCGACGTGATGAAGATGGCGGCGCGGCTCGCCGGCATCGGCTGGCATCTTCAACTCCACATGGAAAGCTCGCTCATCCCCGGGATGACGACAGCGCTCAAGCGCTCGCCGGTGCCGGTGGTGATCGACCACATGGGACGGATCGATGCCTCCCGCGGCCTGGATCAGCCGGATTTCAAGCACCTGCTCTCGCTCCTGGAAGACAAGCGCTTCTGGGTCAAGGTGAGCGGCGTCGAGCGCGCTTCGCGCCAGGGCGCGCCGTACGCCGATGCAGTTCCCTTTGCGCGCAAGCTGGTCGAGGAGTTCGGCGAGCGCGTGCTGTGGGGCACCGACTGGCCGCATCCCAACCTGGCCGCGATACCCGACGACGGTGTTCTGGTCGATCTGCTGACCGAGATTGCGCCGACCGAAGCGCAAAGGCAGGCGCTTCTCGTCGACAACCCGCAGCGTTTTTATAAATTCAGCTGAAAAGACTTCAGGATCGCGTTGCGATCATCACTGGCGCCGGCTCGGTCGGCCCGGGCTGGGGCAACGGCCGCGCCACCGCCGTGCGTTTCGCTGAGGAAGGCGCGAAGGTTTTCGCCGTGGACCGCGATGCCGAGAGCTTGCGTGAAACCGTCGAAAAGACCCAGGGGGTCATCAAGACCTTCGTTTGCGACGTCACCGACGGCAGTGCTACTGCTGGCATGGTCGACGAGTGTGTAAAGACATGGGGACGCATCGACATCCTCGTCAACAACGTCGGCGGCTCGGCGCCCGGCGGCCCGGTGGAGATGAGCGAGGAGGTCTGGGACGCGCAGGTGGACCACAACCTGAAAAGCGTGTTCCTCGCCTGCAAGCATGTCCTGCCGGTGATGGAGCGCCAGCGTGGCGGCGCGATCATCAACCTCGCTTCGACCTCCGGTTTGCGCTGGACCGGCGCTGCGCAGGTCGCCTACGCGGCGACCAAGGCGGCGGTGATCCAGCTCTCGCGCGTCGTCGCCGTGCAGTACGCGCCCAAGGGCATCCGCGTGAACACGGTGGTTCCCGGGCAGCTGCATACGCCGATGGTCGAGGCTCGGCTCGCGAACCAGCGCGCCGGCGGCAACGTGGAAGCTCTCTTGAACAGCCGGTTGAAACGAATTCCACTGGGCTTCGCAGGCGATGGCCGCGACACCGCGAACGCGGCGCTGTTTCTCGCCTCGGATGAGGCGCGCTTCATCACCGGCACCGAGCTTGTTGTAGACGGCGGCATGACCATAAGATGCGATTGAGGAGGAGAGAGTGAAAATATTCAAGCAAGTCCTCGCCTGGATTTTGTTGGCGCCCACGCTCGCGCTGGCACAGGCCTATCCCTCCAAGCCGGTACGCATGATCGTGCCCTTCCCGCCGGGCGGTCCGGCCGACATCTTCGCCCGCGGCCTCGCGCAGGGCATGCACGAGCCGCTCGGCCAGGCGGTGATCATCGAGAACATCGGCGGCGTCGGCGGCGTGCTCGGCGTCGATCGTGCGCTGAAGGCGGCGCCCGATGGCTACACGCTCGGCTTCAACAGCGGCTCGACTCTCTCGATCGCGCCGTTTTCGTTCGCCAAGCTGCCCTATGACGTCAAGAAGGACATCGCGCTCATCACGCTCGTGGTACGCGTGCCCGAGGTTCTCGCAGTGCACCCCTCACTGCCGGTGAAGAATCTGCCTGAATTGATTTCCTATGCGAAGGCAAACCCCGGCAAGGTCAACTTCGGCTCGGCCGGCGGCGGCAGCATCACGCATCTCGCGGGCGAGCTGCTCAAGGCCGAGGCGAAGGTCGACCTGGTGCATGTGCCGTACAAAGGCGCCGCGCCGGCGGTGAACGATCTTCTCGGCGGACAGGTTCAGATGGGCATCTTCGACGTGCCGGTGCTGCTGGGCCACATCCGCGCCGGCAAGCTGAAGGCGCTCGCCGTCACGAGCGCGAAGCGCACGGGCTCGCTTCCGGACGTGCCGACCACGGCCGAGATGAACTTACCCAACGTCACCTCGGATAACTGGTACGGGCTCATCGTCCCCGTTGCCACGCCCGCCGACGTCCAGAAGCGCATCCACGCCGCCGCCATGACCGCGCTGCGCTCGCCCGCGGTCATCGAGCAATTCGCCAAGGTCGCCGGGGTGGCATCGCCCGGCACGCCGCAGGACTACGCCGCGTTCCTCGCCGCCGAGCAGTCGAAGTGGAGCAAGATCGTCACAGCTATCGGCTTCAAGGAGTAGCTCAACGCGCGATGCTGATCGATTTCTTCCTCAAGCTGAAGTCGCACAAGCTGCCGGTCTCCATCAAGGAGTACCTGACGCTGCTCGAGGCGATGGACAAAAGAGTGATCGGCCAGTCCATCGACGAGTTCTACTATCTCTCGCGCACCGCGCTGGTGAAGGACGAGGCGAACTTCGACAAGTTCGACCGCGCCTTTGCCGAATTCTGGCAGGGCGTCGAGACCATTCCCGGCATCGAGACGCAGATCCCGCTCGAGTGGCTGCTGAAGCAGGTCGAGCTCAGCCTGAGCGAGGAGCAGAAGAAGCAGATCGAAGCGCTTGGCGGCTGGGAGAAGCTGATGGAGACGCTCAAGCAGCGCCTCGAGGAGCAGAAAGGCCGCCACCAGGGCGGCGCGAAGTGGATCGGCACCGGAGGCACCTCGCCTTTCGGCGCCTACGGCTACAACCCGGAGGGCGTGCGCATCGGCCAGGAGCGCTCGCGCAACCGAAGCGCCGTCAAGGTCTGGGACCAGCGCGAGTACCGCAACCTGGACGACTCGGTGGAGCTTGGCACGCGCAACATCAAGGTGGCCCTGCGCCGCCTACGCAAATTCGCCCGGGAAGGGGCGCCGGAAGAATTCGACCTTGAAACGACCATCGGTGAAACGGCAAGAAAAGCCTATCTCGATATCCATATGCGGCCCGAGCGCCGTAACGCGATCAAGGTGCTGATGCTGATGGACATCGGCGGCACGATGGACGATCACATCCGGCTCGCCGAAGAGCTGTTCTCGGCCGCCAAGACCGAGTTCAAGCACCTCGAGTTCTTCTACTTCCACAACTGCCTGTACGACTTCGTGTGGAAGGACAACCGCCGCCGGCACTCCGAGCGCACTCGGACCTGGGACCTTTTGCACAAGTACGGGCACGACTACAAGGTGATCTTCGTCGGCGACGCCACCATGAGCCCGTACGAGATCCTGCAGCCGGGCGGCTCGATCGAGTACTTCAACGAGGAGCCGGGCGCGGCCTGGATCAAGCGCGTCACCGACGTCTACTCCAAGTGCGTCTGGCTCAATCCCGAGCCGGAGGAGATCTGGTCCTACCGCCAGTCGATCGCGATCATCAAGGAGGTGATGAACGGCCGCATGTACCCGACCACGCTCGAGGGCCTGGAACGGGCGATGCGGGTGCTCGCGAAGTAGCTACAAAATGCGCTGGTGCCCGCCGTTCTCGGCGAGCGCTTCCTCGCGGTAGAAACCGAGCGCCTCGATCACCGGACGATCGTGGATCGAGAACAGGATGGCATCCTCTTTTCCGGTGTTGGCATGCTCGTGCAGCGCCCACGACGGCAGCGCGAGGATGTCGCCCTTGCTCCAGTCGAACGCCTTGCCGTCGATCACGGTGCGGCCGCTGCCCTGCGCGACGCAGAACACCGCGCTGCCAGCGACCCGCCGCGCCCGCAGCCTCACGCCGGGACGGATGAGCTGCACGCGGCAGCCGATCGTCGGCAGCACCGGGCCGCCGGTCTGCGGATGCGTGTATTCGAGCGCGATGCCCTCGAACGGACTTCCCTCGCTATCGCGCAGCGCGTCCAGCGCCTCCATCGTCTGCTCCCACGAATAGATGAGCAGCGGCGAAATCTTCGAGACCTCTTTCACCCAGGTCGGCGACAGGCGCCCGTGGCCGTACAGCGCCTTGGAGCCGTTCACCGGCTTGGTCGCGGGAACGCGCTGCTCGCGGTACATCTCGAAGAAAATGCAGTTGAGCGCCTTGGTGAGCGGCACGTCCAGGCCGTCCATCCATACCACCGTCTCGTCGGTCTCGTTGCCGTGGTCGTGCCACTGCCAGTTCGGGGTGAGGACGAGATCGCCCTCCTGCATGACGACCTTCTCTCCTTCGACCGCGGTGTAGGCGCCGTCGCCTTTCATGATGAAGCGGATCGCGCTCGGCGAATGGCGGTGCGAGCGGGCGACCTCGCCCGGCATCAGGACCTGCACCGCCGCGATGAGGGTGCTGGTCGTCGCCCATTGGTTCTCGAGGCCAGGGTTGAAGAGCTGCATCGCGCGCCGCTCGTCGCCCACGGGGACCGCCGTGCAGGACTCCTCGACCACGCGCTCGAGCAGCGACCACTTCCAGAGATAGGGGATCGCCTCGGGGCGCGGATGCGGCGTCATCTGGCTCGCGATCTCCCACAGTCCGTACATGTGATGCTCGTGAATCAGCTTGTGGAACGCGTCTTCGGCGGCGTGGCGGATCGGGGCGTTCATGGCGGGCTCCTGGCTATCCAGCGCTCAGTTTAGCAGCGCACCGCAACGTTCGCGGCCCACGGCATCGGCTCGGGGTTGAGACCCGCCCAGCCCGCCAGCAGAAGCACTCCGACGGTGGCGTAGCCTCCCATTAATATATGTTACTGACTTCACGTCCCGAGGTTCACATGCTCAGAGGCAAGACTGCGCTCGTAACCGGCTCGACCAGCGGCATTGGATTGGGTATTGCCGAAGCGCTCGCCAAGCGCGGCGCGTTCGTCGCCTCGCTGCCGATCGACGGTGCCTGGACGGCGCAATGAGCGCCGAGCGCTTCGACGCGATCGTCATCGGCGTCGGGCAGGCCGCGCCGGCGCTTTGCGCGCGGCTCGACAAGGAAGGGCTGAAGACCGCCCTCATCGAGAGGAAGCTGCTCGGCGGCACCTGCGTGAACAACGGCTGCATCCCGACCAAGACGCTGATCGCGAGCGCGCGCGCCGCGCACGTCGCCCGGCGCGGCGACGACTACGGATTCTCCGCCGGCAAGGTGCGCGTCGACATGCGCGCGGTAAAGAAGCGCAAGGACGGGGTCGTCAAGCGGTCCTCCGACGCTCTCGCCAAGTGGATCGCGGGGATGAAGAACGTGTCGCTGGTGCACGGACACGCAGCATTTACCGCGCCGCGCACTGTGTCGGTGAACCGCCGCCTGCTGGAAGCCGACAAGCTGTTCCTCGACGTCGGCGCGCGCGCGCTGGTGCCGGACATGCCGGGTGTGAAGGACGTGCCCTTCCTCACCAACAGCACGATGATGGAGGTCGACTATCTGCCCGAGCACCTGGTGATCGTCGGCGGCAGCTACATCGGGCTGGAGTTCGCGCAGATGTACCGGCGCTTCGGATCGAAGGTGACGGTGGTGGAGAAGGCGCCGAAGCTGCTGCCGCGCGAGGACGACGATGTGGCGCAGGAAATCCGCGCCATCATGGAGCGGGAAGGCATCGAGCTGCGTATTGATGCCGAGTGCATGGAGCTGAAGAAGAAGGGCAGGCGCATCGTCGTCGGGCTCGCCTGCAAGGACGGCCCGCCGTTGGCCGAGGGGAGCCACCTGCTGCTCGCCGTCGGGCGGGTGCCGAACACGCAGGACCTCGGGCTCGCCAAGGCGGGCATCGAGACCGACGAGCGCGGCTACATCAAGGTCGACGACCAATGCCACACCACGGCGCCCGGCGTCTGGGCGCTCGGCGAGGCGAACGGCCGCGGCGCGTTCACCCATACCTCGTACAACGACTATGAAATCGTCGCCGCGAACTTGTTCGACAACGACCCGCGACGCATCTCGGACCGCATCCAGACGTATGCCTTGTTCATCGACCCGGCGCTCGGCCGCGCCGGCATGAACGAAGCCGAGGCGCGCAAGAGCGGCAAGCGCGTGCTGGCGGGCAAGATGCCGATGACGCGCGTCAGCCGGGCGCGCGAGGCGGGCGAGACTCAGGGCTTCATGAAAGTGCTGGTCGACGCCGACTCGAAGGAGCTGCTCGGTGCCTCGCTCCTCGGGCTCAACGCCGACGAGGTCGTCCACTCGCTCCTCGACATGATGTACGCGAAGAAGCCCTACACCACCATCCAGCGCGCCGTGCATATCCATCCCACGGTGACCGAACTGATCCCTACCCTGCTCGGCACCCTCAAACCGCTCTCCACTTGAAAGCACGCCGGGCGCTTCAGGCGGGCGGGAGTTCCCGCATTTCCCGGGGCGCGGCCGGAATGCCTCTTGCAATGCGCGATTCTCCTGCGCTATAAGCGAGCATCCTGAGGAGGATACCCATGACACCGTTCAGACAGGCAGTCATCGCCGCCGCTGTCGCCATGAGCGCCGCGGCGGGCGCGTTCGCGGCGCCGACTACGCTGCGCGCCTCGCACCAGTTTCCCGGCGGCCGGGGGGACGTGCGCGACGAAATGGTGCAGATTGTCGCGCGCGACGCCAAGGCGGCCAACGTCGAGCTCGAGGTGCAGGTCTACCCCGGCGCGTCGCTGTTCAAGCCGAACGAGCAATGGAACGCGCTGGTCAACGGCCAACTCGATATCTCGTCGTTTCCGCTCGACTACGCCAGCGGCAAGGTGCGTGCCTTCGGCGCGACGCTGATGCCCGGCCTGGTGCGCAACCACGAGCGCGCGCGGCGCCTGAACGACTCGGCCTTCATGAAGGACATCAAGGCGCAGATCGACAAGGCGGGCGTGATGGTGCTCGCCGACGCCTGGCTCGCCGGCGCCATCGCCTCGAAGAAGGGCTGCATCCGCAAGCCCGACGACATCAAGGGCCTCAAGGTGCGCTCGGCTGGCCCGACCTTCGCTTCGATGTGGCAGTCGGCGGGCGCCTCGATCGTCTCGATCCCGTCGAACGAGGTCTACAACGCGCTGCAGACCGGCGTCGCCGACGCCACCGACACCAGCTCGGGCAGCTTCGTCTCCTTCCGCATCTACGAGCAGGTGAAGTGCCTCACCGCGCCGGGCGACAACGCCCTGTGGTTCATGTACGAGCCGGTGCTGATGTCGAAGAAGAGCTTCAACCGCCTGAACAAGAAGCAGCAGGAAGTGCTGCTGCAGGCCGGCAGGAAATCGCAGGAGTTCTTCGCCAAGGAGGCGAAGGGCCTCGACGACGAGATGGTCAAGATCTTCAAGGACCACAAGGTCGAGGTGGTGACGCTCACGCCGGCCGAGTACGAGCAGTGGGTGAAAGTGGCGGAGAAGAGCTCCTATGCCGAGTTCGCCAAGGAAGTGCCCAACGGCAAGAAGCTGATCGAGGAAGCGCTGAGCGTCAAGTAGTTTGGACGCCTACGTCCGCGGCATCCGCCGCATCTCGCAGCTTTGCGGCGTCATCGCCGCGGCGCTGATTGCGCTCGGCGTGCTGGTGGTGTGCGAGATGGTGTTCGTGCGCTACGTGCTGAACCAGAACACCATCTGGCAGACCGACTTCGTGACCTGGAGCCTGGTGGCGGCCACGTTCGTCGGCAGCCCGTACTTGCTGCTGACGCGCGGCCACGTCAACGTCGATGTGCTGCCGCTGTATCTGGGCGAGCGCGCGCGCTGGTGGCTCGCGTTCGCCTCGATCGTCATGTCGCTCGCCTTCTGCGTGACGATGGCGGTGCTGACCTCGCGCTTCTGGCTCGAAGCCTGGGAGAACCGCTGGGTCTCCGACACGATGTGGCGCGCGCGGCTGTGGATTCCGTATAGCTCCATGCCGATCGGCCTGACCATTCTGACCCTGCAGTACGTCGCCGACCTGTATTGCCTCGTGAGCGGGCGCGAGCCGCCCTTCGGCATCAAATCCGCAGAGCGCGCATGAGCCCGACCACGCAGGGCGCCATCGTCCTGCTCGCAACGCTGATCGTGCTGCTTTCCGGCGCGCCGGTCGCCTTCGGCCTCGGTGCGCTGTCGCTCGTGTTCATCGTCATATTCCAGGGATTCGGCGCCCTGCAGGTGGTGGCCGAGACCTTCTACGCCGGGCTGAACGACTTCACCCTGGTATCGATCCCGATGTTCGTGATGATGGGCGCGGCGATCGGCTCCTCGCCCGCCGGGCGCGACCTCTACGAGGCGCTCGACCGCTGGCTCTACCGGGTGCCCGGGGGCCTGGTGATCTCCAACCTCGGCGCCTGCGCCATCTTCGCCGCGCTCACCGGCTCTTCCCCCGCCTGCTGCGCGGCGATTGGCAAGATGGGCATCCCGGAGATGCGCAAGCGCGGCTATCCGGACGACATCGCGACCGGCTCGATCTGCGCCGGCGGCACGCTGGGAATCCTGATTCCGCCGTCCATCACGTTCATTCTCTACGGCATCGCCACCGAGACCTCGATCGGCCGCCTGTTCCTCGCCGGCGTCATGCCCGGCCTCATGCTCACCGGCCTGTTCATGCTGTGGACGCTGTTCGCCATCTGGCGCCGCGGGTTCCGTGCTCACCCGGCGGAGTTCCGCTACACGTGGAGGCAGAAGTTCCAGTCCATACCGAAGATCGCGCCGTTCCTCGTGATCATCATCGGCGTCATGTATGTCCTCTACGGCGGCGTTGCGACGCCTTCGGAAGCCGCTGGCGTAGGCGCTGCGCTGTGCGTGGTGCTCGCCGTCGTCATCTACCGGATGTGGCGCGCGCGGGACTGGTGGCAGATCCTGCGCGACACCACCCGCGAGTCGCTGATGATCCTGATGATCATCGCCGCCGCGGTCCTTTTCGGCTACATGCTGACCTCGCTCTACCTCACCCAGACGCTGGCGCAGGCGATCGCCGAGATGCATGTCAATCGCTGGGTGCTGATGGGCTTGATCAACGTGTTCCTGCTGGTCTGCGGCTTTTTCATTCCACCCGCGGCGATCATCCTGATGACCAGCCCCATCCTGCTGCCGATCATCACGGCCGCCGGGTTCGACCCGGTGTGGTTCGGCGTCATCATGACCATCAACATGGAGATCGGCCTGATCCACCCGCCGGTGGGCCTCAATATCTACATCGTCAGCTCGATCGCGCCCGACGTGCCGCTGATGAAAATCATCTGGGGAACAATACCGTACGTGATCTGCATGTTCCTCGCCATCGTGATCCTGTGCGTGTTTCCCGAGATCGCGACCTGGCTGCCCGACCACCTGATGGGAGCGGTGCGCACGAAGTGACGCCAGAGCCCGGCATGCTCATGCGCTACGCGCTGGTCATTGCGGCGCTGTTCCTTTTCCGTCCGCCGCCGCGCGACTGAGCGCGCTCAGCGAGGTCTCCAGGGTGAGGAGCCGCGCGTGGAAGGCTTCGAGCTCTCGCAGGATCTGCAGCCTCAGAAAATCCGCGCCGGTCATCTGCTTGCGCGTCCAGCGCCGGTGATCGACCTCGGAAAACAGGTCCGCAGCGTAGCCTTCGATCGCTTCGATGTACGCGGCGCACTCGCGGTCTTCCACGGCGCGCAGCGCCGCCCGGCAGGATTGCTGCATCTGGCGAATGGACGGATCATCGGGCCATCCGCCCGGGTGGTGGATGATGACTTCGCGCATCACCTGGTAGTGCTTGCGCGCGGCTCCGAAATCCGGCGTAGGCATATTGCAATCCTCCGCCCCCTGAGGCGCAAATGGTGCGCCTGTCTTCCTTAAGTTGCTAGCGGTAAATCGGAGGTTTTGTGACGGCCGTAGCGGCCTGACTGCAGGCTATTTGCCGGCGAACCGCGGATGTGCGATGCCGTTGCGTACGCGCAGCACCCTCCACAGCAGATTGATGCGCGCCACCTCGGACACCTGCTGCGAGCCGTCGACCAGGTCGCGCAGCTCGAAGTCGGGACGGAATCCCAGCTTGTCCGAGAAGCGCGCCAGGCTCTTCTCCACCGCGCCGAGAACCGGGTTGTCGGAACGCAGGTGGTTGACGATGAAGATCTCGCCGTCGGGCCGGCAGACGCGATGCAGCTCCTCGAGCAGGCGCGCCGGCCGCTCCACCACCGACACCACGTACATCGCCACCACCTTGTCGAAGCCCGCGTCCGGAAACGTCATCTGCTCGGCATCCATTTCGAGCAGCGCGTCGACATTTTTCAGCTGGCGGCCTTCCACCCGGGCGCGCGCCTTGTCGAGCATCTCGGTCGAGACGTCGATGCCGGTGACGCGGACATAAGGCGGATAAAGGGGCAGCGACAGCCCGGTGCCGACGCCGACCTCGAGGACGCGGTCGCCGGGCCGGCAGCCGAGCGCCTTCACGACGGCCTTGCGGCCCGGCTGCAGGACCGGCCCGAACAGCGCGTCGTAGACGCGCGCATAGCGACGGTACGCCGCTTTGACGGTGTGGATATGCATGGGAGTGCAGCCATTATGCCGCAGCGGCACCGCTTCTTCGACTTCCCGTTACAAGCTGGTCGAATTGCTCGCGCGCCCGGCGCGGGCTAACCTACGGGCGGCTAGGGGACAAAAAACGAATTTTCTTACAAACGGTTAGGCCGCCCAATCGACATGGCTATTCCGCAAGGGTTCGGACCACTGTTCAGGACCAGCCCGGTCCTCGACATGATTGGGCCGCTCTACTCCCGCGGCGAAGGCCCTGGCCTGGTGGTCGGGCTTCTCGCGGAAAGGAAACACTGCAATGCGCGAGGCACCGTTCATGGCGGCATTCTGGCCACCCTTGCCGATGTCGCGCTCGGCTATGCCATGGCGTTCTCTTCCAAACCGCCCGCCAGCCTGGCTACTGCCAACCTCACGCTCGACTTTGCGGGTACGGCCAAGCCCGGCGACTGGCTTGAGGTGCACGTAGACATCCAGAAACTGGGAAGCCGGTTGGCCTTTGCCAATTGCTACATCAATACCGGGGAGCAACGCATTGTGCGTGCGAGTGCGGTCTTTCTTGTGGCGGGGCAGCTCGATGCTAAGGGGTCGGCCTAACCGGTCATGGATTCGAAGCTGACGGCGGACGATTTTGACTGGCTGCGCAAGCTAAAGGCTGCCGCAGACGCCAAACGCGGCGACCCGCCGCCAATTCCAATGAATATCGCAGCCAAGCTTGTTACATTCGGTTTCTCAAAGCCGGATAGTTCTGGCGCCTTCACAATTACAGCCAAAGGCCGTGACGCGTTGCTGGAGCAAGACATGCGCGACGCCGAAGATCGCTAAGGTATAGGAGGACGACGCAATGCGCGCCTACGTTCAGATCACCGGAGTGATTTTCGGCATCGTTGCGCTAACCCATGTGGCGAGGCTGGTATTCGGCTGGTCCGCCGAAGTGGCGGGCTCGGCGGTGCCGCTGTGGATATCATGGGTGGCGATTGTCGTAGCCGGAGCGTTGTGCATCTGGGCATTTCGCCTCGCCGCGAGCAAAACGTCGTGACTCGCGGGACGCCGACGTCGAGATCACGCACGGCCGCCTTACGCTGTGCGAGCACCGCTCGGACGAGAGCGGGCGGTGGCTGAAGATGGAGTTCTGCCCGCGATGCGGCACTACGGTGACGCATACCTCTGAAATGCGGCCAGGCCTGAGGTCGATCGCGGCCGGCACCTTCGACGACCCGGGCTGGCTCAGGATCGACCGGCATATCTGGATCCGCTCGGCACGCTCCTGGGCCTGGATTCCGTCCGGCGTGGAGTCATTTCCGCAGGCGGGCGGCCCTCTCAAGCAATAGCGGTCATGACCATTTGCGCCTGGAGAGGGTGAACTCGACGCGGGTTCCCCCGCCGGGCGTGGAGCGCACCTGAAGCTCCGCTCCCACCGCGCGCGCGCGTTCCTCCATGATCACCGTTCCCCAGCCCGAGTTCTCGTCGCGCCGCAGGGGTTGCGTCGTGTCGAACCCGCGCCCGTTGTCGGCGATACTCATCACGATGTGCTCGCCGGCTGCCTCGAAATTCACCTCCACCTTGCCCGCGGCCGCATGCTTCGCGATGTTGCTCAGCGCCTCGATATAGATGCGCAGCAGCGCATCTTCGACTTTTTGCGATGGGCGCGGAACTGTTTCGTCCGCCGTAACGTTCACCTTGATCCCGCTGCGCGACTCGAACCTGCTCGCATGCCAGCGCAACGCCGCCGGAAGTCCCAGCTCGTCGAGACCCGGCGGACGCAGCTGCGTCATCACGTTGCGTACCGCGTCCACGCTCTGCCTCACCAGCGCGGAGGCCGCATCCAGTTTGCGGGAAAGCGAGGGCGGAACCTGGCTTTTCAGCAATGCCAGCTCGGCGTTCACCGCGGAAAGGTTCTGTCCGACAATGTCGTGCAGCTCGGCGGCAAGGCTGCGCCGCTCATCGTCCTGAATTCTTACGAGGCGCTGCGACAGATCTCCGACCTGCGCGGAGGCGGCGGCAGCGCGGTACGCGTCGTAAGCGGAGATGAGGAGTGTCGCCATGAGGAACAGCAGCGTGAATCCGCCGAGCGCCCCCGCCAGCCCGACGGGATCGATGTTCTGCGCGCTGACGGTGCACACGCTGTCGGGGGCAAAGCGTGCCGCCGCCATGGCGGTGTAGTGCATGCCGCAAATTCCGCTTCCCATCACCACGGCGCTTCCCGCCTTTTTCCAGAACGCCGTCCAGATCGTCTCCATGCGCAGCCTGAATGCGCTCCACAAGGCCATGACCGAGGCCGCCACCGCGATCACCACGGACAATGCCGCCAGGGACGGCACGTAGCGGATCGGCGGTTCCATCCGCATCGCCTCCATCCCCATGTAGTGCATCGAGACGATGCCGATGCCCATCAGCAATCCGGCGCAGAGCAGCCGTGCGATGCCCAGCGTGGAACGGCTCACCACAAAAAGCGCAAACCCAGAGGCGAGGACCGCAGGCACGCCCGACAGCAAGGTAAGAGGGATGTCGTAGGACGCCGGCACCGGCAGGCGCAAGGCGAGCATGCCGATGAAATGCATCGACCAGATGCCGGTGCCCATCGACCAGGCGCCGCCCGCCAGCCACAAGCAGCGTCCGGTCCGGCTTCGATGCGACGCCGCGACGCGCGATGCGAGATCGAGCGCCACGTAGGACGCAATGATCGCGACGATTACCGACAGCAGGACCAGCCAGTAGTCATAGCTTCCGGTCATGCCGGGGTTTTACTACAGAATCGGGGTTCTACTGCTAGCCTGCTCTACAAGATGCCCTTCCACTTGGCCAGGGTCTTCTCCTGCAGCTCCTTGCTCGCCTCGGCGACCGCCGGGAATTCCTCCAGGTGGTCCCAAGGCCGGCAGGCGTCGATGATCGCCTTGGAGCTGAACGGCGCGTCGTAGGGATAGGCGACGTACATCGGATCGTTCTTCGATCCCATGCCGCGCTGGATGATGTCGATGTCGAGCGCCGGGTCGCTGCGCGTCGCCACCGCCCACATCACCTCGTGCAGGTTCGCAGGGTCGATGTCGTCGTCGACGACCACCGAGTAGCGCGACATGTAGGCGCCGACGCCGCATTGATTGAGGATGTGCCCCGCTTGCCGCGCATGGCCGGCGTAGCGCTGCTTGATCGACACGACGTTGAACATCCTCGCGCCGCCGATCTCATGCGCCCAGACGGCTCGCACGTCCGGCACTCCGGCCGCCACCAGCGCGTCGTGCAGCAGAGCCGACCTCATCACCGCCTTGGAGTAGGAGTAGTCGTTCGGCGGCTTCGCCGGCGGGCTGCCCATCAGGATCGGGTCATCACGAAAATAAACTCTCTCGATCGTGACCACAGGGGCGGTCCCCGCCTTGCCCGGGTAGTAGCCGTGGAATTCGCCGAACGGCCCCTCGGTGCGCTCGTCATTGGGCTCGACGAAGCCTTCGAGCACGATCTCGGAAGCCGCCGGAAACGGCAGGCCGGTGGTTTCTCCCTGGAGAACAGAAACGGGATTCTTGAGAATCGCGCCGATGTAATTCCACTCGCACATGCCGAAGGGCACCTCGATGCCCGAGATCAGGTAGCCGAGCGGGTCGCCGCCGAGGACGATGGCGACCGGGAAGCGCTTGCCTGCCTGCTTGTGCTTCTCGTAGTGAATGCGGCCGTGCTTGCCGGGGACCATGTCGAGCGCGACGTGGTTCTTGTCGACCACCATCACGCGATAGGTGCCGACGTTGGTCCAGTCGGAATCGAAGTCGCGCGTTACCACCGAGCAGCCGGTACCGATGTAGCGCCCGCCGTCCATCTCGTGCCACAGCGGCGAGGGGAACGCCAGCACATTCACGTCTTTCTGGACGTTCTCCAGAACCGGCCCGCTCTTCACGACTATCGGGTCATATTTCGCGGCCTCTGCCTGCCACTGCGCGGGCTTGCCGCGCAAGGTCTCGACCAGCCCGCGGTGCGTGCGCTGCACGCCCAGGCGCAGGATCGACGACAGCCGCGCCGGACTGCTGGTGCTGCAGGTGAGGACGCGGAACCCCTTCGGATAGCCGGCGATCTCGTCGAAGAGAAGCGCCGGCGGCAGGTCCTTCTTCACGTTCAGCTCGCTGATCGCGCCGAGCTCGAGGTTCCAGTCGGCGCCGCGCACTTCCTTCAGCTCGCCGAGCTGCGCGATCTCTCTCAGCCAGAGACGCAGATCGAGCGGATTGCCGCTCACTGGATCTTGAAGCCGGTGGCTTTGATGATCGGCGTCCAGCGCGCCACTTCCTCGCGGATGAAGCCGTCGAGATCGCCGGGTGCGGAGAGCTCGGCGCCCGCGTTCTGCAGATCCTGCCGCAGACCGTCCTCGCCTTTCGCTTTCGCCGTGGCCTGGCGCAGGAGCTCGATCACCGGCTGAGGCGTCCCGGCCGGCGCGAACACGCCGTTGAACACCTGCACCCGCATGCCCGGCATGCCGGCTTCGATGGCGGTCGGAATTTCCGGCGCCGACTTGACGCGCGCCTCGCTGTTGATGGCGAGAATGCGCAAGCGGCCGCCGCGATGGTGCGAAATGATGGTCGTCGACAGGATCGGCGTGAAGATCGGCAGGTGGCCGGCGATCAGGTCCTGGATGCCCGGCGCGGACCCCTTGTAGGGAATGTGCTGCATGTCCAGGCCGCCCTGCAGCTTGAGCAGCTCGCCGGTCAGGTTGGTGATCGTGCCCGGGCCCGCGGAGCCATACGAGTACTTGCCCGGATTGGCCTTGACCAAAGAGACCAATTCCTTGAGGGAATTGATTTGCAGCCCCGGGTTCACGACCACGCAGGTCGGCGTGGTGCTGACCAATCCCGCCGTGACGAAGTCCTTGATCGGATCGTAGGGCGGCTCGTTCATCGCCGCGGGGTTGAGGATCTGCGTGCTGGTGGTTCCCGCGAGCAGCGAGTAGCCGTCGGGCCGCGAGCGCGCGACCTCGGCAGCGCCGATCGAGCCGCCCGCGCCGGCCTTGTTCTCGACGACGATCGTCGCGCCCAGATGCGGCGCGGCGTATTTCGCCCACAGCCGTCCCATCAGGTCGGTCTCGCCGCCCGGCACGAACGGCACCACAAGCCGGATCGGCCGCTCGGGGTAACGCGCCTGGCCGAAAGCCGGTGCCCAGAGCGCGCACAAGGCGGCTCCGAGAAATGCGCGTCGTTTCATGGCGGGAGATAATAGCCGATCAATGAACGTATTCACCCTTGGAGTGATCGACCTGGTCGAACCCGGCAATAGGGGGATTGCACTGCATCAGCTTGTAGCGCGGCGGCGCGTCGGTCACTACGTGGGACTGAGCGTGGACCTGCTCGAGGAGCACAGCCTCGAGATTTTTCCGCGCAATCTCGCCGACGTGGAAGGAACGGACAAATCCGTCGCGCTGCACTAGCAGCGCGATCGCCGGCGCCGCATGTTGAACCGCAGGCCGGTTCGTTCGCCTTCGACTAGTCCCTGAAAGCTTCCACCGAGAGCCAGAGACTCACTTCATCCCCCACGTTCGGAATGCCGAATTTCATCCCGAAATCGGAGCGCTTGAAGCTGCTGGTGGCATTGCCGCCGCACATGTAGCGCTTGCCGGCGGTGCGCGGATCGGGCTGGCACTTCCAACGCTCGACACTCAGCGCGAGGGGTTTCGTCACCCCGAGCATGGTGAGCTGCCCCTCGATGAGCGCCGGGGCGTCGCCGTTCCACTTCACCGCATTCCCCTTGAAGCTGATGCGGGGAAACTCGACGGCGTTGAAGAAATCGGGCGAGCGTAGATGCTCGTCGCGGGCGCGCGGGCGCGGGCCGCGGTCGTTGTCGCCGGAGTTGAACGATGCCGCCTCGATCAGCAGATCCACGGTACCCGTCTTCGCCGCGCTGTCGAGCGTCATCTTCCCGCTCGTCTTGTCGAACCGGCCGCGGATCAGCGACGTGTCGAGGTGCATCACGTCGAAATAAGGAAAGCTGTGGTACGGGTCGATGGTGTACGACTCGGGTGCTGCACCCGCAGCAAGCGGCAGCGCCACCAGGATGGCGGCAGGCAGTCTTATCATTTGCTTCTCCTCCGTCAGAAGGCGAAACTCTATCAGATGAAGTCTGGAGTTAGAATTCGCGGGATGAAAACTACAGCCATTGCAATGCTCTCGCTTGTCATGCTTGCCGGGAGCGCGAGCGCCCAGCAGACGGTGAGAATCGGGCTGATCATGCCCTACTCGGGCCAGTTCGCCGACACCGCGACGCAGATGGACAACGCCATCAAGCTGTACGTGAAGCAAAACGGCGATACGGTGGCGGGCCACAAGCTCGAGTTCATCCGCAAGGACACCGGCGGCATCGCGCCCGACGTCGCCAAGCGCCTCGCGCAGGAGCTGGTGGTGCGCGACAAGGTGGACGTGCTGGCGGGCTTCGTCCTCACGCCGAATGCCCTGGCTGCCGCCGATGTGTCGGCGGAAGCCAGGAAATTCATGGTGGTGATGAACGCGGCGACTTCGATCATCACCACCAAGTCGCCTTACATGGCGCGCACCTCGCTGACCACGCCGCAGCTCAACGAGACCTTCGGCGCCTGGGCGGCGAGCAAGGGCGGCCTGAAGAAGGTCTACACCATGGTCTCGGACTACGGCCCCGGGCATGACGCCGAGCAGGCCTTCCAGCGCGGCTTCAAGCAAGCCGGCGGCGAAGTGATCGGCGCGGTGCGCTTCCCGGTCGCCAATCCGGATTTCGCCGCCTTCGTGCAGCGCGCGAAGGACCAGAGCCCCGAGGGCATCTATGCCTGGGTGCCCGGGGGCGCGCAGCCCGCGGCGCTCGGCAAGGCGCTCGCCGAGCGCGGCATCGACCCGAAGCGCACCCGCATCCTCGGCCAGGGCGAGCTCACCGAGGAGGAAGCGCGCAAGAGCATGGGCGACACCGCGATCGGCATCATCACCGCCTATCACTACGACGCGAGCCACGACTCGAAGCTCAACCGCGACTTCGTCAAGGCGTTCAACGACGCCTACGGCCGCAACCCGAACATCTACTCGATCGGCGGCTGGGACGGCATGCACCTGATCTATGCGGTGCTCAAGGCGAGCGGCGGCAAGACCGACGGCGAGGCGCTTATCGGCGCCGCCAAGGGCATGCAGTGGGAGAGCCCCCGCGGCCCGGTGTCGATCGACCCGGAGACGCGCGACATCGTGCAGACGGTGTACATCAGGCGCGTCGAAAAGGTAGGCGGGGAACTCAAGAACGTTGAATTCGATAAAGTCGAAAACGTCAAGGATCCCGTAAAAGCCCGCATGCCGAAGTAGCGCCATGCTGGGCTCGTTCGTCGGCGTCGTGTTCGACGGCCTCGCCTACGGCATGCTGCTGTTCCTGCTGTCCGTCGGCCTGTCGGTGACGCTGGGGATGATGAACTTCGTCAACCTGGCGCACTGCAGCTTCGCCATGATCGGCGGCTACGTCACGGTGACGCTGACCAACAGCCTCGGCTGGCCGTTCCTCGCCACGCTGCCGATGGCGTTCCTCGCCGCGGCCGCGGCGAGCGTGGTCCTCGAGCGCACGCTCTACCGGCGCCTGTACCGGGCGGGCGAGCTCGACCAGTGCCTTTTCACGATCGGCGTGGTGTTCATCTCGGTGGCGGTCGCGGCCTACTTCTACGGCACCGTGCAGCAGCCGATCGATACGCCCTCCTACCTGCGCGGCTCGATCACGTTCATCGGCGTGAACTTCGCCGCGTACCGGCTGTTTCTCATCGTCGTTGCGCTCCTCGTCACCGCAATCCTGGTGTTCTCCCTGGAATACACCCGCTTCGGCGCCCAGGTGCGTGCCGCCGTCGACAACCAGCGCATGGCGCGCGGCCTCGGCATCGACGTCGACCGCGCTTTCGCCGTCACGTTCGCGCTCGGCGGCGGGCTGGCGGGCCTCGGCGGCGCGCTCGCCATCGAGATCGTCGGCCTCGACCATGCCTTCGCCTTCACCTACCTGGTCTACGTGCTGATCGTGGTCGCCGTCGGCGGCCTCGGCTCGATCGGCGGCTCGTTCGTCGCCGCCGCGGTGCTCGGCGTGAGCGACATGGCCGGCAAGTACTACTTTCCCTGGCTGGGCGCCTTCCTGATCTATCTGGTGATGGTCGGCATCCTGATGTGGCGGCCGGCGGGCCTGTTCGGCAAGCGCCATTGAAAAGCGCTGATTTTTTCCAGGAGCAGATCCGCTGGCGGCCGATCGAGATCGCTTTCTGGATCGCGACGCTGCTGCCTTTCGTCGTTGCGCCCGCGTACCTGCAGCTCGCCAGCCAGATCGCGATCACCGCGCTGTTCGCGCTGTCGCTCGACCTGATCCTCGGCTACGCCGGTATCGTCTCGCTCGGCCATGCGGCGTACTTCGGCGTCGGCGCGTATACGGCGGGCCTGCTCGCCAAACACGCGTGGGGCGAACCCCTATCAGGCCTGGTAGTCGCCGGGGCGCTCGCCGGCATGGTTGGATATCTCACCAGCCACATCATCGTGCGCTTCCGCCACCTCGCGCTCATCATGCTGACGCTCGGCCTGGGGCTCCTGCTTCACGAAGCGGCCAACAGCGCAAGCGCGCTCACCGGCGGCGCCGACGGTTTGCAGGGCGTTCGCATTCGACCGCTGTTCGAAGTATTCAAGTTCGACCTGTATGGCAGGACCGCGTACGCGTACTCGCTTGTCGTTCTGTTCGCATGCTTTTTGGTTTCCAGAAGAATCATTCATTCGCCGTTCGGCCTTGCCCTGCGCGGCATCCGCGAGAATGCGCTGCGCATGCCGGCGATCGGCGCACCGAGCCGCGCGCACCTTCGCAAGGTCTACACCATCGCCGCGCTCATCGCCGGCGTGGCCGGAGCGCTGCTGGCGCAGACCACCGAGACCGTCTCGCTGGAGGTGCTTTCTTTCGGCCGCTCGGCCGACGTGCTGGTGATCCTGATCCTCGGCGGCGCCGGCCGCCTTTACGGCGGGCTGCTCGGCGCGATCATCTACATGGTGGCGCGCGACCAGTTCTCGGGCATCAACCCGCAGTACTGGTATTTCTGGATCGGCTTGCTGCTGGTGACGGTGGTGATGCTCCTTCCCAACGGGATTCTGGGAGGCCTCGCAAAATTCTTTCCACGAAAAACCTGAACAAGAAATTCGGCTCGCTTGTGGTGGCGCAGGACATCGACCTGCACCTCCCGCAAGGCGTCCGCTATGCGCTCATCGGCCCCAACGGCGCCGGCAAGACGACGCTCATCAACCTCATCACCGGGATGCTGCGGCCCGACGCAGGGAGAATCGCGCTCGGCGAGGAGGACATCACCTCACTCAAGCCCGATGCTCGCGTGAAGCGCGGCCTGGCTCGCACTTTCCAGATCAACACGCTGTTTCCGCACCTCACGGCGCTGGAGGCCGTCACGCTCGCGGTGCTGGAACGCGAAGGTCACTCGAAAACCTGGTGGAGACCGCTCCCCGCGTACCGCGGCGCGATCGACGAAGCGCACTGCATTCTGCGTCCATTGAATCTCGAAAAAGCCGCTTATCGGCTGACCCGCGAGCTCGCCTATGGCCAGCAGCGGCTCCTGGAGATCGCGCTCGCGCTCGCCACGCGCCCGCGCGTGCTGCTGCTCGACGAGCCCGCGGCCGGGGTGCCCAAAGATGAGAGCGCGGAGCTGTTCGAGGCGATCTCCGGCCTGGCGCAGGACCTCACGGTGCTGTTCATCGAGCACGACATGAACGTCGTGTTCCGCTTCGCGAGCCGCATCATCGTCATGGTCGGCGGCCGCATCCTGGTGCAGGGCAGCCCGCAGGAGATTGCCGCGAATGCGCGCGTGCGCGAGGTGTATCTCGGCAAAGGCCGGCATGGCTGAGCCGACCCGAGCGGGAGCACCGCTTCTGCAGCTCATCGATGTTCGCGCCGGCTACGGCGACGCGGTGGTCCTCGACGACATCTCGCTGGAGATCGCCGAGCACGGCAGCCTGGCGGTGCTCGGAAGGAACGGCGTCGGCAAGACGACCCTCCTCCTCACCATCCTCGGCTTTACGCGGGTTCACAGGGGAAGCGTCCTTTGGCGCGGCGAGGACATTACGGGGCTCGCGCCGCACCGCCGCGTAGCCCGCGGACTGGGCTGGGTGGCGCAGGAGCGCGAGATCTTCCCCTCGCTCAGCGTGGAGGAGAACCTGAGCGTCGCGGCGCGCCCCGGGCGCTGGAGTCGCGCCGCGGTCTACGAGCTGTTCCCGCGCCTCGCCGAGCGCCGCGCCAATCTGGGCAACCAGCTCTCGGGCGGCGAGCAGCAGATGCTGGCGATCGCGCGCGCCCTGATGACCAATCCGCAGCTGCTCCTGCTCGACGAGCCGCTCGAGGGCCTCGCGCCGATCATCGTCGAGGAGCTTGTCGTTTCATTGAGGAAAATGATCGAAGATGAAGGCACGGCCGCCATCCTGGTCGAGCAGCACGCCGAGATCGCCCTTTCGCACACCGCCGACGCTCTGGTGATCGAGCGTGGGCGCATCGTTCACCGTGCTCGCTCGTCGGAATTCGCTCACGATGCGGCGAAGCTGGAGCGCTTCGTCGGCTTGAGAATTTCCTGAGGCGGGCATTGACGAATCGTCCTGCCGTCATTGCAGATCAACGACTTATCTCTGCGGATGCCGGATAACATAGCTGGCTTTGGCATAGATCATTGACACCGTCCCGCTGCAACATCTCAGGGGGCCGTCCTATCTCTTTGCCATTCTCATGGACCAGCGTATTCGCGGAGGTGACTGGTAATGGCGACTAACAGCCGGTTGTTGACCGACGCCTGCCCAGCGCTGCGCGCTTGCTACGGCGCGGCAAAACCGGAACGTTAGGCCGCGCAAAATCACTCCTGCTCATGTGCCGAGGTAGTCGGCTAAGTCTTAGGCAGGGTTTGAGCGTTTCCACACCTGAATGAGGGCATCTCCCATGAAGAAAGCTCTTGCCGTTCTTCTGGCCGCGCTCACTGGCTGCGCAACCGTAAACCCGGCCCCACTGACATCAGATGTGGAGGTGGTGAATGCGGCTTCGGAAGCGCTCACAGGCTTTGTTGAGTCTTGGAACCGTGCAGCCGCCGGGGATGTGCAAGCCCCGGCACACTACGGCGATCTGTATTGGCCCGACGCGGAGCTCGTCGATCCTTCAGGCCGGATCTGGAACGGTCAGCCAGCAATCCAGCAAATGCACATCGATCTGTGGCACACAGCGTTCAAAGGAAGCAACGTCAAAGGCTCGGTGCGGAAGACGCGTCGTCTTAGCCCCACTCTGATGATTGCGGATTTCGACCTTGAGCTCGCCCTGTTCAAGGAGGCTCCGTCCGGCGGCGCGCAACCGAATGGAATCGTCAAAGCGCATCTCAAGCACGTGATGGAAAAACGTGGCGTCTCATGGAAAGTAGTCGCGGCGCAGAACACTTTCTATTTGGACGTTGCGCCCGCCAAATAATCGGGCGCGCTTGAAACGGCGATCTGACTGGTGCGTGCTGCTGGAACGACGAGCTCCGTGCGCAGCCGGCCTAACGAACGTTGCAGCCGACAAGCACTTTTCGGATGCGGCTTCGCCGCAATGGCTGTAACGTGCTTGCAGCTGAACTAAGGCGTTATGCCTAAGCATTATTGCGCTTCCTATGTCTTTACCCCCTACTGCTACCGCGATTTTCATCAACACCATCTCGAAAGAAGATCATGAGACAAATTATCGGAACGATCCTACTAATCTTTGCATTCATACCTCTTGCGCATGCAGAAGAATCTATTGGCGATAAGGCGCGCGAAGCAAAAGCAGATGCCGTGAAAGCTAAACGCACGGCAGGAAAAGAAATTCGCCACACCGGGCGCGAAATTAAGGCATCAGGTCGCAAGGCGCGTCAGGCCGTGATAACTCGCTGTGCCGATGGTCGTCATACGGTGAAAGGTGCATCTGGATGCGCAGGTCATGGCGGAGTGCGCGACCCAAAGTAAAACAGGCGGATTGGCGGTAGTCGTTGGCTATTGCCGAGGTCGTTCTTGAAATGACATCTACGGATATTGCGTCACGGTTCTCGGGTTTGGATGGTCGGCAATGATGCCTAACAAGTCAGTCAACGCGGACGCCCAAGGGCGTTCCGCCGCTGCGCGGCGTCCTCTTGGGCGTCGGTTACTTTCACGTTATGTTCCACATACGCCACCCACGACATGGACATCACGTTCAAGGTAACAGGGCACCAGCAGACGTTCCGAACGACTGTCGCTGGAGTCACACACCAGAATGCCGACGGTACTGATCGCCAAGCAATTCTCAAGGCGCTTCGCCCAGGTGAGGAACTTAGGCTGGAACACGATGCCGGGAATCCCTACGACAAGTTTGCGGTGGCAGTATTTCGCACGACAGGGGAACAAGTTGGCTACGTACCCGCCGGCGACGTACGTTTAGCAAACCATATCGACTCAGGTGGGACTGTCGCCGCGCGAGTGGTAAGCATTACTGGCGGCCCAGGTTTTCTTGGCCTGATATTCAAAGCATTCCGAAAGAGTTACGGGTGCGTGATTGAAGTCGAAAAGGGCGATCCAAATTGGAAGGAAATTGCTCCCTACATGGAGAAAAGCCGCGACATTGAGGAACTCATCAAGACGACAAACGTTCTCGAAGAAACTGATCCCACAAGCGCCATTTCAAACTATCGAAAGGCTATCAAAGAAATCGTCGCCCTTGATAGTGCAGGGCTGATCGCTTCCTCGTGGCGCCGAGCGCACTATCCGATCAACCGCATTAGTTTGCTGCTTGAGAAGACCGGGGACCATCAGGGCGCACTAGATGCGATCCTTGCGTATGAAGAATACGGTGATTCGTACGGAATCAGTTCAGCGGACAAGAAGAGCGTCGCCGCCAGAAAGGTAAGACTGATTGGTCGTCTTGCTGGCGGCAAGAAGAATGGAACCTAACCCTTCGCTCAAGCGGACGTAGAACCTCATCCGATAAGGTGGACACCTCGACCTAACGCTTAGGGAGGTGTGCTGCGGCAAAGGCAGATCCCCGGAAGGCAAGCTCCCCCGAATTAGTTGATGCTAAGCACCTTATTTGCAGCGAGGTCTCTACACAGAGGAGAAAAAGATGATCAAAGTTAGCGTGCTCTACGAGAATGCCCAGGGAAAGAAGTTCGACATGGCTTATTACTGCAACAAGCACATCCCCATGGTGAAGAAAAAACTCGGCAGCGCGTGCAAGCGCGTGGAGGTCGACCAGGGATTGGGCGGCGCGCAGCCGGGATCAAAGCCTGCTTTCGTGGCGGTGTGTCATCTCCTTTTCAACTCGGTCGACGCATTTCAGAAAGCCTTTGCGCCCCACGCAGACAGCATCATGGGCGATATCCCAAACTACACCGACATCCAGCCCATCATTCAGCTCAACGAGGTGAAGATGTGATGGCTCGTGTATAGTAAAAAGATCTCGAGGGGGAAGGCTGAGTGAGCCCGCCGCTAGCCGGCAAAGCAGTGCTCGTCACCGGAGCCAGCGCGGGCATCGGCCGCGCCACGGCAATCGCGCTCGCGCGAGCGGGCGCGAAAGTCATCGCCACGGGGCGCCGGCCGGCTGAGCTCGACGCGCTGCGCAAGCAATATTCTCAACACTCCATTGAAACTATCGCCGGCGACCTGAACGATGCGCATTTCGTCGACGAGCTGGCCAACGCCGGCCGAGACGCCGACATCTTCGTGAACAACGCCGGCATCCTGAAGTACGCCCCGCTCCTCGACATGAGCGACGCCGACTGCGAGGCGATGTTCCGCACCAACGTGCTGTCCGCATTTCGCGTCACGAAGGCGATGGCGAAGTCGATGGTGGAGCGCCGGCGCGGCCACATCATCGTCATGAGCTCGATCGCCGCGCGCGAGGTGTACCAGCTCGGCGGCATCTATTGCGGCACCAAGCACGCGCTTTCGGCGATCACGCGCGGCTTGCGCCTCGAGCTGCAGGGCCACGGCATCAAGGTCACCGAAATCGCGCCCGGCATGGTCGACACCGGCATCCGCGCGAGCAGCGACCATCCGCGCTTCCTCGAAGCGCTCAAAGCCAGAAAATTCGCGCCGCTCACCGCCGACGAAGTGGCGCAGGCGGTCGTCTACGCGGCCCAGGCGGAGCCGAACTGCTGCCCGGATTTGATCGAACTGCGGCCCCAAGGAGCAGCATGAAAACAGCAAAGAAGCAGAAGTTCAATGTAAGCCATCCCGCGAAAGGCGATTTCAAAGAGGGGCTGAGGCGCTACGCCCAGTACCGCGATCTCGGAATGGCGAAGGCGACCCACGGCATGGTGCAGGCGCACGTCATCCGCCTCATCCCGCCCTGCGATCCGAAAGAGGTCTCGCAGCGGCACTACCACGAGGTGGACCTGCAGCTGGTCTACGTCCTGAAGGGGTGGATCAAGTCGGAATTCGAAGGACAGGGCGAGGTGACGATGGAACAAGGCGCGTGCTGGCTGCAGCCGCCCAAGATCAAGCACACCGTTCTCGATTACTCCGACGACTGCGAGCTGCTCGAGATCGTGCTGCCGGCGCAATTCGACACCGTCACGCTCAAAGCGAAGTAATTCCAAGAGGAGGATGGACATGACGCAACACACTGAAACGCGGCGCAGGATTCTCAAGGGAGCGGTTGCGGCCTCGGCGCTCGCCGCAGCGCCGGCTTATCTGAAGGCACAGGCAAACCCTATCAAGATCGGCATTCCGACGGTCATCACCGGCGGCTACGCTCTCCTCGGCAGCCAGGTGATGCGCACCTGCCGCCTGGTCAAGAAGATGACCGATGCGAGAGGCGGCGTGCTCGGGCGGCCGGTGGAGTTCCTGTTCCAGGATACGCAAGGCGACCCGGCGATCTGCGTGCGCAAGACCCAGGAACTGGTCGAGCGCGACAACTGCCGCATCCTGAGCGGGGTCATCGTCTCCTCCGAGGCCGCGGCGATGCTGCCCAAGCTCGAGTCGTGGAGTGCCGTGTTCCTCTCGCACGGCAACGGCGACGGCCGGCTCACCGCCGAGCTCTTCGTGCCGCGGTTTTTCCGCGCCAACACCTCGGCGCCGATGGGCGCGCGCGCTCTCGCCCTGTACCTCAAGGATGCGCCGCAGAAGAAGTTCATGGCCATCGCCTCCGACGCGGCCTGGGGACGCTCGAGCAACACCGCCTTCGAGGCGCAGATCAAGCGGGTGGGCAAGGACCTCGTCGACAAGATCTATGCGCCGGTCGCGAACAAGGACTATTCGCCCTATATCACCAAGATCCTGCAATCGGGCGTCGAGGGCTGCTATGTCGCGCTGCAGGGCGACGAAGCGCGCGCCTTCTACTCGCAGGCGCAACAATACCGCCTTTCGCAGCGCGTGCAGTTCTTCACCGAGATCGTCGCCCAGGCGGACATCAAAGTGCTCGGCAAGGACGCGATCGGCCTGATGGGTTCGTCGCGCTACCCGGTCACCTACGACATCCCGCAGAACAAGGCTTTCGTCGACGCCTTCATGGCCGAGTACAAGGAGATTCCGGACTGGACCGACGGCGAGATGTACCAGGCGCTGATGATTCTCTTCGCGGCGATCCAGAAGGCCGGGTCGGACGAGCCGATGAAGATCGTGGCGGCGATGGAAGAGCTCGAGGTGACCAGCGTCAAGGGCCCGGTCAAGATGCGCAAGTGCGACCACCAGGGCGAGAACCAGGGCTTCGTCGTCAGAGTGGGGCATGACAAGCGCTTCTCCGAGCCCGTCGGCGAGATCGTCAAGATCTATCCGCGCGAGATGACCACGCCGGACTGCCGGAGCGCGAGCTACAGCACCTGACGGCTTGAACTTCGCCAGCTTCATCCTGGCGCAGTGCCTTGGCGCGCTGTCGCAGGCGGCGATCCTGTTCTTCATCGCCTGCGGCCTGACGCTGATCTTCGGCATCATGCGCATCGTCAACTTCGCGCATGGCGTGATCTTCATGCTCGGCGCGTATGTGGGCTACACCGCGGCGCTGGTCAGCGGAAGCTTCGTCGTGGCGCTCATCGTCGCGCCGCTGGTGGTCGGCGCGATCGGCATGGCCTTCGAGTGGATTTTCCTGCGGCCGCTGTATGGCCGGCGCGACGGCGGCGCGTACCTGCTGCTCACTTTCGGTCTGGCGGTGGTGCTGAGCGAGCTCATCCGCATCATCTGGGGCGCGCAGCCGCGCAGCCTTGCCACGCCCGAGGCGCTCCTCGGCATCGTGATGATTCTCGACCAGCCTTTCCCGATCTATCGCCTGTTCCTCATCGGCCTGGGGCTCGCTGCCGGCATCGCGGTGTGGCAATTCCTCGAGCGCACGCGCGCCGGCCTGCTGATCCGCGCCGTCTCGCAGAACTCCGAGATGGTCCACGCGCTCGGCACCGACGTCGACCTGGTGCGCACCGCAGTGTTCGGGTTCGGCTGCGCGATGGCCGCCTTGGGCGGCGTGCTCGCCGCGCCGCTGGTGACCGCGTTCCTCGGCATGGGCGCCAACGTGGTGATCGACGCTTTCGTGATCGTCATCATCGGCGGCATGGGCTCGTTCCTCGGCTCGATTATCGGCAGCGTGCTGGTGGGCTTCGTGCAGGTGTTCGGCGCCTACTATTTCCAGGACCTCGCGCTCGCGCTGATGTACCTGCTGATGCTGGTCGTCCTCGTCGTGCGTCCCGGCGGCCTGCTGGGCAAGGAGGAATAGCGTGTCCTGGAGGCTCAGGTTCGCGCTGGTCGCCGGCGTCTCGCTCCTCGTGCCGTTCGCCGTGCCGCAGTATTCGCTGACGGTCATCGTCGCGGCGCTCATCTTCAGCCTGTTCGCGATGAGCCTCGACCTGATCGTCGGCTATTGCCGCCTCTACTCGTTCGGCCACGCCGCCGCCTACGGCCTGGGCGCGTATTGCGCCGCGCTGATCCTGACGCACCTGCAGCTGCCGCTGCCGATCGGCATCGCGCTCGCAGTGCTGGTCACGGTCGCGATCGCCATTCCGATCGCCTGGGTGTGCACCCGCTCGACCGGCGTCTCCTTCGCCATGCTGACCCTGGCCTTCGCGCAGCTCGGCTATGCGATGCTGTTCCGCTTCCGCGACATCACCGGCGGCTCGGACGGCGTGGTCGGCATTCCGCGCCCGCCGGGGCCCTTCGGCATCGACTGGTTCCAGGGCAGGATCGGCTACTACTACCTGGTGCTCGCCTGCCTGCTCGGCTCTTATCTGGTGTGCCGCGCGATCGTGCGCTCCAACTTTGGCGCTGTCCTCGCCGGCATCCGCGAGAACGAGGCGAAGACGGTCTCGCTCGGCTACAACACCCGCGCTTACAAGATCACCACGGTCGTGCTCTCCTACGGCTTCGGCGGGCTCGCGGGCGCGCTCTACGCCGGTTTCGCGGGCTATGCCTCGCCCGAGCTCTTCTTCTGGCTCACCTCGGGCCATGTGCTCATCATGGTGGTGGTCGGCGGCGCAGGCACGCTGATCGGCCCGATGCTCGGGGCGCTGTTCTTCGTGTTCCTCGAGCACCAGCTGTCGCAGGTGACCGATCTCTGGCCGCTCATCTTCGGCTCGATCTTCATCGCCTTCGTCATGTTCTTCCCGCAGGGAATCCTGGGACTTCTTCGAAGGCGCCATGCCGCTGCTTGAGTGCAAGGGACTGACGCGGCAGTTCGGCGCGCTGGTCGCCGTCGACGCGGTCGACATGCAGGTCGAGCCCGGCGAGATCCGCGCCGTCATCGGCCCGAACGGCGCCGGCAAGTCGACGCTGTTCAATCTGATCACCAGCGTGCTGAAACCGAATGCGGGCGAGGTCGTCTTCGCGGGCGAAAACATCACCGGCTTTCCGGTATATCGCGTGGCGCAGAAGGGCATCGCGCGCACCTTCCAGCGCTGCCATATTTTCCCTGCGCTCAGCGCGCGCGAGAACGTGCGCCTCGCCGCGCAGGCGCGCAATGCGCGGCGCGCGGGCGCTATCGCCGACGAGGCGCTCGAGCACCTGCGGCTCACCCGCTTCGCCGACATGTCGGCCGACATGCTGTCGCACGGCGACCAGCGGCTGCTGGAAGTCGCGATGGCCATCGCCCAAAGGCCGCGGCTGTTGATGCTGGACGAGCCGACCCAAGGGCTGTCCCTGGAGGAGACCGATCGGGCGGTGCAGATCCTCAAGGCGATGCTGCGCGCGGGAAATCTGAGCGTGCTGCTGGTCGAGCACGACATGGAGGTGGTGTTCAAGCTGGCCGACAACATCACCGTGCTGCATCGAGGCCGCGTGATCGCCGACGGGGCGCCCGCCGCCGTGAAGGCCAACGCCGAGGTGAGAAGGGCTTACCTCGGAGGCTCCGAATAATGCTGCGCATCGAGGGCCTGCACGCCTATTACGGCCACGGGCACATCCTGCAGGGCGTCGACCTGGAGGTCGCGGCGGGCCGTATCGCAGCCATCCTCGGCCGCAACGGCGTCGGCAAGACCACCACGCTGCGCTCGATCATGGGGCTGACTCCGCCACGGCGGGGGCGCGTGCTGCTCGCAGGTCAGGACGTCGCCGGCTGGGCGCCGCACCGCATCGTGCGCGTCGGTGTCGGCTACGTTCCGGAAGGCCGGATGATCTTTCCAGATCTCAGCGTGGTGGAAAACATCCAGGTGGCGCAGCGCGTGCCTGCCAGGCAATGGTCGATGGAGCGCCTGTTCGCGCTCTTCCCGTCGCTGGCGGAGCGGCGCTCGAGCAAGGGTTCCCAGCTCTCGGGCGGCGAGCAGCAGATGCTGGCGATTGCGCGCGCGCTGGTGACCGATCCGAGAATCATCCTGCTCGACGAACCCTCGCAGGGTCTCGCGCCGCTCGTCGTGGAGGAGCTCACGAGGTTGATCGCAAGGCTGCGCGACGAGGGCGTAAGCCTGCTGCTGGTAGAACAGAATCTGAAGCTCGCCGAAGCCGTGGCCGACGTCGTGTACGTCATGGTCAAGGGGCAGATGGTTTATCGTGCGCCGCTCGATCAATTCCGCGCGCAACGCGAAGAGGTCAAGACGAGGTACCTTACTCTGTAATGCCCGAGTTCGATCACAAGAGCGCTTTCGTCACCGGCGGCAGCCGGGGCGTCGGACGCGCCGTATGCCTGGAGCTTGCGCGCAGAGGAGCCGACGTGGCGTTCCTCTATCGCAGCCGCGACGCGGAGGCCGACGACACCCAAGCGCAAATCCACACGCTCGGCCGCCGCGCGCTGGCGATCAAAACCGACCTCGCGGACGCTCGCGCGGTGGGCGCCGCGCTCGAGCGCGCCGCGGCGGAACTCGGCAAGCTCGACATCCTGGTGCAGGCGGCGGGCGCGATTGGCGCCTGGCGCGAGGTGGCAGAGCTCTCCACCGAGGAATGGGACCGCTACCTGGCGGTCGACCTGTCGGGAGCTTTCTACGCGATCCGCGCGGCGCTCCCATACTTGCGGCGCGCCGGCGGCGGCGCGATCGTCGCCATCTCGTCGATCGCCGCACAGATGTGCCAGGCGCGAAACGTCCAGGGGGCCGCGGCCAAGGCGGGACTGGAAGCAGTGGTGCGCGTGGTGGCGCGCGAAGAAGGGCGCCACGGCATACGCGCCAATGCAGTGGCCATCGGACTCACGGACACCGACATGGGACGCGTCGCCTTCGCCGAATGGGGCCCGGAAACCACCCAGCGCGTCATTCGTGCCATCCCGCTGCGCCGCATCGGCACGCCGGAAGAAGTGGCACGCGTCGTCTGCTTCCTCGCCGGGCCCGACGGCGCCTACATCACGGGCAAGGTGCTGCAGGTCGATGGCGGCCAGATCATCGCAGCCTGAACCATGGCGTTCGAAACCCGTCTGACGCCGGCGATGGCGGCGCGCTGGCGCCGCGCTCGCCTGTGGAGCGACGAAACCTTCGCCGGCGCGCTGGCGCGACGCGTGCGCGAGACCCCGGAGCGTGAGGCGCTGACCGACGGCACCCGCCGGCTGAGCTACCGCAGCCTCGCCGAAGGCATCGATCGCATGGCGGCTCGGCTGCGCGCGCTCGGCATCGGTCAAGGCGACGTCGTCACCCTCCAGCTGCCCAATTGGCTGGAGTTCGCCTTCGTGTTCTTTGCGCTGGAGCGCCTGGGCGCCGTGGCCGTGACGGTGAGCGTCGATTTCCGCAGCCGCGAGCTCGAGTACATCATGCGCTTTTCGGGCAGCAAGATGTTCGTCTGCTGCGCGCGCTTTCGCGACTACGATCACCTGGCGATGGCCCATGAGCTGCAAGCGCGCCTTCCCCGCTTGGCCTGCATCGGCGTGCTGCGCGGCGAGCCTCGCCCCAACATGGTCAGCCTGGATGACGTAGCAGCAGCGAGCGGCGCGCCCGCCGGTTTCATCCCGGTGCAGCCGGATGCCGATGCGGTGATGCGCATGGCCTTCACCTCGGGCACCACGGGGAACCCGAAGGGCGTGATGCATAGCCACAACACCACCCTCGCCGCCACGCGCATTCTCAATGGCGACCTCGGCCTCGGGGCGGCCGACGTGATGATGATCTGGCTGCCGCTTGGCCTCAACTGGGGCTATCTGACCCTCGTTCAGTCGGTGCTCGCCGGCGCCAAGGCGGTGCTGATCGAGCGCTTCAGGGCGGCTTCGGCGCTCGACCTGATCGAGCGCGAGCGCGTGACCTACATCCCGACGGCACCGGCATCCCTCACCGCTCTTCTGCAGGAGCCCGATATCGCGCGGCGCGACCTGTCCAGCCTGAGGTTCGTGGTGAGCGGCGGCGCGTCGGCACCGCTGGAGACGATTCGCGCCTGGCGCCGTGCCGTACCAGGCGTGCTGCTCGAGCTGCTGGGCATGCTGGAAACGGGCTATCAGGCCTATACGCGGCCGGGCGACGATCCCGAGCGAGTTGCCGGCTCGGTCGGCCGCGCGGCGAGCCACATGGGCATGAAGCTCGTCGACGCCGAAGGGTGCGAAGTGCCGCGTGGCGCGGAAGGCGATATCTGCTGCGACGGCCCCTCGGTGCACCTCGGCTATCACAACAACGCGGCCGCCAACTCGGAAGCCTTCCTCGCCGAGGGCTGGTTCCGCAGCGGCGACCTCGGGATGATCGATGCGCAGGACAACCTGCGCATCGTCGGGCGCCTCAAGGAGATGATCAACCGCGGCGGAAAGAAGTTTTTCCCGCGCGAGATCGAGGAGATCCTCTACGCGCACCCGAAGGTGCTCTACGCCGCCATCGTCGGCCTGCCCGATGCGCGGCTGGGCGAACGCAATTGCTTGTGCGTGGTCCCCCGTCCGGGCGATGCGCCGACGCTGGAAGAGCTCCTCGCCTTTCTCGGCGACAGCGTGGCCGCGTACAAGCTGCCGGAGCGCCTCGAGCTGTTCGCGCAGTTTCCCTTCACCCCGACCGGCAAGATGCAGCGTCACGCGCTGGTGCGCGAGGTCCTGGCCCGTTCTACTCGCTTGGCTTGATTCCGGCTTGCTTCTTCGCCGCGATCGAGCGGATCAGCTCATCGGGCACGAACACCTTGCCGTCCTTGATCACGCGATGGATCTTGCTGAGGTTAATCACATTGGCCAGCGGGTCCGCATCCAGGATGACCAAGTCCGCGAGCTTCCCGGGAGCAAGCGTGCCGATCTCGCGCTCCAGGCCGATGGCCTTTGCCCCATTCGACGTCGCGGATCGCAATACCTGCAATGGCGTAAGGCCGGCCTGGGTCATGATTTCCATTTCCCGGAATACCGATGGCCCGTGCAACGTTCCGATGTTGCCGGCATCGGTTCCCATGACGACAGTAATCCCCGCATCCCATACCTTGCGCAGATTCTGCAGCTCGATGGCCGAGGGTTTGGGTGGCACCGGTTGGTTCATGGCTTTGGCCACCCGTTCGGGAAGCTTCTCCCTGGGAATTTTCTGCAAATCATTCATCGCAGCGAGGATCTGCGGATCGGCCAGGCGCCGCTCGGCTTCGGTCGGCTGCCAGGTATTCGACAGCGCATATCGGTAACCCAGGGTGACGAAGAGCGTCGGGCAATAGAGCGCGCGGTTCCTTTTCGCCAGGGCAAGAAATTCCTCGTCCACCACCTCGTCCTCCACCGAGTGCACCAGAAAATCCGCGCCGACTCTGAGCGACGCCTTGGCCACGTTGAGCTCGGTCGCGTGCACGGCAAGGCGCACTCCGGCCGCGTGGGCCGCGTCGGCAGTCGCTTTGACGATCGCCTCCTGCGCGGCGAGATCGTCGCCCTGCTCGTGGATGAACCATACCTTGATGAAATCGGGCTTGCGTTCCAACTCGCGCCGGACCAGTGCTCGCGCCTCATCGGGCGACGCGACCTTGACGATGGGAGGATCGCCGAGATCGAGCTTCACGCGATCGATCATGGAAATCAGCGGGCCGGCAACGGCGACGCGGGGCGCCGCAGGACTCTTCAGCGCCGCGTCGCGCACCTCGAAATTCCAGAACGGCCCGCCGATATCCACGACGCTGGTAACGCCGCTCGCGAGCCAGACCTTGAACGTCGCGGGAAGGCGGGCCTTGTTGCGCTCGACTTCCTTCGCATAAGGCATCCATGCGTTGAAGTCGGCCACATCGGGACGCGTGTAGAGATTGCCCGATTGGAAGAAGTGGATGTGCGAATCGATCAATCCGGGAACGACCCACTTGCCTTTGCCATCGATCAGCGTCGCCCCCGCCGGCACGGGCGTCGAGCTTGCCGGCCCGATCGACTCGATGCGCCTCCCGGCGATGATCACCGTGCTATTCGAAGCGACCGCCGAGGGAAGATCTCGATCGGGATGAATGACCGTGGCACCAACGATCGCGGTGATGGATCTATCCGTCGCCTGGCATGGAACACCTGCCAGCATCAATGCTGCTGCAAGACCGAGCACGGTCCGCTCCAACGCGCTGTCAGGCTGCATACCCGAATTACGCAGAAACACGTGCCTCGACGACCACCGCTTGGGCGGGGCAGCGAAACGGCTCGTCGCCGCCGATGCGCGCCAGCGCGATCGCGAGCCTTTGTATGACTTCGTCGAGCGACACGCCGCGCTGCTGCAGCAGCCACGCGCGCGGCGAGCCTCTGATCAGGCCGGTCGCAAAGGCGCGCACGCTCGGGCTTTGTATCTCGAGCTTCACCGTCTCGATGCGCAGCTCCTGGAAATTCGCTTCGGCAAGCAGCGCGCGGATCTGCCGCTGGTCGTGGAAGCCATGGGGGATCCTGGCCAGCTGCATCTCCGGATCGCCGGGAAACAGCGCCCGAATCACCTCGTCGTTGGCGCGCGCGTGCGGATTCTCGTCGATGCTGTCCCAGACATTGAACACCACCAGCCCGCCTTCGCGCAGCACGCGGCGCATCTGCCGGAACGCGGAAGGCTTGTCGGGAACGAACATGATGCCGAAGGCGCACACTACCGCGCCAAACGATTCGTCGGGGAAGGGAAGGTTGCCTGCATCAGCCTCGCGCCATTCGATGCCGCCGACTTCACGCAGCTTGTTGCTGGCGTAGTCGAGCATTGCCTTGGACAGGTCGGTGGCAACCAGCCTGACCGCGGGATCGAGCCGCTTGCGCAGGCGCCGGGTGAGCGCGCCGGTGCCGCAGGCCATTTCCAGCACGTCGCCGGGCGGCCGCGGCGGCAGCCGCCGCACCAGGTCGGCGGCGAACGGGTCGAACTGCACCGGGGCCATGTACCGGTCGTAATACTCGGGAATGGAACCGCCGAAGTCGCGCTCGGCCGAAGTCTTCACTTGAGCTTGAGTTTAAGCATGCCCATCGCGTTGCCGAAATAGATGCGCCGCAGGTCGTCTTTCCTCAGCTTCATGCCATCGAGCGCCTTGATCGTCTCGCGGATGAAAAGCGGGCCGCCCTGCGGATCGAACGGGCAGTCGGTGCCGAACAGCACGTGCTTCACGCCGTAGAAGTCGAGGCCGCAGCGGATCGCGCTCGGCGCGCCGTTCACCGAGGTGTCGCCATAGAACATCTTGAAGTAGTCCAGCGGGCGCTTCGACATCTTCTTCAGCAGCGACTCGTAGTCCTCGTCGGAAGTGCGCGCGCCGAACTGGTCCATGCCGTAGCCGATGCGGTTGACGAAGTACGGCGCCATTGCGCCGAGGTGATGGGTGATGATGCGCAGCTTCGGCAGCTTGTCGAGCATGCCCGAGAAGACGAGGCGCGCCATGAAGGCGCTGGTTTCGTAAGGCCAGCCGAACAGCCACCAGATCTCGTACTTCGACTTCTGCTCGGTCGGGTAATCGGCGAACTTCGCGGTGCGCGAGGGATGCACCCAGATCGGCAGGTCGTACTTGTTCACCATGCGCTCGAAGATCGGGAAGAACTCGGGCTCGTCGAGCGGCCGGCCGTTGACGTTGGTGAAGATCTGGATCCCCTTGGCGCCGAGCTTGCCGATGGCGCGGTCCATCTCCTCGAGCGAGGCCGCCAAGTTATTCATCGGCAGCGAGGCGACGAAGGCCGGGAACAGGCTCGGATGCTGCTGCACGATCTTGGCCATGCCGTCGTTGGCCAGCCGCGCGAGCCCAGGGGTTTGGTCAGCATTCCCTAAAAATTCAATGGCGGGCATCGACAGCGTCAGGATCTGCTTGTACCCGGGGAAGCGCTTCATCATGCGCCTGCGCTTATCGAGGTCCCACAGCACCGGGATGTGCATCCAGCGCTTGAGCTGCGCCGCGAGCGCGGGATTGCCCTCAGCGATCTGCTTCATGCGCTCGAAATACTCGAGCGGAAAGATGTGCGGAAAGATATCGAGCTTCAGCATTGCTTGGCCTCGGAGTAATCCACCAGTTTCGATTTGTATTCGGACCGCGGCAAGGTCTGCGGCGCCACGAAGCGAAGCTCCGCGGTGAAGAGCAGCGTGCTGCGGATCTCTTTCGCGATCGCCTCGGCGAGCGTCGCATCGCCCTCCACCACGACCGGGAGCGGCGGGTCCTGCTTCACGCCGCGGCGCCTGGGCCGAATCTGGATCGCGCCGGTGACGCCCGGCTGAAAGCGCGCCACCACCTCGCGCACCGCCGAGGGAAACACGTTCACGCCGCGCACGATCAGCATGTCGTCGGTACGGCCGATGCAGCGCGTGCGCAGCGCGCTCCTGCCGCAAGAACATCGGGAAACCCAGACCCGCACATGATCGCGACTGCGGAAGCGCAACAGCGGCGCCGCCTCGCGCCGCAGATGGGTGTAGACAAGCTCGCCTGTTGCCTCATCTTTCAATTCAACTGTTTTTCCTGAATTCGGATCGATCAGCTCGACATGGATGACGCCTTCGCCGGAGAAGTGCATGCCGGCCTGCGCCTCGCATTCGCCCCACAGCGAGGCAGCGATATCGCCGATGCCCATGATCTCGTAGACCTTCGCTCCGTATGCAGCTTCGAGCTTGCGGCGGAAGCTCTCCTCGCCGCCACCCGGCTCGCCGCCAACGATGATTCTTTCCAGACCGGTAACGTCAAAACCCTTCTGCGCGGCGGTTTCGGCGATGTGCATGGCGTACGACGGCGTGCAGGCTAGACCTTGCGGCTTCAACCGCTGCAGGGCAGTCAGCACGCGCTCGGTGTTGCCGGTGCCCACTGGAATATGCACCACGCCGATCGCCTCGAACGCCGTAAGCGACGCGCCGGCGACGAATGGCCCGGCGCCCAAGGTCGTGACCACCCGCTCGCCCGCCTTCAGCCCATTCTTCGAGTAGGTATCGCGCCCGATCTCGCGCCAGTCGTCGACGTCGTTTTTCGTCAGCGGAATGTAGAGCGGCGTGCCGCTGGTCCCGCTGGTGGAGTAAATGCGCGCCGCCTGCGAGATGTCGATCGCTGCGTGTGCCCCGAGCGGCGGATGCTCGGCCTGGCTTTGTCTGAGCTCGTCCTTCTCGGTGAAGGGCAGCGCGGCGATGTTCTCAATGCCGCCGACCGCGTCGGGCGAATCGTAGCCGGCGGCGCGCAGCTTGTCCCGATAGAAGGCCGAATGCGCAAACAGCCGCTCGATCTGCCTACGGTAGGTTACCGACATAAATCACTAACATACCGCACCGCTGGGCGCCGCGGGTGCGCGAGGACTTCAGCGCGATAGAGTACGCTGCCGCCGAGCGGACCCGCTAACCAATCTTTGCCGGGGTATTTTTCTCGCTGAGGCGCTTGATCAGGCCGTCGATGCCCGACTGCTTGACGATGGCGTCGAACTCCGAGCGGTAGGTCAGCACCAGGCTCACGCCCTCGACGACGATGTCGTAGATCTTCCAGCCCTCGTCGGTCTTGCGCATCACGTAGTCGACCGGCAGCGGCTTGCCGCCGGCGCGGATGTACTGGTTGTGCACCGTGACCTCGGTATCACCCGGCTTCATGCGCACCGGCTGCACCTTCATCGTCTGGCCCTCGTAGGCCGAGATGGCGCTGGAATAGGTGCGCACCATCATCTTGCGGAACTCCTCCACCAGCCTCTTCTTCTGCTCGGGCGTCGCCTGCGCCCAGGCGCGGCCGACCGCGAGGCGCGTCGCCTCCTCGAAGTCGATGTGCGGCAGCACCTTCTCCTCGGCGAGCTTGAGCGCCTTCTGCTTGTCGCCGGCGGCGAGCTGCTTGTCGCTCTTGATTGCGTCGAGCACGTCCTGCGTCACTTTCTTGACCAGCTCTTCCGGCCCGAGGTCCTGTTGTGCGCGGACCGGGAGGGCGACGGCCATCAGACAGGCAAAAATCGCGATCAGGATTTTCATGCAGTCGCTCTCTCCTTCGCGTTGTTCCCCTTGAACATGCTTGGCTCGAGGCAGTGGCGTTCCAGGAGCCGGTAGAACTCGGTGCGGTTGCGTCCGGCAAGGCGCGCCGCCTTGGTGACGTTGCCCCCGGTGATCTTGAGGATGCGCACCAGGTAGTCGCGCTCAAAGG
>DATNMK010000024.1:0-175016 GCA_035602335.1 Burkholderiales bacterium
ATCCGTCACCACCACCTGCGGGCGCGACACCGACAGCGCCGCCAGCGCCGCCTCCCCCGACTCCACCGCCGTCACCGCATAACCCGCCGCCGTCAGCCGCATCGCAATCAACTGCAACAGATCCTTGTCGTCGTCGACCAGCAGGACCTTGGGATTCTCACCGCTCATCGTATAGACCCTCGTCTCTCCTCGACATGTTCACGACATTCGACCTGTCGCTCTGTCGCTTTTCCACGACTTCTTCTTGGCCCAGGATGCGGTTCACGCCGACCACCGTGCAGTGCGAAGGAACATCCCGGGTCACCACCGCGTTCGCGCCGACGGTGGCGCCGCGGCCGACGCGCACCGCGCCGAGGATTTTTGCCCCGGGGCCGATGAACACGTTGTCCTCGATCACCGGCGAGCGCGCATCGTGCGGATGCTTGGTGCCGATCGTGACCTGGTGCATCACCGTGACGCGGCTGCCGATGACTGCATTCTTGTCGATGACGATGCCGTAGGGATGCGGCATCAGGATCGGCGAGCGGATTCGACACTCGATTCCGCAGTTCAAAACAATTTTTATCAGGTCACGGAGAAGCGGTATGCGGTGGCGGCAGGCGAACTGCAGCAGCCGCGCGGCCAGCGGATTGTCGCCGACGACGGCGCCGGGATAGCGCTGCTCGACGCGGCATTCGAGCCAGCGCAGGATCTGGCGTTCCACATTGCTCACCTGGACCGTCAAGGTCTGCGAGGCGTCCACCTCGACCACATCCTCGTCATCCCGGATGAATCCCTCGGGCGCTTCGAGCACCACGCGCAGATTGACGCCCTCGTGCTGCTCGTGGAACCCGTGCTCGAGCGTGGCGAGCCCGGTCGGAAACGCGGGCGCGAGATCGCGCGCGACCTGGCGCATCAGGCTTGAGCGGCGCTCGATGTCGGGGCCGATGAAGGCGATCAGCGCTTCGGGCGGCTGCACCACGCGCCCGGCGAGGATGCCGAGCCGCGCGAGCGCGGCGTCGAGCCGCGGCCGCACGCCGCGCCGCAGCGCGCGGCGTAACCGCGCCAGCTCGCCGCGCACGCGCGTCCAGTCGCCGTGCTTTGCGGCCTGGGCAATGATGCGGATTTCCGCGCGCTTGCGCCACAGCTGCGCGATGCGCTCCATGGCCGGGCGCGGATTCTCGTGCCACAGGTCGGAGAGCCAGGCGGCACGCTCGGCGCCGAGCTCGCCGCTTTCCACGGCAGTGGCCAGGCCGTGGATGAAGCGCACATCGGGCGATGCGCGCAGCAGCTCCGCGGAGTGCAACAGCCGTCTTGCGCCGACGTAGAAATCGCTGAACACGCGCACGACGAGAAAATGCGGCCGGCCCAGGTCGTCGCTCCACGCGAGCACGAAATGCCAGCCGTGCGGCTCGCGCAGCAGCTGCACCAGCTGCAGGTCGAACTCGTGGCAAAAGCGCGCCACCGCGCGCGGCATCGCGCGCAGCGCGTCCGGACGCACTGCAAGGTCGATCTCGTCGCCGGCGGTCTCGGGATAGCCGCGCGCATCGCCGAGCAGGCGGAATTCGACCTCCTCGCCGCGCAAGCGATCGAAGAGCGCCTGCGCGACGTAGCCGCGGTCGTCCATCTACGCGGGGCTCAGGAGGATCACCGCGAGATTATCCAGCGCCGGTACCAGTTTCGGGCTGCCGCCGGCGTGGTTGTTGAAATTAAACAACCGATGTAACGCCGGAGAGCGCAAATCAGCATCCTGAGACCTAGGATATTCGTGTTACGCACGCGAAACAAAGCGTCGTGCCAGAACGACAGTCAGGTCGTAGATCGCGGACGTCGATGACCCACGATGCGTGTAATTGCTTCCACCATCGCGCGATGGTTGGCGCGCCCCTGGCCGGCGATGTCGAGCGCCGCGCCATGCGCCACGCTGGCGAACAGCACCGGCGTGCCGATGGTCAGTCCGGCCGTGCGATGGGGCGCAAGCAGCTTCGCCGCCACGTGTCCCTGGTCGTGGAGCATGACGACGTAGGCATCGTAGCCCGCGCGCTGGATCAGCGTGTCGGCGCCGATCGGTCCGTCGACGACCATCCCCTCGCCGCGCGCTGCCTCGATCGCCGGCATGATGATCTCGAGGTCCTCGTCGCCGAACAGTCCGCCCTCGCCGGCGTGCGGATTGACGCCGCTCACCGCAATCCTCGGTTTTTCAATCCCCAATTTTTTCAGGGTGCTATCGACTGCGCGGATGGTTTTCAATACGCGCGGCTGCGTGATCATCTCCAGCGAGCGCCGTACGCTCGCATGCAGCGTGACGTGCGCGATGCGGATCTCGCGTCCTTCGTGCTCGAAGCACAGCATCAGCACGCCGTCCTCGGGCGGCAGCCCCGTCACGCGCGCCACGAACGACGGATAGCCGTCGAACTCGACGCCGGCGGCGTGGATCGCAGTCTCGGTGTGCGGTGCCGCAACCACCGCCTCGAACTCGCCGGCGAGTGCGCCGCGGATCGCCGTTTCGGCGGAGTCGAGCGCCGCGCGGCCATGCGCGGCGGCGATGGCGCCGATTTTCAGCTCGCCGCGTCGCAGTTGTTTTCTTTCGCGCAGCTCGATCTGCTGTAGGGAAATTCCGCATGCCTTCGCGTGCGCCTGCAGCGCGCCGCGATCACCGATCAGCACCGGGCGGCAGATGGCGCGCACTTCCGGGTCGAGCGCCGCCTTGATGGAAATCTCGGGACCGATGCCGCCGGGGTCGCCCGTCGCGATCGCTATTGCGGGCAGGCTCATCACGAACGGCCGGCGAGCCCGCGTGCCTTTTCGAGTCCGGCGAAGCTGCGCGGCGCGGCGCACATCAGGTAGCGGTAGCCTTGCCTGATGACGCGCTCGGCGTTGGCGGGCTCGACGTGCGGGTGGCCGACGACGACCTTGTGCTTCTTGCACGTGTCGACGATCTGCGCCATGGCATCGAGCACTGCCTTGTGCTCGTACTGGCGGGGATAGCCGAGCTCCTGGCTGAGATCGCCTTCGCCGATCAGCACGGCGCCGATGCCCGGCACGTTTTTCAGCATGTCGGGCAGGTTGGCGATGCCCGCCAGATCTTCGATCTGGATGACGACGAAGATTTCGCCCTGCGGGGCGAGCGGCCAGACGTCGGCGCGCTCGTAGTACTCCTGCTGCGTGATGCCCCAATAGCGCACCGCCTGCGTCGGCCCATCGCCGCGGATGCCGGCCGGCTCGTAGAGCGGCTTGCCCTTGAGGCGCGGATAGCGGCAGGCGGCGACCGCGTTGTAGGCCTCGTCCACGGTGCTGATGTGGGGCCAGACGATGCCGTAGCAGCCGAGATCCAGCGCCTGCTTGGCGAGGAACTGGTTCTTCTCGACGCCGTTGGCGGGAATGCGCGCGGTCGGGGTCAGCGCCGGCGCCACCGAGCCGGATTTGGCGATCTGCGCGCGGTTCAGCAGATATTGCAGGCTGTCGCGCAGCGCGCGGATGTCCCAGCCCTGGTGCTCGCCCTCGAAGATGACCGAGTCGTATTTCGAGGCTTGCAGCGCGATCGCGGTCTCGACATCGCACGGCGCGAAAGTGGCGAACGCATGCTGGCCCGATTCGAGGGCGCGGATGATGCCGTTGAGTCGTGCCATCAGAACTTCCTCGCCGGATGATCCCGCTTCGCGAGCAGCGCGTCCAGACGTGGATAGACGCGGCGCGCATTGCCCTCGAAGATCTTGTAGCGGTGCTCTTCGCTCAGGCCCTTGAGCTGGTCGATGTAGCGTTTGGTGTCGTCGTAATAGTGCCCGGTCTGCGGATCGATGCTCTTCACCGCGCCGACCATTTCCGAGGCGAACAGGATGTTGTCGAGCGGAATGACCTTCGCGAGCAGCTCGATGCCCGGCAGGTGATAGACGCAGGTGTCGAAATAGACGTTCTTCAGCAGATGCTCGGTGAGCGGCGGCCGCTTCATGTCCTGGGCGAGGCCGCGGTAGCGACCCCAGTGGAACGGCACCGCGCCGCCGCCGTGCGGGATGACGAATCTGAGCGTCGGGAAATCCTTGAACAGGTTGCCCTGGATGAGCTGCATGAAGGCGGTCGTGTCGCCGTTGATGTAATGCGCGCCCGTAGGGTGGAAATTCGGATTGCACGACGAGGACACGTGGATCATCGCCGGCACTTCGAGCTCGCAGAGCTTCTCGTAGAGCGGGTACCAGTGCCTGTCGATGAGCGGCGGATCGGTCCAGTAGCCGCCCGACGGATCCGGGTTGAGGTTGACGCCGACGAAGCCGAGCTCCTTCACGATGCGCTCGAGCTCGGCAATGCAGTTTCGGGGCGATACGCCGGGAAACTGCGGCAGCTGGCCGACGCCGACGAAATTATCGGGCAGCAGCTTGCAGATGCGGTGGATGAGATCGTTGCAGAGCGTCGTCCATTCCTTGCTGACCGCCTCGGTGCCGACGTGATGCGCCATGCCGCCGGCGCGCGGCGAGAAGACGGTGAGATCGCTGCCGCGCTCTCTCTGGAACTTGAGCTGCGGCTCGACGCTCTTCACCAGCACCTCGTCGCTGATGCCCAGATCGGTCGAAGTCGGCTTGCGGGCCGAGTCGGCGAGCCCTGCGAGCTGCTTGTCGCGAAAGGTATGGAGCGCCGGCGGCTCGGTCGTGTAGTGGCCGTGGATATCGATGATCATGTCAGTCGACTTTCACTCCCGCAGAACGGATGATGGCGCCCCAGCGCTCGGTTTCCTGCCGCATGAACGCGCCGGTCTCCGCGGGGCTGAGGCCCATCGGCTCGGCCGACAGCTCACTCAGCCTTTTAAGAACATCGGGATGCTTGATCGCTTCCGCCACACCGGCGGCGACCTTCTCCGCGATGGCGGCGGACGTCTTCGGCGGCGCGACGATGCCGAACCAGGCCAAGGACTCGAAACCGGGAAGCACTTCGGCGAGCGCCGGTACGTCGGGTAGTGCTGAAAATCTCTTCTTGCTGGCGACCGCGAGCGCCCTCAGCCTTCCCGAGCGCACGTGAGGCAGCGATACGCCGAGGTTGTCGCACATCATGTCCACCTGGCCGCCGAGCAGGTCGGTGAGCGCCGGCGCCGTGCCCTTGTACGGAACGTGCGTGATCTGCAAGCCGCCTGCCATCGACTTGAAAAGCTCGGCGGTGAGGTGCGAGGTCGTGCCGCTGCCCTGCGAGGCGTAGTTGAACTTCCCCGGGTTCGCCTTCGCAAGCGCGATGAATTCCTGCACGGTATTGGCGCCGGTCCTGGGATGCACGAGCAGCACATTGGGGATCGCGCCGATCACCGTGATCGGCACGAACTGGGTCGAGTCGTACGACAACTTCTGGTAGAGCAGCCGGTTGATGACGAGCGGCGGCGGCGGCCCGGAGAGCAGCGTGTAGCCGTCGGGCTCGGCGCGAAACACCACGTCGGCGCCGATGTTGCCTGCGGCGCCCGGGCGGTTCTCGATGATCACCGGCTGGCCCCACTTCTCCGACAGTTTCTCCGCCACCACGCGCGGCATCAGGTCGGCGCTGCCGCCCGGCGGGAACGGCACGATGATGCGCACCTGCCTGGCGGGCCACTCCTGCGCGGACGTAGTTGAAACAACGAGGAGGAAAAGTCCGAGGAAGCGCAGGAGCGGCTTCATGTCCTCATTATAATGAGCCGATGCTGCAGAGGACCTGGCCGGCGGAAGGCCTGACGCGCGTTCCTTACTGGGTGTACCAGGATGCGGACATCTACCAGCGCGAGCAGGAGCGCATCTTTCGCGGCCCGACGTGGAACTACCTCTGCCTCGAGGCAGAGCTGCCCGAGCCGCAGAGCTTCGTCACCACCTTCGTGGCTGACATGCCGGTCGTCGTCGCGCGCGACGCCCAGGGCAAGGTGCACGCTTTCGAGAACCGCTGCGCGCACCGCGGCGCGCTGATCTGCATGCAGGCGCGCGGCAAGGCCGAGCGCTTTGCCTGCATCTATCACAACTGGACCTACGACCATTCCGGCAACCTGCTGAACGTCGCCTTCCGCAACGGCATCGCCGGCAAGGGCGGCATGCCGGCGGATGCGAAGCCGGAGACCCAGGCGCCGAAGAAGCTCCGGGTTTCTTCGGTTCACGGTCTGGTGTTTGGAACGCTTTCTCCTCGGGCTCCGAGCCTGACTGATTACATTGGTCCTGAGATCCTGCCGCGCATCAAGCGCGTGATGGTCAAGCCGATCAAGGTGCTGGGCACCTACACCCAGGTGCTGCCGAACAACTGGAAGCTCTACATGGACAACGTGAAGGACACGTACCATGCGAGCCTGCTGCATCTTTTCTTCACGCGCTTTCGCATCAACCGCCTGACGCAGGAGGGCGGCGTTTTCGTCTCCAAGGACGGCGCGCATCACTGCACCTTCACGCGCATGGTCGAGGACCAGGGCGACGCCTACGAGAAGGACGGCATGCGCTCTGCTGGTTCGGACAAATTTCGTTTGGAAGCCCCCGAGCTTCTCGAGCAAGTGGACGAATTCGGCGACCGGGTCTCGATCCAGATCCTGTCGCTGTTCCCGGGGTTCGTGCTGCACCAGATCCGCAACTCGCTCGCCGCACGCCAGGTGGTGCCGAAGGGCATCGATCGAACGGAGCTTCACTGGACGCTGTTTGGGTTCGTCGATGACGACGCACCCATGACGAGGCGGCGCCTGATGCAGGCGAACCTCGTCGGCCCGGCGGGCTACATCTCGATGGAGGACGGCGCCGCGACCGGCTTCGTGCAGCGCGGCGTCGCCGGCTCGCCGGAGCGCGCCTCGGTGATCGAGATGGGCGGCTCGGGCGTCGGCTCGGGCGACTCGCGCATCACCGAGACGGCGGTGCGCGGCCTGTGGCAGGCGTGGCGCCGCCACATGGATTTATAAAAGAATGGATCTTCAGCAGGCGGTGGAGCGCCTTCACGCCCGCTATGCTCACGCGCTCGATGAAGGCCGGCTGGAAGACTGGCCGAACTTCTTCACCGAGAACGGCCGCTACCGCATCACCACCGCCGAGAACGAGGAGCGCGGCCTTCCCCTTCCCGTCCTCTATGCCGAGACGCGCGCCATGCTGCGCGACCGAGTCCAGTCGCTGCGCCATGCCAACATCTACGAGCCGCAGCGCTACCGGCACATCATGTCTTCGGTTCTAGTAGAAAAGGCGGATGACACCCATGCTCGTTCTGTCGCCAACTTCATGGTGATTCGCATCATGGAAAGCGGCGACACGCTGCTCTTCGCGAGCGGACGCTACGTCGACCGCATCGTCCTTGCCGCAGAGCCGCAGTACGAAGAGCGCGTCGTCATCTGCGACAGCCGCCGCTTCGACACCCTCCTCGCGATCCCCCTGTAAATCAGGGACAGACCCCGATTTCCTGACGCTCAGGGTCGGGCGCACAGGCAGAATTGCTTCTTCGACCGCCGCGCGGTAACGTCCTGACGCGAAGGGAGAATACGAAGCGTTGTTACAACTTGGTGGTTTGCAAACCGACTACAAATGTCAATGGCCGCGATGCAAAATTTTGGACAAGGAGGGTTGCAGATGAAAACGCGTATTTACCTCGCAGCGCAGTTGATCGCCCTTACGCTCGCCGCAGCGGGCACCGCCTTCGGCCAGTCGGCCGGCAAGGCGTCCGATCAGCTCGGCAAGGTCAACTTTCCGAACTCCTGCAGTCCGGCGGTGCAGGAAAAGTTACTGCGCGGCGTGGCGATGCTGCACTCGTTCTACTATCCCGCAGCGGAAAAGGCCTTCGGGGAGGTCGCCGCCGAAGACAACTCCTGCGCCATCGCGGCCTGGGGATTCGCCTCGATCCTGATGGCAAACCCACTTCAGGGAGTCGGCGCCTCGCCCAAGAACGCGCCGCGCGCGCAGGCCGCGATCGACAAGGGCCGGCGGATGGGCGCGAAGACCGAGCGCGAACGCGATTACCTCGAGGCGGTGGCCGCCTACTACGAGGACTTCGCCAACCGTCCCGAGCGCGCGCGCCAGCTCGCGCGCGCCAAGGCCTACGAAGCGCTCGCGGCGAAATACCCGAACGACGACGAGGCGCAGATCTTCTACGCGCTGTACCTCGCGGGGACGCAGCTCGCGTCCGACCAGACGTACTCCGCGTGGCTCGGGGCCGCGGGGATCCTCGAGAAGCAGTTCGCGAAGCACCCCGATCACCCCGGCGTCGCGCATTACCTGATCCACAGCTACGACGCGCCGCCGATCGCGCGGCAGGGGCTGCCCGCGGCGCGGCTCTACGCGAAGATCGCGCCCGACGCACCGCACGCGCTGCACATGCCCTCGCACATCTTCACCCACGTCGGCGCCTGGGCCGATTCGGCGGCGACCAACCGCCGCTCGGCCACGGTCGCGCAGAAGGGCAACGACCCCGACCAGGCGCTGCACGCGATGGACTACATGAGCTATGCCTACCTGCAGCTCGCCCGCGACGACGAGGCGCGCAAGACCTGGGACGAGGCGCGCACGGTGACCGGGCTCACGGGCGTCGCCGCCGGGCCGTACGCGCTCGCGGCGATGCCGGCGCGCTACGCGCTCGAGCGCGGCGACTGGCGCGCCGCGGCGCAGCTTGAGCCCGTGCCGAGCAAGTACCAGTACACCGAGGCGATGACGCATTTCGCCCGCGCCCTCGGTGCGGCGAGGAGCCGCGATCCCGCCGCCGCGCAGAAGGACATCGAGCGGATCGCGGCGCTGCGCGACGAGCTGCGCGCAGCGAAGAACGAGTACTGGGCGAACGAGGTCGAGGTGATGCGCCTCGCGTCGCTCGCCTGGGTCGCGCTCGCGCAGAAAAAGGGCGACGAGGCGCTCGGTTTCATGCGCCGGGCCGCCGACATGGAAGACAAGACCGAAAAGAACATCGTCACGCCGGGGCGCCTGTTACCCGCGCGCGAGCAGCTCGGCGACATGCTGCTCGAGCAGAAGCGCCCGGCCGAGGCGCTGAAGGAATACGAGGCGTCGCAGCTACGCGAGCCGAACCGTTATCGCGGTCTGTACGGCGCGGGGCAGGCGGCGGCGCAGTCCGGCAACCGCGACAAGGCGCGGCACCACTTCGCCAACCTGATTGAATTGGCGGGCTCCGGAGAATTCCGCCCCGACTTGGAGAAGGCGCGCCAATATCTCGCGAGTAACTGACGTCGCTAAGGCACCTGTGAAATGCCGCCCAACCGCGCCGTCGAGACCGACGTACCGCAAGCGGCACGCGGCTCACGGCGAACGTCAGACCTCTGAGCCGGCATGCTCCATCACCTCTCGTTCGGCGTCTCAAATCTTGACCGTGCCGCCGCCTTCTACGATGCAGTGCTCTCTGCGTTGGGCTATGTGCGGGTCTGGACCAACGCGACGGCCATCGGTTATGGGCGGGCGGGCAGCGGTGACAAGTTGGCCATCAAACTCAGTGCAAGGGGAGTCGTCGCGCCGGGTCCGGGTTTCCATGTCGCGTTCGCCGCCCCATCGCGTGAGGCCGTAGCTCGCTTTCACGCCGCGGCTCTGAAGCATGGTGGGCAAGACAACGGGGCGCCCGGCTTGCGTCCCGAGTACGGAGAGAACTACTACGCCGCATTTGTCATCGACCCCGATGGTTATCGTGTTGAGGCTGTAATCAATGCACCGGTCTAACGCACGCTCGCTGGAACGCAAGGGCCTGTTCCTCGCTGTAGCATTTCCTCTATGCTTCGGCACTAAGACGATTGTCTTATTGCTCTGGGGCGCAATAGCGAGCCGCGTGTTTCTGCCGACCGGGGTCGCGTGGACCCGCTTGGTCTATCAGGGCGTGCGCAACCAAGCCCTAGCTCTGAAATGGCACTGCGCACTCTAATGGCACTGCGCACTCTGCTGGCGGTAGCGATTTTCCTGGCGACGGGCTGGGCACAGGCTTGCTTGTTTGTCCGCAACATTCCACCCGAGGGCTGGTACGACTGGTCGAGCGCCCTTTTCGCCGGCGAAGTCACGAAAGTCGAGCAAGACCCGCAAAAGTCGCTCGATATCGTCACGTTGCGCGTGGTCGAGACTTATAAGGGCCCGGCAGGGGACACTGCCACGGTAAGCATTCCTGTGCGCCTGCGCACCGCGTGCGGGCTGGATGTACCGGCGTTAGGCGCCCAGTTATTGGTCGCACTAGACGCCAACAGTAATACCGCCTGGGTGCCGTTAAAGACCCGTTACGCGGAGCTGCTGAGAGAGTATAAAAACCGGGGGAGGTAAACCATGTCCGGTTCCGAGGTAAGAGCTGAAAGCCGCCGCCGTTTCCTGAAATTCCTGTCCGGCAGCCCGCTGCTGGCGTATCCGGGGCTCGGCGGATTTGCCGCGAAGGGCCCCACCGCCCCCAGCAAGCTTCCCGATCCAATCATGTGGGCTCCGCTAAGGACCGAGGAGCTCATTGCGTCGCCGAAGGATGCCATCAACGTATTCGATTTCGAGCCTGTGATGCGCAAGAACGTGCCGCCGGCGCATTTCGGCTACATGGCCTCGGGCATTGACGATGAGGTGACCTTGCGCGCGAACCGCGAGGGTTTCCTCAAGTTCCAGCTCAGGCCGCGCCGGCTCGTCGACGTGAGCAAGATCGACATGAGCACGGAGATCCTCGGCGTCAAATACAGCACGCCGATCATCGTTGCGCCGGTCGGCGGCCAGAAGGCGTTCCACCCGGAAGGAGAGATTGCCGTCGCCAAGGCGGCCAGGGTCGGAAACCACCTGCAGATTCTCTCGACCGCCACCACCAGCCCGGTCGAGGACGTGACCGCAGCGCGCAGTGCTCCCCTCTGGTACCAGCTTTATGCCACCAACAAGTGGGAAGTTGCCAAGGCGTTCGTTACGCGCGCGGAGAAGGCGGGTTGCCTCGCCGTTGCCGTAACCGTAGATCGTTCCGGCGGCCGCAACCAGGAGACCTTATTCAGATTGCAGCGCACCGACCCGCGCGAGTGCTCCAATTGCCACGACCGCAGCAGTCTGCAAGCCAACCTCAAGCGCAGGTCGATGTACGAGGGGCTCGACCTGACAGGGCTGACCAACACCCAATCGTCCAACATGACGTGGGACTTCCTCAAGCGGCTGCGCGACACGACGCGGATGAAGATCGTGATCAAGGGCATTCTCGCGCATGAGGACGCGAAGCTCGCCGTAGACGCCGGCATGGACGCAATCATCGTCTCCAACCACGGCGCGCGCAGCGAAGACAGCGGGCGTTCCACCATCGACGCGCTGCCTGAAATCATCGAAGCGGTGGGCGGCCGGATGCCGATCCTGGTCGACAGCGGCTTCCGCCGCGGCACCGACATCGCCAAGGCGCTGGCGATGGGCGCGCAGGGCGTCTGCATCGGTCGGCCCTATGTCTGGGGTCTCGGCGCGTTTGGCCAGCCGGGCGTCGAGCGCGTGCTCGAGCTTTTGCGCATCGAGCTGCGCGCCATCATGCAGCAGGTCGGCGCACCCACCATCAAGCATCTCACGCCCGCGATGGTGCGCAGAGCATGATGAATATGATTCCAAAGGGGAAACCCACCATGCGCTTCATGGCGTCGCTGTTGCTCTTTGCATTCCTTGCGTTCACGGGGCCGCTCGGCGCGCAGCTGCCGGCGCAGAAATGGGTGGTGAGCTGGGTCGGCTCCGTGCAGGGCCCCTACCCCTCGGGCAATCCTTCGGCGCAGCCGGACATGAAGCTCGCATTCCCATCGACCGAGACCGGGGCGCGCGATCAGTCGTTCCGCATGATCGTGAAGCCCGAGATCTGGGGGCGCGAGGCGCGGCTGCGTTTTTCCAATGCGCTCGGCACGAAGCCGGTGACCTTCGACGGCATCTATGTCGGGCTGCAGTTCGGCAGCTCTGCAGTGGTGAGCGGAACCAGCCGGCCGGTGACGTTCGACGGCAAGCGCAACGTGACGATCCAGCCGGGCGCATCGGCGTGGAGCGATCCGGTGGCGCTGACTTTCGTGCGCAGTCCGGAGAGCACCGACCTCTGGGGGCGCAAGCTCGCGGTGAGCTTTCACGTCGCGGGCGAAAGCGGGCCGATGACCTGGCATGCGAAGGCGCTGCAGACTTCGTACCTGACGCTGCCGGGCACCGGCTCGAGGGGCCACGACGAGAGCGAGTCGGCATTTCCGGTGAGCACCACCGCCTGGTATTTTCTCGACGCGCTCGACATGAAAGTGCCGGCCAGCGCCTACGCGATCGTCGCGTTCGGCGATTCGATCACCGACGGCACCAACTCGAGCCTGAACGGCGACGACCGCTGGCCCGACGTGCTGGCGCGCCGGCTGCGCGTAGTTCTAGGCAACCGCGTGTCGGTGGTCAATGCCGGCATCGGCGGCAACCAGGTCGTCGGGCCGAAGGAATATTCGTCGCAGAAGCCGTTCCCCGGCGGGCCGTCGTCCGGCGCGCGCCTGGAGCGCGACGTTCTCTCGCTCTCGGGCGTGTCGACGGTGATCTGGCTCGAAGGGATCAACGACTTCAGCAGGAACGGCAACGCCACGGTCGAAGCGGTCCAGGCCAGCATCAAGGAAGGCGTAACCCGCATTCGCGCCCGCATGCCCGGCGTGCGGGTGATCGGCGCGACGCTCACGCCGGCGCTCGGCGCCACCAACGCAGCGCATGGCTTTCCGGAGCAGGACGAGAAGCGCAAGGCGCTCAACGAGTTCATCCGCACCTCAGGCGTGTTCGACGGCGTCGTCGATTTCGATAAGGCGACCGTCGACCCATCGACCGGCACGCTGAAAGCGGAGTTCGTCCACAACACCACTACCGGCGGCGACGGCGACAAGCTGCACCCGAACCGGCTCGGCTACGTTGCCATGGGCATGGCGATCGATCTCAATCTGATGAAGCCGCTCCCCGCCAGGGCGCCATGACCCTGTCGGCTTTCGTCGCCTTCCTGCACCATGTCGCGGCCTTCACCCTGGTCGCCGCGCTGGTGGTCGAGTTCATCCTGATCCGCGATGAGCTCACGCTGAAGACCGCCCGCAGGCTGCAGCTCGCGGACCTGGTCTTTGGCGCGTCCGCAGGGGCGATCCTGGTGGTCGGCCTGCTGCGCGTGTTTTTCTTCGAGAAGGGTGCCGCGTACTATTTTTCCAACAGCGCTTTCGTTGCCAAGATCGTGATCTTCGCCGTGATCGCATTGCTGTCGATCTATCCGACGCTCGTTTTTCTGTCCTGGAGGCCGTCCGTCAAGCAGGATCAGACGCCACTCGCCGATGCGCGCCAGATTCGCCGCATCCGCTCGCTGATTCACTGGGAGCTGGCAGGCATCGTCTTTCTCCTGCTCTGCGCGGCCCTGATGGCGAAAGGTATCGGCCTATAATGTGCGAAATCACCACAATGAAAACACGTCGCTCAGCCTCGGGGGAGCCAGGGGGCCACCCGCAGAGGAAGTCAGCCCATGAACAAGAAAGCCTTTGCCGTCCTCCTCGTGGCCGCGCCGCCATTTCTGGCGATGCCGGCGTACGCCGTTCCGAATATTGAGAACCTGGCCATCAAGCCCTCGGGCGGCGCGCCGGCCGAAGTCGAGATCGCGGTGTCGATCCACCGCCCGACGCCGCTCGATCTGAGCTGCGACGCCATTCTGCAGACGGGCGACGGCAGCCAGCCGCAGCGCCTCGAGTACGGCCTTGGCGACCGGCGCACCAAGATCGTCAAATATACCTACAAGAAGGCCGGCACCTATCGCGTGAAGGTCAGCGGCACGGGCGACCACGCCTGCAAGGGCGCGCGCGAGGCGCAGGTCAAAGTGGCGACCACGGCGCGGACCGCGCAGGCCAACGGCAAAAGTCCTGCCAAGCCGAAGTGCCCGCGAGGCTGGACGCTGGCGGTGGATTCGTACCAGGGCGACCGGTACACCTGCCGCGCCGATCCGCCGGCGCAGGCGCTGAAATGCAGCGGCGCCACCCAGTATTTCGCCGAGAAGGGGGAGATCGGATGCCGTTAGCCTCGGCTGCGCTGCGCGCGGAGCTTGCGCCCACCGGGAAGCTCCGCGTCGGCGTGAATCACAGCAACTTCCTCATCGTTTCGGGCAAGCGCGACGGCGTGCCGGTCGGCGTGGCGCCCGACCTCGGCGGCGAGCTCGCGCGGCGCCTGGGCGTGCCGCTCGAGTTCGTCGAGTACCACCAGGCCGGCGATCTCGCCGCAGGGGCCAAAAATAATGCTTGGGACATCGGCTTCCTCGGCGCCGAGCCGCAGCGCGCGAACGAGATCGCGTTCAGCCCGGCGTACCTCGAGATCCCGGTCACTTACCTGGTGCCCGCCGGCTCGAAGATCCGCACGCTCGCCGATGTGGACCGTCCGGGCGTGCGTGTCGCGGTGTCGGAGAAAAGCGCTTACGACCTGTATCTCAGCCGCACCCTGAAGCATGCGCAGCTCGTGCGCGCGAAGGGCATCGACGCGTCGTACGATCTCTTCGTCTCGCAAAAGCTGGAGGTTCTGGGCGGATTGAAGCCGCGGCTGATCCAGGACGTGGAGAAGCTTCCCGGCGCGCGCATCCTCGACGGGCGCGTCACCGCCGTGCAGCAGGCGATCGGCACGCCGGTCGCGCGCCAGGCGGCCGCGAAGTACCTGCGTGAATTCGTCGAGGAAGCGAAGGCGTCGGGCTTCGTCGCCGGCGCCATCGAGAAGCACAAGGTGCGCGGCGTTTCAGTCGCTCCGCAGGCGGGCACCCAGTAGCTTTCGCGGTGGGCGTGGGGTGCTAAGCTTCCGGTTTGTGAAGCCCCTCACGTGGCTTGCTTGCCTGCCGCTGCTCGCTGCCTGTGCCACGGCGGACGTGGTGCGGCCCGAAGTCGTGCAGGATCTTGCGCCAACCGGCCGGCTGCGCGCGGCGATCAATCTCGGTAATCCGGTCCTCGCGCAGAAGGACCCGGCCAGCGGCGAGCTGCGCGGAATCTCGGTCGACCTGGCGCGCGAGCTCGGCCGGCGCCTCGCCGTTCCGGTCGAGCTTATCGCCTACGACGCCGCCGGCAAGGTGACCGACGCGGTCAAGACCGGCGCCTGGGACATCGCCTTCGTCGCCGTCGATCCGGTGCGGGCAATGGAGATCGGCTTCACGCCGCCGTATGTCGTGATCGAGGGCACCTACCTGGTGCCGGCGGATTCGCCGCTGCGCACGATCGCCGACGTCGACCGTGACGGCGTGCGCGTAGCGGTGAGCACCAAGAGCGCCTACGACCTCTACCTGACCCGCACCCTCAAGCGGGCGCAGCTGGTCCGCGCACCCTCGCCGCCGGCGTCGATCGAGCTCTTCATGAAGGAGCGGCTGGAAGCCGCCGCCGGCGTGAAGCAGCCGCTCGTCGCGCTGGCGCAAAGCAATCCCGGCCTACGCGTGATCGACGGACGATTCATGCTCATCGAACAGGCGATGGCCACGCCCAGGAGCCGCCAGATCGGCGCGCGCTACCTGCGCGGGTTCATCGAGGAGATGAAGGAATCGGGCTTCGTGGCGAGCGCGCTTCAGAGGAGCGGCCAGCGAGATGCGGCGGTCGCGCCGCCCGCGCCGAAGCCTTGAATCTGAATATTCGGCGCTTATCCAAGTGGCTCGCGGTGCTGGTAGGGATACCGGTGGCTGCGGTCGCCGCCATCGAGACGTTCGAATACCGGGCGGAAATGAAGGCGCGGGCTTTTTGCGGGCGCTTCCCGATCGGCAGCTCCATGCAGGACGTAGCCAAAGCGGCCGCATCCGAGGGCGATTCGCAGTTTCGCATCATTCGCAGCGACCACATCGCCGTTACGCACACGGGGATCACTCGCTCCTCGCGCCACGTTTGCCTGGTCGACGGCGAAAACGGCAAGGTCACCCAGGCGCGATATGGATACATGGATTAGGAAATCTCGATGCTCAAACGGCGCACGCTGCAGATCCTGGTGCTGATCGCTGCGCTGTACGCGCTTCTCCTGCTGCCGGGCGTGCTGTGGCCAGGCTATTTCGATACGCCGGCCGGCTATCTGATCATCGCGCCGCTGCTGTCGGTGTACATGTTTCACCGCCTCGGCATGCCCGGGCTGCTCGAGGACGGCGCGTGCGGGATGGCGCTTTGCCCTCCGTCAGCGCTTGGCTGGATCTTCATCGCCGCGCTCTGGGTCGCCGGCGCGTGGTTGGTCGCCTGGCTGATGGCGAGCATAATGAATCCATGGACGCGCAAGCGCTGAGGGTCTACTGGCGGCCGGGTTGCTCGAGCTGCGTCAAGGTGAAGGAGTTCCTGTCGCAGCTCGGCGTCGATTACGAGTCGATCAACGTCTCGGCTACGCCCGAGGCGATGGACGAGCTGCGCGAGATGGGCGTGCGCACGGTGCCGGTGGTAGCGCGCGGGCGCGAGTACGTGTTCGCGCAGGCGCTCGAAGACGTGTCGCGCTTCATCGGCAAGGACCTGCGCATTCGGCGCCTGCCGCCCGAGGCGCTGATGCAGAAATGGCTGAAAGTACTGGCCGCGGCGCAGCGGCACGTGATGCAGCTGCCCGCCGCGCGGCTCGGCGAGCGCGCCACCGCGGGCCGCGACCGCAGCATCCGCGACCTGGCGTACCACGTCTATCAGGTCGCCGACGCCTTCCTGCAAGCGGTCGAAAACGGCGTCGAGGACCTGACCGCGGTCTACAACGCGCCGCCGCCGCCGCACGTGAAGACCGTCGAACAGATCCGCGCCTACGGCGCCGAGGTCGCCAGGCGCGTGCAGCGCTGGTGGGCCGCGCTGCCCGACAAGTCATGCCGGCAGACGGTGAACACCTATTACGGCGTGCGTCCGCTGCACGAGCTGCTCGAGCGCTCGACCTGGCACTCGGCGCAGCACGCGCGCCAGATTAGCGCGGTGCTCGAGGGCTTCGGCATCCAGCCCAACGGCCCGCTGAGCGCGGACGACTACGCCGGCCTGCCGATGCCGGCGGGACTCTGGGAATAGGCGGCCGAAGCTGCAGCGCCTTGTTAGGCGGCGGCCGACCTTAGATAGGGTAGACCAGACCTCTTGATGTACAGAGTGCACCCTCCGGCGGATCGGGGATGATGCTCCGAACCCGCCGGGAGGCGCAGCCAGCACCCCGCAGAGTACGCTCCGGCTTCGTCGACAAATTCGCCCTCGAGGACAAACAACTCGGCACCTTGCTCATAGGAGATTACGCCCAGGTCTGCTTGGGGCTCCCAACGTTCGAGGCGCATCAGGTCCGAGAAGCCGGCCTGCTGGTAGAGCGCCTTGTAAGCTACGTCCGGAATCGAGCTCGGCTCCCAAGCGAGCTTGTGGGTGTCGACGACGACGTGGCTCCGTTCCCGGCCCGGAAATTGCCTTAGCTTGACGAACAGGACGCAGCCAGGCTCCGAAAAGGGGGTATGGCGAAAGCCTTCCGGATTGAGGAGAAACGTGCCGGCGGGCCAGTCCCCATGTTCGTCGGAGAACACGCCCTGGAGCACGAGAATCTCCTCTCCCTCGGGATGATCGTGCGCCGGAAACCTCGAGCGTGGCTCGTAGCGCACGACAGAGGTAACTTGGCCCGACTCCGGAGGACCCACCAAGTGGACTCGCTTACGCCAGACCGACCCGCTCGGACTCGGCGCCCACTCCATCCGAGTCGTGTCGGCCACGGCCCGGACGGAGAGATTCCCGTTGACTGCCTCACCCATGGCGTCGCCGGCCGCTCTGCCTGACCAGGTCGTTGAGGATGGACTCGATTTCAGTCATGGCGGACAATCGTCCCGATGACGCTCCTCCTCGTCTGGCTGATCAACACGCTCGCGCTGATCCTGGTCGCCTACCTGATGCCCTCGATCAGCGTGTCGAGCTTCTGGAGCGCGCTGCTGGCAGCGGCGGTCCTCGGCCTGGTCAACACTGTCATCCGGCCGATCCTCATCCTGCTGACCCTGCCGGTGACGATCCTCACCCTCGGCCTGTTCATCTTCGTGATAAACGGGCTGCTGTTCTGGTTCGTCGGCTCGGTCCTGCAGGGTTTCGTGGTGGCGAACTTCTGGGCCGGCTTCTTCGGCGCCATCATCTACAGCATCATCTCCTGGGCGCTGTCCGCGCTGATCCTGCGCTGACGTTCTGCAGCAGCCGCTCGAAAGCCGCGGCGTCGAGCGGCTCGCTGAAGTAGTGTCCCTGCCATTCCTCGCAGCCGAGCGCGAGCACGCGCCTGAGCTGGGCTTCGCTTTCGATGCCCTCGGCGGCCACCGCGATGCCGAGCGTCTTCGCCATCGCCGTGATCGCGCGCACGATCGCCTCGTCGGCGGAGTGCGAGTCGATGGCGCGCAGGAACGAGCGGTCGATCTTCAGCTTGTCGATCGGCAGCATCCTCAGGTAGGCGAGGCTCGAGTAGCCGGTGCCGAAATCGTCGATCGCGAAGCGCACGCCGAGCTCGCCGATCTTGCGCAGCGTCTCCACGTTCTCGGCGCGGCTCGACATCAGGACGCGTTCGGTGACTTCCAGCTCCAGGCACTTTCCCTCAAGTTGATTGGCTTGTAAAACCGCCTTGATGCGATCGACATACGCATCGCCCTGCGCGAGCTCGGGCGCCGATACGTTGACCGCGAACCAGGCGCGCCCTGGCATCTTTCTCTGCCAGGCGCCGGCCTGCGACAGCGCGCGCTCGAGCGTCCACTCACCCACCGCGCGGATCAGGCCGCACTCCTCGGCAAGCGGCACGAACTCCTCGGGCATCAGCAGCCCGCGGCTGCGGTGGTTCCAGCGCACCAGGGCCTCGGCGCCGACCACCTGGTCGCGCCCGCGCACCACCGGCTGCCAGTGAAGCACCAGCTCGCTCCGCGCCAGCGCGCTGCGCAGCTCGTTTTCCACGCGCAGGCGCTCCACCGCGCGCGCATTGAGCGCCGGCGAGAAGAAACGGAAGATGCCGCGGCCGCTCTCCTTCGCGTGGTACAGCGCCGCGTCGGCATTCTTGAGGAGCTCGGCGAAGTCACGGCCGTCGTTCGGGTAGATGGCGATGCCGATCGAGGTGCCGACGTTCAGCATGTTCTCGTCGACCGTGAACGGCCGCGCCAGGATCGAAAGGATGCGCTGCGCAAGGATGGCGACGTCCTCGGCCGACTTAAGGCCGTTCCATAGCAGCACGAAGTCGTCCCCGCCCAGCCGCGCCAGCGTGTCCTCGTGGCGCAGCGTGTTCTGCAGCCGGTCGGCGACCGCGCGCAGCAGCGCGTCGCCGGCCTGGTGGCCGAGCGAGTCGTTCACCAGCTTGAAGCGGTCGAGGTCGACGCACAGCAGCGCGAGCTGGGTGCGGCTGCGCGCCGCGGTGAGGATCGCCTGCCCGGCGCGGTCGGCCAGCAGGATGCGGTTCGGTAGGCCGGTCAGCGCGTCGCGGGTGGCCAGGTACTCGATGCGCGCTTCGGCCTGCTTGCGCGCGGTGACGTCGGCGGCGGTGCCGCGGTAGCCGGTCAGCGCGCCCGCCGCGTCCTGCAGCGGCACGCCGCTCACCGATTGCCAGATGACGCCGCCCGACTTGGTAATCGAGCGGCGCACCACGTCGCGGAAGGGGGTTTTCGTGTCTGGAAAATGAGCTTCACCGAGCGGCATGAATTCGTGCGGCGTGCGGCCGAGGAGCTCGTTACGCGCATAACCGAGGACCGCCTCGACGCGCTCAGAGAGGTAGGTGTAACGCCAGGTGGCATCGGTCTCCCAGACGTACTCGCCCGAGGCGTGCACCACGTCCCGGAAGCGCTGCTCGCGCTCGGCAAGTGCCTGGCGCGCCTTGCGCTGCTCACTCACGTCGCGGAACACGGCCTGCACCACGATGCGGCCGCGCTCCAGGAATGACACCGCGGCGGCTTCGACGAGCGTCTCGCTGGCGTCGACGCAGCGCAGGCGCCGCTCCTCGAAGGTGGTCGTGCCGGGGCCGGCCTCGAGGCCTTCCTGGCGCTCGCAAACGCGCGCAAGGTCCGCCGGGTTGAACAAGTCCTCCAACCTCAAGCCGACGAGCTGGCGCGGCGCCGCGGCCTTGAAGAGCCGCGCCGCGGCCGGATTGGCGTACTCGACCAGCCGGGCGGAGTGCACGACGATCGCATCGGGCGCGAAGTCCACCAGCGAGCGGTAGCGCAACTCGGCGTCCTGAAGCGCGGTCTCGGCGCGCTTGCGCGAGTCGATATCGGCGACGGTGCCCGATACGCGCAGCGCGCGCCCCTCGGCGTCGCGCTCGACCACGCGCCCCCTCGCCTGCAGCCATTTCCATTCGCCCGCCTTGGTCGGCACGCGGAACTCATCGACGTACTCCTCCAGCTCGCCCTTCAGCGCGCGGATCATCACCTCCCGGCCGCGCTCGCGGTCCTCGGGGTGCATCATGTCGTACAGCGCGGCGCCTTTGCCGACCGCCGGCGAGCGGCCGTGCCCGAGGAACCGCACCCAGCCGTCGCCTGCGTAGAGCTCGTCGTTCTGCACGTCGAAGTGCCACTCGGCGAGGTTGCCGCCGTCGAGCGCGAGCTCGAGGCGCTCCTTCGCCTGGAACAGCGCCCGCTCGGCGCGGCGCTGCTCGGTGACGTCGCGGCCGACGCCGCGATAGCCGAGGAACTGGCCGCGCGGCGTGACCCGCGACTGTCCCGAGATGATATGGATCATGCGCGCGCCGCGCTCGTCGGTGCGCGTGATTTCGAGGTCGAAGAACGGCAGCTGCTCGCCGAGGCGCTCGAGATGGTCCTGCAGCGCGCGCTCGTCCACCTGCACGCGCGGGATCTCCCAGAAGTGCTTGCCGAAGGTCGGCGTGTTGCCGAAGAAGGTCGCCACCGGCCCGCCGGCCGAGATCCAGGTGATGCGGTGCTGGGCATCGGTTTCCCAGTACCAGTCGGCCGACAGCTCGGTCAGGTCGCGAAAGCGCTGCTCACCTGCCCTCGCCTCTTCGAGGGCCCGCTCCCGTTTGCGGGAGGCGAGATGCATCACCAGGTAGACGATGCCGCCCGAGAGCGCAGCGGCGAGCAGGAGCTCGAGCACGGGCCTAGCCGGCGGCTGCGTCGCGCACCGGCGGCGCCACCTTGAGCACTTCGTCGATGGTGGTCACGCCGGCGGCGACCTTCATCGCGCCGCTGATGCGCAGCGGCTTCATGCCTTCCTTCATCGCCTGATCTCTCATGGCATCGATGTCGGCGTTTTTTCCGGCCAGCGCCTTGATGCCCCTTGAAAAAACCAGCGCTTCGTAGATGCCGACCCTGCCCAGGAACCCGGTCATGCGGCACTCGAGGCAGCCGACCGGCTTGCACACCTTCGCCGGGCGGTTCGATTTCCACGGCGCGACCAGCGCGTCCCAGGCCTCCTGGTCCTCGCCGCGCTGCAGATCCATTTTCTGCTTGCAATGCGGACACAGCGTGCGCACCAGGCGCTGCGCCATGACGCCGTTCAGCGTCGCGTTCAGCAGGTAAGGCGCAACGCCCAGCTCGAGCAGCCGCGTCACCGCGCTCGGCGCGTCGTTGGTGTGCAGCGTGGAGAGCACGAGGTGGCCGGTGAGCGCGGACTGGACCGCCATCTCGGCGGTCTCGAGGTCGCGGATCTCGCCGATCATGATGATGTCCGGGTCCTGGCGCATCAGCGCGCGCACGCCTTCCGCGAAACCGAGCTCGATCGCCGGCTGCACTTGCATCTGGTTGAATGCGGCCTCGACCATCTCGATCGGGTCCTCGATGGTGCAGACGTTGACCTGCGCAGTGGCGAGCGTCTTGAGCGTCGAGTAGAGCGTGGTGGTCTTGCCCGAGCCGGTGGGACCGGTGACCAGCACGATGCCGTTCGGCCGCGCGGTCATCTCGTTCCAGCGCTTCTGGTCCTCCTCGGAGAAGCCGAGCTCGCGGAAGTCGCGCACCAGCACCTCGGGGTCGAAGATGCGCATCACGATCTTCTCGCCGAACGCGGTCGGCAGCGTCGAGATGCGCAGCTCCACCTCGTCCTGCTCGAAGGTGCGCGTCTTGATGCGGCCGTCCTGCGGGCGGCGCTTCTCGACCACGTCCATGCGCGCCAGGATCTTGATGCGGCTGGTCATCGCCGCCAGCACCGCGGCCGGCATCTGGTACACCTGGTGCAGGACGCCGTCGATGCGGAAGCGCACGATGCCCTGCTCGCGCCGCGGCTCGATGTGGATGTCGCTCGCGCGCTGCTCGAAGGCGTATTGCCACAGCCAGTCGGTGATGCGCACGATGTGCGCGTCGTTCGCGTCGAGCTGCTTGTCGCCCTTGCCGAGCTCGACCAGCTGCTCGAAGTTCGACAGCCCGCTGCCGCCGGTGGCGGTGCGGTTGGCGCCCTTGATGGATTTGGCGAGGTTGTAGAACTCGACCTGGTAGCGCTCGATGTCGAGCGGGTTGGCGATCACGCGCCTGATGTCGCGCTTGATCATGCGCGCAACCTCGGCTTCCCACTCGCGCACGTACGGCTCGGAGGTGGCGACGATCGCTTCCTTCGCGCTGACGCCGACCGGCAGGACGCGGAAGCGCGTCGCGTAAGCCGACGACATCACCTCGGTGATCGCGCCGAAATCGATCTTCAGCGGATCGATGTGCAGGTATTCCATGCCCACCCGCTTCGCCAGCCACTCGGTGAGGGCATCCAGGCTCAGCAATGAATTGCCTTTTTTCCACTTCTGCTCGGCGACGATGGCGAGCGGATGCAGCGTGCCGCGGTAGTAGCGGCGTTCCTTCTGCAGTTGTGCCGCGGCCTCCGCATCGATCACCTTGTCCTCGACCAGCGCTTCGAGGACCTCGCTGAGCGTAAGGCGATGCTCGCCGACGCCTGTCTTAACTGCTTGTTGCATGGAATGAAGACTATACCGGAAAGCTAGAATGCGGCATGCGCTCGCCGCTGGCACCCCATGTCAAATTGCTTGAGGTCTGGGCCTGGAGCATGTACGACTTCGCCAACTCCGGCTACACGACGGTCGTCATCACCGCCGTGTTCGGCGCCTATTTTGTTTCTGTAGTTACCCATAATGCTCCTTGGGCCACGTTCGCGTGGACTGCTGCGCTATCGGTGTCCTACGCCGCGATCCTGATCACCGGTCCGCTGGTCGGCGCGTGGGCCGATGCGCGCGCGGCCAAGAAGCAGCTGCTGTTGCTCTCGACCATCGGCTGCGTGGTGTTCACGGCGCTGCTCTGGCTCGCGGCGCCGGGCGCGGTGTGGCTCGCGCTCGCCTTGATCATTCTGTCCAACTATTTCTTCGGCACCGGCGAGAACCTCATCGCGGCGTTCCTGCCCGAGCTCGCCGATTCGAATGCCATGGGACGCGTCTCGGGCTGGGGCTGGAGCTTCGGCTATCTGGGCGGCCTGGCTTCCCTGGGGATCTGTCTCGCCTACATCACGGCCGCGCAGCAAAGAGGCGATGCGGCTGCGCTGTTCGTGCCGGTGACGATGCTCATCACGGCGGGGTTCTTCGCGCTCGCGGCAACGCCGACTTTCATCTTTCTGCGCGAAAGGGCGCTGCCCCAGCCGACTACGGAAAACCCGTGGAAAAGAGTCGGGGAAACGCTGCGGCATTCGCGCCAATACCGCGACCTGAGGCGCTTCCTGATCTGCATGCTGTTCTACCAGGCGGGCGTCACGGCGGTGGTGGCGCTCGCCGCGATCTACGCCGAGCAGGTGATGCAATTCACCACCGAGCAGACCATCGTGCTGATCCTGGTCGTCAACGTCACGGCAGCGCTCGGTGCCTTCGCTTTCGGCTACCTGCAGGACGCGATCGGCCATGTGCGCGCCATCGCGCTGACGCTGATCGGCTGGATCGTGATGGTCATCGTTGCCGGTTTTTCGGAAACCACAACCTCTTTCTGGGTGGCCGCCAACCTCGCCGGGCTATGCATGGGCTCGTCGCAAGCCGCGGGCCGCGCGCTCGTCGGCTATCTCGCGCCGCCCTCGCGCGTGGCCGAGTTCTTCGGACTATGGGGCCTTTCAGTGAAGGCGGCGTCGATCTTCGGCCCGCTCACCTATGGCGCGGTGACGTGGTTCTTCGGCGGCAACCACCGTCTGGCGATCTTCGCCACCGGCCTTTATTTCGTCATCGGCCTCGCGCTCCTGGCGGGCATCGACGTCGAGCGCGGCCGCCAGGCCGCATTGAGCACCGGAACAGGCACGTAGCTACAGATACACTTCTGCGCACTTGATGACCTCGGTGTTGGTCGGCAGCTCGAGGCAGTGCCTCGCGTCCTCGTGCCAGCGCCGATGTTTCTTCGCCGCCGTTTTCGTGGCGTCTTTCGCCGCGGGTTTGGCGGCCTCCTTGGGTGCCGGCTTCTGCTCTGGCGCCTGCGCCCAGGCCGGCGCCGCGAGCGCCAGCGCGATCAGCAGAACTGTGCTTTTCATTGGCCTACCCCTTTCCGGTGCGAGCTGATGTCCGGAAGGATATCCCTAAATCAATTCAAGCGTTTGAGGTAGGCGCGGACGCGTTGTGCATTAGTTCCGGCATCGCTGCGCCCGACGCGCGATTTCGAGCGTACGTCGATGCGGCTGCCGCTCGGCGCCGGGGTGATGCGCACCACCACGTCGTCCTTGAAGCCGAACCAGAAGGTGGTCGCCGTGGCCTCGATCCTGCCCTCCTTCGGCTGCGCATCGACGATGTCCCAGCCCATCGCCTCGGCCGCGGAAAGCGCGCGCGCGAATGCGATCTCGGGTCCCGCGGCGAGCACCGCCGGCTGAATGTCCGGATAGGCTTTGCGCTGCTGTTCGGCCACCTTCGGCCCATCGTACGCCGGCGGGTTCGGCGCCCCCGCGCGCAGCGCCACCACCTTCACGAACTCCGGTGGCCTATCGGTATCGGTCGTGATGTCGTGGATCGGCGGCACCGACCTCGCGCGCTGCTGAAAGCTGTACGGCACGTACGCGGTTCCGGCCCCCAGCACCAGCGCGACGAGCAACCCCACGATCCAGCGCACGCGCCGTTGCGGGAGCACCAGTCCGAGCAGCGCAAGTACGCCCGCCGCGATACCGATATAGCTCGACCAGCGCAGCAGATCGAAGCCGGTGCGGTAGGTCCACAGCTCGAGCCGCACCCCGAGCCCGGACGCGAGCAGAAGGAGCGCCCCCGCAATGGCTGCGATGACCGCCAGCGCGCGAAGCCAGGCGATGGTCATGCGCCATCATATCCACGATGGGCGGATCGGTGCTGCAGTTAGGTATCATTCGCCCCTTCCCCCAGACGACCACAGGAGACCCGCTATGACCATTAAAGTCGGCGACCGGCTGCCCGAGGGCAAGCTGATGGAGTCCACCGAGTTCGATTCCAGCACGCAATGCGCGATGCCGCCCAAGGAGGTCAACGTCGGCGACGCGGTGAAGGGCAAGAAGATCGCCATCTTCGGCCTGCCGGGCGCCTATACGCCCACCTGCTCGGCGAAGCACGTGCCGAGCTACGTGCAGAACCTGGACAAGCTGAAGGGCAAGGGCGTGAACGAGATCTGGTGCGTGGCGACCAACGATGCGTTCGTCATGGCGCACTGGGGCCGCGACCAGAAGGCGCTCGGCAAGATCCGCTTCCTGGGCGATGGCAGCGCCGAGTGGGCCAAGAAGCTCGGCCTGGAGCTCGACCTCAACCCGCGCGGCATGGGGACCCGCATGCAGCGCTTCTCGATGCTGGTGGACAACGGCGTGGTGAAGCAGCTGAACGTGGAAGGCCCCGGCAAGTTCGAGGTCTCGGACGCCGCCACCATGCTCAAGCAGCTGGGCTGATACAAAGCGTTACAACTTCGCGGTCAGCGATCCGGCCCGGGTGCGCGTTACACGGACGTCGTTCCCCACTAAAGGACATTCCCATGCTCAAACCCCTGATCGGCGTTTTGCTCCTCGCGGCCAGTACCGGCGTTTTCGCTCAGCAGCGCGTCGACTGCTCGAAGGCAAAGGATCCCGCGCGTTGCGAAGAACGCGTGGCGAAAATGAAGGCGGCGCACAGCAAGGCCGAGAAGGCCTGCGAAGGCAAGCAGGGCGACGCGCGTCACGACTGCATGCGCAAGGAGATGTGCGCGCAGGCGAAGGACCCGGCTAAGTGTGAAGCCCGCGCCAAGGCGGCCCGCGAACGCCGGGAGCAGAAGAAATAGCTTTTCCGCGCCCGGCTTTCGCGGCCGGCGCACGGGCCTCGCTGCCCGTTCTTCTCGGCGTCGCACCGGCGCCCCGCGTTATGTCCCGGCCGCGGTGCTGACGGCCATCTGGGCCCCGGAAGTGCTGGTGCAGAATGAACGCCTGCTGGCCGGCGTTGTCGCAATTGCTGTGGCTTGGCGGTGGCGCACCACCTTCGCTACCATCATCGCCGGCCTTCTCGCCCTGCATCTTTTCGGTTTTTTAAGATGAAACGACTGTTTGCCGTCACCTTGCTGCTGTTCGCTTTTTGCGTAGCCGGCTTAGCTGCGGCCGCCGAGGCGCCGCGCAAAGTCGTTTCGCTGGAAGGCGTCACCGAGTACCTGCTGCCGAACGGCATGCACCTGCTGACGCTGCCCGACCCCAGCATCGACACCGTCACGGTGCACATCGCCTACATGGTCGGCTCGCGCCACGAAGGCTACGGCGAGAAGGGCATGGCGCACCTGCTGGAGCACCTGCTGTTCAAGGGCTCCAAGAGCCATCCCAACATCAAGGAGGAATTCACGCGCCGCGGGGCGCGCTGGAACGGCACGACGTCCAACGACCGCACCACCTATTTCGAGACTTTCGCGGCCACCGACGACAACCTGGCGTGGGCGATCGAGCTCGAAGCCGACCGCATGCTGAATTCGTTCGTCTCGAAGGAAGACCTCGACAGCGAGATGAGCGTGGTGCGCAACGAGTTCGAGCTGGGCGAGAACAACCCGGGCAGCGTGCTGTTCCAGCGCATGCAGAAGGCGGCTTACCCCTGGCACAACTACGGCAACCCGATCATCGGCATGCGCTCGGACATCGAGCGGGTGCCGATCGACAAGCTGCAGGCCTTCTACCGCACCTGGTATCAGCCCGACAACGCGGTGCTGATCGTCGCCGGACGCTTCGATGAAGTGCGCGCCCTCGAGCTGGTGGGCCGGCATTTCGGCGCCATGCCGCGGCCGTCGCGGCCGCTGCCGACGTTCTACACCGAGGAGCCGACCCAGGACGGCGAGCGCAGCGTGGTCCTGCGGCGCAGCGGCGACAACCAGATCGTCTCTTCCATGTACCGCGTGCCGGCAGGCGCCCACCCCGACTACCCGGCGATCGACGTGCTGACCAACATCCTCGGCGACGTGCCGACCGGCCGGCTGCATCGCGCGATGGTGCAGAAAGGCGTGGCGAGCTTCGTCTGGGGCGCCGAGCGCGGCCTGCACGATCCGGGCTACGTGTACTTCGGCGCGGCGCTCGACAAGTCCGCGTCCCTGGACAAGGCGCGCGACGCGCTGATCCAGGTGGTCGAAAACATCCGCAGGGACAAAATCACCGCGGAGGAAGTCGAGCGCGCGCGCACCGCGCTGCTCAACGACTTCGAGAAATCGCAGCTCGAGACCGGCGCTTTCGTGCGCGCCTTGTCCGAATTTGCCGCCATCGGCAACTGGCGCCTGTTCTTCGTGTACCGCGACCGCCTGCGCAAGGTGAGCCTCGAAGACGTGCAGCGCGCTGCCGAGCGCTACCTGAAGCCGGCAAACCGCGTCCTCGGCGTGTTCGTGCCGACCGAGCAGCCCGATCGCGCCGAGATCCCGGCGGTCACCGGCTTGGAGGAAGCGCTTGCCGCCTATCGCGGCGACGATACCAAGTCGCTGCCGCTCGGCGAGGCCTTCGACCCGTCGCCCGCCAACATCGAATCGCGCGTCGTACGGCGCCAGCTCGCCAACGGCATCAACGCCGCGCTGCTGCCGAAGAAAACGCGCGGCGGCCGGGTCGTCGTCAACCTCGCGCTGCACTGGGGCGACGAGAAGAGCCTGTTCAACCGCGAGGTGGCCTGCGATTTCGCCGGCAGCATGCTGATCCGCGGCAGCAAGAAGCACACTCGCGCGCAGCTCAAGGACGCCTTCGAGAAACTTAACGCCACGGTTACGGTGGGCGGCGATGGCGCGAGCATCGAAGTGCGCAAGGAGAACCTGGCGGGCGCGCTGCGGCTGGTGGCCGAAGTGCTGCGCGAGCCGGTCTTCCCCTCTGCGGAATTCGACGAGATGAAGCGCGCCGCGATCACCAGCGCCGAGTCGCAGCGCACCGACCCGGCGGCGCTCGCCGGCGTGCGGCTGGCGCGCCACCTGCAGCTGTACCCGAAAGGCCATCCGCTGTACACGCCGACCATCGAGGAGCGCATCGAGAAGCTGCGCGCCACCCAGCTCGGCGACGCCGAAGCCTGCTACCGCGAGCTCTTCGGCGCGACCGGCGCCGACTTCGTCGCCGTCGGCGAGGTCGATGCCGAGGACCTGGCGCGGCTGGCGGAGGAGCTGTTCGGCCCCTGGCAGACGCCGCGGCCGTTCCAGCGCGTGCCCTCGCTGTACTTCGACCGGCCGGCGTTCGAGAACGAGTTCATCACGCCCGACAAGGCGAACGCGGTGCTGCGCGCCGGGCTCAACGTCAAGATGCGCGACGACCATGCGGACTTCCCCGCGGTGGTCCTTGCCAATCACCTGCTCGGCGGCTCATCCACCGGCCGCGTGCCGGCGCGCGTGCGCGAGAAGGAAGGCCTCTCTTACAGCACCTACACCACGTTCACGTCGAGCGCGTTCGACGAGGCGGCGGCGTTCCGGGTCGCCTCGATCTTCGCGCCGCAGAACCGCGGCCGCGTCGAGCGCGCGATCCGCGAGGAGCTCGAGCGCGCCGTGCGCACGGGCTTTAGCGCCGGGGAAGTGGCCGAAGGCAAGAAAGCGCTGCTCGAGGCGCGGCGCATGGCGCGCACGCAGGACCGCTCGCTCGTGAGCCGCCTTGGCTCGTATCTCTACTGGAAGCGCACCTTCGCCTGGGACATCGAGTTCGAGTCGAAGATCGCCGCGCTAGAGCCTGAGCAGGTGAACGCGGCGATGCGCCGGCACATCGATCCGGCGCGGCTCTCGGTGATCGTCGCCGGGGATTTCAAGAAGCCCTAGGCTTCTGCAGCAGGCTCACAGGTACCTCACTTCAAGGATTACGAGCTTCTCGTCTCCCGAGGGCGTATGCAGCATCACGCTATCGCCTTCGCGCGCCTTGAGCAGCGCCTTGGCGATTGGCGAGATCCACGACACGCGGCCGCGCGACGCATCGACTTCGTCGACGCCGACGATGCAGATCTCTTTTTCTTCATTCTTCATTTTTATCCTCACGGTGGCGCCGAAGAACACCTGGTCGGTGTCGCGCCCTTTCGCATTCACCACCTCCGCCGCTTCCAGCCGCTTGATGAGAAAGCGGATGCGGCGGTCGATCTCGCGCAGTCGCCGCTTGCCGTAGATGTAGTCGGCGTTCTCGGAGCGATCGCCGAGCGAGGCCGCCCAGGCCACCGTCTTCACTACCTCGGGGCGCTCGGCCTCCGCCAGCTGCTTGAGCTCGGCCTTCAGGCGCGCGTAGCCTTCTGGCGTAATGTAATTCTTGCCGCCCGGAATCGCTGGCGTCTCGCGTTCTTCCTCCTGCGGGACGCTTTCGTCCTTGACAAAAGCCTTCGACATGGGGGTCTGGGGGATTCTACGCTTGCCAGCGTCGCGCCAAGCTTTCAGAATCCGTGAAAAAGGGAGGCAGCATGGCGGGGGAAAAAGCCGAGCGGCTCGATTTTCTGACGCGGATGCGCATCCGCGAGCTGATCCTGATGGGGCTGATCGCCATTACCGCGGTGCTCGCCAACCTGCCCCACGAGTACGTCGAGGAGACGCTCGGCATCCAGCACGCCAGCCTGATCGCGGTGCTCGCCTGCGTGGTGATCCTGGGGCTTTTCCTGTACCTCAAGTTCTTTTTCTTCGTCGCGGTGGTGCTGCTCATCGCCGGCGCCAACATGCCCGAGCAGATCGCCGAGGGGTTCAACCTGTCCAAGATCCCGATCCTCCTCGCGCTCCTCGCGCTGGTCGGCATGGGGCTCGTCAACTACGTCGTGAAGCTGCTGCCCACCGGCCTGGAGCCCAGGCCGCGGGAAAAAAGCCCTGAAGCCCTGCGGGCGCTGTTCTACGCCATCGAGAAAAGGAACCTGGTTTACGCGCAGAAGGTGCTGTCGATGAACTTCGACCCGAACCTGCACCATGACAACGGCTATACCCCCCTGGCCTATGCCGCGGCGAAGGGCAGCCTGCCGATGGTCGACGTGCTGCTGCGCAACGGCGCCGACCCGACGCAGGCGACGAGGGAGGGCGACACCCCGGTGGAGCTCGCGCTACGCTTTGGCCACGCCGACATCGCCGACGTCCTGAAGCGCGCCCGCCAGTCCTTCGAGCCCGGCGCCGCGCCCCATCCCCACCCCGCCTAGCGGTTGGTATAATACTGTATGGATATTCAGGTCGCCGCAGCAGAGCAGGAAATCTGCCGCGATACGCTGCTCGAGAAGTACGCCAAGGACAAGGAAGCGTCCGTCGAGGACGTGCGCCGCCGCGTGGCGCGCGCCCTTGCGCAGGCCGAGCCCGAGGACAAGCGCACCCACTGGGAGCGCCGCTTCCTGCAGGCGCAGGAGGAAGGCTTCATCCCCGCCGGGCGCATCAATTCCGCCGCCGGCATCCAGCTCCAGGCGACGCTGATTAACTGCTTCGTGCAGCCGGTCGGCGACTCGATCTCCGAGGTGGTCGACGGCAAGCCGGGCATCTACACCGCGCTCCAGGAAGCCGCCGAGACCATGCGCCGCGGCGGGGGCGTCGGCTACGACTTCTCGGCCATCCGCCCGAAGGGCGCCGAAGTGAAGGGCACGCATTCGCGTGCCAGCGGCCCGGTGTCCTACATGCGCGTGTTCGACCAGTCGTGCGAGACGGTCGAATCCGCCGGCTCGCGCCGCGGCGCCCAGATGGGCGTGCTGCGCTGCGACCACCCCGACATCGAGGACTTCATCCACGCCAAGGACCAGGGCGAGCTCGCCAACTTCAACATCTCCGTTGGCGTGACGGATGAATTCATGCTCGCCGTCGAAAAAGATTCTGTCGTTGAATTGGTTCATAAAGCGAAACCCTGGCCGGCAGGCGAGACCTATCAGCGCGACGACGGGCTGTGGGTGTACCGCAAGGTGCGCGCGCGCGAGCTGTGGGACCAGATCATGCGCTCGACCTACGACCATGCCGAGCCGGGCATCCTGTTCCTCGACCGCATCAACCGCGACAACAATCTCAACTACTGCGAGACCATCGAGGCGACCAATCCCTGCGCCGAGCAGCCGCTGCCGCCTTACGGCTGCTGTTGCCTCGGCTCGATTGATTTGACCAGATTCATCTCTCATCCCTTCAATGAAAAAGCGAAGTTCGACTTCGATAAGTTCGGCAAAGTAGTCGAGACGTCCATCCGCATGCTCGACAACGTGCTCGAGGTTACGGCCTGGCCGCTCGGGCAGCAGCGCGAGGAAGCGATGGCGAAGCGCCGCGTCGGCCTCGGCTTCACCGGGCTCGGCGACGCGCTCATCATGCTGCGGCTGAAGTACGACACCGACGAAGCCCGGGGCATGGCGGCGCGCGTCGCCGAGGCGATGCGCGACCAGGCCTACCGCGCCTCGGCCGAGCTGGCGAAGGAGCGCGGCGCGTTCCCGCTTTTCAGCGCGGATTTATATCTTTCCGGCACCAGCTTCGCTGCCGGTCTGCCGGAGGAGATCAAGCAGGTCATCCGCAAGAACGGAATTCGCAACTCCCATCTGCTCTCCATCGCGCCAACGGGAACGATCAGCCTCGCTTTCGCGGACAACGCCTCCAACGGCATTGAGCCGCCGTTCTCGTGGACCTATACGCGCAAGAAGCGCATGAGGGACGGCGTGCAGGAATTCCCGGTAGAGGACCACGCCTGGAGACGCTACCGCGCTATGGGCGGCGACATGGACGCGCTGCCGCCCTACTTCGTCACCGCGCTGGAGATCTCGGCGCGCTCCCACGAGCAGATGGTGGCGACGGTCGCGCCTTACATCGACACCAGCATCTCGAAGACCGTCAACGTGCCGGAGGACTATCCGTACGCCGACTTCCGGGATCTGTATCTGCACGCGTGGAAGTCCGGCCTGAAGGGCCTGGCGACTTACCGACCCAACAAGGTTCTCGGTGCCGTTCTATCGGTTCAGAAGCCTCAAGACTTCGTCCAGGACGACGTCAACCGGCGCATAGCGATCAGGAACGTGCCGGCGCCGGTTCTCGCCAGCCTGCGCTGGCCCGGGCGGCCGGATCTTTCCGGCGGCAACCCGGCGTGGACCTACATGATCGAGCACCCGAGCTCTCGCTTCGCGGTGTTCGTCGGCCACGTCGACAACGGCGGCCAGCCGCACGCTTTCGAGGTTTGGGTCAACGGCAGCGAGCAGCCGCGCGGCCTCGGCGCGCTCGCCAAGACGCTATCGATGGACATGCGCGCCAACGACCACGGCTGGCTGAAGCTCAAGCTCGACACGCTGGCCAAGGCGGGCGGCGACGACGCTTTCGACATGCCTTTCCCGCCGCGCGGCGAAAAAAGGCGCATGCCTTCGGTCGTATCTGCGTTCGCGCAGATCGTGCGCTGGCGGGTCGACGAGCTGCACGCAGGCCTGACCGATGAATCTTTCAAATTGGCCTCGGAAATCGGCTCCTCTCCCGTGACCGAAGCGATGTTCGCGTTGAAGGAGCCGAAAACCGGCACCGACGGCACGATGTCATGGACCGTCGACGTCTTCAACCCGCGCACCGGCGACGATTTCGTCCTGGGCCTGAAAGAAATCGCCTTGCCCGACGGCATCACGCGGCCCTACTCGGTATGGCTCTCGGGAGAGTATCCGCGCGCGCTCGACGGCTTGTGCAAGATACTGTCGCTCGACATGCGCGTTCTCGACCCGGCGTGGATCGGCATGAAGCTGCGCAAGCTGCTCGATTTCCCGGAGCCGCTGGGCGACTTCATGGCCTTTGTCCCCGGCAGCCGCAAGCAGCAGACCTTCCCTTCGACGGTTTCCTACCTGGCGCGGCTGATGCTGCACCGCTACGCCATGCTCGGCATCCTCGACGAGGATGGCGCCCCCCGCCAGCAGATGGGCATCCTGGAATCGCCTTCGCAAATGCACGTCCCGATCATGTTGGGCGCGAAGTGCCCGGAGTGCGGCAACGCCACGCTCATCCGCAGGGACGGCTGCGACTACTGCACCGCTTGCGGCTATGTCGGAATCTGCGGGTGAAACTCATCAAGCAGTCGGTGGTGCTGCCGGCGCCGGCCAAAGCGCTGTACGCGATGTATTTGAGCCCGAAAGCGCATTGCGCCATTACCGGTCACCCGGTCACCATCGGCGCGAAGGCGGGCTCGAAGTTCAAGGCCTTCAACGGCGCCCTGTCAGGCCGCATCCTTTACACTGTTCCGGGCAGGCTGATCGTGCAGGCCTGGCGCTCGACTGCATTCAAGAAAAGCGACGTCGACTCGACGCTGATCCTGCGCTTTACGCCGAAGGGCAGAAGCGGCCGCATCGATCTCACGCACGTCAACGTGCCCGCGCATGACTACCGTGGCGTGAACAACGGTTGGAAGCAGTACTACTGGCGGCCCTGGCGCAAGTTCCTGACAAAGTCCGCGAAGCCGCGCACGTAGTTTCGCAGCCGCATGCGGATGGCCTCGTCGATCAGCTTGCCGGACGCATCGAATAACTTGTCTGCGTTTCCGACGTAGAGCAGCTGCTCGAACCAGGGCTGCATGCCGAGCGTACGGAACACCGGCAGCCAGGCGGTCTGCGACAGCACCGTGCCGCGTGCTCCCGGCGAAGCGCCGATGAGACCCACTGGACGGCCCTTGAACACTCGCGGGATGTCGGCGGGCGGTCGCGTGAGCCAGTCGATGGCGTTCTTGAACGCACCGGGAATCGAGTTGTTGTACTCGGGCGTGACAAGAAGCAGGCCGTCTGCGGAGGCAATGCGCTCCTTCAAGTCTGTTACTACGGAAGGAATTCCTTTCGCTTCGAGATCGCCGTCGTACAGCGGGATGCCGCGGATCGACTCGATGTCAATCGTCACCTCGGGCGGGGCCTCCTCCACCGCGGCGCGCAGCAATGCCGCGTTGTAGGAGCCGCTGCGCAGGCTCCCCGCGATGCCGACGATCTTCAACCGAGGCGGCCTTCGGTGAAGTCGCGCATCGCCTGCTGGATCTCCTCGGGACGGTTCATGACGAAGGGGCCGTAGCGCGCGACCGGTTCCTTGAGCGGCCGGCCGGCGACCAGGATGAAGCGCGCTCCGGCATCGCCGGCCCTGGCCGCGAAGGCATCGCCGGACGACAGGACGGCCAGCTCGCCGCGCTTCAAGGTTCGGCCAGCGATGTCGAGGCTGCCGTCGTAAATATATGCGAACGCGTTGTGCTCCACGGGCACTGCTGCCTGGAATTCGCCATTTTTCAGAAAAACATCCAGGTAGAGCGGCGCCGTGGCGTCCGCTTGCACCGGGCCGCTCGCACCGCCGAAGCTGCCGGCGATGACGCGCACCCGGCCGCCCGGGATGGCGACTTCGGGAATCCTGGCCGGTTCGATGTCCTGATAGCGCGGCGCGATCATCTTGTCCTTGGCCGGCAGATTCACCCACAGCTGGAAGCCCTGCATGAGGCCGTTTTCCTGCTCGGGCATTTCCGAGTGGACGATGCCGCGCCCGGCAGTCATCCACTGCACGGCTCCGGGCCCCAGCAGGCCCGTGTTGCCTTGATTGTCGCGGTGGCGCATGCGGCCAGCGAGCATGTAGGTCACCGTCTCGAAGCCGCGGTGCGGGTGCTCGGGAAAGCCGGCCAGATAGTCGGCCGCGTCGTCGGAACGGAACTCGTCGAGCAGCAGGAACGGATCGAGCTGCGGCAGGTCCCGGCCGCCGATGACGCGGTTCAGCTTGACGCCGGCGCCGTCGCTCGCCGGCATGCCGCGAACGACGCCATTCACTTCGCGAGTCTTGCTCACGACGCTGCCCCGGGAAGATCGAACACCAGCACCTCGGCGCCCTTGCCGCGCTCGATCTCGATCGCGCCGCCGTCGGTCTTCAGGGCATCGCCCGCGCGCATCGCGTGCCCGTTTACCTGGATCGTGCCGCGGGCGACGTGAACGTAGCCTTTCCTGCCCTCCTCCAGGGAATACTTTGCGCTCTCGGCGCCATCGAACAGGCCGGCGTAGAGCAGCGCGTCCTGGTGCATCGATACCGACCCGTCGCGGCCGTCGGGCGAGGCGATGAGCCGCAGGCGGCCGCGCTTTTCCTCCGGCCCGAAGTGCTTCTGCTCGTACGAAGGCGCGATGCCGGTGACATCCGGCTCGATCCAGATCTGCAGGAAATGCGTGGTGCCGGCCGGGTCGTGGTTGTACTCGCTGTGCTGCACGCCGCGTCCGGCGCTCATGCGCTGCACGTCGCCCGGCACGATGGTCGAGCCGGTGCCCATCGAGTCCTTGTGCGCGAGCGCCCCTTCGAGCACGTAGCTGATGTCTCCATGTCGCGGTGCCCGTGGGTGCCGAAGCCGGAGCCGGGGGCGACGCGGTCCTCGTTGATGACGCGCAACGGCCCGAACCCCATGTGGCGCGGGTCGTGGTAATCGGCGAAGGAGAAGCTGTGGTACGAGTCGAGCCAGCCGTGATTGGCGTGGCCGCGCTCGGCGGCAGGTCGCAGTTCGGTCATGGCGCCTTTCTCGCTGGGAATTTTCCCGTTACATGGAGGCATTTCATGGCTTATCAAGTCTCCCGCCTTCCTCCATCAGCAGCGTCTCGATGTCGTTGAGCACCGTCTGCGGATGGAGGAAGTTGGAGCTGTAGATCTCGCGCACGTCGCCCGCGCGGTCGATGAGGAACACTTTCAGCACGTGCGACAGTTCGCGCCCCGAGCGGGTGACATGCTGCCCGAATCCCTCGACCAGAGGAAACAACTCGCGCGCGGAGCGCGTGGTGAGGAAGTACCAGCGCAGCCCGGCGCCGCTCTCCACCACCCGGCTGCCCGCATAGCTGCGCATGACCTCCGGCGTGTCGCGCGCCGGATCGAACGACAGCGTGACGAAGCGTACTTTGCCGCGCAGCCGCGGCGTTTCGGCGATGGCCTCCTTCAGCGCGTCGAATACGCGGTAGGCGAGCGGGCAGCCGTCGGGGTCGGCGCAGGTCGTGTAGATGAAGCCGAGCAAGGTAATGCCGCCATGGGTGTAGCGGGAAAGGCGCGCGGTCTTGCCATCGACATCGAGCACGCGCCCGTCGGGCGCCGGCATGATCCGGTGCAGCGGGTAGCTGCCCGGCGGCGGCGGCACGAACTCGAGCGGCGGCAGCAGCTCGACGTGGTGCGCCAACGCCGGCGCGGCAACCAGCGCGGCGAGCAGCGCGGCTCTTTTCAACCGCCGGTAACCGTCGCGCGCTGCGCTTTCGTCCCCAGCTTCATGTGGTGCGCGCGGCCGAGCTTTTCCTTCGTGAAATCGACCTCGAACTTCTGCGTGAGCTCGCTTCCGTCCCAGGCGAAGCCGCGGATGAACTGCTCGTTGTCGGCGCCGCCCTTGTCCCAGTTGGCGAGCAGCGACGAGGTGATGTACAGGCGCCTGCCGTCCCAGCTCTGCGAGATCATGTTGATCTGCTTGCCGGTGACCTTCTCGTAGGTCTGCTTCGGCGCCTCGGGATTGGACAGATCGAAGTAGCGCGTCGTGCCGTCCATGAAGGTGTTGACCCAGAGGCCCTTGCCGTCGCGCGTGATGCTAATGTCCACCGGCAGCGGGATCTTGGACGGGTCGCCGATGGTGGCGACCTCTTTCGCCGCCCACTGGCCCTTTGCGTCCTGCTTGACCAGCCACAGCTTCGATGTCAGCGCCGCCGCCGTAATGGCCCAGTTGTCCTTCGGATTGAGGGACCAGCGGATCTCCAGCGGCGCACCCGGCACCTTGAACACCTTGGCCGGCTTCATCGCCTTCAGGTCCCAGACCACCATGGTGTTGCCGAACTTCTTCATCGCCTCGGCGTCCTTGATCAGCTCGCCGAGCGGCCGCATGTAGTTCGCGTAGCCCGTGAAGCTGGAGGTGAGAAGCACGTTCTGCTTCGGATTGACGGCCAGGTCGTAGCCGTAGCCGTCGCCGCCGCCTTCGACCGGCATGGCATACGAGGCGATGAACTCTCCCTTGTTGTTGTAGAGCGCCATCCCGGTGCGGCCGCCCTTGTCCTGCGTGTTGGACAGCGCCTGCACCAGCATCCGCCCGGGCAGCGCGTAGTAGGTGTGCGGGCCGAGAAATCCGGACTTGTCGCCGAGATCAGCGATCGTGCGTACCAGCTTGGGCTTCGCGGGATTGCGGCCGACGTCGAACACCCAGATGCGGTTGTCCGACAGCCCGCCCGCCCAGATGTAGCGCCGATCGTCGGTGAATCCCATGTGGTGCGCCTCGACGCGCGCCCCTGTGGAGACCTTGTCGATCACCTTGCCATAGCGCTTGGACTTCGGATTGACATCGATCGTGACCAGCTTGTCGAAGCCGTCACCCAGCCCCTCGACGCCGAGCGTCCAGACGTAGACGTAATCCTCCTGGCCCTTGATCAGGTGCGAGATGTAAGGCGAGTTGCAGGTCTCGTCCGCGTAGGCGACGCAGGCGAGTACGAACAATGCAGCCGGCAGAATGGAAAAGCGACGCATGGCTTCCTCCCTCGAGTTGACCTTCGGCTATCCTACACCCGGAAACAGCTTCATCCAGAGCAGTCCCGCGACGGACTTGGCGTCGGTGATGCGGCCGTCGCGCACCATTCCTATGGCTTCGTCGAACGCTACGACGATCGTTTCAACGAATTCGCCGGCGTCCAGTCGCGCTTTGCCTTCATGCTTCAATTTTTTTGCAAGGAACAGCTCGATCGCTTCGTCCGTGTACGCGATGGCGGTGTGAATCACGCCGAGCCGAGTCCATTCCGCGGCGCTGTAGCCGGTCTCCTCCAGAAGCTCGCGCTTCGCGGTGTCGAGGTGCGGCTCGCCTGCCTCGAGCTTGCCGGCCGGCAGCTCGATGAACACGCGGCGATGGGGATAGCGGAACTGCCGCTCGAGCAGCACGCGGCCATCGTCGAACAGCGGCAGGATCGCCACGGCCCCCGGGTGGCGGATGTACTCGCGCGTCCCCTCGCTGCCGTCGGGAAGGCGCACCACGTCGCGATGTACTTTCAGGAGCACGCCGTCGTAGACCAGCTCTCCCGAGACGCAGTGTTCGGTGAGGTCTTTCAATCTAGAGGGAGTTGATGGCGATGTAGCAGAGCGCCATCAGCGGCTGCGGGAAAATGCCGAGGATGAGCAGGACCAGCCCGTTGACGGAGAGCAAGGTGCGCATCTCCGGATGGCCCGCGACCGGCCCGGATTCTTTCGGGTCGTCGAAATACATGAGCTTCACGATCCGCAGGTAGTAGAAGGCGCCGACGAGAGACAGGATCACCGCCGCCACGGCGAGCCAGAGCTGCCCGGCCTGCACCGCCGCCGAGAGCACGGAGAGCTTGGCGTAGAACCCGGCGGTGGGCGGCAGCCCGGCGAGCGAGAACATAAGCACCATCATCACGAAGGCGAACCAGGGGCTGCGGCGGTTGAGGCCGCGCAGGTCGTCGAGGTTCTCGCATTCGAAGCCCTTCTGCGAGAGGTACAGCAGCATGCCGAAGGAGCCCAGCGTCATCAGCACGTAGACGACGACGTAGAACAGCGCCGTGCTGTAAGCATCGGCGGCGTTCAGCAGGTTGCCGCCGACCACGCCCGAAAGCAGCCCGAGCAGCATGAAGCCCATGTGCGCTATGGTCGAATAGGCGAGCATGCGCTTGATGTTCGATTGCGCGATGGCGGTGATGTTGCCGATCGCCATCGAGAGCAGCGCGAGGAGCGCGAGCATCTGCTGCCAGTCCTGCGCGAGGTCGAGCAGCCCGTTCACCAGCAGCCGCACCGCCATCGCGAAGGCGGCGAGCTTGGGCGCCGAGCCGATCACCAGCGTAACCGCGGTCGGCGCGCCCTGGTAGACGTCGGGGATCCACATGTGGAACGGCGCCGCGCCGACCTTGAAGGCGATCCCTGCCACCATGAAAACCAACCCGAAGACCAGGAAGCTCCGGTCCGTGGTCGCAGCGATCGACACATGATTCGACACTTCGCTGATGTTCAGCGTGCCGCTCGCGCCGTAGATCATCGACATGCCGTAGAGCAGCAGCCCCGAGGACAGCGCCCCAAGGATGAAGTACTTCATGGCCGCCTCGGTCGACATCGCCGAGTCGCGGTCGAGCGCCACCATCGCGTACAGGCACAGCGACATCAGCTCCAGGCCCAGGTACATGGTGAGGAAGCTGTTCGCGCTCATCATGATCATCATGCCGAGCAGCGAGAACAGCAGCAGGGTGAGGAACTCGCCGCGCAGCAGCCCGCGATCAACCAGGTACTGGCGCGAGTAGATCAGCGTCGCCCAGACCGAGGCGTAGGACACCAGCTTCAGCAGGTTCGACATCACGTCGGAGACGAACAGGCCGTTGAAAAGGTACAGCCGCGTGGTGCCATCCACCCACTGCACGAACAGCGTCGAAGCCGCGCACAGCAGCAGCACGGCCTGCGCGATCAGGCAGCTCATGTCGCGCCGCTCGCTCTTGACGTAAAGATCAGCGATCATCAGCACGCACGCGCCGACGAGCAGCAGCACCTCGGGCAGCGCCGGAATGTGGTCGAGCAGCGCGTTCATAGTTTCGGGATCGCCACGTGCCGCAGCAGCTCGTTCACCGAGGCATGCATGACCTCGGTGAACGGCAGCGGATAGACGCCCATGCCGAGCACGGCGAGGGCGAGCAGGCCGAGCACGGTCGCTTCCCGGCCATTCAGGTCCTTGAGCGCGGCGACATGCGGGTTCGTCACCGGGCCGAACATGACCCGCTTGTACATCCACAGCGTGTACGCGGCGCCCAGGATCATGGTAGTGGCGGCAAGGAAGGCGAGCCAGAAGCCGGCCTTCATCGCGCCCATGATCACCAGGAACTCGCCGACGAAGCCGCTGGTCGCCGGCAGGCCGCTGTTGGCCATGGCGAAAAGCATCATCAGGCTGGCGAACTTCGGCATGGTGTTCACCACCCCGCCGTAGTCAGCGATCATGCGGCTGTGCATGCGGTCATAGAGCACGCCCACGCACAGAAACAGGGCGGCGGAAACGAAGCCGTGCGAGATCATCTGCACCAGCCCGCCCTCGACGCCGTAGGCGTTGAAGATGAAGAAACCGAGCGTCACCAGGCCCATGTGCGAGATCGACGAGTAGGCGATCAGCCGCTTCATGTCCGCCTGCGCCAGCGCTACGAAGCCGATATAGACCACCGCGATCAGCGACAGCGCGATCATGAACCACGCCAGCTGGCGCGAAGCGTCGGGCAGGATCGGCAGCGTGAAGCGCACGAAGCCGTAGGCGCCGAGCTTCAGCAGGATCGCCGCCAGCACGACCGAGCCTCCGGTCGGCGCCTCGGTATGAGCATCCGGCAGCCAGGTATGCACCGGCCACATCGGCACCTTGACCGCGAAGGCGAACAGGAAGCCGAAGAACAGCAATATCTGCGCCGCGAGCGGCAGCGGCAGCTTGTGCCAGTCGAGGATCGCGAAGCTGCCGCCCGATTTGCCGTACAGGTAGAGCATGGCGATCAGCATCAGCAGCGAGCCCATCAGCGTGTAGAGAAAGAACTTCACCGAGGCGTACACGCGGTTCGGGCCGCCCCACACGCCGATGATGATGAACATCGGGATCAGCGTGCCCTCGAAGAACACGTAGAACAGCACCGCGTCGAGCGCCGAGAACACGCCGTTCAGCATGCCGGAGAGCACGAGGAACGCCGCGTAGTACTGCGCCACCCGGCTCTCGATCACCGACCAGCTGGCGATCACCACCAGCACGGTGATGAAGCTGTTCAGGAGCACGAACAGCACCGAGATACCGTCAACGCCGAGGTGGTAGTTGATATTGAAGCGTTCTATCCAGCGCGCGAATTCGACGAACTGCATCGCGCTCGACAAGGCGTCGAAGTTCAAGAACAACGGAATGGTGACCAGGAAGCCCAGGATCGAACCCAGCAGGGCGGTCCAGCGCGCGTAGCGCTCGCCGAGGGCGAGCACCAGCACGCCGGCAAGGATCGGGATCCAGATCGCCAGGGAAAGAAGCATCTACGTTCTCAAAAAGAAGAACGCGAGCACGACCACGCCGATCAGCATGGTGAAGGCGTATTGGTAGACGTAGCCGGTCTGGAACAGGCGCACCACCGACGCGAACCACCCCACCAGCCGCGCCGAGCCGTTCACCAGGCCGTCGATCAGCCCCAGGTCGCCTCCCCTCCACAAGCCCTGGCCGATGGCGCGCGCGCCGCCCGCGAACAGCCACGCATAGAGCTCGTCAAAGCCGTACTTGCGCTCCACCAGCGCGTACAGCGGGCCGAGCGCCACGGCGATGCGCTTGGGCAAATCGGTTCTTATCAGATACAGGTACCCGGCCGTACCAATGCCGGCCAGCGCGAGCCAGAACGGCAGTGAAACGAAACCGTGGGCCATGAACGCGAGCAGCCCGTGGTTTTCACCCTCCACCCGGGGGAGCGCGTCCTTGAAGAAGTCCCCGTAAACCACGTCGCCGACCACCCAGCCGGCCGCGACCGACGGGATCGCGAGCAGCACCAGCGGCACCGTCACCACCGCCGGCGACTCGTGCGGCGGATGCGCCGGGTCGAAGCGCTCGCTTCCGTGGAACGCCATGAACACCAGCCGGAAGGTGTAGGTGGCCGTGACGAATACGCAGGCGACGACGCAGACATAGGCAAACAGGTGGCCCGGCGTGCTCGAATGCTTGATCGCCTCGATGATCGCGTCCTTGGAGAAGAAGCCGGCGAATCCGGGAATGCCGGCCGAGGAGATGGCGCCGATCAGCAGCGTCCAGTAGGTCCACGGCATGTATTTCTTCAGACCGCCCATGCGCCGCATGTCCTGCTCGTGGTGCATGGCGATGATCACCGAGCCGGCGGCGAGGAACAGCACCGCCTTGAAGAAGGCGTGCGTCATCAGGTGGAAGATCGCCGCCGCGTACGCCGAGGCGCCGAGCGCGGCCGTCATGTAGCCGAGCTGCGAGAGCGTCGAGTAGGCGATGACGCGCTTGATGTCGTACTGGGTGAGCGCGACCAGCGCCATGGAGAGCGCCGTGATGGCGCCGATGATCAGCACCACCGCGAGCGCCGTCTGCGACAGCTGGTAGAGCGGCGCCATGCGCGCCACCATGAAGATGCCGGCGGTCACCATGGTCGCGGCATGGATGAGGGCCGAGATCGGCGTCGGGCCTTCCATCGAATCCGGCAGCCACACGTGCAGCGGGAACTGCGCGCTCTTGCCCATCGCGCCGATGAACAGCAGCACGCAGATCACCGTGATCAGCGCCCACGCCGTCCCGGGAATTATTTCTATTGTTTTGGTACTTAATGAACCTGCTTGTCCGAAAACCGCGGCGTAGTCGAGGGTACCGAAATTCATGAGGATCAGCGCGATGCCGAGGAGGAAGCCGAAGTCGCCGACCCGGTTGACGAGGAACGCCTTCAGCGCGGCGTAGATCGCGCTCTCGCGCGTGTACCAGAAGCCGATCAGCAGGTAGGACATCAGGCCGACCGCCTCCCAGCCGAAGAACAGCTGCAGGAAGTTGTTCGCCATCACCAGCATCAGCATCGAGAAGGTGAACAGCGAGATGTACGAGAAGAAGCGCTGGTAGCCCGGGTCCTCGGCCATGTAGCCGATGGTGTAGACGTGCACCATCAGCGAGACGAAGGTCACCACGATCATCATCAGCGCGGTGAGGCGGTCGATCAGGAAGCCGATCTCGAAGCGCGTCTCGCCGCTCGTCAGGAACGCATAGACGCCGCCGTTGAAGCTGTTTCCGTCCAGCACATCGATGAAGATGACCACCGAGCAGATGAAGGAGATGAAAACCGAAAGAATCGTCACCCGGTGGGCGCCGGCGCGGCCGATGACGCGGCCGAAGAGGCCGGCGATGATGGCGCCCACGAGCGGCGCGAACGGCACCAGGAGGTAGGCGGTTTTCATCCTTTTAGCGAGTCGAGATCCTCGACGTCGATCGTGTTCAGATTTCTGAACAGGACCACCAGGATCGCCAGGCCGATCGCCGACTCGGCGGCGGCCACCGTCAGGATGAAGAACACGAACACCTGCCCGGCGACGTCGCCGAGGAAGTGCGAGAAGGCGATGAAGTTCAGGTTGACGGCAAGCAGCATCAGCTCGATCGCCATCAGCAGGATGATGATGTTGCGGCGGTTCATGAAGATGCCGATGACGCTGATCGCGAACAGCAGCGCGCCGAGCACCAGATAATGGGAGAGGGTGAGCGTCATTCTTTCTCGGCTGGCATGGAAACCAGCTTCACGCGGTCCTCGCGCCGCGCCCTCACCTGCTCGGCGGGGTCCTGGCGGCGGCTATCCTTGCGCCGCCGCAGGGTCAGGGCGATGGCGGCGATGATCGCCACCAGCAGGATCACCGCGGCGATCTCGAAGGCGTAGGCGTAGTCGGTGTACAGGACGCGGCCCAGCTCTCTGGTGTTGCTGTAGGTCGGCGGCAGCTCCCTCGGCCTTGCGCCGTAAATCCGGTTGGCGAGCACGGCGATCATCTCGAACACCATGATCCCGCCCACCACGAGCGCGAGCGGCAGGTTGCGCCAGAAACCCTCGCGGAGGCGCTCGATATTGATGTCGAGCATCATCACCACGAACAGGAACAGCACCATCACCGCGCCGACGTAGACCACCACCAGCGCGAGGGCGAGGAACTCGGCGCGCAGCAGGAGCCAGATGCCGGCCGCGGTGAAGAAGGCGAGCACCAGGAACAGCGCGCTGTGCACCGGGTTGCGCGAGGTGATCACGAGCGTCGCTGACACCAGCAGCACCGCCGCGAAGGCGTAGAAGACCGCGGACTCGAACATTATTGTTGTGGCTTAGCGGTAGGGGGCGTCGATTTCCCGGTCGCGGGCAATTTGCTCCTCGTAACGGTCGCCGACGGCGAGCAGCATGGGCTTGGTGTAGTACAGGTCCCCCCGCTTCTCCCCGTGGTATTCCAGGATGCGCGTCTCGACGATGGCGTCCACCGGGCATGCCTCCTCGCAGAAGCCGCAGAAAATGCACTTGGTCAGGTCGATGTCGTAGCGCGTGGTGCGGCGCGTGCCGTCGGCGCGCTGCTCCGAATCGATATGGATGGCGAGCGCCGGGCACACCGCCTCGCACAGCTTGCACGCGATGCAGCGCTCCTCGCCGTTGGGATAGCGGCGCAGCGCGTGCAGGCCGCGGAAGCGCGGGCTGATCGGCGTTTTCTCTTCCGGGAACTGCACCGTGATCTTGCGCGCGAACAGGTGCCGGCCGGTGAGCGCCATGCCGCGCAGCAGCTCGATCAGCAGGAACGAGCGGAAAAACTCGATTAGTCGGTTCATGAGGCCCAATGCGGGTTCATCGCCAGAGGCTCCAGGGAGTCTGCATCCAGATGCCGACCACCGCGATCCACACCAGCGTCAGCGGGATGAAGATCTTCCACCCCAGCCGCATGATCTGGTCATAGCGGTAGCGTGGAAACGTGGCGCGGAACCAGAGAAAGAAGGAAACGACGACGAACACCTTCAGGAACAACCAGGCGAACGGCGGTATCGCGTTGGTGAGCGCACTGTCGATAGGCGCCTGCCAGCCGCCGAAGAACATCACCACGGTGAGCGCGCTGATCAGCATCATGTTCATGTACTCGGCGAGGAAGAACAGCGCGAAGCACATGCCCGAGTACTCGACCATGTGGCCGGCGACGATCTCCGACTCGCCCTCGACCACGTCGAAGGGCGCGCGGTTGGTCTCGGCGACGCCCGAGACGAAGTACACCACCAGCATCGGCGCGAGCGGCAGCCAGTTCCACGACAGGAAGGTGAGCCCCATCGAGGCGAAGGTTCCGCGCCCCTGGGCGTAGACGATGTCCGAAAGGTTGAGGCTGCCCGACACCATCAGCACCACCACCATGGCGAAGCCCATCGAGAGCTCATAGGACACCATCTGCGCCGCCGAGCGCATGGCGCCGAGAAAGGCGTACTTGGAGTTCGACGCCCAGCCCGCGACGATCACGCCGTACACGCCCATCGAGCTCAGCGCCAGGATGTACAGCAGCCCGGCGTTGATGTCCGCGAGCACGACCTCGGGAGCGAAGGGGATCACCGCCCAGGCGGCGAGCGCCGGCATCAGCATGAGCACCGGCGCGAACAGGAACAGGCCCTTGTTCGCCTGGGTCGGAAGGATGATCTCCTTCATCAGCAACTTCACGCCGTCGGCGACCGGCTGCAGCAAGCCCGCCGGGCCGACGCGGTTCGGGCCGATGCGGATCTGGATCCAGCCGATGAGCTTGCGCTCCCACAGCGTCAGGTAGGCGACGCAGAGAAACAGCGGCGCGACGATCGCGACGATGAACACGAGGCTCGTCACGGTGGTGTATACCGCCGGGCCCCACAGCGCACCGAACCAGGCCTCAGGTCTCGTTTGCAGCCATTCCATCTATGCCACTCTCTCCACCGCGGCTTTTTCCAGGGTCAGCGTGCCGAACATCGGGCCGATCGGAGACGTCAGGTGATGCGCCGCCGCGATGCGGACGCACTCGTCAGGCAGCTTGTCGTCGAGAGCAGCGGGCAGCCTGGCAGCGCCGTTCACCAGCACCCATTGCCCCGCCGAAATTCCAAGCCGCGCCATCAGTTTCGCGTTCATCCATGCCTTGGGCGGTTGCGCGTCCTTGGTCTTCTGCAGCGGCACCGAGCGCCGGACGAGCGGATCGGCGAAGTACAGCGGGACCTCGGCGATGCGTTGGATGCCTTGCGCCCTGCCGGGTTGCGGTTTGCTTTCCAGATTGATCTTGTTGGAAAGCAGCCCGGTTATGTCCCTGCCCCCGAAGCACGCCGCGCGCACCTCGTCGAGGGTGTCGTAGCCGAACTCGGGCTTGCCGAGCAGGGTGCCGAGCACGCGCAGCACCTTCCAGGCCGGGCGCGACTCGCCGAGCGGATTCACCGTGGCGTAGAAGCTTTGCGCGCGGCCCTCGGTATTCACGAACGTGCCCGCGGTTTCGGTGAACGGCGAGATCGGCAGCAGCACGTCGGCGTAGTCGAGGCCGGTCTCGAAGGCGCTCAGCTGCACCACGAAATCCGCCTGGTTCACGGCAGTCATGGCGGCCTGCGTGTCGGCAAAATCAAACTCGGCTTCCAGATTCAATAAAATCAGATTCTTTTTCTGCAGGATCGAGTTGACGTTGCCGCCGCAGGGGAGCCCCGCAAAATAGCCGCCGACCGAATTCGCCGCCTCGCCCAGGAAACCGAGCTTCGCATTCGTAACCTGAGCCAGCGCCTGCGCCGCGGCGTGGATCTGCGCCGCCTGCGGGTGCTGCTGCGCAAAATTTCCGAGCAGCACTGCCGCATTCTTTCCGCCTTTCAGCGACTCCTGAAAAGAGGAAATCGAATTGGGAATTTCCGACGGAGGGACGATCCGCTTGCCGGCGATCGGCATCGCCCAGTCGTCGTCGACTGAATGGAGGATGTGGACCTGCGCGCCGCGCTTGGCCGCCTGGCGCAGGCGGTGCGCGATCAGGGGATGGTCCTTGCGCAGGAACGAGCCGACAACCAGCACACGATCGAGCGCGCCAAGCTCGGTGATCCGCATGCCGAGCCAGGGAATGCCTTCGCGCCGGCCATCGGCGGAGAACTCGGCATGGCGCAGGCGGAAGTCCGCCGGCCCGAGCTTGCCCGCGAGATACAGCTCTTCCAGCGTCGAGTGCGGCGAGGCGAGGACGCCGAACTCCTGCTTCTTCAGGCCCCAGACGGCGACTTCCAGCGCCACTTCCCAGTCCACCTGTTCCCACTTGCCACCGCGCTTCACCATCGGCTCGGTCAGCCGGTCTGGCGCATTGAGGCCCTCGTAGGAGAAGCGGTCCTTGTCGGAGAGCCAGCATTCGTTGATGTCATCGTTGTCGAGCGGCAGCACGCGCATCACGCGCGACTGCCTTACCTGCACGACCAGGTTCGATCCCAGGCCATCGTGCGGCGAAATGGATTTGCGGCGCGACAGCTCCCAGGTTCTCGCCTTGTAGCGGAACGGCTCTGAGGTCAGCGCACCGACCGGGCACAGGTCGATCATGTTGCCCTGCAGCTCGGACTCCAGCATGTGGTTGACGAAGGAGACGATCTCGGCGTTCTCGCCGCGGCCGGCGAGGCCAAGCTCCATCATGCCGGCGACCTCGGTACCGAAGCGCACGCAGCGCGTGCACTGGATGCAGCGGCTCATCTCCTCGGCGGCGACGAGCGGCCCGAGTTCCTTGCGCAGCACGACGCGCTTTTCCTCGGTGTAGCGCGAGTTGCTGGGGCCGTAGCCGACCGCGAGGTCCTGCAGCTGGCATTCGCCGCCCTGATCGCAGATCGGGCAGTCCAGCGGGTGGTTGATGAGCAGGAACTCCATCACCCCGTTCTGCGCCTTCTTGGCGGCGGGCGAGTTGGTCCATACCTTCATGCCGTCGATGACCGGGGTGGCGCAGGCCGGCAGCGGCTTCGGCGCCTTCTCGACCTCAACCAGGCACATGCGGCAGTTGGCGGCGATGGACAGCTTGCGGTGATAGCAGAAGTGCGGCACGTAGACGCCGAGCTTGTTGGTCGCGTCCATCACCGTGGCGCCGTGCGGCACCTCGACCAGCGTGCCGTCGATCTGGACTTTGAGCATCAGGCCGCTTCCTTCATGTTCCTGTGCCTGAAATCGAGTTCGCTGCGACCCCACTTCGGCTCGATGCGCGGCCCATGCACCTTGCAGCCCCGGTGGCGGATGTGGTGCTCGAACTCGTCGCGGAAGTGCTTGATGAAGCTTTTCACCGGCAGCGCTGCGGCGTCGCCCAGCGCGCAGATGGTGCGGCCAGCGATGTTGTCGGACACGTCGTCGAGCAGCGCGAGGTCTTCCATGCGCCCCTTGCCGTTCTCGATCCGGTTGACGACGCGGTACAGCCAGCCGGTGCCTTCGCGGCACGGCGTGCACTGGCCGCAGGACTCCTCGAAATAGAAATACGACAGGCGCTCGAGCGCGCGCACCATGCACGTGCTGTCGTCCATGACGATCACCGCGCCGGAGCCGAGCATCGACCCCGCCTTGGCGATCGAGTCGTAGTCCATGTCGGTCGCCATCATGATGTCGGCGGGCAGCACCGGCATCGAGGATCCGCCCGGGATCACGCCCTTCAGCTTCCTTCCAGTGCGCACGCCGCCCGCCATCTCGAGCAGCTTGGCGAACGGCGTGCCGAGCTTCACCTCGTAGTTGCCGGGGCGGTTGACGTGCCCGGTCACCGAGAACAGCTTGGTGCCACCGTTGTTCGGCTTGCCGAGCGCGAGGAACGCATCGGCGCCGTGGCGCATGATCCAAGGCACCGCGGCGAAGGTCTCGGTGTTGTTGATGGTGGTCGGTTTGCCGTACAGGCCGTAGCTCGCCGGGAACGGCGGCTTGAAGCGCGGCATGCCCTTCTTGCCCTCGAGCGACTCGAGCAGCGCGGTTTCCTCGCCGCAGATGTAGGCGCCGTAGCCCGGCACCGCGTACATCTCGTGGCTGAACTCCGAGCCGAGGACGTTCTTTCCGAGGTAGCCAGCGGCGTAGGCCTCGGCGAGCGCCTCCTCGAACTGCTCGTAGATTTCCCAGACCTCGCCGTGGATGTAGTGGTAGCCGGCACTCGCGCTCATGGCGTAGCCGGCGATGATCATCCCCTCGATCACCGAATGCGGGTTGTAGCGCAGCAGGTCGCGATCCTTGCAGGTGCCGGGCTCGCCTTCGTCGGAATTGCACACCACGTATTTGGGGCCGGGGAACTGCCGCGGCATGAACGACCATTTCAGCCCGGTCGGAAAGCCGGCGCCGCCGCGCCCGCGCAGCGCGGACTTTTTCACCTCGGCAATCACGTCTTCGGGTGTGATCTTTTCCGACAGAATCTTTTTCAGGGCTTTATAGCCATCGCGCGCCTCGTAATCCTTCAGGCGCCAATTGCGCGTGTCGAGCCCCTTCATCAGGATCGCGTCGGGACCGTAATCGAGCATGCTCATTTGCGCCCGAGCTCCTCCAGGAGCTGATCGAGCTTCTCGTGCGTCATGTAGTCGTGCATCTTCTTGTTGTTGACCAGCAGCACCGGCGCCATGGCGCAGGCGCCCATGCACTCGCCTTCCTTCAGCGTGAAGTGGCCGTCGGGCGTGGTCTCGTTGAAATCGATGCCGAGCCTGCCGCGCAGGTGGTCGGCGGCGTCGAGCGCGCCCTGCAGGCCGCACGGCAGGCAAGTGCAGAGCGTGAGCTTGTACTTGCCGAGCGGCTCGCGGTTGTACATCGTGTAGAACGTAGCGACCTCGTACACCGCCACCGGCGGCATGCCTAGATACCTGGCGACATAGTCCATGATCTCGGTCGACAGCCAGCCCTTCTCGTCCTGGGCGACGATGAGGGCCATCATCACCGCCGATTGCTTCTTGTCGGGCGGATACTTGGCGATCTCGCGATCGATTTTTCTCAATGAATCCGAACTCAGCATGGAAAAAAGAGGCGCCCTTTCTCTTTCCTACCTGTCAATCTCACCAAAAACGATGTCTTGCGAGCCAATGATCGCCACCGCATCGGCGATCATGTGGCCGCGCGCCATCTCGTCGAGCGCGGCGAGGTGGGGGAAGCCGGGCGGACGGATCTTCAGCCGGTACGGCTTGTTCGCGCCGTCGGACACCAGGTAGATGCCGAACTCGCCTTTGGGGGCTTCCACCGCAGCGTAGACCTCCCCTTCGGGAACGTGCATGCCCTCGGTGACGAGCTTGAAGTGGTGGATCAGCTGCTCCATGCTCTCCTTCATCTCGAGGCGCGTCGGCGTCGCGATCTTGTGGTCGTCGACCATCACCGGGCCGGGGTTCTTGCGCAGCCAGTCGATGCACTGCCGCACGATGCGGTTCGACTGGCGCATCTCCTCGATGCGCACCAGGTAGCGGTCGTAGCAGTCGCCGTTCTTGCCGACCGGAATGTCGAACTCCATGCGGTCGTAGACCTCGTAGGGCTGCTTTTTCCGCAGATCCCAGGCCACGCCGGAGCCGCGCAGCATCGGGCCGGTGAAGCCGAGCGCGAGCGCGCGCTCCGCCGACACGACGCCGATGCCCACGGTGCGCTGCTTCCAGATGCGGTTCTCGGTAAGCAGCGTCTCGTAGTCGTCGACATACTTCGGGAAGCGCCGCGTGAAGTCCTCGATGAAGTCGAGCAGCGAGCCTTGCCGGTTCTGGTTCAGCCGCCGGATGTCCTTTTCATTCTTGCTCTTGGAAGCCAGGTATTGCGGCATGCTGTCCGGCAGATCGCGGTACACGCCGCCCGGCCGGTAGTACGCCGCGTGCATGCGCGCGCCCGAGACCGCCTCGTAGACGTCCATCAGGTCCTCGCGCTCGCGGAAGCAGTACAGGAACACCGTCATCGCGCCGATATCGAGCCCGTGCGCGCCGAGCCACAGCAGGTGGTTGAGGATGCGCGTGATCTCGTCGAACATGACGCGGATGTACTGGGCGCGGATCGGGACCTGCACGCCCAGCAGCCGCTCGATCGCCAGCACGTAGGCGTGCTCGTTGCACATCATCGACACGTAATCGAGCCGGTCCATGTACGGCACCGACTGCAGATAGGTTTTGTGCTCGGCGAGCTTCTCGGTAGCGCGATGCAGCAGCCCGATATGCGGGTCGGCGCGCTGGATCACCTCGCCGTCGAGCTCGAGCACCAGGCGCAGCACGCCGTGCGCAGCCGGATGCTGCGGGCCGAAGTTGAGCGTGTAGTTGCGTATCTCAGCCATTGGCTAGCCGCGGTTTTCGCCGTAGTGATCTTCGCGCACGATGCGCGGCGTGACCTCGCGCGGATCGATGGTCACCGGCTGGTACACCACGCGCTTCTGCTCCGGGTCGTAGCGCATCTCGACATAGCCGGTGAGCGGGAAGTCCTTGCGAAACGGGTGCCCGACGAAGCCGTAGTCGGTGAGGATGCGGCGCAGGTCGGGATGGCCTTCGAACACGATGCCGAAGAGGTCGAACGCCTCGCGCTCGAACCAGCTCGCCGCCGGCCATACGTCGATGAGCGAGCTGACAACGGGGAACTCGTCATCGGGACAGAAGCTGCGCAGCCGCAACCGTACGTTGTTTTTTATCGACAATAAATGAACCACCACGGCGAACCGCGAGCCTTCCCGCGGCCGGTCGCCGTAGCTCGCGTAGTCGACGCCGCAAAGATCGATCAGCTGCTCGAAACCGAACTCATCGCGCAGCTTCAGCGCCGCCGCCTTCGCGTCCTTCACTTCGATGGTGAGCTCGCCGCGGTCTTCTCTTGGCGAAAAGCCGGCAGCGACCAGCGAATCGTTGAGCTTCTGCAGCCGGGTGGTCATCGCGATCGTCTGAGCGAGATTTCTATCGAGCGATCGTATTGGTGCGCTTGATCTTGTTCTGCAGCTGCACGATGCCGTAGAGCAGCGCTTCCGCAGTCGGCGGGCAGCCCGGCACGTAGATGTCCACCGGCACGATGCGGTCGCAGCCGCGCACCACCGAGTACGAATAGTGGTAATAGCCGCCGCCGTTTGCGCACGAGCCCATCGAGATCACCCAGCGCGGCTCGGCCATCTGGTCGTACACCTTGCGCAGCGCCGGCGCCATCTTGTTGCACAGCGTACCGGCGACGATCATGACGTCGGACTGGCGCGGGCTTGGCCGGAACACGATGCCGAACCGATCGAGGTCGTAGCGCGCCGCGCCGGCATGCATCATCTCGATCGCGCAGCAGGCGAGGCCGAAGGTCATCGGCCACAGCGATCCCGTGCGCGTCCAGTTGATGAGCTTGTCCGCGGTGGTGGTGACGAATCCCTTCTCGAGGATGCCCTCTACTCCCATTGCAGGGCTCCTTTCATCCATTCGTAGACGAAGCCGACGGTGAGAATCACGAGGAACAGCATCATCGACAGGAATCCCGCCAGGCCGATGTCGTTGATCACGGTCGCCCACGGGAAGAGGAACGCGATCTCGAGGTCGAACAGGATGAACAGGATCGCGACCAGGTAGTAGCGCACGTCGAACTTCATGCGCGCGTCCTCGAACGCCTCGAAGCCGCACTCATAAGGCGAGAGCTTCTCGGGGTCGGGCTTGTTCGGCGCGAGCAGTTTGCCGAGCACCATGGGCGCCACGCCGACGCCCAGGCCGACGAGGATGAACAGCAGCACCGGAAAATATTCTGCGAGCATAAGGATCCTGGTGCCCACGAGCAGACTCGAACTGCTACGGCTTTTTAGGCCACTAGCCCCTCAAGCTAGCGTGTCTACCAATTTCACCACGTGGGCGAATCTGAAATTATCCCCCAAAAATCACTGCGGTACTTCCTTACCGGTCGGCGTTTCCGCTGCCGCGGGCTTCTCTGGCGCGGCCGCGGGTTTCTGCGGTTCAGCAGCAGGTTTTGTCGCGGGCTTGGCCGGCACGCGATCCACCACGCTGCCGCTCTCCGCGGTGCGGTGCGTCGCGACGTAGGCGAGCGCGAGGCTCAGCAGGAAAAACAATGTGGCGAGCACGGCTGTTGTGCGCGACAGGAAGTTCGCCGAGCCCGTCGCGCCGAACAAGCTCCCCGATGCGCCGCCGCCGAAGCCCGAGCCCATGTCGGCGCCCTTGCCGTGCTGGAGCAGCACCAGGCCGATGATCGCCAGCGCGACCAGCACATGCAGCACGATCAGTACGTTGGTCCAGCCAATCATGTCGTCATCCTTTCGCCGCCGCCTGAACGATGGCGAGAAATTCCTCCGCTACCAGCGACGCCCCGCCGATCAGGCCACCGTCGATGTCGGGCATTGCGAACAGCGCTGCCGCATTGCCCGCCTTCACGCTGCCTCCGTACAGGATGCGCGTTTGCGCGGCTACCCGCTTTCTCAGAAACCCGTGCACCGCCTGCGCCTGATGCGGCGTCGCGGTGCGGCCGGTGCCGATCGCCCAAACCGGCTCATAAGCCAGTACGGCATCCGAAAAAGCGCTCTTGCTCAAAACCGCATCCAGCTGCCTGGCCACGACTTCCTCCGTGATTGCGGCGTCGCGCTCCGCCAGCGTCTCGCCCACGCACAAGATCGGCACCAGTCCCGCGCCCTGCGCCGCGGCAAACTTCGCCGCGACCTGCGCATCGCTCTCGCAGTAGAGATGGCGGCGCTCCGAATGCCCGACGATCGCGTAACGGCAGCCGAGCTCGACGAGCATCGCCGCCGACACTTCCCCGGTGTACGCGCCCTGCGCGTGCTCGCTGACGTTCTGAGCGCCCCAGGCCAGCGGGGTTCCCGTGAGCTGCTCGCATACCTGCTGGAGATAAGGAAACGGAACGCACACCGCGCATTGCGCTTTTCCGCCCTTCTCTATTCCCTTGAGGATGGCATCGAGCAAGGCGCGGTTCGCCGCCCGGCTGCCATGCATCTTCCAGTTGCCGGCGACCAGCCGCGTGCGTGCCATGCCTATGAATTTTACCGCATTCTCACAGGTAGCCGAGAGCTCTCGCCAGAAACAGAGCGAGCTGCGTGACGAAGGTCAGCAAAAGGACGGCGCGTGAATTCGAATCCGATGGATTCAAGGCGCGCCGAGTCTACTATAGCGCTGCGCCAAAGCGTCACATGAGCCCTCTAGGATCGGCATCCCGTTCGGACGTCACCCAGGTCATCATCGTCGGCGGCGGTCCCTGCGGCCTGATGCTCGCCAACGAGCTCGGCCGCCGCGGCATCGCCGTCGTCCTCGTCGATCAGAAGCCCGGCACGGCGTTCAACCCGCAGGCGAACGCGAGCCAGGCGCGCACCATGGAGCATTACCGGCGCCTTGGATTTGCCGACGAGATCCGCGCGCTCGGCATGCCGCACGATTTCCCGACCGACGTCGCCTACTTCACCCGCTTCGCCAAGCACGAGCTGGCGCGCTTCAAGCTGCCCTCTTCGCGTGAAGCGAAGCAGATGATCTCTTCGCTTTCGGGCTCGTGGAGCGCGGCCGAGCTGCCGCACCGCTGCAACCAGAAATTCATCGAGCCTGTGCTGCGCCGGCACGCCGAGATGCTGCCTTCGGTGTCGGTGAACTTCGCCTGGCGCATGACTGCCTGGCGCGACGCGGGCGACCACGTCGAAGTGGAGGTCGAGCCGGTCAGCGGTCAGGGAACGCAGACGGTCCGCGGCGCTTACCTCGTCGGCGCCGACGGCGCGCGCAGCCTGACCCGCCAGGGCCTCGGCTTGCGCTACACCGGGGAGACCGGCGTCAGCCGCGATTTCGTCGGCGGGCGGATGTACGCGGTCTACGCTTGCATTCCGGACTTCTATCGGGAGATGCCGCATCCACCGGCATGGATGAACGTGAGCTTCAACCGCGAGCGCCGCTGCTTCATGCCGGCGGTCGATGGCAAAGGCGAGTTCGCCTTTCACACCCAGCTGAAGCCTTCTGAAGACGAAAAATCGGTCAGCGAAAGCGAGGCCGCTGGCATGGTGCAGGCGGCGATCGGCGCGCCGCTGAAGGTCGAGGTGCTGTCGCGCGATACCTGGACCGCGGGGCACTCGCTCGTCGCGGAGCACTTCGGGACGGGGCGCGTGTTCATCGGCGGCGACGCGGCGCATCTGTTCACGCCGACCGGCGGCCTCGGCTACAACACTGCCGTCGAGGACGCGGTGAACCTGGGGTGGAAACTGGCGGCCGTCCTGAACGGCCAAGCTTCGCCGCAGCTCCTCGCGAGCTACGGGGCCGAGCGGCGACCGCTCGCCGTGCGCAACACCGCGTACGCCAGGCGTTTCGCCGACTCGCTCGGCCTCTACGAGCCTGCAGCGGAGATCGAGGAAGACACCCCGGCAGGCGAAGCGGCGCGCAGGCGCGCAGGCGAATACCTCGAGGCGCACGGCCGCGCCGAGTTCAACATCCCCGGCGTCACCTTCGGCGGCCGCTATGATGGCTCCCCCGCCATCGTGCCGGATGGCACCGAGCCGCCGCCTGAAACCGCGAACACCTACGTGCCGAGCGCCTGCCCTGGCGGACGCCCGCCTCACCTGTGGCTTGCCGACGGCCGCTCGCTTTACGATTGCTTCGGCTTCGAATGGACGCTTTTGCGCCTCGGTTCTGCGCAAGGGGAGGAAATGATCCGGGTGGCAAAGATAAGGAAACTGGATCTGAAAGTGGTCGATCTGAAGGCAGCGCGCGACCTGTATGGCGCCGATCTCGCGCTCATCCGTCCCGACCAGATCATCGCCTGGCGCGGCAACGAGGCGCGCGCTGCCGAGCGGATCTTTGGCAAGCTGCTGGGACATGGCTGAGCATCATCACCACCATCACCACGGCTCCGGCACGGCGCTGCTCGGCGCGGCCGCGCTGACCATCGCGTTCGCGGTTGTCGAGGCGCTGGGCGGCTGGTGGACCGGTTCGCTCGCCCTGCTCTCCGACGCCGGCCACATGCTGACCGACAGCGGGGCGCTCGCCCTCGGCGCGATCGCCGCCTGGATGGCGCGCCAGCCACCCTCGGAGCGTCACTCCTACGGCCTCGGCCGCGCCGAGATCGTCGCCGCCCTCTTGAACGCAGGACTGATGCTCCTCATTGCCGCCGCACTGGTTTATGAATCGTTGATTCGCTTAAAGCAGCCGGGCGAGGTGAAAGGCGAGGCGGCCGCCGTGATTGCCCTGGCCGGCCTGGCGATCAATCTCTTGGTGATGCGCTGGCTCTCGCCGCACAGCCATGATCTCAATGCGCGCGCGGCGCGGCTGCATGTCCTCGGCGACGCGCTCGGCTCGGTGGCGGCGCTGATTTCGGGAGTGGTCATCGCGCTGACCGGTTGGACGCGCATCGACCCGATCGCCTCGCTCGTCATCTGCGTGCTGATCTCGGTGTCGAGCCTGCGGCTGCTGCGCGAGAGCCTGCATGCGCTGATGGAGGGCGTGCCGCATGGGCTTTCGGTCGAGACCATCGGAGCCGAGATGGCGAGCATCGAGGGCGTGCTGTCGGTGCACGACTTGCACGTCTGGATGCTGTCGGGAAGCCGCACCGCGCTCTCCGCGCACGTGGTGGTGCGCAGCATGCCGCACTGGGAGCGGACGCGGCACGCGCTACAGACCCGGTTGCACGAAAAATTCGGGATCGATCACGTGACGCTGCAGCCCGAGTCGGGCGTGCAGCCGCTGGTGCGGCACTAGGAGGCTGCGCTGCGAACGGCGGCGGCGATGCTCTGCGCTGCCGACTCGATCGCTTCGCGCGGCTCGCCCTCGACCATCACGCGCAAAACCGGCTCAGTTCCGGAGGGGCGCAGCAGCACGCGCCCGCGGCCGTCGAGCGAGTGCTCGGCCGCCGCTTGCGCTTTCGTTATTGAATGATGTTTTTGCCAATCAAAACCGCGCGGAACCACCACGTTGATCAATACCTGCGGATACATGACGAGCTCGGCGGTGAGCTCGGCGAGCGAGCGGCCCGACTCGCGCATCGCGTGCAGCACCTGGAGCGCGGAGACGATGCCGTCGCCGGTGGTGTGCTTGTCGAGGCAGATGATGTGCCCCGAGTTCTCGCCGCCGAGCTCCCAGCCCTTGTCGCGCATCAGCTCGAGCACGTAGCGGTCGCCGACGCGGGCGCGCGCGAAAGGGATACCTAGCCCGGCCATCGCCTTCTCGAAGGCGTAGTTCGTCATCAGCGTCCCGGCAACGCCGCGCACCCTGCCCTTCCCGGCGCGATGTCTGGCGACGGCGTAGAGCAGCTGGTCGCCGTCATACGCCCGCCCGGCGTTGTCGACGATCAGAACGCGGTCGCCGTCGCCGTCGAGCGCAATGCCGAGGTGGGCAGCCTGCTTCCTTACCTCAGCGATAAGGCTGTTTGGAGAAGCGGCGCCAAAAGCGTCATTGATGTTCAGGCCGTCAGGCTTGACGCCGATCGAGACGACGTCGGCGCCGAGCTCATGGAACACGTGCGGCGCGACGTTGTAGGCCGCGCCGTGCGCGCAGTCGACGACGATCTTCATGCCCTTCAGGTCGAGCTCGGCCGGGAAGGTCGACTTGCAAAACTCGATATAGCGGCCGCCGGCGTCGTCGATGCGCCGCGCGCGCCCCAGCCTGGCGGCCTCGTTGCAGCCCATCGGCCGATCCATCTGCGCTTCGATCGCCGCTTCGGTGCCGTCGGGCAGCTTGAAGCCGTCGCCCGAGAAGAACTTGATGCCGTTGTCGGGATACGGATTGTGCGAGGCGCTGATGACCAATCCCGCCGAGAGACGCAACGCGCGCGTCAGATAGGCAACGCCCGGCGTGGGCAGCGGGCCGCAGAGCAGCACGTCGACGCCACCGGCGGAGAAGCCTGCCTCGAGCGCGGCTTCGATCATGTAGCCGGAGATGCGCGTGTCCTTGCCGATCAGCACCGACGGGTGCTCCCCCTGCCCCGACAGCACCTTGCCCGCGGCATAGCCGAGCCGCAGGACGAAGTCGGCGGTCATCGGGCTCTCGCCCACCGTGCCGCGCACGCCATCGGTACCAAAATATTTTCGAGTCATGCCTTCTGGTACGCCTCCCAAACGCGAACCACGTCGCGGGTCTCCCGCACGTCATGCACCCTGAGTATTCTCGCGCCGCCTTGCAGCGCGAGCAAAGCCATGGCGAGGCTGCCGGCCAGGCGCTCCTCGACCGGCCTGCCGGTGAGCTTTCCCAAGGTGGATTTGCGGGACAGGCCGGCGAGGAGGGGAACCTTTAGGTCTTCAAACTGAGAAAGGCTCTTGAGTAACAGCAAATTGTGCTGCGTCGTCTTGCCGAAGCCGAAGCCGGGGTCGACGAGGATCCGCCCGGCCGCGATCCCTGCCCCCGCCGCCCTTTCAACTGCTTCTTTCAGAAAGATTTTTACCTCGCTCACGACGTCATCGTAATGCGGGTCCTGTTGCATCGTCGCGGGTTCGCCCTTCTTGTGCATGAGGCACACGGCGCAGGGGTTTTTCGCAATCGCCTCGAGCGCCCCGGGCGCCGCCAACGCCTCGACATCGTTGATCATCGATGCGCCGGCCGCGAGGGCAGCCTTCATTACCCTGGGTCTGCGGGTATCGACCGAAACAGGAATTTTCAAAGAAAGGCCTTCCAGGACTGGGATCACCCTGCGCATTTCCTCTTCCTCGGAAACAGGGGCGGATCCGGGGCGCGTCGATTCGCCGCCGATGTCGATGAGATCGGCGCCGTCCTCGGCGAGCTGTCGGGCGTGAGCGACGGCGGCGCGGGTGTCGAAATGGCGGCCGCCATCGGCAAAGGAATCGGGCGTGACGTTCACCACGCCCATCACCAAGGGTCTATCCAACGGCAGGGAATATCTCCCACACCGGAGGACGGTTGCGGTTTTGTTGTTAGGCGCTGGGCGCAGGCGCGGTCGCGCCCTCGGTGCCGCCGTCGCTGGCGGGCGGCTTCGAGGCGCTCTGCGAGCCGCTCGGCTTGGGCGGCCGCGGCGGCTTGCCGGACATGATGTCGGCGATCTGGTCGGCGTCGATCGTCTCGAGCTCGAGCAGCGCCTTCGCCATCGCCTCCACCTTGTCGCGGTTTTCTTCCAGCAGCTTGCGCGCCAGGCGGTACTGCACGTCGATGATGCGGCGGATCTCGGCGTCGACCTTCTGCAGCGTCGCTTCCGACACGTTCTTGTGCGTGGTGATCGAACGGCCGAGGAACACTTCGCCCTCGTTCTCGCCGTACACCATCGGCCCGAGCTCGTCCGACATGCCCCACTGCGTCACCATGCGGCGTGCGATCTCGGTGGCGCGCTCGAAGTCGTTTGCGGCGCCGGTCGTCATCTGGTGCATGAACAGCTCTTCGGCAATGCGGCCGCCGAACAGCACCGCGATCATGTTCATGAGGCGATCGCGGTCCTGGCTGTAGCGATCCTCGGTCGGCAGCTGCATCGTCACGCCTAGCGCGCGGCCGCGCGGGATGATGGTCACCTTGTGCACCGGGTCGGTCTTGGGAAGCAGGCGCGCCACGATGGCGTGGCCCGACTCGTGGTACGCGGTGTTGCGGCGCTCTTCCTCGGGCATGACCATCGAGCGGCGCTCGGCGCCCATGATGATCTTGTCCTTGGCGCGCTCGAAGTCGTCCATCTCGACCAGGCGCTTGTTGCCGCGGGCGGCGAACAGCGCGGCCTCGTTCACCAGATTGGCGAGGTCGGCGCCCGAGAATCCGGGCGTGCCGCGCGCGATGATGTCGGGCTTCACGTCGGGGGCGAGCGGAACCTTGCGCATGTGCACCTTGAGGATTTCCTCGCGGCCGCGGATATCCGGCAGCGGCACCACGACCTGGCGGTCGAAGCGGCCGGGGCGCAGCAGCGCCGGGTCGAGGACGTCGGGACGGTTGGTGGCGGCGATGACGATCACGCCCATCGTCGCCTCGAAGCCGTCCATCTCGACGAGCAGCTGGTTCAGCGTCTGCTCGCGCTCGTCGTTGCCGCCGCCAAGGCCGGCACCGCGCTGGCGCCCGACCGCGTCGATCTCGTCGATGAACACGATGCAGGGCGCGTGCTTCTTCGCTTGCTCGAACATGTCGCGCACGCGGGCCGCGCCGACGCCGACGAACATCTCGACGAAATCCGACCCCGAAATCGAGAAGAATGGAACCTTCGCCTCGCCGGCGATGGCGCGCGCGAGCAGCGTCTTGCCGGTGCCGGGCAAGCCGACCATCAGCACGCCGCGCGGGATGCGGCCGCCGAGCTTCTGGAACTTGGACGGGTCGCGCAGGAAGTCGACCAGCTCCCCGACTTCCTCCTTCGCTTCTTCGCAGCCCGCGACGTCGGCGAAGGTGACGGTGTTGGTGGACTCATCCAGCATCCGCGCCCGGGACTTGCCGAACGAGAATGCGCCGCCGCGGCCGCCGCCCTGCATCTGGCGCATGAAGAAGATCCACACGCCGATCAGCAGGAGCATCGGGAACCACGATACGAAGATATTCATGAGGAGAGACGGCTCCTCTTCCGGCTTGGCCTCGATCTTGACGCCGTACTTGAGCAGGTCGGAGACCAGCCAGATGTCGCCCGGCGAGTAGCTGGTGACGCGCTTGCCTTCGGTGGTCTGCGCCTTGAGCTGGCGTCCCTCAATGGTGACCTTGGAAATGCGGCCGGACTTCACCTCCTCCAGGAACTGCGAATACTCCATCGGCGCCTGCGCCGCCTGGCGGGTGTTGAACTGGTTGAACACGGTCATCAGAACCAGCCCGATGACGAGCCAGATGACCAGGTTCTTAAGCATATTGTTCAAAGACTTGCTCCTTGTTTGCTGCGCAAAGCAGGAACGCTGATCTTACGCTCATTTCGCAGGGCACAAAAGACCGCGCGCGACGAGATAAGTCTCGCTCGATTCTCCGCGCGATGCCGCGGGTTTTCTCACCATTACTTTGCTGAATTCGCGTTTCAAACGCGCCACCACCTCGTCAAATGCCGCTCCATGAAACGCTTTGACCACGAAAACACCTTCAGGCTTCAACGCCATCTGACAAAAATTGATCGCCGCGAAAGCGAGCTCTGCGCCTCTTGCCTGGTCCACGTTCGCCACGCCCGACAGGTTCGGCGCCAGGTCGGAGAGAACCACATCAGCCTTCGCGCTTTGCAGGGTTTCGATGAGGATTTCTTCTCGGAAATCGGCTTGCAGCACCGTTACCCCGGTGATTGGGGCGATTTTGAGTAAATCAACCGCAATAACCCGCCCGCCAGGCTTCACTTTCGCGGCGGCTACCTGCGACCAGCCACCCGGGGCGGCACCCAGGTCGACCACGGTCGCGCCCGGACGCAGAAATTTCTCCCTGTCATTTATTTCGAGCAGCTTGAACGCCGCGCGCGAGCGGTAGCCCTGCTCCCTCGCTTTCCTGACGTACGGATCAGTGACGTGTCGGCGCAGCCATTGCTTGTTCGATTTCGCCATGTGCCTTTTTCCTGGCGAGCAAGGCCGCCTCGCGCACTGTCGGCGAGCGCAGATGAGGCCTGAGCGGGTGGCGCAGCGAGCGCCGCGCGAGCAGGCTGCGCAGCTTGTCATCGCTCATGCCTGCATCGGCGAGCCGCCTGAGCTGACCGGCTTCCAGCGCGGCGATCGGTACACCGTCTTTCATCAAGAGTCTATTTCTATGAACGGCTGGGATGCGAGCCTCTGGCGTGAGGATGCCGACCAGGTTGAGCGGGTCGGCTGCGCTCAGCACCACGAGCTCCTCGATCTTTTCCTGCTTGCGCACCGCGCGCAGCCGGCCGACAGCGTCGGCCGCGGCGAACTGCTCGCCGCCGAATCCGGCGACGAAGCGCCCGCCGCGGATCTCGCCGCGCACCTCGAGCCGGCGGTAGACCCTCACCAGGTCGCGCCACGGCGGGAGCTGCGATTCCCTCTGCAGCAAGGACCTGAACACGACGCCGTAGCGCTTGAGCAAGGTACGCGCAATCGCCTCGACTTCGTCGGTTTTCTCGGACCGGAGAAGCGACCAGCGGCCTGCCGTTTCGATCAGCCCGCGACGCTTGTCGGGCGGCGCCAGCAGCGCGCGCAACCCGGCAAAGCTGTCCGCGGTAGCCACGCCCGCGCCCGCAAGCTCGGCCAGTCCCCGCTCGACGAAGGCGGGCAGCAGCCCTGTGGCAGCGGCGAGCTCGTGGAAGAAGGAGGCGCCGCACTTGTCGAGCGCGGCGCGCACCGTTCTCGCCTCCGAGGAAAACTCGAAAACATCGTTTTCCGCCTTCCATTGGTTCAAATGCTCGCGCAGCAACAAGGCGATCGGCGAAGTGCGCAGCGGAGCCTTGGCGCCTGGACTCAGACGTCCCCAGGCAACGCGGCCGCTGAGGCACAGCCGGTCGATCTGCTCGGCGCCGTAATCGGCAACTCGCGCCGGCAGCACATCGTGCTCCCAGGCCGATGCCGCGACTTCGTAGCCTTCGAGCTGCTCCACCACGGCGGCGAGCCCTTCGACGCCTTTCACCTGGTCCTCGCCGGCGACGTGCTGCCAATGGAGCAGGAAGCGCATGAAGTCAGCCGCGCCGACCGGCTCGATTTCCGCGCGCAGCCGGTTCAGGGTGTAGCGATGGATGCGGGCAAGCAGGCGCCGGTCGCACCATTCGAGCTCGGTGGCGCCCGGCGTGAAGCGGCCGCGCAGGATCCTTCCCTGTCCCTCCAGGGCGAGCAATGCCGCCTGCGCCTCCGGGATGTCCAGATCATGCTCCGTCACCGGGCCGAGGACTTCCATGCGGCTGGCGACGAGTTCAAGCAACGCGTCGTCTTTGCGCTCGAGCGCAAACCACGCGTTTCCTCGCTTAACGACGCGTTCCCCTAATTCTTTCACTACAGAGAACCAATGCGGAGCGAACTCCGATTCTTTGATGTAGCCGGCCACCATCAGCGCGTCGTGCATCTCGTCCGCCGTATTGGCGACCGGCCATGCCTCCTGGCGCACCCGCTCGATCGCGGCCGGGTCGAGCGCGCCCAGGTCCTCGGCGCTGCGCACTTCGGTGGCGCGCCGCGTGTACACCGCCCGGGTGCGGCGCTCCTCGAGCGGCGCATCGTCGAGGAAGGTGTACACGGCGGAGTTCAGCAGCTCGTGGCTGAGCACGGAGGGCTCCGGCGTGTCGCGCGCCGCGCAAGTTATCTCGTTGCTGACGACCTGTCTCAGAACTTCTTCAAGACCCGGCAGATCGACCGCTTCCTCCAGCGCATCGCGCAGGGCCTGGCTGACCAGCGGATGGCTCGGCACCTCGCGCGCGCCCTGGATGTTGTCCCGGCATGCCGCCGCATCGGGAAACACGGCCTGCAGCAGGTCCTCGGCATACATGCGCTGCAGCTGGTTGGGAACGCGCGCGCCGCCGCGGTTGCGCGGCACCGCGAGCGCGAGCGTTGTGCTCCAGCGCCAGCGCGTCTCGAAGATCGGCGAATCGAGCACCGCCTGCACCAGGGTCTCGCGCACCGTGTTGGGGTGCAGATAGCGGAACACTTCTTCAAGCGGGAAGGAATGCGAGGAGCCGAGCGACAGGATCACGCCCTCCTCGGTGGCCGCGGCCTGCAGCTCGAAGTTGAACCCCTGGCAGAACTTCTTGCGCAGCGCGAGACCCCACGCGCGGTTGATGCGGCTGCCGAAAGGCGCATGCAGCACGAGCTGCATGCCGCCAGACTCGTCGAAAAAGCGCTCGAGCACTACCGCATCGGTGGTGGGCACGCTGCCGAGGCTGCGCTTGGCTTCCCCAAGGTACTCGGCGATCTGCTGCGCCGCCGCCTGGCTCAACCCGTACTCCGATTTCAAAAACCGTATCGCCGGTTCAAGTTCGTCCTCTCTGCGCGCGGCCTCGGGCCCCGGCAGCTGGAAATCGACCGCTGCGCGCAGCCGGGACACGGCGGTGCTCATCTCGTCGCTGCGCGCCGGCGCCTCGCCGAGCCAGAACGGCATCGAGGGCGGCTGGCCTGCGGCGTCCGCGACGCGCACCACGCCATTGCCCACGCGCAGGATGCGCCACGAGGTGTTGCCAAGCTGGAACACATCCCCCGGCAACGACTCGATGGCGAAGTCCTCGTTCAGCGTGCCGATGAAATGGCCTTCGGGCTCGAGCAGCACCCGGTAGTCGAACACCTCCGGAATCGCGCCGCCATTGGTGATCGCGGTCATGCGCGAGCCTTTACGGCTACGAATTGTTTTAGAAAGACTATCGTGGTGAATCAGCGCGCCACGCCGGCCGCGGCGCGTCGCATAGCCGCGGGCGAGCATTTCGACGACCTCATCGAATTCATCGCGCTCAAGGGTCTCGTAGGGGTAAGCGTTCTTATACAGGGCAAAAAGCGCGTCTTCATCCCACTCCTCTTGCGCCGCGGTCTCGGCGACGATCTGCTGCGCCAGCACGTCGAGCGGCTTGTGGGGCACGCTGACACGGTCGAGCTCGCCGTCTTCGACCGCGCGGACCATCGCCGCACATTCGACGAGGTCATCGCGCGTCAACGGGAAGATGCGCCCCTTCGGCACGCCGCGGATCGTGTGGCCGGAGCGGCCGACGCGTTGCAGCAGGGTCGCGATGCGATGCGGCGAGGAGATCTGGCAGACGAGATCGACGTGGCCGATGTCGATGCCGAGCTCGAGCGAGGCCGTCGCCACCAGCACTTTGAGCTTTCCTTCCCGCAGGCGCGCCTCGGCGTCCAGGCGCGCCTCCTTGGCGAGGCTGCCGTGGTGCGCGGCGACGTATTCCGCGCCGAGCCGATCGGAGAGCTGATGCGCCATGCGCTCCGCCAGCCGCCGCGTGTTGACGGTGATAAGCGTGGTGCGATGCGACTCGATCAGCTCCACCAGCCGGTTGTAGATTTCCTGCCACACTTCGCCCGACATGACCGCTTCGAGCGGGGATTTGGGGACTTCGATGGCCAGATCGATTTTTCTCTTGTGCCCCTTGTCCACGACCTCGCATTCCTCCGTCCCGGTCAGAAACTGCGCTACTTCTTCAATCGGCCTTTGGGTCGCGGAAAGGCCGATGCGTTGCAGGCGCCGGCCGCAGACGTGGTCGAGCCGCTCGAGCGAGAGCGCAAGGTGAGCACCGCGGCGCGATTGCACCATGGCATGGATTTCGTCGACGATGACCACTTGCGCAGTCTTCAGCATGGCGCGCGAGCGCTCGGCAGTGAGCAGCAGGTAGAGCGATTCCGGCGTCGTTACCAGGATGTGAGGGGGCGTGCGCAGCATTGCCGCGCGCTCGCTTTGTGGGGTGTCGCCGCTGCGCACCGCGGCGGTGATGCGCACCGGCGGATAGCCGAGCGACTCGGCGAAGCCGCGGATCTCGCGCCGCGGCTCGGCAAGGTTCTTGTGGATGTCCGCCGACAGCGCCTTCAGCGGCGAGACATAGATGACGCGCACCGCGTCGGGCAGCCCTCCTCGCTCCAGGCCCTCGCGCAGCAGCTGGTCGATGGCCGTGAGGAAGGCTGCCAGCGTCTTGCCCGAGCCGGTGGGCGCGGCGATGAGCGCGTGCTCGCCGCGCCGGAGGGCGCTCCAGCCTTCGAGCTGCGCGTCGGTGGGCTCGCCAAAGCGGCTCTCCCACCAGCGCTGGATGACGGGGTGAAAATCCTGGGGTAGCAAGGTCGCTATTTTGACATTAGATTGCTGGATTCATTCATGCTGAGCCCTGGCGAGCGCAAAACTCTCAAGGCGCGGGCGCACAAGCTCGAGCCGGTCGTCATCATCGGCGCGAAAGGCCTTACCGACGACGTGGTGGCGGAGGTCGATCGCGCTTTGACGGCGCGCGAGCTGATCAAGGTGCGCGCAGCCGGGCTCGAGCGCGAAGCGCGCGCACAAGCGTTTTCTGCTATCTGTCAAAAAACCGGGGCCGAGCCGGTGCAGCAAGTCGGAAAGGTGTTCGTGATGTTCCGGAAAAAGCCATGAAAGGGATGCTGCAGCTCGAGCAGTTGCGCGAATTGGTGGTGCACGGCCAGATCGAGACCGTCGTGGTCGGCTTCACCGACCATTACGGCCGCTTGATGGGAAAGCGCTTCGACGCCGAGATGTTCGTCGAGGAAATCGGCAGCGAGGGCGCGCACGCCTGCGACTACCTGTTGACGGTCGACATGGAGATGGACCCGGTCCCGGGCTATCGCTTTGCCAACTGGGAGCTCGGCTACGGCGATTTCCATCTGGTGCCCGATCTGGGCACGCTGCGCCTGGCAAGCTGGCTCGACAAGAGCGCGCTGGTGCTCTGCGACGTGAAAAGCGAAAAGACTCACGATTACATCGACGTCGCGCCGCGCACCATTCTTCGTCGCCAGGTCGATGCCGCAAGCGCCCTGGGATACGGCAGCTTCGCCGCTACCGAGCTCGAGCATTATCTCTTCCGCACCAGCTACCGCGACGCCGCCCGGCAGGGCTACCGCGACCTCGAGCCGGCGGGCTGGTACCTTGAGGACTATCACATCCTGCAGGGCACACGCACAGAAAGCTTCCATGCCGCGGCGCGCCGCCACCTGAAGCTCTCGGGCGTGCCGGTCGAGACCTCGAAGGGCGAATGGGGCCGGGGCCAGCACGAATTGAACGTGCGCTACACCGAGGCGCTCGAGATGGCGGACCGCCACGTCGTGTTCAAGCAATGCCTCAAGGAGCTCGCGGAGGCGGCGGGCATGAGCCTCACCTTCATGGCGAAGTTCGCGTCGGACCGCGCCGGTTCCAGCTGCCACATCCATTGCAGCCTGTGGCGCGATGGAAGCAACGCCTTTGCCGGCCACCAGCGGCTCGGACGGGCGCAGGTCTCGGACGCGTTTCGCTGGTTCCTCGGCGGCTGGATCGCGCACGTGCCCGACGTGATGGTGTTCTACGCCCCGACGATCAATTCGTACAAGCGCTACGTGGATGCTTCATGGGCGCCGACGCGGCTTGCCTGGAGCTACGACAACCGCACCGCGGGCTTCCGCGTGGTGGGCAACGGCCAGAGCCTGCGCATCGAATGCCGCATCCCCGGCGCCGACTGCAATCCCTACCTTGCCCTTGCCGCATCGCTCGCCTCGGGCCTGGACGGCATCGCCAGGCGGCTCGAACCGCCGGAATGCTTCGTCGGCGACGTCTATGCCGCGAAGCATCTGCCACGGGTGCCGTATACGCTAACCGAGGCGAACGAACGCTTCGCTGCGAGCGATTTTGCGCAACGCGCTTTTGGTAAAGACGTGGTCGAGCACTACGCGCATTTCTTCCGCACCGAGGCGGCGGCGTTCGACAAAGCCGTCACCGACTGGGAACAGCGGCGGTACTTCGAAAGGATTTAATGAGGCTCAAAGACAAGGTTGCCCTGATCACCGGGGCCGGCAGCGGCATCGGCCGGGAGACGGCGCTGCTCTTCGCCAAGGAAGGCGCGGCGATCGTGGTGGTCGACGTCAATGAACAGGCGGCGCGAGAGACTGCTGCATTGATCGACAAAGCAATCCATGTTCGCGCCGACGTGTCGAAAGGAGCCGATTGCCAGCAGATGGTCGCGGCGGCGGAGAAGGCGTTCGGCAAGGTCAACGTGCTCTTCAACAACGCCGGCATCATGCACGCCAAGGACGACGACGCCGTCTCCACCGACGAGAGCATCTGGGACCTGACGCTCGACATCAATGCCAAGGGCGTGTTCCTCGGCTGCAAGTACGGCATCCCGGCGTTGCGCCGCGCTGGCGGCGGCTCGGTCATCAACACCGCTTCCTTCGTGGCGCGGCTCGGCGCGGCCACGCCGCAAATCGCCTACACCGCGAGCAAGGGCGCGGTGCTGGCCATGACCCGCGAGCTGGCGGTGATCCACGCCCGCGAGAACATCCGGGTCAACGCGCTTTCCCCGGGCCCGCTGCGTACCGACCTTCTCATGAGCTATCTCGATACGGAAGAGAAAAAGCGGAGGCGCCTGGTGCACGTGCCGATGGGCCGCTTCGGCGAGGCGAAGGAAATCGCTCAAGCCGCCCTGTACCTCGCGTCGGACGAGTCCTCCTATGTCACCGGCACCGAGTTCCTGGTCGACGGGGGACTCACGGCGGCCTACGTCACGCCGGAATGACGCACCACCCAGCTCGCGATCGATCGCGCATCCATCGCACCCGAGACTCGCGCGACCTCGCGACCGCCGCGGAACAGGATCAGGGTCGGGATCGAGCGGATGCCGAAGCGCGCCGCGACCCGCTGCGCGCCCTCGGTGTCCACCTTTGCGAACCGCACGCGGGTCTTCAGCTCGCCCGCCGCGCGCTCGAATGCCGGCGCCATCGCGTGGCACGGCCCGCACCAGTCGGCCCAGAAGTCGACGAGCACCGGCAGCTCGTTGCGGCCGATGAAGTCGTCGAAGCGCGCCTCATCGAGCGCCACGGGTTTTCCGTCGAGCAGCGGCGCGCCGCACTTGCCGCACTTCGGATCGTCGGCGAGCCGCTCCGCCGGCACCCGATTTGCGGTAGAACAGTTGGCGCAAAGGACGAGTAGCGTGTCGGGCGCTTCAACGGGCATCGCTAATATCTCGGGGCGGCACGCGCACAAAGCAAGCCCGAAAAACCGGTAACGAGCATCGGATGAGAATGACAGAGCTATATCTCGAGGACTTTGTCGTAGGACGGACCTTCGGCTCCGGGCGGCTGCGGGTCGAGAAGGAGCGGATCAAGAGCTTCGCCGCCGAATTCGATCCGCAGCCCTTCCATCTCGACGAGGTGGCGGCGCGCGACTCGATATTCCGCGGCCTGGCGGCGAGCGGCTGGCACACCGCCGCGCTCACCATGCGGCTCCTGGTCGAGAGCGAGCTGAAGCCCGCCGGCGGCGTCGTCGGCGCCGGCTTCGACGAGTTCCGCTGGCCGCGCCCCGTGCGTCCCGGGGATGAGCTGCATCTCGAGAGCGAAGTGCTCGAAGTGCGGCCTTCGAAGTCGCGTCCGGACCAGGGCTTGGTCAAGGTGCGGACGACGACGCTGAACCAGAACGGCGAGGCCGTGCAAATCTCCGTCGGCAATCTCGTGGTGCCGCGCCGTCCCGCGAAAGGATGAAACGGCATCTCCAGCGGACGATCAGTCCGATCGACGGCTCGGTCTATGTGGAGCGCGAGCTCGCCCCCGACAGGCTCATTGAGCAGGTACTGCAGACCGCGGTTACCGCGCAGCATGCGTGGAAGCGTGTCCCGGTGGCTGAAAGAGCCGCCCTCTGCCGCCGCATGACGCAATGGTGCGTGGCGAATGCCGACGAGCTTGCAAAAGAGCTCACCTGGCAGATCGGCCGCCCGATCGCGCAGAGCCCCGGCGAGATCCGCCGCGGCTTCAGCGAGCGCGCTCAGTACATGAGCGGCATCGCCGAAGAAGCGCTGCTTGATCTTGAAGCTGAGAAAAAAGCCGGCTTCCAGCGCTTCATCCGCCGCGAGCCGCTCGGCGTAGTGCTGGTCCTCGCGCCCTGGAATTATCCCTGGCTGACGTCGGTCAACGCCGTGGTGCCCGCGCTGCTTGCCGGCAATAGCGTGATCCTCAAGATGGCGCAGCAAACGCCGCTCGTCGCGGAGCGCTACCTCCAGGCCTTTCAGGCCGCCGGCCTGCCGGAAGGCGTGTTCCAGTATTTGCACATCGATCACGACCAGGCGGCCCGCGTGATCGCCGACTCGCGCATCGGCTTCGTCGCCTTCGCCGGCTCGGTCGGCGGCGGCCATGCCGTGCAGCGCGCCGCGGCCGGGCGCTTCATCGGCACCGGGCTCGAGCTCGGCGGCAAGGATCCCGCTTACGTGCGCGCCGACGCGCCGCTGCAGGCCACGATCGAGAACCTGGTCGACGGCAGCTACTTCAATTCCGGGCAGTCGTGTTGCGCGGTGGAGCGCATCTACGTTCAGAAAACCATATACAAGAATTTCGTAGAAGCGTTCGTCGAGCTGACACGCCAATACCGGCTCGGCAACCCGCTGGATCCGCAGACCACGCTCGGGCCGATGGTGCGCACGGCGGCCGCCGACGCCGTGCGAGCACAGATCCGCGATGCCCTGACAAAAGGAGCGAAGGCCCTTCTTGACCCCAAAGTGGACAAGGAAGGCACGCCCTACCTGCCGCCGCAGGTGCTGGTCGACGTCGATCACAACATGGCCGTGATGACCGAAGAGACGTTCGGGCCGGTGGTCGGCATGATGTCCGTCGACAGCGACGATCAGGCCATCGCCTTGATGAACGACAGCCGCTACGGCCTGACCGCGTCGATCTGGACCGCCGACGCGCAAGCCGCCCTGCGCATCGGCGATCGCGTCGAAACCGGCACCTGGTTCATGAATCGCTGCGATTACCTCGATCCCGCACTCGCCTGGACCGGAGTGAAGGACTCGGGTCGCGGGTGCACGCTCTCGCGGCTGGGACTGGAGAGCTTCACCCGTCCCAAATCCTTTCATCTGCGACTGAGCCTGTAATGCATATCGGGCTGCTCGAATGCGATCACGTCGTGGGGCGCTTCCCCCACATCGCGGGCGGCTATCGCGAGATGTTCGAAGCTCTGCTCAGCCCGCATGTGCCGCAGCTTCGCTTCAGCTATTACGACGCTTGCCACGGCGGGCTGCCCGCCGCGCCCGATGATTGCGACGCCTATCTCTGCACCGGATCGCAGTTCTCGGTCTACGACTCTTTCGACTGGATTGACGGGCTTGCCGGCTTCCTGCAGCGGATATACCAGGTTCGCAAGCCGTTCGTCGGCATCTGCTTCGGCCATCAGATGCTGGCCCAGGCTCTGGGCGGAGAGGTGAAGCGCGCCGCGCAGGGCTGGGGTGTGGGCGTGCACGAAATGACGCTCCTGCGGCAGGAAGCCTGGATGCGTCCGCCGCAGGCGCGATGCCGGCTGCAGTACATGCACCAGGACCAGGTCCAGCGCCTGCCCGCCGGGAGCGTGCCGCTCGCACGCAGCGAGCTTTGCGAGGTGGCGATGTTCCGGGTGGGTGAATCGATGCTCGGCATCGAAGGCCATCCCGAGTTCACCGCGGCGTACAACGAAGCGCTCATCCGTCACCGCGCGGCTCGCATCGGCGCCGAGCGCACGCAGGCCGCCCTTGCCAGCCTCGAGCAGCCTACCGATGGAACGCTCGTCGGGCGCTGGATCGCGGCGTTCCTAAACCGCAAGAGCGACGCGCGCTATTCGTAGCGCACGTCGAGGATATCGTAGCGCTTGACCCCGCCGGGGGTTTGCACGTCCACCTTCTCGCCGGACTCCTTGCCGATCAGGGCGCGGCCGAGCGGCGAGCTGTAGGAAATCCTGCCGGCCTTGATGTCGGCCTCGTCCTCGCCGACGATCTGCCAGGTTGTCCTTTCGCCGCCATCCTCCTCGACGTCCACCGTGGCGCCAAACACGCAACGGCCCTCGGCATCGAGCAGCTTCGGGTCGATCTCCTGCGCGTTGGCGAGCTTCGACTCGATGTCGCCGATGCGCGCCTCGATGAAGCCCTGGCGCTCGCGCGCCGCGTCGTACTCGGCGTTCTCCGACAGGTCGCCGTGAGAGCGCGCCTCGGCGATCGCCTGGGTCACCGCCGGCCGCTCGACGCTCTTCAGCCGCTGCAGCTCCTCGCGCAGGTGCTCGGCGCCGCGCCGGGTCATCGGGGTCTTGGGCATGTCAGGAGGTTACCGCGGGTTCCACGGCGGCGCGCCGCAGTTTCGCGTGGAGATCCTGCAGGCGGTAGGGCTCGAGCTGCGCCAGGTGCTTCATGCCGGCGCACGCTGCCTTGGCGCCGGCGATGGTCGTGTAGTAAGTGACGCGCCGCGCGAGCGCGGTAGTGCGGATCGAGCGCGAGTCGGAGGTCGCGGTGCGGGTCGCTTCCACCGTGTTCACGATGAAGCTCACCTCGCCGTTCTTGATCATGTCGACGATGTGCGGGCGGCCCTCGGCCACCTTGTTCACCTGCGTCACCGCGATGCCGTGCGATTTGAGGATCGCCGCGGTGCCGCGCGTCGCAAGCAGCGAAAAGCCCAGCTCGACGAGATCACGGGCGACCTGCACTGCGGCGTGCTTGTCGTCGTCGCGCACGCTGATGAAGGCCTTGCCGCCCTGCGGCAGCCGCACGCCGGCGGCGAGCTGCGACTTTGCGAACGCCTCGCCGAAGGACTCGCCCACGCCCATTACTTCGCCGGTCGACTTCATCTCCGGGCCGAGGATGGTGTCGACGCCGGGGAACTTGGCGAACGGGAACACCGCTTCCTTCACCGAGAAGTAGGGCGGCGTCACCTCTTCCTCAGCATGCTGGTCCTTCAGGCTCTTGCCGGCCATGCAGCGCGCCGCGATCATGGCGAGGGGCACGCCGGTGGCCTTCGACACGTAGGGAACGGTGCGCGAGGCGCGCGGGTTCACCTCCAGCACGAACACGGTGTCGCGCTGGATCGCGTACTGCACGTTCATCAGGCCCAGTACTTTCAGCGCTTTCGCCATCAGCTCGGTCTGGCGCCGCAGCTCGCGCTCGACATGGCTGGCGAGCGAATGCGGCGGCAGGCAGCAGGCCGAGTCGCCCGAGTGCACGCCCGCCTGCTCGACGTGCTCCATGATGCCGCCGATCAGGACGTTCTTGCCGTCGCACACGCAATCGACGTCGATCTCGATCGCGTCCGACAGATAGCGGTCGAGCAGCACCGGAGAATCGTTCGATACCTTGACCGCCTCGCGCATGTAGCGCTCGAGGTCTTCCTGCATGTGCACGATTTCCATGGCGCGGCCGCCGAGCACATAGCTGGGGCGCACGACGACCGGGTAGCCGATCTCCTTCGCCAGATTCACGGCCTCCTCGGCCGAGCGCGCCGTGCGGTTGGGCGGCTGACGCAGTTTCAGCCTGGTCAGCAGCTGCTGGAAGCGCTCGCGGTCCTCGGCGACGTCGATCGAGTCGGCGCTCGTGCCGATGATCGGCACGCTGGCCGCGGCGAGCTCGCGCGCCAGCTTGAGCGGCGTCTGCCCGCCGTACTGCACGATCACGCCCCAGGGCTTTTCCTTGTCGACGATCTCGAGCACATCTTCCAGCGTGAGCGGCTCGAAATACAGCCGGTCCGAGGTGTCGTAGTCGGTCGACACGGTCTCAGGGTTGCAGTTGACCATGATGGTCTCGAAGCCGTCGTCGCGCAGCGCAAGCGCGGCGTGCACGCAGCAGTAGTCGAACTCGATCCCCTGCCCGATGCGGTTCGGCCCGCCGCCGAGCACCATCACCTTTTTCTCGTGGGTGGGATTGGCCTCGCACTCCTCCTCGTAGGTGGAGTACAGGTAGGCGGTGCGCGTCGCGAATTCCGCGGCGCAGGTATCGACGCGCTTGTAGACCGGGCGGATGCCGAGGCTGTGCCTTTTTTCCCTGACCGCCTTTTCGTCCGTGTTGAAGAGGTACGCAAGACGCCGGTCGGAGAAGCCTTTCCTCTTGAGAACCCTGAATTTTTCCTTGTCGATGTCTTCGAGCCTGCGCTCATCGAGCTCCATCTCCAGCTCGACGATCTCCTTGATCTGGTCGAGGAACCAGCGATCGATCTTCGTCAGGCGATAGACCTCGTCGAGCGTGAAGCCGTTCTCGAAGGCGTCGCCGACGTACCAGATGCGCTCCGGCCCCGGCTCGCCTAGCTCTTTTTCGAGCGTTTCGCGATCGCGCGTGCGCTGGTTGAGGCCGTCGACGCCGATCTCGAGGCCGCGCAGCGCCTTCTGGAACGACTCCTGGAAGGTGCGTCCGATCGCCATCACCTCGCCCACCGATTTCATCTGCGTGGTGAGCCGGTCGTTGGCCTGCGGGAATTTCTCGAACGCGAAGCGCGGCACCTTGGTGACCACGTAATCGATGGTCGGCTCGAACGACGCCGGCGTCGCGCCGCCGGTGACCTCGTTGGCGATCTCGTCGAGCGTGTAGCCGACGGCGAGCCTCGCCGCTACCTTGGCGATCGGGAAGCCGGTCGCCTTCGAGGCGAGCGCGCTGGAGCGGGACACGCGCGGGTTCATCTCGATGATCAGCATGCGGCCATCTTCCGGGTTGATCGCGAACTGCACGTTGGAGCCGCCGGTGTCGACGCCGATCTCGCGCAGCACCGCGATCGAGGCGTCGCGCATGATCTGGTATTCCTTGTCGGTGAGCGTCTGCGCCGGCGCCACCGTGATCGAATCTCCCGTGTGCACGCCCATCGGATCGAGGTTCTCGATCGAGCAGACGATGATGCAGTTGTCCTTGCGGTCGCGCACCACCTCCATCTCGAACTCTTTCCAGCCGAGCACCGACTCCTCGATCAGCAGCTCGTGCGTCGGCGAGGCTTCCAGACCGCGCTCGCAGATCGCCACGAACTCCTCGCGGTTGTACGCGATTCCGCCGCCCGTGCCGCCCAGGGTGAACGACGGCCGGATCACCACCGGAAAGCCGATCCCGGCCTGCACCTGCAGCGCCTCCTCCATCGAATGCGCGAGCGAGGAGCGCGGCGAGGCGAGGCCGATCTTCTTCATGGCGAGCTTGAACTTCTCGCGGTCCTCGGCCTTGTCGATCGCCTCGCGCGAGGCGCCGATCATCTCGACGCCGAACTTCTCGAGCACGCCTTCGCGCGCGAGGTCGAGGGCGCAGTTGAGCGCCGTCTGCCCGCCCATCGTCGGCAGCAGCGCGTCGGGCTGCTCCTTCTCGATGATGCGCGCCACGACCTGCCAGGTGATCGGCTCGATGTAGGTCGCGTCGGCCATCTCCGGATCGGTCATGATGGTCGCCGGGTTCGAGTTCACCAGGATCACCCGGTAGCCCTCCGCGCGCAGCGCCTTGCACGCCTGTGCGCCCGAATAGTCGAACTCGCAGGCCTGGCCGATGACGATCGGGCCGGCGCCGATGATCAGGACCGACTGGATGTCAGTTCGTTTTGGCATCCATCATCACCGCGAAGCGGTCGAACAGGTAGCCGATGTCGTGCGGCCCCGGACTCGCCTCGGGATGTCCCTGAAAACAAAACGCCGGCCTGTCCGTGCGGGCAAACCCCTGGAGAGAACCGTCAAAGAGCGACACATGCGTGGGGCGCAACGTGGAAGGTAGCGTAGCCGGATCGACGGCGAAGCCGTGGTTCTGGCTGGTGATCACTACACGGCCCGTGTCGAGGTCCTTCACCGGATGATTGGCGCCGTGATGGCCGAACTTCATCTTCACGGTCTTGGCGCCCGAAGCGAGGCCCATCAGCTGGTGGCCGAGGCAGATGCCGAACACCGGGACGAGCGTGGTATCGAGGATCTCGCCGATCGCCTCGATGGCGTAGTCGCAGGGCTCGGGATCGCCCGGACCGTTGGAAAGAAAAACACCGTGCGGTTTCATCTTCAGGACGTCGCGGGCGGAGGTCTGCGCGGGGACCACGCTGATGCGCATGCTCCGCTCGGCCAGCATGCGCAGGATGTTGCGCTTGATGCCGTAGTCGTACGCCACGACATGAAAGCGCGGGTTGTCGATCTTGCGGTAGCCCTTGCCCAGCTCCCAGCCGCCTTCGGTCCACTCATAAGGTTTGCGGGTGGTCACCGCCTTGGCGAGGTCCATGCGCGCGAGGCCGGGGAAGCCGCGCGCTTCGCGGATGGCCTGGCCGGTGTCGATCTTGCCGCCCGATTTTGGATCGCCTCCGGCGATGAGGCAGCCGTTCTGCGCGCCCTTGCTGCGCAGAAGGCGCGTGAGCTTCCGCGTATCGACGTCTGCAATAGCGACGACGTTCTGTTCCCTCAGGAAGGAGTCCAGCGATCTCTGCGCGCGCCAGTTCGAATGCAGCCGGGGCAGGTCGCGCACCACCAGCCCGGAGGCGTAGACGCGGTCCGATTCCCAGTCCTGCCCGTTCACGCCGGTATTGCCGATATGGGGATAAGTCAGCGTGACGATCTGCCGGAAGTAGGAAGGGTCGGTGAGGATTTCCTGGTATCCGGTCATGGCGGTATTGAACACCACCTCGCCCACGGCCATGCCGCGCGCGCCGATGGAGCGGCCCTGAAACGCCGTCCCGTCGGCGAGGACGAGCACGGCGGGATCCAGGTCGGCCACAGCGATGACTCCAGGAGTTGATGTGAAAAGCGGGAAAGGCTGCGCGCCCCTCCCGCTCAATTGAAGACGGGATTATACGCGCTTGACTAGCTCAGGCCAAGCACCTGGAACATGTCGTACAGGCCCGCGGGGCGTCCTTTCAGCCACTTTGCCGCGCGCAGCGCGCCGGCGGCGTACGTCATGCGGCTCTGCGAGCGCACCGTGACTTCGACGCGCTCGCCAGTGCCGGCGTAGATCACGGTGTGCTCGCCAACGATGTCGCCGCCGCGGATGGCGTGGAAACCGATCTGGCTCACGGGTCTTTCCCCGGTGTCGCCTTGCCTGCCGTGGGCCGCCACGCGCCGCAAATCGCGCTTCAGGGCTTTGGCAACGATTTCTCCCAGCCGCAGCGCGGTGCCCGAAGGCGCGTCCACCTTGTGGCGGTGGTGCGCCTCGATGATCTCGACGTCGTAGTCATTGCCCAGCGCCTGCGCGGCGATCTCCGCCAGCCTGAACACCACGTTCACGCCGACCGCGAAATTCGGCGACATGGCGACTGGGATTCGCCTGCTCGCCTCCAGAATGGATTTCTTCTGAACTTCCGAAAATCCTGTAGTGCCGATAACAATCGGTTTGGAATGCGTAACGCAGGCCTCGAGATGCGCGAGCGTGCCTTCAGGCCGCGTGAAGTCGATCAGCGCATCGGCGGTGGCGATCGCACGCAAGTCCGAGCCGACCTTTACGCTGCCCAGCTCCTTGCCCATCGCCGGGCTGCCCGGCACATCCAACGCCACGGCGAGCGACAGCTCGGGGTCGGCGAGCACCGCGTCGACCAGCGTGCGGCCCATCCGGCCGCCGGCGCCGGCGATGGCGAGCTTCATCGGCCTGCTCCGGCCGGCACCACGTCGCCGTCGACGCGCACCAGCTTGTTGTCCTCGAAGAACACCGCGAGCTTGCGCTGCTCGCGCTTGCCGTTCGGCAGCTCGCGCCAATAAACGTAGTCCCAGCGGTCGCTGTGAAAGATGTCGGCGAGCAGCGGCGTGCCGAGGGTGAAGCGCACCTGCTCCTTCGACATCCCGGCCTTGAGCTGCGACACCATGTCCTGCGACACGAAATTGCCCTGCTGGATCTCCATCTTGTACGGCGTCACGCCGGGAATGCGCGGCACGCCACACCCGGTGATAAGCGCCGCGGGCAGCGCGGCGAGGAGCAGCGAGAGGGCTCGGGTCATGGGCCTATAATGATAGTCGATGAGCACAGTGCAAAGCCTGAAGGACAGCGGGCTCAAGGCGACGCTGCCGCGCCGCAAGATCCTCGAGCTGTTCGAGGCGAGCAAGGTGCGCCATCTTTCGGCCGAGGACGTTTACAAGGCGCTCATCGCCGAAGGCATCGACGTCGGCCTCGCTACGGTGTACCGCGTGCTCACGCAGTTCGAGCAGGCGGGGCTGCTGTCGCGCCAGCATTTCGAGACCGGCAAGGCGGTGTTCGAGCTCAACCAGGGCGGCCACCACGACCACCTGGTCTGCCTGCAGTGCGGCCGCGTCGAGGAGTTCTACGACTCCGAGATCGAGAAGCGGCAGACCGACGTGGCGCGGCAGCGCGGCTTCCAGCTGCACGGCCATTCGCTCGCGCTGTACGCCGACTGCATCAAGCAGAACTGCCCTTACCGGCTGGCCTAGCCGGCGTCCAAAAGCTCGGCGGCGTGTTTGCGCGCTGTGCTTTCAGATCCTCCCAGCATGCGAGCGAGCTCTTCGATGCGCGCCGCCCGGTCGAGCCTTTCCACGCCGACATTGACCCCACGGCGCGCGGCGGATTTCCGGACCAACCATTGATGGTCGCCGTTGGCGGCGACTTGCGGCAGGTGCGTAACGCAGAGCACCTGGCGTTCCCGGCCGAGGCGCTTGAGCGCTTTGCCGATCGTCTCGGCGACGCCGCCGCCGATGCCGGCATCGACTTCGTCGAAGACCAGCGTGCCGACAGGCGAAGCCTTCGCCGCGACCATCTGGATCGCCAGGCTGATGCGCGAGAGCTCGCCCCCCGATGCCACGCGCGCGAGCGGCCGCAGCGGCAGGCTCGGGTGCGAGGCGACCTCGAACTCGATCTCTTCGGCGCCACCTGCGCCCGGCTCTTCGAGCGGCCGCAGTGTCACGGCGAACTTCCCGCCCGCCATCGCCAGCTGCTGCATGCCTGCCGTCACCGCCTTCGAAAACGCCTGCGCGCCCTGCTGGCGTTTTGCGGTGAGCTTCTTCGCCACCGCTTCGTAGAGCAGCCGCGCGGCGCCGACTTCGCGCTGCAGGGCCTCGGGATTGACGGCCAGATCGAGCTCCGCGAGGCGCTGCGCGAGCTCCGCGTAGCGCTGCGGCAGCTCCTCGGGCCTCACCCGGTGCTTGCGCGCGGCGGCGTGCAGTGCCTCGATGCGATCTTCGAGCTCTCGCAATGCATCGGGATCCAGATCGACGCGCGACGCGTAATGACGCAGCTCGCGCACCGCCTCGCCGGCCTGCGCTTCGGCGGAGTCGACCAGCTCGGCGATCGACCCGAGGCGCGCATCGTGGGCTGACAGCGCGCGCAGCCGGCTCGCGACGGCGCTCAGTTGCGCCAGGGCTGCGCCCTCGGATTCGGTAAGCGCCTCGAGCGCCGATTGCGCACCCGCCAGCAGGCTCGAGCCGTGCTGCAGGCGAATATGCTCGGCGGCGACGCGTTCCCATTCTCCCTCGACGGGGGAAATTCTTTTCAATTCAGTCACCCGGTCTTGAATTTCTGCACGCTCGGCCTCCCTTGCCGCGTAATTCTTCTGCGCTTCCATCACGACGACCTCGAGGCGCTTCCAGTCACGATAAGAATTCCTGGCGTCAAGGGCGAGCTGCTCCGCCCCGGCATGCGCGTCAAGCAGGTCGCGCTGCGCTGCGGCGCGCAGCAACGACTGGTGCGCGTGCTGCCCGTGAATGTCGACCAGGAATTCGCCCGCCTCTTTGAGCTGGGCAAGGGTGGCGGCATGGCCGTTGATGAAGCAGCGCGAGCGGCCTGCAGCATCGATGGTTCTTCGCAGAATCACCTGCCCCGGGTCGCCGGTGAGCTCGCGTTCGCCAAGCCACACAGAAACCGCAGCCTTGGGACCGACATCGAATTCGGCGGCGAGCTCGACGCGCTCGGCGCCCTCGCGCACCACCGCCGCATCGCCGCGGCCGCCAACGAGGAGCTCGATCGCGTCCACCAGCATCGACTTACCGGCGCCCGTCTCGCCGGTGAGCACGCCAAAGCCTTCCGCAAGCTCCAGGGAGGATTTCTCGACCAGAACAAAATCGCGGATCTCGAGCGCGCGCAGCACGGCGCTACTCCAGGTCGCGGTTCTTCTCGAGTACTTCGCTCCAGCGCAGCTTCTCGCGCAGCGTGGCGAAGTAGCTATAGCCCGGCGGGTGCACGAAGCGCACCGCATCGGCCGAGCGCTTGAGCACCAAGCGGTCGCCCTGCTGCATATCGGCGAGCGCGAAGCCGTCGAAATGCCCGCGCGCGTCGAGCGCGCGCACCAGCACGATCTCGATCAGGCTGCGGTCGTTCACGCTCACCGGGCGCGCGGAGAGCGTGTGCGGGTTGAGCGGCACCAGCGCCAACGCCGGCACCGCGGGATGGAGGATCGGCCCCTGGGCTGACATCGCGTAGGCGGTCGAGCCCGTCGGGGTGGCGACGATCACGCCGTCGGCGCGCAGCGTGTAGACGAACTCGCCGTCGATCAGCAGGTTGAACTCGATCAGGCGCCCCTGCGACCCCTTGCCGACGACGGCCTCGTTGAGCGCGATGGTCTGGAGGACCGATTTATTGTTTCTTTTTATTTCGGCTTCCAGCAGCGCGCGCTCCTCGAGCGTGTACTTGCCGTCGAGGATCGCGCCGATGCCGGCCTGCATGTCGTCGTGGCCGATGTCGGTCATGAAACCGACGCGGCCCTGGTTCACGCCGACGAGCGGCACGTGGTGGCGCACGAGGTTGCGCGCGGCGGCGAGCATGGTGCCGTCGCCGCCAACGACGATCGCCAGATTGGCGCTGGCGCCGATCGTCGCATAGTCGACGCCGCGCTCACCGAGGTCGGACGCGGTCTCGCGCTCGATCAGCACTTCGCAGCCGCGCTTTTCCAGCAGCTCGCGCAGTTCCCGCAGCGAAACCGCGATCTCGGCACTGCGCAGCTTGCCGATCAGGGCGACGCGGCCGAATCTCGGCTTGACTGCGGCGGGCGGCATGCAGTCGAGTGTACAATGATTTGCATGCTCGACAAGCGCGCGCAAGTCCTGCTCAAGACCCTGATCGAGCGCTATATCGAGGAAGGTCAGCCGGTCGGCTCGCGCACGCTTTCGAAATACGCCGGGCTCGACCTCTCGCCGGCGACGATCCGCAACGTGATGTCGGATCTGGAGGAGATGGGATTCATCGCCAGCCCGCACACATCGGCGGGTCGCGTGCCGACCCCGGCGGGCTACCGCTTCTTCGTCGACACGCTGCTGGTGGTGAAGCCGCTCGAGACGCGCGAGCTGAATCGACTCGAGGGTGAGCTGCATCCCGACAACCCGCAACGCGTGATCCACGCGGCGTCGCACCTGCTCTCGCAGCTGACCCAGTTCGCCGGCGTGGTGATGACCCCGCGCCGCCGCGCGGGCACCTTCAAGCACATCGAATTCCTGAAGCTGTCGGAGAAGCGCATTCTGCTGATCGTCGTAACACCTGATGGTGACGTGCAGAACCGGATTCTCTTTACGGAGCGCGAGTTCTCGGCCTCGGAGCTCGTCGAAGCCGCCAACTACGTCAACCAGAACTGCTCGGGTCAGAGTTTCGAGGATGTCCGGGCGCGGCTGCAGGGCGAGCTGCGCGAGATCGGACAGGACCTGATCAGGCTGATGAGCGCCGCGCTCGATGCCGGCAACCGCGCGTTCGCCGAGGGCAGCGAGCAGTACGTGATCTCGGGCGAGCGCAACCTGCTCTCGGTGCAGGAGCTGTCGCAGGACATGCCGCGGCTCAAGCAGCTGTTCGAGCTGTTCGAGCGCAAGACTTCGCTGTTCCAGATCCTCGACGTGTCGCTGCGCGGCCAGGGCGTGCAGATCTTCATCGGCGGCGAGTCGGGCGTCACCGCCCCCGACGATGTCAGCGTGGTCACCTCACCCTACAAGGTCGACGGTGAAGTCGTCGGCACCGTCGGCGTGGTCGGCCCGACGCGCATGGCCTACGACCGCGTGATCCCGATCGTCGATGTGACGGCGAAGCTTCTCTCCAGCGCGCTGTCGCAACACTGAGCGGCATTCTTCTAGTCAACCTGGGCACGCCGTCGGCGCCGACGCCTGCCGCGGTGCGCCGCTACCTCGCCGAGTTCCTCTCCGATCCGCGCGTCGTCCCGCTGCCGCGCTGGCTGTGGCTGCCCATCCTGTACGGCATCGTCCTCAATCTGCGTCCAGCACGCTCCGCCCAGAAATATTCCCTGATCTGGACTGCCGAGGGTTCGCCTCTCGCGGTGCATACTGCCCGGCAAACGCAATTGCTGCGCCGGGCGATTCCTCAGGTGAGAGTCGAATACGCGATGCGCTACGGCGAGCCCTCGATCACCTCGATGAAGGGATTCCACCGTGTGGTTCCGCTTTATCCGCAGTATTCCGACAGCGCGACCGGCAGTGTCCTGGACGTGCTTCCGGAACGTGCATCCTTTGTCAGAGACTTCCACGATCACCCGATGTACATCGAAGCCCTGGCAACCAATATCCGAAGGCATCGGCAGCAGCACGGCGACAGCCCGATGCTGGTCATGAGCTTTCACGGACTCCCCAAGCGGGGCGCCGAAGTGTACGAAGCGCAGTGCCGGGCTACGGCAAAGCTGTTGGCAAGCCGTCTTCGCCTGAACGAGGGCGAATGGCGCGTGACGTTCCAGTCGCGCTTCGGCTTCGCCGAATGGCTGCAGCCTTATACGCAGCCGACGCTGGTCAAGATGGCAAGAGCAGGCACGAAGCGAGTCGACGTCGTCTGCCCGGGATTCGTTTCCGACTGCCTCGAGACGCTGGAGGAGATGGGCATCACCGCGCGCGAGGCTTTCCTCGCGGCCGGCGGCAGGGAATTCCACCTCGTTCCCTGCCTCAACGAATCGCCGGAGTGGATCGCGGCGCTCGCGCGCATCGCTCGCGGCTAGCGTCCGATCAGCCCCTTCAGCCGATCTTTGACCTGGTCCTGGATCTTGTCCTTGTTCTGCTCGATCTGGCCCTTGACCTTCTCGCCGACCTTGGTCTTCGCCAGGTCGCCGGCCACCGCGCGGTAATCGACCTCGTACTTCAGCGCATCGAACGAGCCGCTCAGCTTCACCGGGACGGTCAGGCCTGCCAATTTGTCGAGCTCCTTGCCGCCCTGCCCTTTGGCGGTGGCCACGACGGAAGCCTTGACCACGTAGTTGATGGCCGATCTGCCGACGTCGATATCGCCGGCGCCGCCGATGCGCAGCAGCGGCGACTTGATGTCGAGGTCCTCGTTGTGCGCGACGCCGTTCTTGATCGTGAAGCTCGCGGAAAGCTCCGAAAAATCCGTCTTGTCCTTGCTGTCGGCCGCCTCCCCCGACTGCTTGCCGACCGCAGCGCGCGCCTTGCGCAAGATCTCGGCGATGTTGATGCCCTTGATCGCGCCGTCGCGCAGCTGCACTTTCGCGCTGCCAGCAAGCGAGCGCTTCATCGTGTTAACGCTCGCGCCGGCCGCGGTGACATCGAGCGCCACGTTGCCGCGCCCTTCCAGCCGGTCCTGCTGCGCGGCATCCCTGAGCAGCGGGCCGACCGAGACGTTGGTCAGCGTTTCCTTGAGCGCGATGCGGTTCGCATTTCCGTCCAGCGTCAGGGCGCCGGTCAGCTCGCCCTCGTACAGGCTCGCCGAATGCGGGTTGATCTCGGCGCGGCCATCGGCCGCCTTGAGCTGGGCCTTGAGGTTCGAGAGCTTTAGCCCTTGCACTTGTAGCGCCCCGACTTGCAGCTGGCCTTTCGCGTTGAGGCCCTTCAGCCCCGACAGGTCCACCGGAGCGTCCTTCGCAGCTTCTTCCTTTTTCGGCGGCTCCTGCTTGCCCGCTTCCGGTTTCTTCTTCCCCGAAGAGGCGAGATAGCGGTCGAGGTTGATGCGGTCGATCGTGAGGTCGAAGCTGTAGGAGGGCTGCGCGGCGCGCGCCATGGCCAGTTTCCCCTTGACGCTGGATTCGTCGAGCTTGGCGGTGAAGTCCAGTCCGATCGCGTCGGGCTTCAGCGAATAGGTCCCGTTCAGCGCCACCTTCGCTTCCAGCGGCGGCTGGTTGCGTTTGACCGCCGCCGCAAGATCGATCTTGTCCTGGACGTTCTCGGCGATGCGGCCGGTATGCAGCTTTACGTCCGTGAGCGAGATTTCCTGCCCGGAGTTCAAGTCGCGGTGAAGGATCGAGGCGCGGTCCACGCTAATGCCGGTGATGTCGAACTTCACCGGCGCGGATTCACCCTTTTTCTCCGGCGCCGGCTTGGCGGCGGGCTTTGCCGCGCCGCCCTCCAGCAAGTCGCTGAAGTTGTAGGTACCGTCCTTGTTCTTGACGACCTGTGCCTTGAGGCCGGACAGGCGCACCGCGTCGACGATCGCCTGCCCGTGCAAGAGCGGCATCAGCTTGACCGACGCATGCGCCGAATCGAGCGCGACGAACTCGCGATCGCTTCCCCGTTCGGACAGCGTCACGCCCGCGACCGTGGCGCCCAGGCTCGGAAACAAGGCGAGCTTGAGCTCGCCCTGCAGCTTCAGCGTTCGGCCGGTGCGCTCCTTGGCGATGCGCTCGATGTCGTCCTTGTAGCGGTTGGGGTTGAAAGTGAGCGCAAAGACGACCGCCACCCCGGCCAGAAGGACCACCAGGCCGCCCAGCACGAACAGCACATATTTGATTGGTTTGTTCATAAATTCAGTGAGTTAAGAGTTTCGCAGCGATCGACAGGCCCGGCTTGAAAGCACCCGGGCCCATCCCCAATTCGATAGGATGCAAGAGCAGAACGTTCAGACTGACGACTCCGAGAGCAAGGACAAGTCGCTGGAGCAGCTGCTCGCGGAGACGCAGGCCAAGCTCGAGCAGCAGCGCGACGCCATGTTACGCGCGGTGGCGGACGCGGAAAACGCCCGCAAGCGCACCCAGGCGGAGGCTACGACGGCGCAGAAGTATGCGCTCGAGCGCTTCGCGGAGCAGTTGCTGCCGGTCGCCGACAGCCTGGAGGCTGCGCTCGGCAGCGAAAACTCTACCCCCGACGCGCTGCGCAACGGGGTCGAGCTGACCCTGAGGCAGCTGAAAGCGGCGTTCGACCGCGTCAACATCAAGGAAATCAATCCTGCAAAGGGCGAGCGCTTCGATCCCCATCGCCACCAGGCGATGACCTTGGTCGACGCGCCCGGGTTCGAACCCAATAGCGTGGTTTCGGTCATGCAAAAAGGCTACCTGCTCCACGACCGGGTGCTGCGTCCGGCGCTCGTCACGGTCGCCAGGGCGCTTGAAAGCGACGAGCGAAACCCCATATCAGACATAGATTTAGATTAGGGGCATCCTTATGGCAAAAATTATCGGCATCGACCTCGGCACCACCAACTCCTGCGTCGCGATCATGGAGGGCGGCAAGCCCAAGGTGATCGAGAACTCCGAAGGCGCGCGCACCACGCCCTCGGTGGTCGCTTACACCGACGACGGTGAAATCCTGGTCGGCGCGCCGGCCAAGCGGCAGGCCGTCACCAACGCGAAGAACACCGTCTACGCGGTCAAGCGCCTGATCGGGCGCAAATTCGACGACCCGGAAGTGCAGAAGGCGATGAAGCTCTCGCCCTACAAGATCGTGCGCGCCGACAACGGCGACGCCTGGGTCGAAGTGCGCGGCAAGAAAATAGCGCCGCAGCAGGTCTCCGCGGAGATCCTGCGCAAGATGAAGAAAACCGCCGAGGACTATCTCGGCGAGGAAGTGAAAGAGGCGGTGATCACCGTCCCGGCGTACTTCAACGACTCGCAGCGCCAGGCCACCAAGGACGCCGGCCGCATCGCCGGGCTGGACGTCAAGCGCATCATCAACGAGCCGACCGCGGCCGCGCTCGCCTTCGGCCTCGACAAGGCCGGCAAGGCCGACATGAAGATCGCCGTCTATGACCTGGGCGGCGGCACCTTCGACATCTCGATCATCGAGATCGCCGACGTCGAGAGTGAAAAGCAGTTCGAGGTGCTGTCGACGAACGGCGATACCTTCCTCGGCGGCGAGGACTTCGACCAGCGGCTGATCGATTACGTCGTGAGCGAGTTCAAGAAGGACCAGGGCGTCGACCTGTCCAAGGACGTGCTTGCCCTGCAGCGGCTGAAGGAAGCCGCCGAGAAGGCGAAGATAGAGCTGTCGTCCTCGCAGCAGACCGAGCTGAACCTGCCGTACATCACGGCCGACCAGAGCGGGCCCAGGCACCTGACGATGAAGATCACCCGCGCCAAGTTCGAGTCGCTGGTGGACGATCTGATCGAGAAGACCATCGAGCCCTGCCGCATCGCCATCAAGGACGCGGGCGTCAAGGTGAGCGAGATCAACGACGAAATCCTGGTGGGCGGCCAGACGCGCATGCCCAAGGTGGTCGACAAGGTACGCGAGTTCTTCGGCAAGGAGCCGAGGAAGGACGTGAACCCGGACGAAGCGGTGGCGGTCGGCGCGGCGATCCAGGCCGGCGTGCTCAAGGGCGACGTCAAGGACGTGCTGCTGCTCGACGTGACGCCGCTGTCACTCGGCATCGAGACGCTGGGCGGGGTGATGACCAAGCTGATCAACAAGAACACCACCATCCCGACCAAGGCGACGCAGGTGTTCTCGACCGCGGAAGACAACCAGAACGCGGTGACGATCCACGTGCTGCAGGGCGAGCGCGAAATGGCGGCCGGCAACAAGTCGCTCGGCCAGTTCAACCTGACCGACATCCCGCCCTCCCCGCGCGGCATGCCGCAGATCGAGGTCACGTTCGACATCGACGCGAACGGGATTCTTCACGTCGCGGCCAAGGACAAGGCCACCGGCAAGGAGAACAAGATCAAGATCCAGGCGAGCTCGGGCTTGAACGAGGCCGAGATCCAGCGCATGGTGAAGGACGCCGAGGCGCACGCCGAGGAGGACCGCAAGGCGCTCGAGCTCGTCAACGCCAGGAACCAGCTCGAAGCGCTGGTACACTCGATCCGCAAGTCGCTCAAGGATTACGGCGACAAGCTCGAGGCCGGCGAGAAGGAGAAAATCGAGGCCGCGCTGAAGGACGCGGAGGGCGCGCTGAAGTCGGAGGACAAGGCGTCGATCGACGCCAAGGCCCAGGCGCTGGCGCAGGCGGCGCAGAAGCTCGGCGAGAAGATGTACGCCGAGACCCAGCAGCAGGCGGCCGGAGCGGGTGCGCAACAGCAGCAGGGCCAGGGTCCCGCCGAGCCCGGCAAAAAGGACGAGAGCAACGTGGTGGATGCCGAGTTCACCGAGGTGAAGGACAAAAAAACGGGCTGATTGATTGGCTAAGCGTGACTACTACGAAGTTCTCGGTGTCAATCGCGACGCTTCCGATGAAGAAATAAAGAAGGCTTACCGCCGCCTTGCGATGAAGTGGCATCCGGACCGCAATCCGGACCATCCCAAGGCGGAGGAGCACTTCAAGGAAGCGAAAGAGGCCTACGAAGTCCTCTGCGACGGCACCAAGCGGGCGGCCTACGACCAGTTCGGTCACGCGGGCGTTGACGCGCAGGTCGGGATGGGCGCCGGCGGCGCCGCGGGCATGAGCGGCTTCGGCGACATCTTCAGCGATATCTTCGGCGAGATCTTCGGCGGCGGGCGCCCGGGCGCCAGCGGCCGCACCACGGTGTTCCGCGGCGCCGACCTGCGCTACAACCTCGAGATCGCGCTGGAGCAGGCGGCGCACGGCTTCGAAACCAAGATCCGTCTTCCCGGCATGACGGTGTGCGAGCGCTGCAAAGGCAGCGGCGCTCGATCCGGCACGCAGCCCGCCACCTGCCCGTCCTGCCGAGGCGCCGGCCAGGTGCGGGTGTCGCAGGGTCCGTTCTCGATCGCGCAGACTTGCCCGCGCTGCCATGGCAGCGGCAGCATCATCCCGAATCCCTGCGCTGCCTGCGGCGGCACGGGACGCGTCAAGCTGCAGAAGACGCTTTCGGTCAAGATCCCGGCCGGCGTCGACGAGGGCGATCGCGTGCGCCTTTCGGGCGAAGGCGAGCCGGGCGTCAATGGCGGACCTCCGGGCGATCTCTACGTCCAGGTGCACATCAAGCCGCACCCCGTGTTCCAGCGCGACCATGACGATCTGCACTGCGAGATGCCGATTTCATTCACCACCGCCGCGCTCGGCGGGGAAATCGGCATCCCGACGCTCGAAGACACGGCGCGCATCCGCGTGCCGGCCGAAACGCAGACCGGTAAGACTTTCCGCCTGAAAGGCAAGGGCATTAAGGGCGTGCGCAGCCAGCTGCCGGGCGACCTGTTCTGCCACGTGGTGGTGGAGACACCGGTCAGCCTCACCGAACGCCAGCGCCAGCTGCTGCGCGAGTTCGAATCGATCAGCCAGCAGGACAGCGCACGCCACAATCCGCGCGCCAAGTCCTGGCTCGACAAGGTCAAGGAATTCTTTGAGGGCTGAGGGACGTCCGAGGCTCTAGTAGCGGAGGCGAAGAAGAAGGATCGACTAGAGGCGACTGAGTGCCGGCGTCAACAACATCGGATGTTCTAGCCAGCGCTCCCATATTTCTGGGACCTACCGCAGCACCTTGGGCGTTGTAAATTAGTACGACGCCGGCCCGCAGAACGGAAATCGGCCAACGGGGGTTAACCCCGTTGGCCTTACTAAAACATCCAGTTAATCGTCGTCGTCGTTTTTGCGACCGCCAGCTGATCCCGAATCAGCGCACACGTAACTTGTAGCAACGTTGATGTCGCCGCTGACATAGGTTGCTTTCTTCGGGTAGGCGCAGATGGGCCTGGATTTGACGACCGGGAAGGTCGTCGTCGCGACGGTGGAGATATCGATCCGGCTCGGGGCAACGCCTTTCTCCAACCAGGCGGTCAGCACGTCGTAAAGCTGCGATGTGCCGTCCTGTACCCCATCCCCGTTCGCGACGCCCGGAAGCGGCGGGTTGGCAGTCGGGTTCGTGGTGCCGTTGCCGATGCCATGCGTCATTCCAGGGATGAGGAACAGGCGGTAGAACTTCTGCACGTTATGCAGCCCATCCATCTCGCGAAGCACGCGCTCGTAATAGTTGACCGAGCCCTGCGGCATGATCAGCACATCCGCGAGCCCGTGGTAGATGATCATTTTTCCGCCGGACTTCTGGAACGGCCGCAAATTCGCGTCGTCGGTGTTGATGTGGGCAAAGCTGGACTGCAGGATCAGGCCCTGGTCGTACGCATTTGCCAATTGCGCGTATGAGAGGTTCTTCCAGCCGTTGGCTCCATTGCCGGTTGCGTTGATGAACGATGGTGTCGCGAGCGTCGGATTCTGCAGTTCCAGCGCCACCAGGTCGGTCGCGATCGAGAACGGCGCCGGAACCCCGGCGGACGTGCTGCCGCCCAAGCCACCGAAGCTGCTGCCGCGCGCGAGCCCGTACCAGAGATGGTTGCCGACTCCGATGTGCACCGACCAGGCGTTATCCGCCGACGGCGGCGGCGCGGTGCCGTCGCGCGTCTGGCCGTACCACAGCTTGTTCATCGCCTGCGTCTGCAGCGGCGTCACGCAATTCGTCGTGGCATTGCTGCCGCCGTTCGCCACACATATCACGCTCGCATCCAGCGTCGGGTCGTAACGGCATTCCGACGGATCCGGGATGTAGCCCATATGCTGGCCGTTCACCACGTCGCAGGCATTGATCGCCGCATTGCCGAGCATATTCAACTGGCTCGCAGTGAGCGGAGTGCCGCCGAGATCCCGCTGGTACACGATCTGCGGGTAGAGCTCGTTGGTGATGAAGCGCGTCCAGTTGAACGCGGGCGCGCCGGCGAGGATGCCGTCGAAGTCGTCCGGATGCAGTTGCGCGAGCTTGTGGCCCTGCCGCCCACCCGTGGAGAAGCCGTCCCAGTACACGTACTTCGCGGCCTTGCCGTAGTAAGCCTTCGTAATCTCTTTCGTCTTGACGGCCATTTGGTGGATGCCGCGCTGGGCGAAGTCGTTCCACAGGACCGTGTTGATGCTTCCGTCCGGATTCATTGCGAACGAGCCGCCGCCGGGCCCGCTGTGCCCGGTGTCCGTGTTCGCCGAAACGGCGCCTTCCACGGTGGCGATGAATGAAGGAGCGGGCGTGGTGCTGCCGGCGCCGCCGGCTCCGGCAAGCAACGTCAACGAGGTCTGGTTGCCACCGGCCCAGCCGCCACCGCCTGCCACGTGAATGCGGCGGTTCCAGTTCGTTGGCGCCGGCAGCCATACTTCGATGCCGATGCCTGGCGAGGTTGACGGCGCACCCGCCGCCCCCGGATTTCCAGGTCCAACAAGCAGCTTGACGACACAAACGTCATTGCCTGCGACAGGCGTTGTGGGGGTCGGCGTAGAGAGCGTGAGCGCCTCCCCTTTATTGAACGCCTTGACCAGCAGTACCGTGGTCAGCGAGTCCGGCCTGAAATCGTCCTTCAGCGTGTCATCGCACTTCAGCAACTCGCGCTTGTGATGATCGCGATCGTCGTCATCATTGTGCTTGCGTCCATCGGCGCTGCTATGAAATGGGACGCCGAGAATGGTCACGGCCGCGATAGCAGCCAAGACATTCTTCATTCTTGCTGACGCGCATGCGAGCAGCGCGCGCACAAGGCATAGCTGAGGCAAGGTAGTGAACACGGTAGTCTTCCTTTCCACTTGTATTCAGTGCGGAGCGCGCGTGGCAGGCACTATATTGCAAGTACCAGTCCGGGCGCTTAGGCGCACGTATTGACGCAATGTTTATATAGCTGCTACCTCCTCCCAGAGGAATGGTCACCATACGCCCGCAAATTCTTGGCCGTCAAGTTTTAATAGACATGCGTTATCGTGCAGTGCAAACCTCCGCGCTTGGCGCTTAGGCGGTCCGGCAAGGCGGGACGGTTATTCGTTCTACTTCGCCCGCTCTTCGTCAACGTGCCGGCCGTGCGCTATCTTCACCTTGACCCAATTCAGCGCTCTGCCGGCTCGGTACGGGCTGTCGGCCCTCTTGCCAATCACGCCCTCGAGGCCAAGCTGGTCCGCTGCCTGGAATAGCTTCTCGCCGCTCTCTCCGATGTGCTTGCAGTAGACGATTCGCTGCGTCCGTTTTAATTCCTTCTCGAGCGCGGCCTTGCGAACGACGGCCGCATCGTCCGTCTGTAAGGGCTTTTTATTCGGGCTTGACCCCGGCCGCCTTCACCACGGCCTTGTAGCGCTCAGCATCCTGCTTGATCCGGGCGAGAAATTCCGCGGGCGTCATGCCCGCGGTCTCGCTTCCGGTCTCGACGAAGCGCTTTTGCACGTCGGGCTGATCGAGCGTGCGCCGTACTTCGGCGTTCAGCCGGTTGACCACCGGCTGAGGCGTGCCCTTGGGTGCGAACAGGCCGACCCAGATCGAGGCGTCGAGATCGGGAATGCCGGCGTCTCGAGGCGTGGGCCACGACGGATCGAGCGGCGAACGCTTTGCGGTCGTGATGCCTATGACTTTGCCGCGGCCCGACTTGAGGTGCGGCGTCGCGCCGGGAAGCGCCATCACCCCGAACTGAACGTCGCCCGCAGCGACCGCGGCAGCGGCCGGCGCGCCGCCCTTGTAGGGAATGTGCTGCAGCTTGATCCCGGCGGCGAGCGCCAGCCATTCACCGGCCAGGTGATTGATGCTGCCGTTGCCGGCGGAGGAGAAGGTGATCGACCCCGGCTTCGCCTTCGCCGCCGCCACCAGTTCCTGGAAATTGTTGAACGGCGCTGCGCTGTTCGCGAGGTACAGCATAGGCGCGTCGCTCACCATGGTGATCGGCACGAAGTCGCGCTCGAGCTCATACGGCACATTGTCGAACAGCGCCGGGTTCACCGCGAACTCGCCGGTGTGCGCCATGAGAAGCGTGTAGCCATCCGGCGGCGCTTTTTGCACCGCCGTGGTCGCGATGAAGCCGTTGCCGCCGGGCCGGTTCTCCACCACGAAATTCCAGCCGAGGCGCTCGTTCATCTTCTGCGTCAGGATGCGCGTGCTGGTGTCGACCGCGCCGCCGGGCGCGAAGGGAACCAGGATGCGGATGGGTTTGGAGGGATACTCCTGCGCGTGGGAAAGCGATGCGAATAATAAAAACAGGAACGAAACCAGGGGTCTCATGTTTTCCTCATTTTCCGGGCCGCGAGCTTCACGGCCTCGATGATCTGCGGGTAGGCCGCGCAGCGGCACAGGTTGCCCGAAAGGTAATGCCGGATGGTGTCGTCGTCCGGGTCGGGATGCTCCTCGAGCAGCTGGCGCGTCATCAGGACGAACCCCGGCGTGCAGAAGCCGCACTGGAAGGCGCCGCATTCGATGAACGCCTCCTGCACCGTATCGAGCTCGCTGCCCGCCTCGATGGTCGATACTTCGCCGCCCTCGGCGAACGAAGCGAGATAGAGACAGCCGGACACGGCGCGCCCGTTCACCATGACCGTGCAGCAGCCGCAGAGTCCCTGTCCGCAGCTTTCGCGCGCGCCGTGCAGGCCGAAGGCGTCGCGCAGGATTTCGACCAGCGTCTCGTGCGGCGCGACCTGCGCCTCGACCGCTTCGCCGTTCAGACGGAACTGAATGGCTCTTCTCATTTCACCAAGGCCTGGTAGACCGCCTCCGCGTTCAAAGGCAGGGAGGTCAGTCTGACCCCGACGGCGTCGTGGATCGCGTTGGCGGTCGCCGGCGACACGCCGAAGGTCCCGCTCTCGCCGACGCCTTTCGCGCCGAAGGGCCCGGAGCGCTGCTCGGCCGTTACGGCTTCATTGATGATCTCTTCAGGAACATCCAGGAAACCGGGAATCTTGTACTCCGCGAGCGAGGCGTTGCGCAGCTGGCCCTGCTCGTCGAAAACCATCTTCTCGAACAGAGTGAAGCCGAGCTGCATGATCGCCGCGCCCGAGAGCTGGGTTTCGACGATCTTTGGGTTGATCGGCGTGCCGAGGTCGGCGACATTGATGAGCCGCGTGACGCGCACTCGCCCGGTCTCGGTGTCGACCTCGACCTCCACGCCGGTACCGCCGACCATCCAGAACGGCGTCGCGTTGCTCGTCAGGCCGGTAGCGCAGTCGGGCGGCGTGTAGCTCGGGATGAAGCTTCCGGTGCCGAGGACATTGCCCGCCTGCATGCCGTACTTTTTCTTGAAGATGTCGGCAATCTGCGCATCCGCCGGAAGTTTCAATTCCTCTCTCATGGCCACCAGCTTGTTCCGCGCATCCTCCGCCGCCAGCTTCACCGCGTTGCCCATGTGGAAGAGCGAGCGCGAGCCGAGCGTGGCCATGTCGTAGGGCGTCACGTCGGTGTCGGAGTGAACCACGCGCACCGACTCCGCCGCAAGGTTCAGAACTTCGCCGGCGATCTGCGCCATCGCGGTGTCGGAGCCCTGCCCCATGTCGACGGTGCTGCAAAAGACGATGCAGCTGCCGTCGGCATTGACCGTGACCGCGGCGAGCGACGTGGTCGGCGAGACGCAGGCCTTGAAGCCGACCGCGATGCCGCGGCCGCGGCGCATCACGCCGCTGCCCCGTTCGAAGGGCTTATTCCAGTCCATCAGGACTTCCAGGCGGTCCAGGACTTTTTCTATCGCCGCGTCGCGCATCAGCGTGCCCGTCGCCTGCGGCCGCCCGTCGCGCAGCAGGTTCTTGCGGCGGAACTCGATCGGGTCGATCCCCAGCTCGCGCGCCATCATGTCGGTGTGGCACTCGTAGGCCCACACCAGCTGCGGGATGCCGAAGCCGCGCAGCGCCCCGGCGGGCGGCAAGTTCGTGTAGAGCGCGTAGGAGTCGATCGAGACGTGCTCGATATCGTAGGGTCCCGGCGCGGTAAAGCCCGATTTCTGCGTCACGCGCGGCCCGATGTCGGCGTAGGCGCCGCCGTTCCACCACACTTCGCATTCGCGCGCGGAAATACGGCCGTCGCGCGTAACACCACTCTTGATGCGGAAGGTGCTCGCGTGCTTGGTGATGGTGAAGAACTGTTCCTCCATGGTGAGCGAAATCTTCACCGGCCGGCGCGTGAGGAGCGATAGCACCGCAACCAGCGCCTCGAGCTTGATGTAGAGCTTGGCGCCGAAGCCGCCGCCGACGAACGGCACGCGCACGCGCACCTTGTTCTCCGGCCAGCCCAGCAGCCGCGCGATCTCGCTGCGCACGAACGACGGGCTCTGCGAAGCGGTATGGATGGTGAGCGATTCCTCGGTCGATTCGGCCACCGAAACCAGCGGCTCGAGCGGCGTGTGCATCACCTGCTGCGTGCGAAAGCGGTGCTCGAATACGCGATCGGCGGCGGCGAGCGCCTGCCCGGCGTTCCCCCGCCGCAGATGGAAGTCGAGCGCGATGTTGGTGCCGGTGCGGCCTTTCAGATGCTTGAGATCGGGAAAGGTGCCGGCGGGCTTGAGCGCGTCGTGCACGATGGCTTTCGAGCCCACCGCCTCGACCTCGTCGTACACCGCCGGCAGCTCCTCGTATTCGGCAACGATGAGGTGCGCCGCTTCTTCCGCCACGTGCGGATCTGCGGCGAGCACCACCGCGACCGGCTCGCCGACGTGCCGTACTTTGTCGAGCGCCAGCACCGGCTGGTCGTGGAAGGCGGGCCCGTAATACGGATCCGGCACGATTTCCTTCAGATCGGCCGCGGTCACCACGCGATGCACCCCGCCCACGGCCTGGGCGGCCGCGACGTCGATGCGCTTGATCCTGCCGTGCGCGATGCTGCTGCGGAAAATCCTGCCGTACAGCATGCCGGGGAGGCGCAGATTGTGGACGTACTCCGCGCGCCCGGTCACCTTCATCCAGGACTCGAGGCGCGGCAGCGAGCGCCCGACCTGGGGCGTTTCAGTGGGACTTAGCGCGCGCTTCATGGATGGCGCGTCCCAGATAGACGCGAATCAGCTGCTTTTTATACATCTCGGAGCCGTGCAGATCGCCGACGATGGAAACTTCCTCGGCGGCAGCCTCGCCGGCCTGCTTCAGCAATTTTTCGTCGATCTTCCTGCCACGCAGAACTTTTTCCGCGGCGGCGAGCCGGGTCGGCCTGTCGGTGGCGGCGCTGATCACCACACTCGCCTCTTTGACCAGGTCCTTTTCAAGTTGCAGAACCACTGCTACGCCGACCGCCGGCCAGTCGTCGGCCGAGCGCGTGGTGCATTTGAGATACGCGGCGCTCCTGCCGCCGAGCGGCGGCACCTCGAGCAGCGTGACCAGCTCGTTGAGGCGGATCGACGTTTCCAGGTAGCCGGTGCTGATTTCCTCGACCGCAATGCTGCGCTCGCCCGAAGGGCCGGAGATCGTCACGCGGGCGCCGAGGGCGCTCAGCACCGGCGGCAGATCCATGTGCGGGTCCGCGTGGGCGAGATTGCCGCCCACGGTGGCAACGTTGCGCACGCGCACATTGGACAGCGTGCGCAATGTACGCGCGATTACCGGCCAGCCGCGCTGCACGAGCGCCGAGCGCTCGAGCATGCCGAGCGGCGTCATGGCTCCGACCCGCAGCTCGCCGCGGAGGCCGGTTTCGATTCGCGAAAGGCCCAGCTTGGCGAGGCTCACCAGGCGCGTCGGCCGCAGCACCCCGGCCTTCATCATCAGCATCAGGGCAGTACCGCCGGAAATCGGCCGCACCGATGAGTCGTTCGCGTCGAGCAAAGCAATCGCTTCGCGCATCGACCGCGGCTCGGCAAGTTCGAATGGCGTCACGCCGTCCCTCTCCTCGTTGCAGCCATTTTAAGCATGCTAATCTTGCCGGCCTCAAAGGAGGAGACCATGTTTCGAAGCCTCGAGCCCTAATGCCGCTTCTCGAGCTGCAGCAGGCGCGGGTCGAATATGACCAGCACGGCAAAGGCGCCCCGGAGCTGCTTCTTCTGCACTCGCTGCTCAGCGAGCTCACCGTGTTCGACGCGATGCTGTCCAAGCTCGCGAAGAGCCGGCGCGTAACGCGCATCAACCTGCCCGGATTCGGCCGTTCAACTCCCCTCCAGCTCGAATCAGTAGGCGAGCATGCCGACCATGTCGCCCGCGTGGTGGGCGCACTCGAGCTGTCACGCGACACCGATGTCTTCGGCAACGGCTTCGGCGCCTTCGTGGCGCTCGAGCTGGCAATCAGGCACGGCGCGCGATTTCGCCGCCTGGTGGTAGCCGATACACTCGCCGCCTTCCCGGAGCCGGCGCGCGCGCAGTTTCGCGGCATGGCGCAGCGCGTATCGGCGGAAGGCATGCGGGCGGTCCTCGACACCGCGATCGCGCGCATGTTTCCGCCTGAATTTGCCCACAAGCATCCGAAGATCATTGCCGCGCGCAAAGCGGCGCTCGCCGCCGTCGAGCCTCAGTGCTTCGCGCGCGCCTGCCTCGCGCTCGCGTCGCTGGACCTCAGCGCGAGCGCTGAAAAAATCCAGAACCCGACGCTCGTACTGTGCGGCGCGCTGGATCGGACGACGCCACCCACGCTTGCCCGCGCTTTGGCGGGGCGCATTCCGGGCGCGCGTTACGAGGAGATTCCAGGCTCCGGCCATTGCCCGATGCTCGAGCAACCGGACGATCTTCTGTCGAAGGTGGGCGATTTCCTCACTCGCGGCCGCATACACTGAGTTCTGAGGGAAAGTGCGGAAATGTTCTCAGCATTTTTGCCCAGGGGGGTCGTATGCTGGGTGTCCCTTGCGGACAGGAGGTTCACGTCATGGCGACCCCGAACGGAGATGGCCCGGCGCACGGGATTGCGCAGTATTTGCCTGTCGAGACGCTGAAGGAGGCGCGCAATCTCGCGAGCCGATTCCAGGAAGGAGAGGCATTCCGGCTCTACGTCCGCAGGCGCATCCTGCTCGTGATTCCCGCAGGCCTGGTGTTCCTGCTGATCAGCATTGCGTGCGCCGTGGCAAGCGTAGTATTTCTCGCGCAAGCGCGCTCATCGCTGCTAGCGCTCGCGGCGGTTGTCCTGGCGCCTTTCATCCTGATCGGCAGCCTGCTGGTCCAGATCTACGTGTTCTTTTCCTGGCTCGAGAACCGCGCGCTGGCGCGAACCTACGGACATCGCACCAGCCCGCCCCGGGGAATGCTCGCGGCCTGGCTGTGGAATAAATTGCGCGTCGACATGGGCAAGGCCCCGCCGGTGCCGTGGGGCGTGGCGGCGATCGTCCTGTTCGCGCCCCTGGCAATGCTCGCGCTTGTCGCGCTCAAAATGGCGCTGGTACTGATCGCCCTCGCGATCCTCGCGCCGCTGGTTTACGCGCGTTTTGACGGCTGAGGCCTACGAGCCGCTGAACCAGTTGTAGCCCTTGTCTTCCCAGTAGCCGCCGGGGTACTCGTTGGTGACGAAGATGGCGGCGACGTGCTTGGGGTTCTTGAAGCCGAGCTTGGTCGGCATGCGCAGCTTCATGGGAAAGCCATACTTCGGCGGCAGGATTTCATCGGCGAATTTGAAGGCGAGCAGCGTCTGCGGATGCAGCGCGGTCGCCATGTCGATACTGGTCGAGTAATCGTCGGCGCACTGGAAGCCGACGTACTTCGCCGTCGTGTCCGCGCCGATGCGCTGCAGGAAATCTGAAAACCTGACTCCGCTCCACTTGCCGATCGCGCTCCAGCCCTCGACGCAGATGTGCCGCGTGACCTGCGACACCTGCGGCAGCGCGTAGAGCTCGGGCAGCCGCCAGGGCTTGCGGTCGCGGATCATGCCGCCGAGCTCGAGCTTGTAGTCCGTGCCGTCAATGACGCGAACCTCGCTCTCGCTGTAGTAGCCGTTGAACGGGAACGGCCTGGTGATCCTGCTCTCCGGGAATTCGGGCGCCAGGCGCCTGGAGTCGAAGAGCCAGTCCTGCACACGGTCGTTCCAGCCTGACATCGCCCAGAGAACCTTCTGGACGCTTTCGGCGTCGGTGAGTTCGCAGCCCGACAGCAGCGCAAGGGCGCCGACCGACAGACCGCGCTTCAGAAACAGCCGCCGCTCGAGATTGGCGATCTGCGGCGTGCGGTGCGCTAGAAAACTGTCCCCCATCCTGCGGGTCTTGCTCATGACGCCCTCCGAATGCGGCCGGTGAACATCGAGGGAAAGGTGCGCGGCACCAGGATCACCATGATCACGTGCACGATGACAATCAGCACCACTGCCGTCATGGCGAAGAAGTGCACGAGGCGAGCGCCTTCGTAGTCGCCCATCAGCATTCCGAGCCAGTAGAGCTGGACCGGCTTCCAGATGGCGAGCCCGGAAAGCACCAGCACGGCGAGCGCGACGATCAAGGCCAGATAGGCCGCGCGCTGCGCGGCGTTGTAGACCGACAGATCGTCGTGCGCGAGACGGCCGCGCAGCGCCTCGCGCACGTCGCGCAGCACTGCGCGCGGCGATATCGGCAGTAATTTCCTCCTGAAGTGGCCGGAAACAATGCCGTAGCAAACGTACACCAGGCCGTTCAGCGCCAGCAGCCACATCGCCGCGAAGTGCCACTGCAGCGCGCCGGCCAGCCAGCCCCCCAGCGTCAGCTCGTCGGGGAAGCTGAAATCGAAGAGCGGATCGGCGTTGTAGATGCGCCAGCCGCTCGCGATCATCAGCAGCACGGCGATGACGTTGATCCAGTGCGCGATGCGCACCACCAGCGGGTGCACCGCAATCCACCGGTCCTGCGCCGCCTCCATCGTTACTTTCTCCGCCATGTAGTGCCCGCGGCACTGTCCTCCAGAACGATACCCTTGTCCAGCAGCTCCCGGCGTATGTCGTCCGCCGCCGCGAAATCCTTACGCTGCCTCGCCGCCTCGCGCGCGGCGATGCGCTCCGCGACCCAGTCCTCGGCCTGTCCGCCGCGCAGGAACTCCCCGGCGTCGCGCTGGAGAAGCCCCAGAACACCCCCCAGCGCCCTGAGTTGCGGCGCCAGTTCCTTGCGGCCGCGGCCGATTTCATGCGCAAGGTCAAACAGCACCGCCACCGCCTCGGGCGTGCCGATGTCGTCATCCATGGCGTCCTTGAAGCGGCGAGCATGAACTTCCCGCCAATCCACCGGCACCGTAGAAATAGTTGTGTTCTTTAACGCGGTGTAGAGACGAGTCAGGGCCTGCTTGGCATCTTCCAGATGCACATCCGAATAGTTGAGCGGGCTGCGGTAATGCGCGCGCAGGATGAAGAAGCGCACCACCTCCGGATCGAAGTGCTGCAACACCTCGCGCACGGTGAAGAAGTTGCCGAGGGACTTCGACATTTTCTCTTCGTCGACGCGCAAGAAGCCGTTGTGCATCCAGCAATTGACGAACTTGACGCCGTTCGCGCCCTCGGACTGCGCGATCTCGTTCTCGTGGTGCGGGAACTGCAGATCCTCGCCGCCGCCGTGGATGTCGAAATGCTCTCCGAGCAGCGTGCAGCCCATGGCGGAGCATTCGATGTGCCAGCCCGGCCGCCCCTCGCCGTAGCGCGAAGGCCACTTCGGCTCGTCGGGCTTGGAGCGCTTCCAAAGCACGAAGTCGAGCGGGTCCTCCTTCGAGGCGTCGACTTCGACACGCTCGCCGGCGCGCAGCTCGTCGAGCGATTTCCCCGAGAGCTTGCCGTACCCGGGAAAGCGACGCACGGCGAAGTTGACGTCGCCCGAGGCCGAGCGGTAAGCGAGCTTTTTTTCTTCCAAACGGCCGATCATGTCGACCATTTGGGGAACGTACTGTGTCGCGCGCGGCTCGTGATCGGGCTTCTCCACGCCGAGCGCCGCTGCGTCTTCGTCTATGTAGCGAATGAAACGCGCAGTCAGTTCGCCGATCGATTCCCCGTTCTTGAGCGCGCGGCGGATGATCTTGTCGTCGATGTCGGTGATGTTGCGCACGTAGGTGACGCGATAGCCGCTCGCGCGCAGCCAGCGTTGCACGACATCGAAGACCACAAGCATGCGCGCATGGCCAAGGTGCAGGTAGTCGTACACCGTCATGCCGCAGACGTACATGCGCACTTCGCCCGGCCGCAGCGGCACGAACTGCTGCTTGGTTCTGCCGAGGGTGTTGTAGAGGGTCAGCATGGGCGCGCAGTCCGCGCAGAAAGTTGTGGAGCCGCGGGGGTTAGTCTAGAATGCAACGCTTTCGTAGGGCCTTGAAAATATTAACACAATGCACAAACTAGCCGCTCCGTACGCCAGCCTCCGCAGGGGCTTGATTGCGCTTTGCGCCGCAGCGCTCTGCGGCGCCTTTCCGGCGCGCGCGGATGACCTCCAGGACGCGTCCAAATTCCTCAAAGCCGGCCAGCACCAGCAGGCCCTTGAGCGAGTCAACAGGGTATTGAAGACCAAACCACGCGACCCTCAAGCCCGCTTCCTGAAGGGCATCATCGTCACCGAGCAGGGCAACACCAAGGAAGCGATCGATATATTCACCAGGCTGACGCAGGACTACCCGGAGCTGCCGGAGCCGTACAACAACCTCGCGGTGATCTACGCCTCGCAGGGGCAGTACGAGAAAGCGCGCGCCGCGCTCGAGCAGTCGATCCGCACCCATCCCAGCTATGCCACCGCTTACGAGAACCTCGGCGACGTCTACGCCAAGCTCGCGAGCCAGGCGTACGACAAGGCGCTGCAGCTCGACTCGTCGAATAGCGGGGCGAAAAACAAGCTCTCGCTGGTGCGCGAGCTGGTGCGCGAGCCGACGGTCGTCGCCGCTGCGAAGGAATCGCCGAAGCCGAAAGAACCGGCAAAACCGCCGGTCACGGTGGCTGAGAAGGCGCCCGCAAAACCCGCCGCGGATCCCAATGCAGATGTCCTAAAAGCCGTAAACGGCTGGGCCGAAGCCTGGTCGAGGAAGGACGCCGATGCTTATTTGTCCTACTACGCCAAGGACTTCAAGACCCCTGGCGGCGAGGCACGTCCGGCATGGGAGAAGACCCGGCGCGAGCGCATCGCCGCGCCCAAGTCGATCGAAGTGGGCGTCGAATCGCCCAAGGTGACCCTGCGCGGCGACAACCAGGCAAGCGTGACCTTCCGACAGAATTACCGCTCGGACAAACTGAAAAGCTCGAGCAACAAGACACTGGAGCTGGTGAGGGCCGACGGCCGCTGGCAGATCCAGGAAGAGAAGGCGGGCAAGTGACGAGAGTTCTGTTTTTCCTGCTGGCGCTTGCCTTTGCCGCCGCGACCGGGGCCGCAACCCTTACGCCGGAGAACCGCCTGTCCGGTGTGTTCGAGTCGATCGAGGCGAACCGGCTCGACGAAGCGCTCAAGCGTGTCGATGCGCTGATTCGCGACTATCCCAATTTCCGCCTAGCGCACCTGGTGCGCGGCGACCTGCTGCTCGCGCGTGCCCGGCCGCTGCAGACCTTCGGCAACGTGGTCAAGACGGTGCCGCAGGACCGCATCGAGGGCCTGCGCGAAGAAGCGTTGGCGCGCCTGCGCGCGATGCGCTCGCGCCCGTCCGAGGACCGGTTGCCGCGTTACGTGCTGCAGCTTCATTCCGAGCAGAAGCATGTCCTGCTCGTCGATTCGCGCCGCTCGCGGCTCTACGTGTTCGGCAACGACCAGGGCCGGCCGCGGCTGGTGGCGGACTTTTACGTCAGCCTGGGCAAGAACGGCATCGAGAAAACGCGCGAAGGCGACCAGAAAACGCCCATCGGCGTCTACCACGTGACCGGCAACCTGCCGCGCAGCAAGCTCACCGACTTCTACGGCGCGGGCGCCTTTCCGATCAACTATCCCAACGAGTGGGACCTGCGCCGGGGGCGAAACGGGCACGGCATCTGGCTGCACGGCGTGCCTTCGGATCTCTACAGCCGGCCGCCGCGCGCGAGCGATGGCTGCATCGTCCTCGCCAACCCAGATCTCGAATCGGTCGGACGCTATGTCCAGGTCGGCACGACGCCGGTCATCATCGCCGATGAGATCGAGTGGAGCGACGCCGCCTCCGTGGAGGCCGAGCGCCGTTCTCTCTCCGCCGCGCTCGAGCAATGGCGCGCCGACTGGCAGAGCCGCGACACCGAGCGCTATCTCGGCCACTACTCGGCGCGTTTCGGTTCCGGTGGCCAGGACTATGCCGCCTGGGCCGCGCACAAGCGCGCAGTGAACGCGGCCAAGAGCTGGATCAAGGTCGGCCTGTCGCGCGTCGCGATGTTCCGCTATCCGCGCGAGGGCGACTTCGTAGTGGTGACGTTCGAGCAGAATTACCGTTCCGACACGCTGTCGAACGCGATGCGCAAGCGCCAGTACTGGATCAAGGAAGAAGGTCGCTGGAGAATTCTCTACGAAGGAGCGGGATGAAACTCAAGTACCTGTTCGCGCTCTCCGCCGCCACGATCGTCCCGACCGTTCTTGCCGCCGACCCGCAGGTCGACGTGCGCACCAACGTCGGCACGATCCGGCTCGAGCTGTACCCAGAGAAGGCGCCAAAGACGGTTGAAAACTTCCTGCAATACGTGCGCGAAGGCCACTACAACGGCACCATACTCCATCGGGTGATCGACGGGTTCATGATCCAGGGCGGCGGCTTCGAAGGCAGCTTCAAGCAGAAGAAGACGCGCCCGCCGATCGCCAACGAGGCTCAGTCCGGCGTGAAGGGGGGGCTGAAGAACGAGCCTGGCAGCGTCGCCATGGCGCGTACCGCCGATCCTAATTCGGCGACGGCGCAGTTCTTCATCAACGTCGGCGACAATGCCTTCCTCAACTGGGGCGATCCGCGCAGCGACGGAAACGGTTACGCGGTGTTTGGCAAAGTCGTTTCCGGCATGGATGTGGTCACCAAGATCGCGAAGACGCCGACCGGTCCGGGCGGTCCCTTCCCGCGCGACGTGCCGCGTACGCCGGTCGTCATCGAGTCGATGACGGTGGTCAACGCGAAGTAGTGCGCGCGCTTCTCGCCTCCGACCTCCACCTCAGCGAGGATCGTCCCGAAGCGAACGAGCGCTTTATCGTCTTTCTCGAGGGTAAAGCGCGTTCCGCCGACGCGCTGTACCTGCTCGGCGATGTGTTCGAGTACTGGATCGGCGACGACGACCTCGCGCAGCCGTTCAACGCCGTCATCGCCGGCCTGTTGCGCGACCTGACGGACCGCGGCGTCCGGCTGAGGATCATGCACGGCAACCGCGACTTCCTGGTCGGCGAGCGCTTCTGCAGGGAAACCGGGGCCGAACTTCTGCAAGACCCGACCGTGGAGGAGATCTGCAGCGTGAAAACCCTGCTCATGCACGGCGATACCCTCTGCACCGATGACGTCGACTACCAGGCCTGGCGGCGCACTGCGCGCTCGAGCGCCTGGCAGCAGGAGTTCCTGGCCCAGCCGCTCGCCGAGCGGCGCAGCACGATCCTGGGCCTGCGAGAGAAAAGCAAGGCAGTCATCCAGGCCAAGCCGGCCGAGATCATGGACGTGAATGGCGACGCGGTGCGCGAGGCGCTGCGGCGCCACGGCGTCAGCCGCCTGGTGCACGGGCACACCCACCGGCCCGGCCGCCACAGCCTGCAAGTCGACGCTCGCCCCTGCGAGCGCTGGGTCCTGCCGGACTGGTACGGGCGCGGCGGCTACCTTGAGATCGCCGGGCGTGAGCCGCGCCTGGTGCGCTTCTAGGCGAGCCCGCGTTCCAGGTCGGCCTGCAGGTCGGAAACCGCCTCGAGACCCACCGCGATGCGGACCAGGCCTTCGGTGATGCCGGCGGCGGCGCGGGCCTCGGGCGAGATCCGGCCATGCGTGGTGGTGGCCGGATGGGTGATGGTGGTCTTGACATCGCCGAGGTTGGCGGTGATCGAAATCAGGCGGGTGGCGTCGATCAGCTTCCACGCCGCGGCGCGGCCTCCCTTCACTTCGAAGGAAACCACGGCGCCGCCGGCGCGCTGCTGGCGCCGCGCAAGCGCGTGCTGCGGATGCGACGGCAGCCCGGGGTAGTGGACGCGCGCCACGGCGCTTTGTGCCTCGAGCCAGCGAGCCATCTCCAGCGCCGCCGCTGACTGTGCGCGCATGCGCAGATCGAGCGTCTCGAGCCCCTTGAGAATCACCCAGGCGTTGAAGGGCGACAGCGACGGCCCGGCAGTGCGCAGGAACGGAAACACCTGCTCCATGACCAGCTTGGTGGACCCCAGCACCGCGCCGCCGAGCACGCGCCCCTGGCCGTCGAGGTGCTTGGTCGCGGAGTGGATCACCAGATCGGCGCCGAACTCGAGGGGGCGCTGCAGCGCCGGCGTGCAGAAGGCGTTGTCGACGGCGAGCAGCGCGCCGGCGCGCTTCGCGATCGCCGCGAGCGCGGCGATGTCCGAGATTTCGGTGAGCGGGTTGGAGGGCGTCTCGATGAACAACAATTTTGTATTTTTCTTGACCGCGCGCTCCCATTCCTCCACGCGCGTCGGGGAGACGAAGGTAGTCTCGACGCCGAAGCGGGCAAAAATCCCGCCGAAGAGTTGCACCGTGGCGCCGAACACGGCGTTGGAGCAGACGATGTGATCGCCGCTTTTGAGCAACGCCATGGCGGTGGCGAGGATCGACGACATGCCGGAAGCGGTGGCGACGCAGGATTCGGCGCCCTCGAGCGCGGCGAGGCGGTCCTGGAACATCGACACCGTCGGGTTGCTGAAGCGCGAATAGACGAAGCCGCCTTCGGTGCCGGTAAAGCGCGCCGCCGCCTGCTCGGCATTGTCGAACACGAAGCTCGAGGTGAGGAACAGCGCCTCGGCGTGCTCGTTGAACTCGGTGCGCGCCTGCCCGGCGCGCACGCCCAGCGTTGCCAGATCCGGCTTCTTGTCCATAAAAAAACCCGGCCGCAGCGGACCGGGTTTTTCGGCACGCTTTAGCGGCATTTGTAACGCGCCCGCAAGCTGTGGCTCAAATCGGCGCGAGAAATGATTGTATCAGGCCGCGGGGGGAATGTCAGGCCGCCGGATTCAGGCGGCCAGATTCAGGTCGAGTTGCGCGATTTCCCCGTCATCCCCCGAGTCGCGCGCGGCGTCGCGCTGGATCTCGATGTTGCGCAGGTAGTCGCTGGTGATGTCCCCCGTGATGTAATGCCCGTCGAAGCAAGAGGTCTCGAAATGCGTGAGCTTCGAATTGGTGCGGCGCACGGCGTCCTTGAGCGCTTCGAGGTCCTGGTAGATGAGCGCGTCGGCGCCGATCTCGCGCGCCACCTCCTCCTCGCTGCGGTGCGCGGCGATCAGCTCGGCGCGGGTCGGCATGTCGATGCCGTAGACGTTGGGGAAGCGCACCGGCGGAGCCGCGGAGGCGAAGAACACCTTGCGGGCGCCCGATTCGCGCGCCATCTGCACGATCTCGCGGCTGGTCGTGCCGCGCACGATGGAGTCGTCCACCAGCAGCACGTTCTTTCCGGCGAACTCCATCGACATCGGGTTCAGCTTCTGGCGCACCGAGCGCTTGCGCACCGCCTGCCCGGGCATGATGAAGGTGCGGCCGATATAGCGGTTCTTGACGAAACCCTCGCGGTAAGGCACGCCCAGGCCGGCCGCCAGCTGCAGCGCCGACGGTCGGCTGGAGTCGGGAATCGGGATCACCACGTCGACATCGAGGTGCCGGTACTGGCGGCGGATCTTCTCAGCGAGCTTCTCGCCCATGTTGAGCCGCGTCTCGTACACCGAGGCGCCGTCGATCAGCGAGTCGGGCCGTGCCAGGTAGACGTACTCGAAGATGCAGGGATTGAGGCTCGCGTTCGGCGCGCACTGCTGGCTATGGAAGTTGCCATACTCATCGATGAACACCGCCTCGCCGGGCCCGATATCCCGCAACACGCGGAAGCCAAGCGCATCCACTGCGACCGATTCGGAGGCCACCATGTAGTCGGTGCCGGCCAGCGTGTCGTTGTAGCCGATCACCGCCGGCCGGATGCCGTATGGATCGCGGAACGCGAGCACGCCATAGCCCGCGATCATCGCCACCACGGCGTAGGCGCCCCTCACGCGGCGGTGCACGTTCGCGACCGCCGTGAAAATGGTCTGCGGCTCCAGGCGCAGCTTCACCGACGCCTTTTCCAACTCGTGCGCCAGCACGTTGACCAGGACCTCCGAGTCCGAGCCGGTGTTGATGTGCCGCAGATCGGTGCGGAACATCTCCTCCTTTAGCTGCTCGGAATTGGTCAGGTTGCCGTTATGCCCGAGGACGATGCCGAACGGCGAGTTGACGTAGAAGGGCTGCGCCTCGGCCGAGCTGAACGCCGAGCCGGCGGTCGGATAGCGGCAATGCGCGATGCCCATGTTTCCGGACAGCGAGCGCATGTTGCGCGTACGGAACACGTCGCGCACCATGCCCGGCGCCTTGTGCATGTGAAAGGAATTGCGCTCGCTCGTGACGATGCCCGCCGCATCCTGGCCGCGGTGCTGCAGCAAGAGCAGCCCGTCATAGAGCAGCTGGTTGACGGGCGAACGAGCGACGATGCCGAGAATGCCGCACATCGGATCTACATTTCCCGGGTGGGGTTAAGGGTCAATGATATCGCAAGCGCTCGGCGAACGCGGGCGGCAGCCAGGGCTTGAGCGCCAGCGCCGCCCGCTCCAGCGAGCCGCCGCTCGCCGAATCGGTCCAGATCCGCTGTCGCGGCAGCGAAGTCAGCCCGGCCAGAAGCGCAAAGGCCAGGACGATGACCAGGCCCCGCGCCAGCCCGAACAGCGCGCCGAGCAATCGGTCGAGGGTGCCAAGGCCCGCCGCCTGCACTATCTTGGACAGCAGGAAGGTCGCGAGAGTCGTCACCACCAGCGTGCCGATGAACACCGCCATGAAGGCGACCAGGACACGCAGTTCGGGCCGCGAAATCGACTGCGGCAGGGTCTCGCTGAGCGGGGCCGCGAACAGGTTCGCGGCGAGAAAGGCGATGATCCAGCCTGCCAGCGACATCACCTCGTGCACCAGGCCGCGCCAGACGCCCCAGCCGATCGAGATCGCCAGCACGGCCAGGATGGCGTAATCGAGCCAGGTCATCCGGACCGGGTGGTCACGCCGCCGGGTTGCAGGCCAAGCGCTTTGAGCTGCTCGAGCGCTTTCTCCGCTGCGTCTCTGGTCTGGAATGGACCGGCGCGCACGCGCGTCAGGTTGCCTTTCACTGCTTCGGTGTAGTAGGGCATCTTGGCCGCGGCCAGCTTCGCGACCACGCCGTCGGCGTTGGCGAATGCGCCCACCTGGACCACGTATTCCTTCTCAATCTCCTGTTTTTTGGCAGGCACGGGCTTCGGTTTGGGAGTGAAGGCGCTGTCGTTTTCTCCCGGGATGCGCACGCTCACCGGCGGCGCGGTCTCGCGCGGCTCCGGATCGAACACCATCGGCAGCGCGATCACGGCGAGCAGCACCAGCGCCACCGCGCCGACCAGCCGCCTGCGGCCCCGGCGCTTCAGCGTGTCGACGTCCTGAGCTTCAGCCATGCGATGACTTCACCGACGGTTAGGAACGAGCCAAAGACGATGATTTTATCATTCTCACTCGCGCGCTCTTTCGCCGCCGCAAACGCTTTTTGCGGAGAGGCGTGCAACTCGAACGGCGCACTTCCTCCCGCCTGCAGGAAGGCTTTCTTCAGTTCTTCCGCAGTCGCTCCCCGCGGGCCGGACAATGAAGCGAAGTGCCAGCGCGTGATGCGCGGCGCCACCTCGCGCAGCACGCCGGCGATGTCCTTGTCGCGCAGCATGCCGCACACCGCGATGGTCTCCGGCGCAAACCCCGACGCAGCAAGATTCTGCTCCAGGATCTTTGCGGCCTGCGGGTTGTGTGCAACGTCGAGGACCACCTGTGGCCGCCCGGGCAGGACATGGAAGCGCCCCGCCAGGACCACCTCGGCGAGCCCACGCCGGATTTCCTGCATCGTGATCGGCAGCTCGAGCGCGTCCAGGGCGCACAGGGCGGCCGCGGCATTGCGCAGCTGCACTTTGCCGCGCAGCCCGGGATACGCCAGCCCGGCGCGGCGCCCGCGTGGGCCCCAGTAAGTCCATTGATTGGACTCTGCGACATAGCCAAAGTCCTTGCCGACAAGAAGCTTCGAGCCCGTCGCCTCCAATACGGAGCGCGGCGGATCGGGTTCGGCGATCACTGCCGGCCGGCCAGCGCGGAAAATTCCCGCCTTCTCGCGGCCGATGGCTTCGCGGTCGTTGCCGAGATATTCGACGTGATCGATGCCGACGCTCGTCAGCACCGCGCAATCGGCATCCACGGCGTTGACCGCGTCGAGCCGGCCGCCGAGGCCCACCTCGAGCACCGCGGCGTCGATGTTCTGGCGGGCGAAGAGCCACAGCGCCGCGAGCGTGCCGAACTCGAAGTAAGTCAGGGCGATAGGGCCACGCGCGGCGTCTACCGCCGCAAACGCCTCGCACAGTGCCGCTTCGTCGGCTTCCTCTCCTGCGACGCGCACCCGCTCGCCGTAGCGCACGAGATGCGGGGACGTGTAAAGACCGGTGCGATAGCCCGCGGCACGCAGGATCGCTTCGAGCATGGCGCAGGTCGAGCCCTTGCCGTTGGTGCCGCCCACTGTGATGACCGGGCAGGCGAGCGCGGCGCGAAGGCGGCCGAGAACTTCGTTGACCCGCTCGAGGCCGAGCGAGATCGCCGCCGGGTGCTGTCGCTCGATGAACTGCAGCCAGTCCTCGAGCGACCTCAAGACAGGCTCTCCTGGTAGATGCGGCGCACGGTCTCGATCGTATCCGCCTGCGCGGGGTCCTTGTCCGGCCGGTAGCCCTTGACGCGCGCAAAGCGCAGCGCCAGCCCACCCGGATACTGCGGGCTTTCCTGGACATCGTTGAATGCGATTTCCACCACCAGCTCGGGCCGCACCTGCACCGTCCAGTCGTCGCGCCGGATCTCGCGCGCCAGAAATTCGCGCGTCTGCCACTCGAGCAGCTCGTCGGTAAGCCCCTTGAAGGTCTTGCCGAGCATCACGAAGCCGCCGCTGGCCGGATCGCGCGCGCCCAGGTGCAGGTTCGACAGCCAGCCGCGCCGGCGCCCATGCCCCCATTCCGCGGCGAGGACCACCAGGTCCAGCGTCCGCGCACGCTTCACCTTGAGCCAGCCCGCGCCGCGGCGGCCAGCCTCGTAGGGCGCATCGAGGGCCTTCGCCATGACGCCTTCGTGGCCGTGCGCGAGGGCGTCGGCATAGAACGCCGCCGCCTCCGCTTCATCGGCGGTGACGATGCAAGGAGTGAGATTTTTCTCCGGCAGCGCGGCCTCGAGCGCTTTTCGCCGCTCGATCCCGCCTCGATCGACGAGCGCGTCTCCGTCGCGCAAAAGGCAGTCGAAGAAAAAAACCGATAACGGCAGCTCGCCGCGCAACGCGTCCACCTCGAGTTTGCGGCCGAAGCGCCGCATCGTTACCTGGAAGGGATGGGGCTTGCCGTCGGCGCGCAAGGCGATTGCCTCGCCATCGAGGATCAGCGACTGCGCGGGCGCTGCGCGTAGCGCCGAAACGATCTCGGGAACCGCCGCCGTGACGTCGTTCAGATTGCGCGTGAAGACGCGCACCTCGTCGCCCGACTTGTGGACCTGCACGCGCGCGCCATCGAGCTTCCATTCGAGGATCGCCGTGCCGAGCGCCGCCAGCGCCGCTTTCGTGTCCTGCGCGGGTTGCGCGAGCATCGGCAGCACCGGTTGCATCAGCCGGACGGAAAAGCGCTCGAGCGCCGTCGCGCCGCCCGTGAGGGCGGCCTCGGCAACCTGCGCAATACCCCCGGCGAAGGTCGCCGCGCGCCGCACGTCCGCCGCCGGCACCTCGGAAGCCGCCGCGACCGCCTCCAGCATGACGCCTTCCAGCGCGCCCTGCCGCAGCTCGCCGAGGATCAGGCGCACGAGGAAGTCCTGCTCCTGAGCCGTCGCCCGTGCGAACAATGCGGCGAGCCGCTTTTCGCGCTGCGCCGCCGCGCCCTTGCCCTTGATCGCTCTTAGCTCACTGAAGGTCTGGTCGACGTCACGAATCGTCAGCGTGGGCGCAATCGCGGCCCGGCCGCGAGCCGCCTGAAGGCTTGCGTAGCCGAGAGACAGCTTTCCCTGGCGGATCTCGCCGCTCAGGAAAGGGATCGCGATGCCGATTTCCTCCGCCTCCAGATTGCGCAGGCAATCGGCCAGCTCCCGCACCTTGGCGAGCCGGCTCGAGGTGCCGGCCACCTGGGTCGACCTGCGCACCACGTCGGAAAGCCGCGTCACGCGACGTTGTCGGCGGGCTGCCCTTGCAGGAGGGAGAGGAGGCCGTGAAGCTTGTCGCGCAGCTGCCGGCGGTCGACGATCATGTCGATCGCGCCCTTCTCCAGCAGGAATTCGGCGCGCTGGAAGCCTTCGGGCAGCTTCTGCCGCACCGTCTGCTCGATCACCCGCGGACCGGCAAAGCCGATCAGCGCCTTCGGTTCTGCGATCACTACGTCGCCGATCATCGCGAAGCTGGCGGACACGCCGCCCATCGTCGGATCGGCGAGCACCGAGATGAACGGCAGCCTGCGCTCGGCAAGGTCGGTGAGGGCCGCGGTGGTCTTCGCCATCTGCATCAGCGACAGCAGCCCCTCCTGCATGCGGGCTCCGCCGGACGCGGTAACGCAGACGAAGGGCAGCTTCTGCTCGATGGCGACCCGTACCCCGCGCACGAAGCGCTCGCCGACCACCGATCCCATCGAGCCGCCCATGAAATCGAACTCGAAGGCGGCGCATACCACCCCCAGCGCCTTGATCGAGCCCTGCATCACCACCAGCGCGTCGCTCTCGGCGGTCTGCTCCTGCGCCTCGGCCAGCCTCTCGGTGTAGCGGCGCGAGTCCTTGAACTTGAGCGTATCGACCGGCAGCACCTCGGCGCCGATCTCGAAGCGCCCGTCGGCGTCCAGCAGCGCATCGAGGCGCGGCCGCGCGCCGAGCCTTTCGTGATGTCCGCACTTCGGGCAGACATTGAGGTTTTTCTCGAGGTCGGTGCTGTAGAGCACCGCGTCGCAGGCCGCGCACTTGGTCCACAGGCCCTCGGGGACCGTCTTGCGCACGCCGGGGCCGGTGCGCTGGATCTTCGGCGGCAGGAGTTTCTGCAGCCAGCTCATGCGTCGAGCGCCTGGCGAATGGGTTTCAGAAAAGCTTTCACCCTGGAAACCGCATCATCGGGTTTTCCATCCTCGATTTCCTGGATGATGCGGCTGCCGATCACCACCGCGTCGGCGGTCTGGGCGACGCGGCGCGCCGATTCGGCATCCCGGATGCCGAAGCCGACGCCGATCGGTAAACGTGTGGCCGCGCGGATCTTCGGAATGCGCGCGGCAACATCCGACAAATCAATGTTCGAAGCGCCGGTCACGCCGCGCAGCGAGACGTAATAGAGGTAGCCGCTGCCGATGCGCGCCACCTCCGCGATGCGCTTTTCCGTCGAGGTCGGCGCGAGCAGGAACACCGGGTCGATGCCGCTACTTCGCGCCAGGCTCGAGAACTCGGCGCATTCCTCAGGCGGATAGTCGACCACGATGACGCCATCGATGTCGGCTGCCTTCGCCTCTTCGAGAAAGCGCCTGACGCCCATTGCTTCGATGGGATTGGCGTAACCCATGAGGACGATCGGCGTCGCAGCGTCCTGTTTTCGAAATTCAACGACGAACTTCAAAACATCCGAAAGACCGATGCCGTGCTTCAGCGCGCGCTCACCGGAGCGCTGGATCACCGGACCGTCGGCCATCGGATCGGAGAACGGCACGCCGAGCTCGAGAATGTCGGCGCCCGCCTCGACCAGCGCGCGCAGCAGCGGAACCGTGAGCGAGGGGTGCGGGTCGCCCGCCGTGATGTAGGGGATCAGCGCCTTGCGCCCGCTCTTGCGCAGCGACTCGAAGCGCGCCTGGATCCGCGACATCTCAGAACGTGCCCGAGGAAGTCAAAACTTCAGGCCTGAGCGCTCGGCCACCGTGTGCATGTCCTTGTCGCCACGGCCCGAGAGGTTGACGAGGAGGATGGCGTCCTTCGGCAGCGTGCGGGCGAGCTTGGCGGCATGCGCCACCGCGTGCGCCGACTCGAGCGCGGGGATGATCCCTTCGCAGCGGCACAACTCGTGAAAGGCGGCCAGCGCTTCGTCGTCCGTCACCGCGACATATTCGGCGCGCCGGCTGTCCTTCAGCCAGGCGTGCTCGGGGCCGACGCCCGGGTAGTCGAGCCCGGCCGAGATCGAATGCGTCTCGGTGATCTGCCCGTTCGCGTCCTGAAGGAGGTAAGTACGATTACCGTGCAGCACGCCAGGCCTGCCCGCGCACAGCGACGCGGCGTGCTTGCCGCTCGCGAGACCTTCGCCGGCCGCCTCTACGCCGATGAGCTTTACTTTTCCATTTTTTATGTACGGGTAAAAAATCCCCATCGCATTCGAGCCGCCGCCGACACAGGCGATCACCGCGTCGGGCTGCCGCCCGGCGAGCTCCTGCATCTGCACGATGCTTTCCTCGCCGATCACCGACTGGAAGTCGCGCACCATCATCGGATAAGGATGAGGGCCGGCGACCGTGCCGATGATGTAAAAGGTGCGCTCGACGTTGGTGACCCAGTCGCGCATCGCCTCGTTCAGCGCGTCCTTCAGCGTGCGCGATCCCGATTCGACCGGCACCACCGTCGCGCCGAGGAGCTTCATGCGATAGACGTTCTGCACCTGGCGCTTGACGTCCTCGGTGCCCATGTACACCACGCATTCCATGCCATAGCGCGCCGCGACGGTAGCCGCGGCGACGCCGTGCATGCCCGCGCCGGTCTCGGCGATCACGCGCGGCTTGCCCATGCGCCGCGCGAGCAGCGCCTGGCCGACGGTGTTGTTGATCTTGTGCGCGCCGGTGTGGTTCAAGTCCTCGCGCTTGATGTAGATCTGCGCGCCGCCGCAGCGCTCCGAGAGCCGCCTGGCGTGGTAGATCGGGCTCGGCCGTCCCACGTAGTGCTTGAGCTCGTAGTGAAACTCGGCCTGGAACGCGGCATCGGCGCGCGCTCGCTCGTAGGCATCGCGCAGCTCGTCGAGCGCGTGCGTCAGCGTTTCGGCGACGAATACGCCGCCGTAGGGACCGAAATGCCCGCGCGCGTCGGGCAAGTCATACATCCGCATTTCTGACCTCTGCTATGAAGGCAGCGATTTTCGCGGCGTCCTTGATTCCCTTCGCCGACTCGACTCCGCTCGAGACATCGACGCCCCAGGGCCGCACCCGGCGGATCGCCTCGGCGACGTTGTCCCGCGCCAACCCGCCCGAAAGGATCAGAGGCCGGTCGCATGCGGCGGGCACCACCGACCAGTCGAAGCTCTCGCCCACGCCGCCGTACTCCTCGACGTGGCTGTCGAGCAGCCAGGCCGCGGCGCCCGAAAACGCTCGCAGGTATTTTAGCAAATCGACCCCCGGCTTCACGCGGCAGGCCTTGACCCAGGGCAGGCCGAACTGCGCGCAGAACTGCGGCGCCTCCTCGCCGTGGAACTGCAGCATCGCGGGCCGCACGCGGCCGATGACTTGCGCCACCTGCGGAGCGTCCGGGTTGACGAACAGCGCCACGGTTTGCACAAACGGGGGCAGCGCGTCGCGCACCTCGAGCGCGCGTTCCACGCTCAGAAAGCGCGGACTCGGCGGATAGAACACCAGCCCGATCGCGTCGGCGCCCGCCTCGGCCGCCGCGCGCGCGTCCTGCTGCCGGGTGATGCCGCAGATCTTGACCCGGGTTCTCATTGACGCAGCCTCCATTTCGCGTCGTACTCCACGGCCTCCAGGCAAAGTCCTTCTGGCGCGAACGTCGGCGCCGCCCGTGCACGATCGCGCGACTCGAGCACCTCCCTCACCCAGCGCACCGGCTGCTTTCCCCTGCCGACATAGACGAGCGTGCCGATGATGTTGCGCACCATGTGGTGCAGGAATGCGTTCGCGCGTAACACGAAATCGATGCGTTCGCCGCGGCGCTCGATGTCGAGCGAATGCAGCGTGCGCACCGGCGACTTGGCCTGGCACTCGGCCGAGCGGAACGCCGAAAAATCCTGCTCGCCGACGAGCAGCGCGGCCGCCTCGCGCATCGCATCGACGTCGAGCGGCAGGTGAAACCAGCCGGCGTAGCGCGCGCTGAGCGCCGGCCGCGTCGGGCGATTGAGCAGGACATAGCGGTAGGTTCGGCTCACGGCGCTGTAGCGTGCATGGAACGACGGGTCCACCTCCTGCGACCATAACACCGCGACAGCGTCCGGCAGCAACGCATTCACGCCGCGCACCCACGCCGAGGCAGGCCGTTCCGCGCCGGTGTCGAAATGCACTACTTGCTCGCGCGCGTGCACCCCGCGGTCGGTTCTTCCCGCGCACGTGAGCGTCACCGGTTCGCCCGCGATCGCGCCGAGCGCGGGCTCGAGGGCGTCCTGCACCGCGCCGCCGCCCGGCTGCGTCTGCCAGCCGAGAAACCGGCTGCCGTCGTATTCCAATCCGAGTGCGATCCTCATAAAGCAGAAGCCGCGGTCGCTTGCGCGCCGCGGCTTCCGAAGGTTACCTCTTTTGAGCCGTTAGCCCAGCTTGGCCAGCAGCTGCTGCGCCTGGCCCTTCTGCGCCGTGTCGCCGTCTTTCATCACCTCATTGAGCAGCTCGCGCGCGCCGTCCTTGTCGCCCATTTCTTCGTACGCCTTGGCGAGGTCGAGCTTGGTGGCGACTTCCTGCCATTTCGGATCGGTGCCGGAGGCGGACGCGGCGGGCTCACCTGCGGAGCCCAGGTCGAGACTGATGGAGGACAGGTCCATCGGCGCCGCGGTCTTGTCGGCTTCCGGCTTTTTCTCATCGTCGCCGAGGTCGAGGCTGATGTCGAAATCAAGACCGCCGTTGGCGGACGCGGTCTTGGGCCCGGGCGCCGCTTGCGGCTGCTTCGCTTCCCCGCCGCCGATATCCAGGTTGAAATCCATGTGGGTGACGGTCTTCTCGGCCGGCTGCTCGCCCATAATCAGCGTGCCCTCGGGCGTGAAATCGCTCTTCTCCTTGCTGCCGCCCGTCGCGCTATCGAAGTTGAAATCGAGTCCGCTCGGAGGCGGTGCCTTGGGTTCGTCGAGCGAAATGTCCGGCATGGAATCCTGTTGGGACGGCGTGCCGCTCAGATCAAAATCGAGGTTCGGTGCGGCGGCAGCCGCGGCCGCGGCGACCGGTGCGGTAGCGGGCGCGCCGCCGCCGTACAGGCCGCTCTGCGGATCGACCGAGCGGCCGAGGGCGGCTGCCTTGTCCCATTCCGGGCCGGTGCCATTGGTGAGCGATTTGAGCTTGAGGGCGGTCTGCTCGAACGACGTGGCGTCACGCCGGTTGGCATAGATCTCGAGCAGTTTGGAATGCACCGCAGTGCGCCTCGCGTCCTTTTGCAGCGCTTCCTTGAGAATTTCCTCGGCCTGGGCATCACGGCCGTAAGCCATGTAAACGTCGGCTTCGGCGATCGGATCGACCTCGTCGGCTTCCATGCCGGGAATCGACTGGCTCACCGAGCCCTGCGATACGCTCGGCGCGGCGGCGCCGGCGCCGGTTCCGGTCGCCGCACCGGCGGCCGTGGCGGCGCCTAGGACGCTATCTTGAAATTTGGCTTGTTTGGTCTTTTTTTTTCTCCATGACCATACGCCGTAACCGGCGAGCAGCACGATTACACCGGCCAATCCGGCGAGCGCGATCGGGTTGTCCAGAAACTCGTCGATGATGCTCGGCTCGGGCGGTGGCGGCGCAGGCTGGGGTTTCGGTTTCGCGGCTTGAGGAGGCGGCTTGGGTGCCTCGGGCGCCGGTTTGGCGGCTTCGGCCGCCGGTTTCGGTGCTTCGGCGATCGGCTTGGGAGCTTCTGCAGCAGGTTTCGGTGCTTCCGCCGCGGGCTTTGGGGCGGACACCGGGACTGCTGGAGCGGGCAGCGGGACTGCTGGAGCGGGTTTCGCCTGGGCTCTTTTCTCGAGTTCAGCCAGCTGCTGATTCTTCATTTCGAGCAGCTTCTGCAGATCGGTGACGTTCTTTTCCAGCTCGGTGACGCGCGACTGCGCTTCCTTCAGCGCGCCCTCGCGCGCGGCTTGATCGTCCTCGCGCGCGGCCCGGCTCCCCGGCGCGGCCGGCTTGCCCGGGTCGACCTTCGAAAGCCTCACCTGGTCCTGTGGCGCCGCGGCTGGCGCTGCCGGCTTGGGCTCGATCTTCCCCTCCGCTTCACGCGGCCCGGCCGCCGTTTCGACGGAGGGCGACGCTGCCGCAAGGCGGCCGCGGTACGCCGCGAAGTCGTCCATGTGCGCTTGCACCAGGCGCTTCGCTTCTTCGGGGTCGACGGTGGTGATGCTCTCGGCGCTGGGAATATTGAGGATCCGCCCTGCGCGCACCAGGTTGATGTTCTTGTTGATGAACGCATCCTGGTTAGCGCGGTAGATCGCGATCAGCATTTGATTAAGGTCGGCGCCTGGCGCCAGGTTCTGGCGCGCAATTTCGCCCAGCGTATCGCCTCTCTTGACCTGGACCTTTCTTTCTTCCTCGGGGGTCGGCTTGCCGACTGAGGCCGCCTCGGCCTTTTCGGCTTCCACCGCAGCGGGCGTCTCAGCCGGCGCTGCCTCGGCCGCTGTTGCCGGTGCGGGCGTCGGCGCTGGCTCAGCCGTCGGCGCCGGGACCTCCGGCAGTGGCTTCGCTTCCACGGGTGCGGCGGGTGCGGGTTCCGGTGCCGGTTTCGCTACCGGCGCTGCCGGCTTTGGTTCGGGCGCGGCAGCCAGCTCTGGGCGCTCCAGCGGCGCTGCGGCGATCGCCTCCGACCCTCTATATTCGGGCGGGTCGAGAAAAAATGTGTACTCGCGCACGAGCCGGCCGGTGGTCCATTGCAGCTCGACCAGCATCTCGAGGAACGGATCATTCACCGGCTGAGTCGTCCTCAACCGCAATAGCGGCCGGCCGCCGCGGTGCTCGATCGAGAACCGCAAGGTGACGAGCGCCGGGTTGAATTCGATGCCGGCCCGCTTGAACGCGTCAGCCGAAGCGAGTTTTGCCGCGAGACCTTCCTCCTCGCCAGCCTGGAGAGAAACGATCTCGATCTCGGCATTGAGCGGTTGACCGAGCGGTGAAAACACGGTCAGCTTGCCCAGTCCGGCGGCGTGCACCATTGGACCCGCCAGCCACAACGCGGCCGCAATCATCGCAATGGTTATCGATCTGCCCACTGTTTTCCCGCCCTGAATCGTTGTTCTAATCGACCAATTAAAATAACATCATGGTCTTAGCTCTGCAAGTTCACAAGTTTTCTTAGTTTTCAGCCCTTGAGGCCTGCCTCCAAAAGGATCCGTAGCATCCGCCGCAGGGGCTCTGCGGCTCCCCAAAGGAGCTGGTCCCCGACCGTAAAGGCAGCCAGGTAGTCCTCCCCCATCGGCAGCTTGCGCAGCCGGCCCACGGGGACGGAAAGCTTCCCGGTTACCGCCGCCGGGGTCAGCTCGGCGAGCGATTCCTCGCGCCGGTTCGGTACCAGCTTCACCCAGTCGTTGGCCTCGGCAAGCATGCCTTCGATCTCGTCCAGCGGCAGCGCTCGGCGCAGCTTGATAGTGAGCGCCTGGCTGTGGCAGCGCATGGCGCCGACGCGCACGCATACCCCGTCTACCGGCACCGCGCTACCGTTCCTGTTGAGGATCTTGTTGGTCTCGGCCTGTCCCTTCCATTCCTCGCGGCTCTGCCCGTTGCCCAGGTCCTTGTCGATCCAGGGCAGCAGGCTGGCAGCCAGGGGATACTCGAAATTCGCTTTCGGCAGATTGGGGGCACGCAGCGCTTCGGTCACCGCGCGGTCGATGTCCAGGGCGCTGGCCGCCGGGTCGTCGAGCAGGCGCTTGGCGCTCTGCCCGATTCGCGCCATCTGCTCGACCAGCTCGCGCATGTGCGCGGCGCCCGCCCCGGACGCCGCCTGGTAGGTCATGGTGGTCATCCACTCGATCTCGTCGCGCTGGAACAGCCCGGCCATGCCCATCAGCATCAGGCTCACCGTGCAGTTGCCGCCGATGTAGTCCTTGATCCCGGCGGCATGCGCCTTCTTGATGACCGGCATGTTGACCGGGTCCAGGATGATTACCGCGTCGTCCTTCATGCGCAGCGTGCTCGCCGCGTCGATCCAATAGCCTTTCCAGCCGGCCTTGCGCAGCTGCGGATGCATTTCGTTCGTGTACTCGCCGCCCTGGCAGGAAATGATCACCGGCAGCGCCTTCAGCGCGGCGAGATCCTTCGCATCCTTGACCGGCGCCGCGTCCTTGCCGATCGACGGGCCCTTGCCGCCGGCCTGCGAAGTCGAGAAGAAAACCGGCTCGAAGTGGTCGAAGTCGCGCTCCTCGCGCATGCGCTGCACGAGGACCGATCCGACCATACCGCGCCAGCCGACGATACCGACTCTCAACATGCCCCTAGTTTATAGGGACGCGACGACCGCGTCGCCCATCTCGGCGGTGCCGACCTTGCGCGTTCCCGGCGTGTGGATGTCGGCAGTGCGCAGTCCGTCGCTCAAGACTTTGCCGACTGCGGCTTCGATGCGCTCGGCGGCGCGCGGCTGACGCAGGGAATATCGCAGCATCATTGCCGCGGAGAGGATGGTGGCGAGGGGGTTCGCCACGCCTTTCCCCGCGATGTCCGGCGCCGAGCCGTGGATCGGCTCGTACAGCCCCTTGCCGCCGGCGTCGAGCGCGGCCGAGGGCAGCATGCCGATCGATCCGGTGAGCATCGACGCCTCGTCGGAGAGGATGTCGCCGAACATGTTTCCGGTGACGATGACGTCGAACTGCTTGGGATTGCGCACCAGCTGCATCGCGCAGTTGTCGACATACATGTGAGAGAGCTCGACGTCCACGTACTTTTTTGATTCTTGAATCATTACTTCCCGCCATAGCTGCGAGGTCTCGAGCACGTTGGCCTTGTCGACCGAGCAGACGCGCCTGCTCCGCTTGCGCGCGGCGTCGAAGGCGACGGCCGCGATACGCCGCACCTCGGCGTCGCTGTAGCGCATGGTGTCGAAGCCCTCGCGGCCGCCGTCGCGTGTGGAGCGGATGCCGCGCGGCTCTCCGAAGTAGATGTCGCCGGTGAGCTCGCGCACGATCAGGATGTCGAGCCCGGCGACGACCTCGGCTTTCAGCGCCGAGGCGGCGGCGAGCTGCGCGTGCACCTGCGCCGGGCGCAGGTTGGCGAACAGCCCGAGTTCCTTGCGCAGCCGCAGCAATGCCTGCTCCGGGCGCTTGGCGCGCGGCAGCGTGTCGTAGCGCGGCCCGCCTACCGCGCCAAAGAGAATCGCGTCGGCCTTCTTGCAGAGCGCGAGGGTGGCTGGCGGCAGCGGATCTTCGACGGCATCGTAGCCGGCGCCGCCGACCGCGGCTTCCTGCATCTCCAGGTTCAAGGCGAGGCGCTCAAGTACTTTACGCGCCTGGGCAACGATTTCCGGCCCGATGCCGTCACCGGGCAGGAGCGCGACCTTCATCAGAAATACCAGGGGAACTGGGCTTTGCGCCGCGCTTCGAAGGCGCGGATCTTGTCGGCCTGGCGCAGCGTGAGGCCGATCTCGTCGAGCCCGTTCAGCAGGCAGTACTTGCGGAACGCGTCGACCTCGAAGCGCATGGTCTGCGAGCCATCGGTCGTAGAAACCGACTGGTTCTCCAAATTCACATTCAGTTTGAACCCGGGGAAGGACGCGCACTCGTAGAACAGGCGATCGACCTCGGCCTCGCTCAGCACCACCGGGAGCAGACCGTTCTTGAAGCAGTTATTGAAGAAGATGTCGGCGAACGAGGGCGCTATCACGCAGCGAAAGCCGTAGTCCATCAGCGCCCACGGCGCATGCTCGCGCGAGGAGCCGCAGCCGAAGTTCCTGCGCGCAAGCAGGATCGTCGCGCCGCGATAGCGCGGCTGGTTGAGGACGAATTGCGGGTTGTGGCGCCAGGCGCCGAACAGCGCCGCGGCAAAGCCGGTGCGCTTGATCGACTTCAGATGCTCCTTGGGGATGATCTGGTCGGTGTCGACGTTAGCCCGGTCGAGCGGCGCCACCAGGCCGTCGAGGACGGTGAACTTTTCCACTTCAGCTCAGCGCCACCCGCGGATGTCGACGAAATGGCCGGCGATCGCGGCGGCCGCGGCCATCGCCGGGCTGACGAGGTGCGTGCGGCCGCCTTCGCCCTGGCGCCCTTCGAAGTTGCGGTTCGAGGTCGAGGCGCAGCGCTCGCCCGGATCGAGCCGGTCGGGATTCATGCCGAGGCACATCGAGCAGCCAGGCTCGCGCCACTCGAAGCCGGCATCGCGGAACACGCGGTCCAGGCCCTCGCGCTCGGCTTGCGTCTTAACCAGTCCCGAGCCCGGCACGACCATCGCGACGCGGATATTCGAGGCGACACGCCGCCCCTTCACCACCGCGGCCGCGGCGCGCAAGTCCTCGATGCGCGAATTGGTGCATGAGCCGATGAAAATCTTGTCGAGCTTGATGTCGGTGATCCGCGTGCGCGGTTTCAGGCCCATGTAGAGCAGTGCGCGCTCCATGCCTTCGCGCTTCCCGCTGTCCTTTTCCCTCTCGGGATCGGGCACCGCATCGTCGACCGTGGTCACCATCTCGGGCGAGGTGCCCCAGGTGACGTGCGGCTTGATCTCGCGTGCGTCGAGCGTGATCTCGCGATCGAACCGGGCGTCGGGGTCGCTCTTCAGCGTGCGCCAATACGCCGCCGCGCGCTCCCATTCGGCGCCCTTGGGCGCCAAAGGCCGGCCCTTCACGTACTCGATGGTCGTCTCGTCCGCCGCCACCATGCCGGCGCGCGCCCCCGCTTCGATCGCCATGTTGCAGATCGTCATGCGCCCTTCCATCGAAAGCGAGCGCAGCGTGCTGCCCGCGAACTCGATGGCATGGCCGGTGCCACCCGCCGTGCCGATGCGGCCGATGATGGCGAGGACCACGTCTTTCGCGGTCACGCCGTGCGGCAGCGGCCCCTCGACGCGAACGCGCATGTTCTTCATCTTGCGCGTCACCAGGCATTGCGTGGCGAGGACGTGCTCGACTTCAGAAGTGCCGATGCCGTGCGCGAGGCACGCAAACGCGCCATGCGTGCTGGTGTGCGAGTCGCCGCAGACCACCGTCATGCCGGGGAGCGTCGCACCCTGCTCGGGACCGATCACGTGGACGATCCCCTGGCGCTGGTCGAGAAAGGGAAAGTAGACCTTCGCGCCGAAGTGGCGGATGTTGGCGTCGAGCGTCTGGATCTGCAGCTTGGCGAACGGATCGCGGATGCCTTCCACGCCTTCATCCCACCCGGTAGTCGGCGTGTTGTGGTCGGCGGTGGCAACCACCGAGTCCACGCGCCAGGGCTTGCGCCCGGCGGCCCTCAGGCCTTCGTAGGCCTGCGGGCTGGTGACCTCATGGACAAGGTGCCTGTCGATGTACAGCAGCGCCGTGCCGTCTTCCTCGACGTGCACCACGTGGCTGTCCCAAAGCTTGTCGTAAAGCGTTAATCCCATGTTAGCGCTGCGGAAACATAGGATTATCTCATAGCGATTTCAAGCGTAAAGCAAGAAAGGCGCCGGCCAGCGCAACCAGCGCGGACAGCGAGAACGCCCACCCGGCCCCCGCGGTCTCCCAGGCCCAACCCGCCATCAGGGCCCCGGCAGCGCCGCCGCCGCCATAGCAGATGCTGGAAAAAAGCGCCTGCCCGCGGCCGTGGGCCTCGGCCGGAAAGACGCGCTGCACGGCCGCCACCGATGCGGCATGAAACGAGCCGAAAGTCGCGGCGTGCAGCAGCTGCGCCGGCACCAGGATCCACAGGAAGCCCGCGCCCCAGCCGATGGCGATGAAGCGCAGCACCGCGCAAGCGAAGCTGAACACCAGCATGCCCGACAGCGAATAGCGCCGGAAAAGCGCGGGCAGATAAAGAAACACCGCGATCTCGGCCAGCACGCCGAGCGTCCATAGCAGTCCGATCATTGCGCCGCCGTAGCCGGCACGCTCCAGATGCAGCGTCAAAAAGGTGTACAGCGTCCCATGCGCGGCCGCCATGCAAAATCCGGCGGCCAGCAGCGCTTTCGCCTCGGGACCGATGCGCAGCCGCGCAACCGGCGGCGCGGCATGTGCGCTGCGCGACGGCAGCCCGAGTGCGGCAGCGAGCGCGGCCAGTGCGCACAGCGCCATCGCGAGCGGCAAGGCGTCCACCGGGCGCACCTCCAGCCACGCGCCGCCGGCAAGCACGATGGCGATGAAGCCGATCGAGCCCCATAGGCGGATCGGGCCGTAGCGGCCGGCCTGCCCGGCGAGCGCGCCGAGCGTAATCGCTTCCACCAGCGGCAGCGCGCCCGCCGACAGCAGGCTCACCAGAGCGATCACCCAGGTGATCGAAACGACGCCTTGGACGTAAGGAAGCAGCGCGAAGCCTGCGCCCATCGCGGCGCACGAGAACGCGACGATACCGCGCTGCGCGCCGCTGCGGTCCGCGATCCAGCCCCAGGCTGCCGGCGCGAAGGTGCGCGCGAGCTGCGGCAGCGCGAGCACCCACGCGATCTCGCCCGGCTGCAGGCCGCGCCACGCCAGATAGAGCGGCAGATAGGCAACGAACGCGCCGCCGTACGCGAAATGCGCGAAGTAAAAGCTCGCCAGACGAAATGGCAGCGGCATCGCCTTTAAATTAGCATCGCTGCCCATGCCGCGCTGCATCTTCTACGGGCTGTTCATCGTCTCCGGCTTCGCCGGGCTGATCTACGAGTCGATCTGGACGCATTACCTGAAACTGTTTCTCGGCCACGCGGCGTACGCGCAATCGCTGGTCCTCGCCGTGTTCATGGGCGGCATGGCGGCGGGTGCCGCGCTCGCCGGCCGCTACTCCGAGCGCCTCGCCAACCCGCTGCTCGTCTACGCGCTCGTGGAGGCGGTGATCGGCGTGCTGGCGCTTGCGTTTCATCCGGCGTTCGCGGCGCTCACCGACTGGTCCTACGCCTCGCTGCTGCCAGCACTCGGCCACGAAGCGCCGGTCCTCGCGGCAAAGCTCGCAGTGTCGTGCCTGCTGATGCTGCCGCAGTCGGTTCTGCTCGGCACGACCTTCCCGCTGATGAGCGCCGGCCTGGTGCGCGCGCAACCTCGCGCGCAGGGCGAATCGCTCGCCATGCTCTATTTCACGAACAGCCTGGGCGCCGCGGCAGGGGTGCTGGCGAGCGGGTTCATGCTCATCGCCTGGGCAGGCCTGCCGGGCACCCTGCGCACCGCGGGTGTCCTCAATCTGCTGATCGCGGCCGCCGTATGGCTGCTCGCGCGGCCAGCGCATTACGCGCCGCTGAAAGCGGCGCGTTCCGCAGCGAGCGGCGAGCGGCTGCTGCTTGCCGTCGCGTTTTTCACCGGTCTTGCCTCGTTCATCTACGAGATCGGCTGGATCCGCATGCTGTCGCTGGTGCTCGGCGCCTCGACGCACTCGTTCGAGCTCATGCTCTCGACGTTCATCCTGGGCCTCGCGCTCGGCGGTCTGGCGGTGCGCCGGCGGGTCGATGCGAGCCCGGCGCCCGAGCGGCTGCTCGGCTGGGTGCAGATCGCCATGGGATTGCTCGCGCTCGCCACGCTGCCCTTGTACGACTTCACCTTCTCGCTGATGGAAGCCCTGATGAAGGGGCTCGCCCGCACCGCCACGGGATACCTGTTCTTCAACCTTTCGGGGCAGGCGATCGCCGCGCTGGTGATGCTGCCGGCGAGTTTTTGCGCCGGCATGACGCTGCCGCTGCTTACCGGCGCGCTCCTGCGCCGTGGCGCCGGCGAAGCGGCTATCGGCGCCGTGTACGCGGCCAACACGCTGGGCGCCATAGCGGGCGTCGTGCTGGCGGTCCACGTCGGCATGCCGCTGCTGGGACTCAAGAGTACGCTGGTGTGCGGCAGCCTGATCGATGCGGCGCTGGGTCTCGTGCTGCTGCGTGCGTTCGAGGTGAAGAAGCGCGTCGCTTTGGCGGCGATGGTCTGCGCGGCGCTGTTTCTTGCCGTGGTCCTCGCCGTCCAGCTCGACGCGAACAAGATGACTGCCGGCGTGTTCCGGCACGGCGAGCTCGCGGGATCGCGCGATGCCACGATCCTGTTCAACAAGGACGGCAAGACGGCGACCGTCCACCTGGTCAAATATCCGGAAGCGACCAGCCTGCGCACCAACGGCAAATCCGACGGCTCGATCAATCTCGACCGCGACGGCGCGCGCGGCACCGACGAGATCACGATGGTGCTGACCGCGGCGCTGCCGCTTGCGCTCAAGCCCGAAGCGAAAAGCGCGGCGGTGATCGGCATCGGCACCGGGCTCACTACGCATACCCTGCTGCAAAGCCTCGCCATCGAGCGCGTCGACACCGTCGAGATCGAGTCGGCGATGGCCGAGGCATCGCGCGGCTTCATGCCGCGCAACAGCGGCGCGTTTGCCGATCCGCGCGGCACGATCCTCATCGACGATGCCAAGACTTTCTTCGCGGCGCGCAACCGACGCTACGACTTCATTGTTTCGGAGCCTTCCAATCCCTGGGTGAGCGGCGTCTCGAGCCTGTTCACGCGCGAGTTCTACCGCCGCATCCGAACGCATCTCGAGCCGGGCGGACTCCTGGTGCAGTGGTTCCAGCTCTACGAGATCGATGTCTCGCTCGTCGCCACGGTGATGCGCGCGCTCGGCGAGGTATTCCCGCACTACGCCGTGTTTGCGCCGAGCGACCACGACTTGCTGATCGTCGCCGGCGAGCGCGAGGTGCCGATGCCGCCGCTGGCGCGCGTGTTCGAGCACCCCGGCGTGGCGAAGGAGCTGTGGACCGTGCACGTGCTGACGGCGGGCGACCTGGACGCGCGCTACCTCGGCAGCCGCGCCACGCTTGAGCCGCTGTTCGCGAGCTACGGCATGCCCGCGAACTCCGACTATGCGCCGGTGCTCGATCTCAACGCGGCACGCCACCGCTTCATGGAAAAGAGCGCCGCCGAGGTGGTGGCGCTGCTTAACGCGGAGGTGCCGCTGCTCGAGTTGCTTGAGCCCTCGCGCAGCCGCCGCGCCATCAATCCGCTGTTTCAGGGCGCCTATGCCTTCGAGCGCGTCGAGAACACCCGCCTCGCGTGGTACGCGCGCAATTTTCTCGTCAGCCCGCGCCCGCCGCAGCCCGAGGCGGTACCGACCCAGCTGCAGAAGGATCTCGAGCTCATCAAGCTGCGCCTGCTGGAATGCCGCTCGCCGCGCGAGCACGACATCTGGCTGCACAGCGCCGTGCGGGTGGCGAAGGCGATCAATCCCTACCTCGCGCCGGACGATGCAGCCGCCGTATGGTCGGAAGTCGTCGCCGGCCGGTGCTTCGCGGGACTGGAGCAATCCCAGCGGCGCTGGATTGCCCTGTTCCGCGCGGTGGCGTTGCGCGATGCCGCGAGGATGAGCGAGCTTGGGGCGGCGCTACTCGCCACCCAGACCGAGCTCGGCAGCGAGGCTCGAGAGTACCTGCTGATGGCGGCGATGGCGGGTTCGATCGCGGCGCGCAAAAAGGAACGCGCCCTCGAGCTCTGGAGCGCGCACGCCGCGCAACTGCACCGCGTGGAATCCAGCCCCGCATTCCGCCTGCTGCGCTGTCACGCCGAGCCAGCCGGCGCCGAAGCTTGCGCGGCCGCGTTTCGAGCTTACGCGGAACGTTGAGGGCCAACGGCGAAGCGGACCGCCCCCAGGACCCGTTTCACGAATTCCTCATCGCGCTGCTCAAAGTGCCCGTCGAGGATCAGGTGTGACAAGCCGTGCACCAGCGACCACGCGGCCGCGGCGGCAGTTCGGGCATCGAGGACGTAGCCGGAAAACGCCGCCTGCAGCTGATCGAAGGCGCTCGACGCCGCGGCGCGCAATTGGGGGTGCTTGTCGAGCGCGATCCGGCCGCCGAACATGAGTCGAAAGCGCTGCGGATGCTGGAGCGCGAAGCGCACATACGCTTCGCCCATCTCGCGGCCGGAAGCTTTGTCTAGTTCTTGCCCCAAAAGATGAAATCCTTCGGCCGCAAGCGCGGCGAGCAGCGCCTCGCGGTCCGCAAAATGCCGATAAGGCGCGTTATGCGAGACCCCGGCCCGGCGCGCCGCCCCGCGCAGGCTGAGCGCTGCAATGCCTTGTTTCTCCAAGCGTTTCCCAGCCGCTCGCAGGAGTGCCGCGCGCAGGTCACCGTGGTGATATGTTGACATTGACTACATCAACCGTTGATTCATGTTGCTTATGTCAACATAGCACCACAGTCTGCGTCATGCAAGCGCGCTCTACCGCCTTTTCTTCGCGTAAGGATTGCGTCCGGTACGAAACTCGATCGACAGCGGCGTGCCGACCAGCTTGAAGGCGTCCCGGAAGTAGCCCTCGAGGTAGCGCTTGTAGGAGCCGGGCACACGATCGAGCGCGTTACCGTGGATGATGATCCGCGGCGGGTTCATGCCGCCCTGATGCGCATAGCGCAGCTTCGGCCGGACGAGGCCGGTCTTGGGCGGCGCCTGCCGCTGGACCGCGGCGATCATGGAACGCGTCAGTTTTGGGGTCGACAGCTTGGCCATCGCCGCCGCGTAGGTCGCGTCGACCGAGCGCATGAGCGCAGCGAGCCCCTTGCCTTCCTTTGCCGAAATGTAATGCACATCTGCAAAGCCGAGAAAACCGAGCTTCCAGGCGAGCTCGGACTTCATGCGGCTGCGCGCTTCCGGGTCGGCGGCATCCCATTTGTTCACCGCGATCACCACCGCCCGCCCCCGCTCGAGAATGTAGCCGGCGACGTGCGCATCCTGCTCCGTCACGCCACCCGGCGCGTCGAGCACGAGGACAGCGACGTTCGCCGCCTCGATCGCTTGCAGCGCCCTGACGATGGAAAAGAACTCGGCGCCCTCGCCGGTTTTGCCGCGCCGGCGCAGGCCCGCGGTGTCGATCAGCGTGTAGCGCCTGCCGGCGCGCTCGAACGGCACCTCGATCGGATCGCGCGTGGTGCCGGGCTGGTCGAAGGCAATCACCCGCTCCTCGCCGACCAGCGCGTTCACCAGCGTCGACTTGCCGACGTTGGGGCGGCCGACGATGGCGACCCGGGGATGACCTTTGCCCCTTTCTTCTTCTTCATGTTCTTCGGGAAAATCCGCGAGCACCGCCTCCATCAGCTCGCGCACGCCCTCGCCGTGCGCCGAGGAAATCGCCGCCGGCGCGCCGAGGCCGAGCTCGTGGAATTCAGCGGTCGCGATGTCCGTCCGCATGCCTTCGGTCTTGTTGACCGCCAGCCACACGCGCGACTTGAGCTTGCGCACCCGCGCCGCGATCTCGCGGTCGGCGGGTGCAACGCCGCTGCGCCCGTCGAGCACGAAGACCACGGCGTCGGCCTCGGCCATCGCCTGCTCCGCCTGGCGCGCCATCTCGGCGAAGATGCCCTCGGCGGCGCCGGGCTCCAGCCCTCCGGTGTCGATGGCGATGAACGCGCGCTCGCCGGCGCGGCCCTCGCCGTAGTGCCGGTCCCGCGTCACGCCCGGCACGTCGTGCACGATGGCGTCGCGGCTGCGGGTCAGGCGGTTAAAGAGGGTGGACTTGCCGACGTTGGGGCGGCCGACCAGCGCGATGACCGGTTTCACAGCGCGAGCGCAAACAGCCCGCCGTTCTGCGTTTGCACCAGCAGCCCCGAGGGCAGTGCTACCGGCGCGTTGCGGATCGCGCCGCCGCCGGTGGCGAAACGCGCCACGAAGGCGCCCGTATCGCGGGCGAGGAAGTGCACGTAGCCCTCCAGGTCGCCGACCGCGATGGCGTTGCCTGCGGCGAGCGGCAGCGACAGCTGCCGGTGCGCAAGCTTGTCCTGCTTCCAGATCGAGCGGCCGTTGCTGCGGTCGAGCGCATGCACGGCGCCGCGATCGTCGCTGACGAAGGCATAGCGCGCGTCCAAGCTCACACCGGTGAGCGAAGAGACATCGCGCGCCCAGAGTTGCCGCCCGTTCGCCGCTTCGAAGCAGGCGACGCGCCCCTGGTACGCGGCGGCGCACACCTCCTGTCCCTGGATCGCGGGATCGCCGACCACGTCGCTGACCCGCTCAAGCTCGGTCGCGCCCTTCGGCAGCGCTACGGTCGCCTCCCAGCGCAGGCCGCCATTGCCGAGCGCGATCGCGGTGAGCTTGCCGCCCGAAAAGCCGGCGAAGGCCGTATCGCCGAGCATCCTGACGCCCGTGGGACTGCGTACGATCAGCGACGAAGGCGCGCGCTGGTACACCCAGCGGCGCTTGCCGTCGTCCTCGCCAAAGGCGAACACCCGGTTATCCACGCTGCGCACCACCACCAGCCCATTGCCGACCTGCGGCGGCGCGAGCACTTCGCTCGACACCCGCGCGCGCCAGCGCACAGCGCCCGTCGCGGTGTCGAGGGCGATGACTTCGCCCTGTTCGGTCGCCACTACGGCAGTGCGGGCGTCCGCGCCGACGCCGCTGGAGAGCCGCGTGTCGAGTGTCGTGCGCCAGCGTTCCTCGCCGTTGGCGACATCGAGGCGCACCAGCGAGCCGTCTCTGGCGGCTGCGTAGACAGAGTTGCCGACCAGCGCGGGAAAAAAGATGAACCGGTCGGCGCGGCCCACATTGGCCGACCACAGCAAGCGCACTTCAGCCGGATTGGACAGCTCTGGAATCGGAGCCGGTTTGGGACCGCTTGGCGAGCTGCAAGCGGCTAGCAAAGCGACCGGGGCCGCAACGTACCATCGCGCCACGGTCAGCCTCCGAGCGCCTCGAGCCGCATGCGCACGCTCTCGCGGAACGGGCTGTCGCGCTTGTCGGACTTCTCGAGCGCGAGCCTGTAAGCCGCCCTCGCCTCCGCGAGCTGGTTCTTCGCCACCAGCACGTCGCCCTTGAGCGCCGCGTACTGGGCGTCATAGGCGGCTGCGTGGGGAGCGTCGAGCAGCTTGAGCGCCTCGTCGTACGACTTTTCATCGAGCAGCACCGCGGCGAGGCGCAGCCGGGCCAGGTCGCGGAAATCCTCTGACGGCGCGTGCTCGATCACCCATTGCAGCTGGGCCTTGGCATTCTTCAGGTCGTTGCGCTCGAAATAGAACTTGGCCGCGATAAGCGCGCCCATCGACGCATAGAGCGTGCGCGGGTAGCTCTCGACGAGCGTGCCCGCCGCATCGCGCAGCGCCTTGGCGTCGGCGGCCTGCGCCGCCTTGGTGAGCGTGTCGTAGAGCACGCTCGCCTGCGCCGCCTGGTTGTGCTGGTACCAGCGCCAGCCCTGCCATCCGACTACGGTCAGCGCAACGGCGATGACCGCCGCCAGCACCAGGTTGCCATACTGGTTCCACCATGCCTTCAGCTCGGCGACCTGTTCCTGCTCTTCCAAATCAAGTGCCATCAGCTGCCTCTCAGTACCTGTCCAAGTTGCTCTCGTTTCATGGAGCTTCCAAAGCGTTTTTTACGGCGGAGACAACTTCGGCAAGGGGAAACTCTGATGCTGTCTTCGTAGAAAGATCCTTAATTTGTACGACGTTTCGCTCAACCTCACTCTGCCCTGCGATTAACGCTAGACGAAACCCCTTCTTGTCGGCATGCGCAAGCTGATTTCTCAGCTTGGCGTTCTCAAGATAAACCTCCGTGTTAACGCCCGCCTCCCGAAGCAAGCGAGCAATATTCAAGTACCAGTCAAGATACTGATGATCCATTGTGGCAATAAACGCTTCAGTTGGTGTCCTCTTAGCTGGCTGTAAGAGCCCGACTTCTTTTAGCTTCGAGAAAAGACGAGTCAATCCTATAGAAATGCCAACGCCGGGAAGCTTCGTATCAGTAAAGTAGCTCGCTAGATCATCATATCGGCCGCCAGAGCAAATGCTTCCAACCTCTGGATAGCTATTTAGCGTCGTCTCGTAGATCGTGCCGGTGTAATAGTCCAGACCTCGCACAACTCCCAAATCTATGCAAAACGCGGAGTCTGGAACCCCAAACTTCAGAATAGCGGCGACTAGTTTTCTTAGTTCCGCTATGCCCATCTCGCACATTTCGTTTCGTAAGCTAAATTCGGATAGAGCGCTAAGAGTTTCATTTGTGTCTCTCTTGGTAGATACGAAACGGAAGAGCTCCAGCGCCTGAGCGTCAGACATACCCGCCCGAGATAGATCCTCGAGAACCACTGACCTTTCTTCCTTCTCTATCTTGTCAAGAGCTCGAAGAACGACAGCAGAGTTTTCTTCCGCTACGTTGAAGCTTTGTAGGAGGCCCTTCAAGACTTTTCTGTTGTTAATTCGTATACGAAACTCACCGATGCCCATCTCTTTAAAGACGCTATAGATAACACTCGGTATCTCCGCTTCTGCGAGATAGCTCAGTTTGTCTCGATTAATTATGTCGATATCGCATTGATAAAATTCTCGAAACCTCCCTTTTCGTGCCTGCGGCGTTTCGCCACGCCAAACCTTTTGAATTTGGTATCGGCGGAATGGAAACGGCAGTTCCCGCTCTCTCATCGCCACGTAACGCGCAAGCGGTACTGTCAAATCGAAATGCAACGCTCCTTTTGTCGAGCCTTCGTCATCGGTAGCGGCAGCTAATCGCGTAAGAGCGTAGATCTCTTTTTCCATACCACCCTTAGCGGTTAAGACCTCTTTACGCTCTGCGGCTGGCGTTTCAATCGGCACAAAACCGAAGAGTTCGAAGTTTCTTCGAATAATTTCAATGAGCCGGTTAAATTGAAGCTGCTCGTGAGGGAGATATTCTTGATCGAAGCCCCTCAACAGCGCTGGCTGCACTTTGGACATTTAATTAAGTATTTGTGCCGTGGATCATTGCCACCGACCGCTACAGCACGAAGACATCAGACCGTTTTGATTTTAATTTCTTTACCAAGGCGGCGCGCCGGAGCACCGGGCCCGTATCTTTCCTTCACATAGTTTTCGACGATGGCCTGGAACTCCTCGGCGATGCGCTCGCCCTTGAGGGTCACCGTTTTCTTGCCATCGACGTACACTGGGGCCACCGGCACCTCGTTGGTGCCCGGCAAGCTGATGCCGATGTCGGCGTGCTTCGATTCACCCGGCCCGTTCACGACGCAGCCCATCACCGCGACGCGCATTTCCTCGACGCCGGGGTGAGCCTCGCGCCAGCGCGGCATCTGATCCCTCAGGTAGCCCTCGATCTTCTGCGCCAGCTCCTGGAAATACGTGCTGGTGGTGCGCCCACACCCGGGGCAGGCGCTGACCATCGGCGTGAAGGCGCGCAGTCCCATGGTCTGCAGGATCTCCTGTGCCACCTGGACCTCGCGCGTGCGCTCGCCGCCAGGCTCCGGCGTGAGCGAGATGCGGATCGTGTCGCCGATCCCCTCCTGCAGCAGCACCGACAGCGCGGCGGTGGAAGCGACGATGCCCTTCGATCCCATGCCCGCCTCGGTCAGCCCAAGGTGCAGCGCGTAGTCGCAGCGTGCGGCGAGGCTGCGGTACACCGAGATCAGGTCCTGCACCTGGCTCATCTTGCAGGAGATGACGATGCGCTCGGCCGGCAAGCCCCACTCCTCGGCCTGGCGCGCCGACTCGAGCGCCGAGCGGATCACCGCCTCGCGCATTACCTCGCCGGCTTCCATCGGCTCAGCGCGTCGCCCGTTTTCATCCATGAGACGCGCGAGCAGCTCCGGGTCGAGGCTGCCCCAATTGACGCCGATGCGCACCGGCTTGCCGTAGCGCCGCGCGCACTCGATCATGGTGGCGAACTGCTCGTCGCGCTTCGCTCCCTTGCCGACGTTGCCGGGATTGATGCGGTATTTGGCGAGCGCCCGCGCGCAATCGGGGAATTGCGCGAGCAGCTTGTGGCCGTTGTAATGGAAGTCGCCCACCAGTGGCACACTGCAGCGCATCGCGTCAAGGCGGCTGCGGATCGGCGCCACCTGCGAGGCCGCCTCGGGGGTATTCACGGTAATGCGCACCAGCTCGGAGCCCGCGCGCCACAAGGCATCGACTTGCCGCGCGGTGGCCGCAGCGTCCGAGGTGTCGGTGTTGGTCATCGACTGCACGACGATCGGCGCGCCGCCGCCGATGACGACGTCGCCCACCGCGACGCGGCGGGACAGCCTGCGCCCCGGCGCGCTCATGGCACCGTCAGGCGGGCGACTTCGACCCTGGTGTGAGGCTGCAGGTCGATCGGCCGGTCGTTGAGCGTCACCTTCACATGCGAAGCATTGCCGATCACCAGAGTGAGCGGCGGCCTCGTCCGGACGATGCGTTCTGCGCCTGCCGGGTGGAGCGAGGACACCAGCACCCGGCCGGCGCTGTCGCGCACTTCGATCCAGGCTTCCTGCTCGCACTTGACGACGAGCCGGTTCGGCCCTGCCGCGGCGGCCGGCTTGACCTGAACGGCAGGATGCTCCTGCGGGTCGAGCGAAGCCGAAGGCTGGGTCATCGCGACCGCGGGCACCGGAGGCGGCGTTGCGAGCGCCGGGTGCGCGGCAATCGGCGGCGTACGGGGCTCGAGCGAAGGCGCAGGACTGGCGGCAACTTCCTGCCGCGCGGCCCGCTCATGGCGCCACTCGTACGCCACGGCGCCGACCAGCGCCAGGACGCCGAGCGACAGCCCGACGTACATGACGTTGCTGCGCCGCGCGCTGTCGGAGAAGGGCACCGGCTGGCTGAAGCGCGCTGCCAGGCGGTTCGAGTCGGGTGAATTCAGCCGGTCGGCCACGCGCTGGATCAGTGGCTCGGGATCGAGCTTCAGCAGGCGTGCATAGTTGCGCACCATGCCGCGCGCGATCGTCGCTCCCGGCAGCAGGTCGAAGCGCTCCTGCTCGAGCGCTTCGAGCTGGCGCGGCGCGAACTTGAGCTGCTGCGCGACATCGGCGATTTCAAGCCCGCGCGCTTCCCTCGCGCGCAGCAGCTCTTCGCCGACTCCCGTCACGGCGGCCTCAGTCAAAGCTGCCTCGCTGCAGCGCCTGGTATTCGGGAGACGCCGGGAAGCGCCGGCGCAGCTGGTTGGCGAACGACTGCTCGGCGACGCGCTCGCCGAGCTTGCGCTCGATACGCAGCGCAAGCCACAGCGATTCGGCGCTGGGCGCGACCAGCTTGTTGTGCTGCGACACGAGCTTGCGCGCCTCGTCGAAGCTTCCCTGGCGGTAGCGGATCTGGCCGAGGTTCAGCAGCGAGATCGGCTCCTCGGGCTCCATGCGCAGCGCGCGCTTGAAGAACTCCTCGGCGTCCTTGAGGTTATTGGTGCGCAGCGCGCAGACGCCGGCCGCCGAGTACGATCTCCACGGCGCCGCATAGAGCGGGTTGCGGATCGCCTGCAGGAAATAGGGGATCGCCTGGCCTTCGCGCTGCGTCTGGCACAGGAACACGCCGTAGTTGTGATTGATGTCGGGGTCGTTCGGCGACAGGCGCAGCGCGCGCTCGAAGCTCGTCTCGGCGAGCTGGTTCTCGCGCAGGTCCATGTAGACCAGGCCGAACATGCTCTGCGTGGTCGCATAGCTCGGATCGGCGGCGGCGGCGATGCGCAGCTCCTCGAGGGCAACGCCCATGTTGCCGCGGTTGTAATAATGGGCCGCGAGCTCGGTATGGATCTTGGCGCGGTTGCGCGGGTCGCCGACCTCGCCGACGATGGTGCCGGTGTCGACGCTCGGCTCGGTGGGCTGGCCAGCGCAGCCGGCGAGCGCCGTGAACGCAAGATAGAGCAGCCGTTTCATGCGCGCACCTCCTTCAACGGAAGGCGCCGCGCGCTGCGGCGCGTGCGGTCCGCCACATCGCCGGCGAGCTGGCCGCAGGCGGCCGCGATGTCGTCGCCGCGGGTCTTGCGCGTCGTGACGGTCAAGCCGGCGCGCTGCAGGATCTCGGCGAAGCGCCGGATGCGCTCCGGGCTCGAGCGGCGGAACTCGGTCTGCGGGAACGCGTTGAACGGGATCAGGTTGAACTTGCAGCGCACGCGCCCGGCGATGCCGACCAGCTCGCGCGCCTGCGCGTCGCCGTCATTCACGCCCTCGAGCATGACATATTCGAAAGTGATGAAGTCGCGCGGCGCCTTCTCCAGGTAGCGGTTGCAGGCGGCGAGAAGCTCGCGCAGCGGGTACTTGCGGTTCACGGGGACCAGCTGGTCGCGCAGCGCGTCGTTCGGCGCGTGCAGCGAAAGCGCCAGCGCGACGGGACATTCGTCGCGCAGCCGGTCCATGCCGGGAATCACCCCCGCCGTCGACACCGTGACGCGCCGGCGCGACAGCCCGTACGCATGATCGTCGAGCATCAGCCGCAGCGCAGGAATGACGTTGTCCAGATTGAGCAGCGGTTCTCCCATGCCCATCATCACGACATTCGTGACCGGCCTGGGTCCCTCGAGCAGCCGGTTCGCGAGCCAGAGCTGGCCGATGATTTCCGCGGTGCTGAGGTTGCGGTTGAAGCCCTGCTTGCCGGTCGAGCAGAACGCGCAGTCGAGCACGCAGCCTGCCTGGCTCGATATGCAGAGCGTGCCGCGATTCGTTTCGGGGATGAACACCGCCTCCACCGCGTTGGCGCCGTCCACCTTGAGCAGCCATTTGCGCGTGCCGTCCTGCGCCGCGGTGTCGCCGACGATGCGCGGCGCCTCGATACAGGCCGCAGACGCCAGCTTCTCGCGCAGAGGCTTGGCAAGGTCGCTCATGCGGGCGAAGTCGGCTTCGCCGCTCTGGTGGATCCAGTGCAGCAGCTGGCGCGCGCGGAACGGCTTTTCGCCCTGCGCCTCGAAGAAGCGGCCGAGGCCCGCGGCGTCGAAGTCGAGGAGATTCTGCTTCAACGGGAAAACACCTCGCAGGCGGGGAAGAAGTACGCGATCTCGGTGCGCGCGGTGTCCGGCGCGTCGGAGCCGTGCACGGCGTTGGCGTCGATCGAGGCCGCGAAATCGGCGCGGATGGTGCCCTTGGCGGCCTTCTTGGGGTCAGTGGCGCCCATCAACTCGCGGTTCTTGGCGATCGCGTTGTCGCCCTCGAGCACCTGCACGAGAACCGGTCCGGAGGTCATGAACTCGACCAGGTCGCGAAAGAACGACCGCTCACGGTGAACAGCATAGAACCCTTCGGCCTCGGCGCGCGACAGGTGCATCATGCGCGCGGCGATGATCTTGAGGCCGGCGGCCTCGAAGCGCGAGAGAATGCGACCGATCGCATCCCTCTTCACGGCGTCGGGCTTGATGATGGAAAGGGTCCGTTCGACCGCCATTCCGCGTTTCTCCGAGAAGCTTGCAAAAATCAACCTGAAATTTTATCACGGCCGATGCGCGCGATTCGTAAAAACAACGGCTTAGCGCCATTCTGGGACCACTCCCATCGCATCGGCCGTTGCCTGATACTGCGCGTCGACGCCTAATCCCGGCGCCCACACCAGATCGTCGCCGCAAAAGAGCAGCGGCAGCCGGTCGCGCTGCCAGGGCGGCACGCCTGCTTCCTGGAACAGGTTCTTCAAGGTCCGACGCGGCCGCCGCGGATCGGGCTGGAGCCGCTCGCCCCCCGAGCGCAATCGCACCGCGACTCGACACTGCTCGAGCTTGTGGAGGTCGATGCCTTCACCGCGTGCGCGTCGGAAGAGCAGCTTGCCGCCGAGGGCGGGGAGCGGGATGCGCCGCTCGCCTTTCCATTCCACCGGCGTGAACGGCGGCGCGAGCGTGGCCGGCGTCACCGCGAGCTTGCCGCGGTAGACGCGCAGCCGCATACCCTCGTGCTCGACCAGGATGCGGGCGCCGCCCGAGGTGAGCTGCTTCAGCATCTCGATGAGCTTCGCCTCGCTGGGCGCGCGCAGTCCCTGCTCGGCCAGGAACTCGCGCAGCAGCGCGTGCGCGTCGAGCTCCATACCCGCGAAGTGCCGCGCCGCCCGCGCCAGGTTTTCCCTCCAGCGCGGAAAGCGCATCTCGATCAAGGGTGCGAGGCGCCGGCGCACGAAATTGCGCGTGAGCGACTCGTCGGCGTTGCTCTCGTCCTCCACCCATTCCAGGGCATGTTCGCGGGAATAAGCGACGATCGCCGCACGCGGCACCTCGAGGAGCGGCCGCAGCAGCATTTTGCCGTCGAAGCGGCTGCGCGCGGGCATGCCGCTCGCGCCGCGTACGCCGGCGCCGCGCAGGAGGTTCATCAGGACCGTCTCGGCCTGATCGTCCAGGTGATGGGCAAGCACCACCGCATCACAAGTGGTTTCTGTAAAGACCTTGTAGCGCGCCTCGCGCGCCGCGGCCTCGAGCCCCTTCGCCTTCTTCGCCACCTTGACACGGCGAACGCCGAGCGGCACGCCCCAGCGCGCGCACAGAGCGCCGCAGAACTGCGCCCACGCATCGGCGTTCGGGCTCAGGCCGTGGTGGACATGAATCGCATCAAGAAAAAACCCGGACTCGACCGCGCAGTTTTTAAGTACGTGCAACAGCGTTACGGAATCGACGCCGCCGGAGAGCCCGACGGCGAGACGCTTGCCGCGCAGATCGATGGAGCCGAGAAATCGCCCGACTTCGGCGACTACCTCACCGCTCGGCCGTTTCCTTGAACTTGCCATAACCCATCAGGCGCTCGAGGCGCTGCTCGACCAGCTCTTTCGGCTTTTTCTCCTGCACTTGCTTGAGCGCTTCGGCGAGCGCCTTGCGCAGCGACTGCGCGGTGGCCTGAGGGTCGCGGTGCGCGCCGCCGAGCGGCTCGGGCACGATCTTGTCGATCAGGCCGAGCGTCTTCAGCCTGCCGGCGGTGATGCCGAGCACGTCGGCCGCCTCGGGCGCCTGGTCGGCGCTGCGCCACAGGATCGACGCGCAGCCCTCGGGTGAGATCACGGAATAGGTCGCGTACTGCAGCATCAGCACCACGTCGCCGACCGCGATGGCGAGCGCACCGCCCGAGCCGCCCTCGCCGATGACGGTGACGATAAGCGGCGTGCGCAGCCGCGCCATCTCGAACAGATTGCGGCCGATGGCTTCCGACTGGCCGCGCTCCTCGGCGTCGATCCCCGGGTAGGCGCCCGGCGTGTCGACGAAGGTGAACACCGGCAGCGAGAACTTCTCGGCCAGCTTCATCAGGCGCAGCGCCTTGCGGTAGCCCTCGGGCTTGGGCATGCCGAAGTTGCGCAGGATCTTTTCCTTGGTATCGCGGCCTTTCTGGTGGCCGATGACCACGCAAGGCGCGTTGCCGAAGCGCGCCAGCCCGCCGACGATCGAAGCGTCGTCGGAGAAGACGCGGTCGCCGTGCAGCTCCTCGAAATGCGTGAACAGCATCTGCACATAGTCCAGCGTGTACGGCCGCTGAGGATGGCGCGCCACCTGCGCAACCTGCCACGGCGTGAGCTTGCCGTAGATGTCCTTGGTGAGCGTTTGGCTGCGCTTGGCGAGCCGCTGGATCTCCTCCGAGATGTCGACCGCGGAGTCGTCGGCTACGTAGCGTAGTTCCTCGATGCGTTGCTCGAGCTCGGCGATCGGCTGCTCGAATTCGAGGAACGTGGTTTTCATCGGCGCGCGATTCTAGCCGATCGTGACCACGCGGTTGCGGCCGCGCGCTTTGCCGAGGTAGAGCGCCTCGTCTGCGCGCGCGAGCAGGGCCACCAGGTCCTCGCCGCGCTGGTGGGTGGCGGCGCCCGCCGTGACGGTGGCGCGGCGGCCGGCGAGCTCGGTCAAGGTACTCGACTCCAGGCGCTGGCGCACGCGCTCGGCGCAGGCCACGGCGCCCCGCGCGTCGGTCCCGGGCAGGATCACCATGAATTCCTCGCCGCCGAAGCGGCCGAACACGTCGATCGCCCTGAGCTCGCGCGGCGCGAGCTGCGCGAAGCGCTTCAGCACGCCGTCGCCGGCGGCGTGGCCGAGCGAATCGTTGATCGACTTGAAATGATCCAGATCGAAGATGCAGATCGAGAACGAAGTGCCGGTGCGCTCGGCGCGCGCCCGCTCGCGCTGCAGCGCTTCCATGAGAAAGCGGCGGTTGTAGATGCCGGTCAGCTCGTCGCGGATCGCGAGCTGCTCGATGCGGCCGAAGGCGTGCTGCAAGTCGCGGTGGCTACCGGAGAGCCGCACGCGCAGCCGATTGACGTAGCCGCCCATCACCGCGAACCACGGCAGCACGATCATCAGCACGGCGAATTGCGTGAGCGCGGCCCGCGTGTCCATGTCCGGATCGCGCAGGTACGAGAGGTGGAGCATCGTGCCGTGGGCGCCGAGCGCGAGTATCGCCAGCACCATCAGCCGCGCCGCGTTAAGCCGCAGCACGCCGAACAGCATGGCGACGGGATAGAACAACGTGAATGCCTGGCGCGCATCGCCGGCGTGGTACATGATGTAGGCGAGGAACAGGATCGCGGTGCCGACCTGCTCGGCGGTGAGACTCGGATCGGCGAAGCGCAGGTTGAGCCCGGTGCGGAACAGCACGTAGAACAGCACGATCAGCATGACGATGCCCGCGGTGCCCTGGATGGCGACCGCCCACGGCAGCAGCTCGAGAAAGGCGCAGACGAAAAGCGCGACGCACGCCAGCAGCGACGTGCCGGCAGCCATGAGGAGGCGTCCGATGCGCAGCGCCTGGCGTTCGTCGGCCGGAAAAAGGGCAAAGCGCGTCGCCGCGCGTTCGGTGTCGGAACCGGATAGGACTTCGCTCACCGCGCCGCCCCCGTTTTTGGGCTGTCAGTATTCTACCGGCAACGGGTCGAGCGAGCGCCAGAGGTACCAGGTGGCGACCGAGCGCCAGGGCTGCCAGGACTCACCAAGACGGCGCATGCGGGTGAGCGTGCCGACGCGGCCGCGAAAGTAGTGCAGCCTGATGGCCTTCTGCAAGCCCAGGTCATCCAGCGGGAAGACGTCGGGACGAAGCAGGTTGAAGATGAGGAACATCTCGGCGGTCCAGCGGCCGATGCCGCGCACCTGCACCAGGTCCGCGACCACTTCCTCGTCGCTCATTTCGGGCCAGCGGTACGGGTGGACCAGGCCGTCGGCAAAACGCCGCGCAAGGTCGACGATGTATTCGGTCTTGCGATCCGACAGCCCGCAGGCGCGCAGCTCGCTGGGCTTCTTCAGAAGAATTCCCTCGGGCGTCACCGCGCCCGCGCAGGTCACCACGCGGTCCCAGACGCTCTGCGCCGCCTTCACCGAGATCTGCTGGCCGACGATCGCGCGCGCAAGCGTCAGGAACGGCTCGCCGCGGCGCATGAGGAACACCTTCGGTCGCGAGCGCATGATTCCGGCGAGAACGGGATCCTTGCGTGCAAGAGCGCGTTTCGCCCTATTCCAGTAGTCAGGCTTCATGCAGCGGCAGATTGAGCAGCAGATTCTGCGGCTTCATGCGCACGATGCCGTTTTCGTCTGACGACAGGGCGAGGTATACCGAGCGACCGGCAACGTCGGTCCTCATCGTCGCCGGATCGTCGAATTGCAGCGCGAACAGCGCAAGCACGCGGCGCATGCGGCCGGCATCCACTTCCTGGCCCGACCACAGCTCGTTGAGAATCGCGCTCGACTCGGCGTCGAGCCCGATGTGCCACGCCCAATGCGGCTCGTCGATGCGCCGCACCGGCCTGATCGAAGTCTTGATGCCCAGGAAATGTCTTATCCAGGCCTCGAGGACCCGACACAGCGCATCGAGCGCAGGACGGCCGTAAGTCAGGCTGATCACCGTGTCGTGCCGCGATTCGCGCTCCCAGTAGAGCGCTGCGTTGGCGCGGTCCAGAACGTCGAGCTCCAGCGTGCCGAGCTCGCCCTGCGCGTCGACGATCAGCCGCCCGAGGTTGCCGTAGCGGCTGCCTGCGGCATGCATCTCGACCGTCTCGGCATCGGCGAGCAGCACATGGCCGTCGCGCAGGGTCGCCCTCTGCTCGCGGAACAACGTCTCGGCGGCGCGCAGCTGGAGCGGGTCTTCGCAGCCGTCGAGGACGTTCCTCAGGATCACGTGCGCGAGCTGCTCGATGAAAAGCGGCGGCACGTCGACCGTGCCCTTGAAGAGATTCATGTAGCAGCCCTCTACCGTGCCGGCCTCGAGCAGCTTGTCGCGGAAGCGCAGCAGGACGCGGTAGTTGTCGCACGCATCCGCGTCGCTTATCGAATCGAGCTCCTCTGCCGAGACTGCGATTCTTGGATTTTCCATGAGAGCGGCATGCAGCCGGCGCTCTTCCTCGCACGATTCCTCGACCGGATGGATCTCGGGCCGCAGGTAGTAGGCGCGCAGGAAATCGTCGCTGACCCGCAGGCGTCCCGCGGCGTCCCGTTCCAGCAGGTGAAAGCCGCTATTGCGCCAGAAATCAGGCAGGAGCGAGAACCAACCGCGAATGCGACGCCACGTGCTGCTTGAGGAACTCCATCTGGTCGGCGAGGATGCGGCGGTTGGTGAGGATCAGGTACTCGGCCTTGTTTGGAACGTAAGGCGCGTAGAGCAGCTGCATGCCGGACTCCTCCGGCAGGCGGTTGCGCTTGTTGCCGTTGCAGTGCCGGCAGGCGCAGACCACGTTCATCCAGGTGTCGCGCCCGCCGCGCGACAGCGGGATGACGTGATCGCGCGTCAGGCGGAAGTAGCTGAACTCGCCGCCGCAGTACGCGCACATGTGCCGGTCACGCCGGAACAGCTCGCGGTTGTTCAGCGGCGGCACCTGGTGGAAGCCTTTAGCCGCCAGCGCCTTGCCCTTGATGGCGACAATGGAATGGGCGGTGATGCTGGAGCGCTCGCCGGTCAGCCGGCAGATGCCGCCGTAATAGGTGAAGGTCTCATCGCCCAGCGTCCACGCGACCAGGTTTTTCGCGTAGTAGAAGCAGGCCTGCTGCCAGCTGATCCAGCGGTGCGGCACGCCGTGGCTGTCTAGCGAAAGGATGAGCGGCTTGTCCATGTGGCAAGAATTGTGCCTCGCGATTCTGCCAAGCCTTCCCACGCTTTGCAATGCCCAAAAAAAACAAGGGGCTGCCATGAATCGCAGCCCCCTTTTGTACGTTTAGCGGACGTTTACTTGTCGACGGCCTCTTTGAAGCCCTGCCCCGCGGCGAACGCGGGAATGGTCTTGGCGGGAATCTTGATCTCCTTGCCGCTGGCGGGGCTGCGCCCGGCACGCGCTTTTCTTTTTCGCGGCAGGAAAGTGCCGAAACCGACCACCGTGACGCGCTTACCGTTGGCGACGTTCGCGACGATCGCCTCAAACAGCGCGTTCACCGCTTCGCCCGCCGCCGATTTGCTGAGATTGCTGGCCTTCGCCGCAACCTGGACCAGATCAGACTTGGTGACCACGTGTGGCATGTGCTCTCCCTTTTTCCGCCCGCTCTGCGGCAAGCGAGCGAGCCGGAATCGTATCCAAATCGCGCGCCGAACACAACGCGCGCCGCGATCTTGCGCACGCGCCGCGACAAACATTTATGATTGGGGTGCAAACAGGAGGAGTCCATGACCATCTTGCGTAAGCTTGCGCTTACCGTGCTTGCCGGCTGCGCTGTTGCGGCGCCCGCGCACGCGCAAACCACGCTGACGATGTCGTCTTGGGTTTCGCCGCAGCATCACCTGACCAGCGTGGTGCTGCAAGGCTTCGGCGACGAAGCCGAGAAGGCGAGCGGCGGGCGCCTGAAGTTCCAGATGCTCCCCAAGCATCCGGCGGCGCCGCCGGGAACCTTCGATGCGGTGCGCGACGGCCTGGTCGACGTTTCCTACGTCACCGCCAGCTACACTCCCGCGCGCCATGTGCTGCCGCTGGTGGCGGAGCTGCCGGGCGCCGGTGAGACCGCGGAAATCAACTCGGTCGCCTATAACCGCATCCATTGGAAGCATCTGCACAAGGCAAACGAATACAAGGGTGTGCACCTGTTCGGCGTGTTCACTCACGGCCCGGGCCAGATGTTCAACACCAAGCGCCCGATCAAGACCTTGACCGACCTGCAGGGCATGAAGATCCGCACCGGCGGCGGCATCGCCGAGGCGATGGCCCGGGCGCTGGGCGCTTCGGCCTTCGTCAAGCCCGCGCCTGAATCCTACGAGCTGCTCAGCTCGGGGATCGCCGACGGCGTGTTCTTCCCGCAGGAATCCATCGTCTCGTTCAAGCTCGACAGCCTGATCAAGTACGCGACGCTGTTCCCAGGCGGCTTCTACAGCTCTTCGTTCGGCTTCTTCATGAACGAAGACAAGTGGAACAAGCTGTCCAAGGCCGACCAGGACCTGCTCAGCAAATTCGGCGGCGAGTATCTGGCGCGGCGCGCCGGAAAATCCTGGGACAACGTCGACCGCCTGGGCAACGAGGGCATGAAGAAGGCGGGCGTGCAGATCGACCAGGCGAACGCGGCGCTGGTCAGGGAAATCCAGAGCAAGGCGCAGCCCGTGATCCAGGCCTGGGTCAAGGACGCGAAGGAGAAGCGCAACATCGACGGCGCGATGGTGCTGAAGGAGTTCCACGAGGAACTGAAGCGCGTTGCCGCCGGAAAATAAGCGCAAACTGTGGGAGGAACGGCTCGACGCCGCGCTCGGCGTCGCGGCCTCGGCGATCCTGTTTGCGCTGATGCTGATCACGTTCGCCGACGTGGTGTCGCGCTATCTGTTCAACTGGCCGCTGCGCGGCGCGTTCGAGGCCACGGAGCTGATGCTGCTGGTCCTCATCTTCGCCGGCCTGCCGCTCGTGTCGCACGCCGACGAGCACGTCACCATGGACTTCATCGACCGCGTGCTCACGCCGCGCGCGACCGTGGCGCTGGTGCGCGCGGTGCACGCCCTGTGTGCCGCAGTGATGTTCTTCCTGGCGTGGCAGGTCTGGATCAAGGCCAACCGCATCGCCGGCTACGGCGACACCACCGACGTGCTGCGCATTCCGGTCGGCCCGTTCGTGTATTTCATGGCGCTGATGATCGGGCTGACGGGCCTGGTTCACGTGCTGCGGGTGTTTGTGCCCGGCACGCTGCGCGCGTCGCAAGCCACCACCTGAGACAATCGTGGCCGAAGCGCTGACCGGCTTGCTGGCCATGATGGTCCTCGCCTTCCTGCGCATTCCGATCGCGCTGTCGATGGGAATCGTCGGCATCGTCGGCTACGCCTACATGCGCGACTGGAACTGGGCCGTGGCCTTCGCCACCGCGCAGACCAAGATCTACGAAACCGGCCGCAACTACACGCTGTCGGTCATCCCGCTGTTCATTCTGATGGGCAACTTCGTCACCCGCGCCGGCATGTCGCAGGAGCTGTTCCGCACCGCCTACACTTTCATCGGCCATCTGCGCGGCGGGCTGGCAATGGCGACCATCCTCGGCTGCGCCGGCTTCGGCGCGATCTGCGGCTCATCGATCGCCACCGCCGCCACCTTCGCCAAGGTCGCATATCCTTCGATGAAGAAGTTCGGCTACGCCGATTACCTTTCCACCGGCGCCATTGCCGCGGGCGGCACGCTCGGCATCCTGATCCCGCCCTCCACCATCATGGTGATCTACGGCATCATGACCGAGACCAACATCGGCAAGCTGTTCGCCGCCGGCATCCTGCCGGGGATTCTGGCGACGGTCCTTTTGTGCCTCGCGGTGCAATACATCACCTGGCGCGATCCCAAAGCCGGGCCGCCGGGCGAGCGGATGAGCTGGCGCGAGCGCTTTACCACCCTGGAGGGGTTGTGGGCGTTCGCGGCCGTTGGCGTCGTCGTCATCGGCGTTGCGAAGCTCGGCTGGCTCGACGCAGATGACGCGGCAGTGATCGGCGCATTCATCGTGTTCGGCCTGGCACTCGTCTACAAGGGCGTGGCCAGCGTCATCGCGCTATTCACGCTGGTGATGGGCGGCATCTATGGCGGCGTGTTCACCGCCATCGAAGGCGCCGCGGTCGGCGCCTTTGGCGCCATGATGTTCGCCATCGCGCGCCGCACGCTCAATTGGAAGACGCTCTATGCGTCTCTCGTGGAGAGCGCGCGCACTACTTCCATGCTGTTCCTCATCCTGATCGGCGCGCTGATGTTCGCCGAGTTCGTCAACATCACCACCATGCCGGGCGAGCTGCGCGACCTGGTGAAGCGTTTCGAATTGCATCCGATCCTGGTGGTTGCCGCCATCATGACGATCTACGTGATCCTGGGCACGGCGATGGAGGAGCTGTCGATGATCCTGCTCACCGTGCCGCTGTTTTTCCCGCTCATCGTCCACATGGGGCTCGACCCGGTGTGGTTCGGCATCCTCATCGTGTGCGTTGTCGAGATCGGCCTGATCAGCCCACCGGTCGGCATGAACCTGTTCGTGCTCTCGACGCTGCTGCCGCAGGTACCGACGAGCACGGTGTTTCGGGGCGTGATGCCGTTCGTCTTCGTCGACTGCATCCGCCTCGCCATCCTGGTCGCCTTCCCGATCATCTCGACCTGGCTGCCGAGCATGATGAAATGAACGCGCGAAACGCGACCAGCGCGCGATCGATTCCGGCCGCGTCGACGTCGAGGTGGGCGACGAGGCGCAGCGGCGCGCGCGGCAGCACCAGAATCCCCCTGCTCCTCATGTAGTCGGCCAGTTCCTGGGCCTTTCCCGGCGGGATGCTGACCAGCACCATGTTGGTGTTGTGCTGGACTTCAAGCTCCAGCTCGCGCAGCCCGCGCGCAAGCGCGCCGGCGTTTTCATGATCGATGCGCAGCCGCTCGACGTTGTTCTCGAGCGCGTACAGGCCGGCGGCGGCGATCACCCCCGCCTGGCGCATCGCGCCGCCGAGGATCTTTCTAGCCCGCCTGGCTCGCTGAATGAAATCCGTGCTGCCCAGCAGGACCGTTCCGGCCGGTGCGCCCAGGCCTTTTGACAGGCAGGAGGACACCGAATCGAATCCGGCGCAGAGGTCTTTCACCTTCATGTTTTGAGCCACGGCGGCGTTGAAGATGCGGGCGCCGTCGAGGTGCGTTGAAAGACCTTTCCTCTTCGCCAAGCCGATCGCCTGTTCGAGATAGGTCCTTGGCAAGACCCGTCCCGTGATCGTGTTCTCGAGAGCGAGCAGCCGCGTTCTCGCAAAATGCGGATCGTCCGGCTTGATCGCGGCCTCGACCTCGCCGAGCTCGAGCGTGCCGTCGGGGCGGTTGGCGATTGACTGCGGCTGGATCGAACCGAGCACCGAGAGGCCGCCCGCTTCATAGCGGTAGCTATGCGACTCCGAGCCGAGGATCACTTCGTCTCCGCGCTGGCAGTGGCTCATCAGCGCGGCGAGGTTGGATTGCGTCCCGGAAGGGAAAAGCAGCGCCGCCTCGAAACCGAAGATCTCGGCCGCGCGCTCCTGCAGCCGGTTTACCGTTGGATCGTCGCCGAACACGTCGTCGCCGAGCTCCGCCTCGAGCATCGCCTTGCGCATTGCGGCCGAGGGGCGCGTCACGGTGTCGGAGCGCAGATCGACGACGTCGGACATCGGCGAAGCTTAAGCCTTGTCCCGGACCTTTCCTAGTTTCCACTCTACGGCCGCTAGCGGCGTTTTGCTCCGCTGTGCGTTACCGCGCCCAGGTTGGCGGGGCCGACGAGCGCCGCGTATTTCTCGAGCACACCGGTGATGGAGCGTCTCGGCGCCTTGGCCTTTCTCTTGAGCAGCTCTGCTTTCGAGACCTCGAGCGTCAACGCTCCAGCGGCAGCGTCAATGTGGATGCGGTCGCCGTTTTTCACCAGGGCGAGCGGCCCGCCCGCCGCGGCTTCCGGCGAGACGTAGCCGATCATCATGCCGCGCGTCGCGCCGGAGAAGCGGCCATCGGTGAGCAGCGCGACCTTTTCGCCCATGCCCTGTCCGTAGATGAGAGCGGTGATGCCGAGCATCTCGCGCATCCCCGGGCCGCCCTTCGGGCCCTCGTAGCGGATCACCAGTACTTCGCCCGCTTTATATGCACGCTTCTTCACTACCTCGGCGCAGGCTTCCTCCGAATCGAAAACCCGCGCCGGGCCTTCGAACACCAGCGACTTCAGCCCCGCGACCTTGATGAGCGCGCCATCGGGCGCGAGGTTGCCTTTGAGGACCACGATTCCGCCGCTGGGAGAAAGCGGAGAATTCTTGACCACCTCGCCGTCGGCGCCCGGATGGTTCTTCAATTCTTCTTCCAGCGTCCTGCCCGAGAGCGTCAGGCAATCGCCGTGCAGGGCACCGCGCTCGAGCAGCGCTTTCAGCACGGCGTAAACGCCGCCCGCCGCGTGCAGATCTTTCGCGAGGAAACGCCCGCCCGGCTTCATGTCGGCGATGAGCGGCGTGCGCTTCGCCACGCGCGCGAAATCGTCGAGCGAGAAGCGGATCCCGGCCTCGTGCGCGATCGCCGGAATATGCAGCCCGGCGTTGGTCGAGCCGCCGGTAGCGGCGACCGCGGCGCATGCGTTTTCCAGGCTCTTTTTCGTCACCAGGTCTCTCGGTAAAGGGCCCTCGTCTTCCAATAACTTCACTACCAGCGTCCCTGCAGCGCGTGAAAGCTCTTTTCGTGCGGGAGAAACCGCAGGCAAAGTCGCCGAGCCGGGCAGCGCAAGGCCCAAGGTTTCGGCCACCATCGCCATGGTGTTGGCGGTGAATTGCCCCGGGCAGGAGCCGAGCGTCGGCAGGCAGACGTGCTCGAGCTCATCGAGCTGCGAGCGCTGCATGTCGCCCGCCATCACGGCGCCGACCGCTTCATACGTATCGAGGACCGTCACGTCGCGCCCTTGCCACCTGCCAGGCAGCGCGGCGCCGCCGTAGACGAATACCGCAGGAAGGTTCACGCGCACCATCGCCATCATCATGCCGGGCAGCGTCTTGTCGCAGCCGGCGAAAGTGACGAGCGCGTCGTAGGCATGGCCGCGCGCCACCGCCTCCACGCCGTCGGCGATGATCTCGCGCGACACCAGCGAGTAGCGCATGCCGCCATGGTTCATCGACATCGAGTCGGCCACCGAGATGGAGGCGAAGTCGAACGGCACGCCGCCCGCGCTGCGGATGGCGGCGCAGGCTTCGCGCGCGAACTCGCCGAGCAGCGCATTGCACGGCGTCACGCGCCCGTCGGTCGAGGCGACGCCGACGAACGGCTTGCCGAGGTCGGCATCCGACAAGCCGAGCGCGCGCAGGAACGCGCGATGGGGGGCGCGATCGAGCCCTTCAACCGTGATGCGCGAGGGCAGCTTGCTGGTATTCATTCGCTGCGGAATCGATGTAGCCCGCCGCGCCGGTGACGAGTATTCTCATGGTCCGCGGCCATTCTAAGCGGCAAAGATAAGGAGGAGACATGCTTCGCGTCGTTCTCGCGTTGGTCTTGCTGTTTGTAAACGGGGCTGCGTGGTCGCAGACTTACCCCGCGCGAGCAGTGCGCATCGTCGTGCCGTTCGCCACCGGCGGCCCGGCCGACATCTACGCGCGCTTTGTCGGCGCGAAGCTCCAGGAAGCGCTCGGCCAGCCTTTCGTCATCGAGGATCGCCCCGGCGGCGGCTCGATCGTCGGCACCGACGTCGTCGCCAAGTCGCCGCCCGACGGCTATACGCTGCTCATGATGTCGAACACGCACACGGTGAACGAGACGCTGATCCCGAAAAAGCCGTTCGACCTGATGCGCGACCTGGCGCCGATCAGCGGCGTGAATTACTCTGATCTGCTGCTGGTGATCCACCCTTCCGTTCCGGCGAGCAACCTGCAGGAGTTCATCGATCTCGCCAAATCCAGGCCCGGCGCGCTGAACTACGCGTCCTCAGGGCCGGGAACGCCGTACCACATGGCAGGCGAGCTGTTCAAAGCCATGGCCGGCGTCGACATCGTCCACGTGCCGCACAAGGGCAGCGATCAGGCGCGCATCGCGATCCTCGGCAAGCAGGTCGACATGATGTTCGATGCCATCACCACCATGGCCGCCAACGCGCGCGCCGGCAAGGTGAAGGCGCTCGCCAGCTCGGGCAGGACGCGCTCGCCGGTGACGCCCGACGTGCCGACGGTATCCGAAGCGGGCGTGCCAGGATACGAGGCGACGATCTGGCTCGGGCTGATGGCGCCGGCGGGAACGCCGCGGCCGATCCTGGAAAGATTGAATCTCGAAGTAAACCGGATCGTGAACGCGCCGGAGGTGAAGGAAGCCTGGGCAAAGCAGGGCGCGGTGCCGATGGGCATGCCGATCGACCAGTTCGACAAGTTCCTGCGCGAGGACATCGTCAAGTGGGCCAAGGTGGTCAGGCTCTCCGGCGCCAAAGTGGATTGACCAACCCTAGGAGGAGTGGATGCGTATTGCTTTTTTCGCCATTGCGGCAGTGATCTCCGGCGCGGCGCTGGGACAGGCATGCCCGGATAAGAACCTGCTGTACTGGCAGGCCTTCCCCGCGGGCGGCGAGTCCGATCTCTCGGCGCGCCACCAGCAGCTGGTGCTGAAGAAGAAATGCCCGGCGATCGAGACCATCATCCAGTACAAGCCCGGCGCCGGCGGCGGCCTGATGTGGATGCAGATGAACCAGCTGCCGGCCGACGGCGTCAACGTCGTCGGCATCAACCTGCCGCACATCGTGCTGCAGCCGATGGAAGGCACCGTGCAGTACAAGACCGACGACATCACGCCGGTGTACTGGTTTCACTACACGCCCGACGCGCTGGTCGTCGCCGAGTCGAGCCCGATCCGGACTTTCCAGGATTTCGTCAAGGCGGCGAAGGAGCAGCCCGAGCGCATCTCGCTCGGCGGCTCGGGACTCAACTCGGCCAACCACGCCGCGCACGAGCGGCTCGACGCGAGCTTCGGCATCAAGACCACTTACGTGCCCTTCAAGGGCACCGGCGACATGACGACGGCGGTGATCGGCGGCCACGTTTCCGGGGCCATGTCCTACACCGCGTTCGCGGTCAACAGCCGGGGCAAGGTGCGGGCGCTGGCCGTGGCGATGGAGCAGCGCCATCCCCTGCTCCCCGAGGTGCCGACCTTCCGCGAGCTCGGCGCCGACTGGGTCGATGGCGCCTTCCGGGGGATCGGCATGCCGAAATCGACGCCGCCCGAGGCGCGCCGGCGCATCTCTGAGCTCTGGGCGGCGCTCAACGCCGATCCGGAGATGAAGGAGCTGGCGGCGAAAAGCGGCTTCGAGCTGGTCAACGTGGGGGTGGACCGGATGGACGCATTCATGAAGGAGCGGGTGCGCGCCTATACGGAAGCGGGCAGACGCATGGGGTTGGGTAAGTAGTCGAGGCGAATGCTAATCGGCCTTGATGTTCGCCGCGCGGGCGGTGCGCGAGAAGAGCGCGAGCTCGTCGCGAATCATCCGGTCGAAGTCCTCCGGCGCTGAAGGCCGCGGCTCGATGCCGATCGGCGCCCAGCGGGCGCGCGTGTCGGGCTCGCTGAGGATGCGCACGATGTCGCGGTTGAGCTTGGCGACGATGGCGCGCGGCACGCCCGAGGCGGTCAGCAGCCCGAACCACAGCTCCGAGTGGTAGCCGGCGACGCCCGCCTCGTGCACCGTCGGCACCTCGGGCAGCAGCGCATCGCGCTGCAGCGACGAGACCCCGAGCCCGAGCAGCCTGCCGTCCTTCACGTAGTTCACCGAGTTGGCGATCGGCGCCATGAAGAACTGCACCCGCCCGGCCAGCGTCTCGGCGAGCGCCTCGGGAATGCCCTTGAAGGGCACGTGCACCACGTCGATCGCCGCCATCGCCTTGAAGATCTCGGCGGCGAAGTGCGTGCCGCTGCCGACGCCGGCCGAGGAGAAGTTGAGCTGCCCGGGCCGAGCCTTCGCGCTGCCGAGAAGCTCCTGCAGCGACTTGACGCCGAGCGAGGGCGGCACGACGAGCACGTACTTGGAGCTCCCGGTTTGCGTGATCCCCGCAAGGTCGGCCAGACCGTCATAGGGAAGTTTGGGATAGATCGCGGCGGCCGCGGCATGCGCCGAAGACACGGAGAGCAGCGTATAGCCATCGGGCGCAGACCGAGCCACTTGCGCCGCGGCGAGCGTGCCGCCGGCGCCTGGACGATTCTCGACGATCACCGGCTGGCTCCAGCGCTCGCCGAGCTTTTGCGCGACAAGACGCGCCGTGATGTCGGGCCCGCCGCCGGGAGAGAAGCCGACCAGGATGCGAATCGGCTTGCTGGGATAATCTGACTGCGCCTGGGCGGGGATGGCTGCGGCCGCGAGCAGCACCGCGGCCGCGAAGCGCCGCGAAAGAGCCACGAGGATTAGTCCGCGAGGCATCGTTTTAGTGTTTCCAGGCGGAGAATACGGAGCACTGATCTGAGCGAGAGCACAATACTCCTGGCGCTGTTCCTCCTCCTCGCTGTCGGCGGGCTGGCGGGCATTTTTTTCTTCGGCTGGCGACGCCGCAATATAAAGCCGCCCAAGGTCGCGCCGCTTCCGCCGGATGACGACGACGACTGGAAGCGCTGAATACTAATTCGCCGGCGAAGCGACCGGCTTGCCCTTTTCGACGATGTAGGTGGCGAGCACCTTCGCCGGGCCGCTGCCGACATTCTTGCCGTCGTGCACCGTGCCGGCTTCGATGAAGAACACGTCGCCCGCCTTCAGCGTCCTGGGCGGCTGGCCGGCGATTTCGAGCAGCAGCGTGCCCTCGACGACGTAGCCGAGCTCTTCGCCGGGATGCGTGTGCTTGCCCGCGGCGCCGCCGGGAGCGAATTCCGCCAGCACTTGCACCGCATGGCGGTCCTGCACGCTCATGTTCTGGTCCTGCAGCAGCTTGCGCGTGAAGCCCGGCTGCTGCGCATACCCCAGCACGGCGACGACGGCGATGACTACGGCCCCTGCGACAGCGGTTTTCTTCCGCCTCATAGTCCCTCCCCTGTGAAGGAGCGCATCATACGCTGCTAGACTGAAGGCTCTTGCTCAGGAGGCCCTCAGGAGACCCTATGCGCGCTGCCATCGTCTTGTTACTAGTCCTCGCCGCCGCTGCTTGTTCGGCCGAGCGCGGGGATGGATCATATGGAATGGGCGTGACCGCCCCTGCGGGGCAGGTGGCGCCGCTCGACCCCGCGCGCAACATCGCCGAGCAGGACTGCGCCAAGCCGGTGACGCTAGAAGGCGGAAACCTTCTCTGCAGGTAAAGCATCGCCGGGCTTGCCTAGACGCTGTTCGAAATCCCTTTGGTGCGCAACTGCTCGATCGCCGCAAACAGCTCGATCTTGCGGATGCGCAGCCGCTGGCGCGGAGCGGCGTCGGGAAGAACGAAGGTCTGAGCGCCATCGGCGAACCTGCCGCGCGCCAGCTCGTTTCCCGTCAGCGGCGTACGCAACGCCATGTGCTCGCGATCGGCGTAGATCGGTATGACGCTCGCCATCGCTTCGGCCATACGATCGATGCGGCCGTCGAAATCGAGCTCTTGCGCCGAGGCTGCCCGCCGGGTGACGAGGCTGCCGAACGCGATCGCCGCCGCGACGCATAGCGGCATGAAATCCGCCTCGGGGCGCGCCGCGGTGCTCGTGGAGCCGGGTACCTGAGCCATGCCGAAGCATGGTACTCCGGAAAGAAAAGGGCCCGCGTGATCGCGAGCCCTTTTTGGCGCGTACCTGCTACCGCGCGAGCGGATCGGGGCGCAGCTGCAGCTTGTAGACCTTGGGCTTGTTGTCCGTGCCGCCTTCGTTATGGAAGTTGGCGCGCGTGCCTGACGTCGTCCACATCGCGCGGCCCTTCCAGCCGGCCTTCGGATCGTCGATGCGCCCGTCGACGTTCTTGGTGAAGAAGCCGAGCGGGTACGGAACGCGGATGTCGATGATCTTGCCGTCGACCACCGCCATCAGCGATTCGCTGCCGTTGGTCTGTGCGATCGGCACGTTGGCGCCGAGGCCGAAGGTGTTGTAGCGATCGACCCAGAGGTAATAGGCGTGGTTGGCGCTGCCGGAGGCGTCGAGGCCCCTGAACTGCGGCCCGGTCATGCGGTAGAGCGTCCAGCCTTCGGGGCAGAGCTTGCCGCTCGCCGCCTCGGGGCCGTTGATCGGGCCCTTGCACTTACGGCGGTCGAAGCTCGCGATGTGCCCGCTTGCGAGCGCGGTCCACACCACGCCGTCGAGGCCCATGTCGAGGCCGCGCGGGCTGTAGGCGCCCTCGGGCGGCACATAGACCTCGGTCAGCGCAGTTTCGGCCGGATTGGTTCCAGGCGCGATTCGCATCAGGTAGCCCGGCTGGTTCATGCGCGCGAAGCCGATGCCCATCGACTGGCCCCAGACCGAATCGTCCACCGTGCTCGGCGTGACACCGTAGAAAGCGGCCCGCAGGCGCGTGTCGCTGTCGTCGCGAACCCCGTTGCCGTTGGTGTCGACCACGATCGGCGTCCAGCCCTGCGAGGCGGCCTCGTCGCCGGTCTCGAAATACTTCTTCGTGTTCAGCCAACCCACCACGCCGCTACCCGGTCCGCCAGCGCTCGTCCAGAGCGTGTAGTTCGGATCCTTCGGCGCGAAATACAGGTGGTGCGTCGAGAAGCAGGTGCTGATGAGCGTCCACTTGTTCGTCTTCGGGTCGTACATCGAGAGATGGCGCGGTGACTCCTTCAGCGGCGCCACCTTCGATGACGGATGCGAGCCATCGCTGCAGTACGCCGGTTGCGCCCCCGCCGGCCGGATGCGCGACGTGAACCACACGCGGCCCTCGCGATCCATCATCGGATTGTGGATGCTGGTGTGGCCATCCCATGCGGGCTCGGTGCCCCAGTACGCGGACACGCCCTTCGGCAGCGAAGTCGAAGACGGAGTTTCCGGATCGCGCCACGGATGCTGGATCTGCGTCGCGATGTGCTTCACCGGATCGAGCACCGGGACCATGTCGGTGCTCTCCTCGGGCGCGCCGTAGATCTTGCCGTTGGCGTTGACCGTCGGATTGTCCTTGTCGGTCGCGATCGAGTCGTGCAGGTAGGCCTTGTTGGTCGACCAGTCCCACATCGTGACAACAACGTTGCGCTCGACGCCTTTCGGACGCTCGGGCTTCGCGAACGGCAGCTCGCCGCCGGCGATGTGGTCGGTCCAGTCGGCAAAGCGCTTCAACGCTCCTTCGGCGCCCATGTATCCCAATCCGGTCGCCATGTTCGTCATGGCCTGCCCCGCCTGCGTGCGCCGCGCCCACGCCTGGAAGGAGTTGCCGGATTCCTGGAAAACCTTCGGCACCGTGCGCATGCCATGGCTGCCGAGCGCGTGGCACGACTGGCACGCGTTCTTGACCGTGTCGACCCAGTGTTCCTGCGTCTTCATGTTTTCGCTGATGCCATTTCCCTTGTCGCCGGTGCCGGGAAACTCGCTCTTGTCCGGAATCTTGAGCAGCGAATACCAGTACATGCCCGGGTAGTACTCCGCCGCCGCTTTCGCGCTCGGTGCTGCCACCGCCTTCAGGTCCAGGGTTTTCCCCGCAGGACTCTCTATTTTCCTGGAATCGACGAGGCCGTAACCCCGCACCCAAACGCTGTAATTTGCCTGCGGAAGCTCGGGGATCAGATAACGGCCGCTCTCGTCGGTGACCACGACCTTGGCGAACTTGGTGGGCAGATCGGTGGTTTCCGCGATGACCCAGACGCCCGCTTCCGGACCCTTCGGCCCGGTGACGACACCGCTGATCTCGGCTGCTGACGCGCCAATGGCGAAGACCACGACGCTCAAGCCAAACATTCCTCTGCTCTTCATGACCCCTCCTCTGGAATCGCTGGCGCCACGTTAGCGCGCAGAGATCCGCAAAGCAACGATAAAATGATTCGAGGGAACATCATGCCGCGTGAGCCGGGAGGACGTTTTTATTCGCTGGACGCGCTCAGGGGTCTGGCCGCCCTGAGCATCGTCCTGTGGCACTGGCAGCACTTCTTCCCGCCCGAGAGCTTCCGGGCTGAGCGCCAGCCGCTTTACCCGCTTCTCATTCTTTTCTACACCAACGGCTTGCGGGCCGTGGACCTGTTTTTCTGCCTGTCGGGGTTCATCTTCTTCTGGCTTTACGCGGAAAAAATCAGCAGCGCGCGGATTTCCGGGCGCGAGTTTTTCATACTTCGGTTCTCGCGGCTTTACCCGTTGCACGCCGCGACGCTGATTTTCGTGGCGGCTGCGCAATTCATCCGCTGGCAGGCCACCGGTTCGTTCTTCATCTACCCGGAAAACGACGCCTACCACTTCCTGCTGCACTCGGCGCTTGCTTCGTCGATCGGCCTGGAGCGCGGCTATTCGTTCAACGGGCCGGCCTGGTCGATTTCGGTGGAGGCGTTCCTGTACCTGCTGTTCTTTTTCTCCTGCCGCGTGGCAATGCCGCGCTGGCCGTTCTGCCTCCTCGCCATCCTGGCCGGGATTGCGCTTTGGACGGTCTATCTACCGATTGGGCGCGGCCTGATCTCCTTCTTCGTCGGCGGGGGCATGTACCTCGCCTACCGCCGGATCACTGAGCGCCGCCTGCCGCTCGCAATCCCCTGCGTTGCGCTCGCCGCGCTAGGTTGGGGCGTCACGCTGGCGCAGGCCTGGTTCGGGCCATTCGAGCACTCGCCGGCGATCCCCACCCTGTGGTCGATCTTCCTGCTGTTCCCGCTGACGGTGCTCGCCCTGGCGCTCGCCGAGACGCAACGCGGCACGCTGGGCAGGCGCCTCTCGTTCCTCGGCGACATCTCGTATTCTTCGTACCTGATCCAATTTCCTCTGCAGCTGGTGTTCGTGGGCGCCGCTGCGCTCATCGGTCTGCGCAGCGAGCATTTCTACTCGCCGGTGATGATGGCGCTGTTTTTCCTGGTCCTGATCGCGCTTTCCATGGCGAGCTCGCGATACTTCGAGAGGCCGGCGCAGCAGTGGTTGAGGCAGATCGGCGCCCCGTCGCTCGCCCGTACGACCTCCTCGTAGATGCGCCTGATCACCATTCTTTGGGCGTTGTTGATCGCTACCGGGACGCTGGCGCAAAATTTTCCCGCCAGGCCGGTACACGTCGTCGTGCCCTTCCCGCCGGGGGGTGGCGCGGATGCGCTCGGCCGCCTCCTCGGACCGAAGCTCGCCAGCCGCTGGGGACAGCAGGTGATCGTGGAAAACAAGCCTGGCGCGAGCGGCCACATCGGCGCCGACTTCGTCGCGCAGTCGCCGCCCGACGGCTACACGCTGCTGATGAGCTCGACCGCCTCGCTCACGCAGAAGAACGTCGATCAGTTCGCGCCGGTGTCGCTGGTCTCCGCCGCGGCTTACGTCGTCACCGCGAACCCGCGCGTGGCGGCGGCCAACATCGGCGAGCTGATCGCGCTGGCCAGAGCCAATCCGGCGAAGCTGACCTTTGGATCCTCGGGAGTCGGCGCCGCATCGCATCTTTCCGCCGAGCTCTTCAAGTCGATGGCTCAGGTCGACCTGCTGCACGTCCCGTACAAAGGCACCGGCCAGGCGCTGACCGATCTGCTGGCAGGGCAGGTGGATCTCCTGTTCGCACCGTCGCAGACCGTGTTGTCGCACGTGAAGGCCGGCAAGCTGAAGGCGCTCGCCGTCACCGGTGCGCAGCGCTCGGCGACTCTGCCCGATGTGCCGACCGTCGCCGAATCGGGACTGCCAGGCTACCAGGCGGTGGGCTGGTTCGGCTTGCTCGCGCCGGCGGCGACGCCACAGGCGATCGTGAAGAAGCTCAGCGCGGATGTGAACAGCGTGCTCGCGCAGGCCGACACACGCGCGAAAATGCAGGCGATGGGCGCCGATCCCGGAGGCAATACGCCCGAGGAATTCGGCAGCTTCATCCGCGAGGACCAGGCGAAGTGGTCGAAACTGATGAGAGAAGCGGGAATCAAGGAGCCGGAATGAAACACTTGTGGCGGATCCCCGCCGAATGAAGATCACTCAGCTTCAGGTTTACATCCTGCGCGCACCCGATACCGGGCGCCCCCACTGGGTCAGCCACTTCACCGTCCCGAAGGCCAACGAGATTCTGGTGCGCATGCAGACCGACGAGGGCATCGAGGGCATCGGCCTCGCCACCAGCTATACGCCGATCGAGGCGGCGATCCACGCCTTTCGCACCGGCATCGGCGAAGTCATTGTCGGCGCCGATCCGCTCGCGCCGGAACAGCTCTACCAGAAGCTTTTCGCGCTCACTTGGCAGCGCCGCGCGCACGAGAAAGGCTGGTCGCGCGAAGCGCTGGTCCGCATCTCCGCCGCCATGGACATCGCCGCCTGGGACATCATCGGCAAGGTGGCCGGGCTGCCGCTTTATCGCCTGTTCGGCGGCTACCGCAGCGAAGTGCCCTGCTATGTCACCTGCGCGTACTACCGCGACGGCAAGACCCTGTCGGAGCTGCGCGACGAGATGCAGATGCTGAAGGCGCAGGGGCACAAGGGCTTCAAGGCCAAGGCCGGCGGCGTGCCGCTGGCCGAGGACATGGAGCGCCTCGCGCTGGTGCGCGAGGTGATCGGCAATGACAAGGACCTGATGGTCGACGTCAACCGCGGCTGGGATCTCGTCACCGCCATCGAAGGCGCGCGGCTGCTCGAGCCGCTGCGGCCGCGCTGGCTGGAAGAGCCGGTGCGCTGGGCCGACGACCGCCGGGAGCTGAAGCTGCTCGCGCAGCGCACCCGCATCCCGCTGTTGGCCGGCGAGAGCGAGCTCACCAGCTACGGCTGCCGCGCGCTGCTCGAGGAGGAGGCGATCCAGATCCTGCAGTTCGACTGCACCATGATGGGCGGCTTCACCGAGGGCCGCAAGCTCGCCGCGTTGTGCGAGATGAACCATGTGCAGGTCGCGCCGCACCACGACTGCTTCATCCATGCCCATATCGTCGCGGCGAGTCCCGCCGGCATCATCGTCGAGTCGTTCACCGACCCGGAGCGCGATCCCCTGCAGGCCGAGCTGTTCGCGGATCCGCCGCAGATCGCCAACGGCACGCTCAAGCTGAAGGAACAGGCGGGATTGGGGCTCACGCTGTCGCAAGCCGCGCTGAAAAAATTCGGCGAGCGCATTCTCTGAGTTCTCAGCGGTAGAGCAGCACCGGCGCGCGCTCTTCGCGCCACGTTTCCTCGTCGGAACTGGCGAGCGCGTCGAGATCGGCGGGCGTGGCGGCGGGTTCATCCACCCACTCGCGCAGCAGCTCGCTGCCGTTGATGAGGTCGATGGGGCGGCGTCCGCGCTCGTATTCGTACGGGAAGTCGCGCCATAGCTCGTAGTCGGGGCGCAGCTGGCGCAGCGCCTTGAAGGCGAGCGCGACGAGGCGCCACGGGTGGAAGGCGGCGTGATCGTAAGCCGCGTCATCGACGTGGATCTGCACTCCCGCGCAGAGCTTGTCGGCGTGCTTGTGGAATGTCGGCTCGAACCAGCAGGGCCGCAGCCGGCAGCCCTGCATCCACTGCGGCGCCAGCGATTGCATTTTTTCCACGAGAAATTCCGGCTCGATATCCGGCGCGCCGAAAAGCTCGAGCGGCCGCGTCGTGCCTCGCCCTTCGGACAGCGTGGTTCCTTCCAGCATCACGGTTCCGGAGTAGCAGCGCGCCATCCACGGATTGGACGCGTTCGGGCTCGGATTGACCCAGGCGCGCTCGCCGAGCGGCCAGCCGTAGCCCGGCGCGGCGGCCGGCGCCCAGCCCTGCATCGTTACGATGTGGTAGTCGAGATCGAGACCGAGAGTGCGCACGAACCACTTCGCAGCCTCGCCCAGCGTGAGGCCGTGACGCATCGGCAGCGCCCCCGCGCCGACAAAGCTCTCCCAGCCCTCGCGCAGCCGCAGCCCCTCGACCGGCCGGCCCGCCGGGTTGGGCCGGTCGAGTACACAGACCGTCTTCCCATGCTCGGCCGCCGCCTCGAGCACATAACGCAAAGTCGTCAGGAATGTATAGATGCGGCAGCCGAGGTCCTGCAGGTCGACGAGCAGCACGTCGAAGCTGTCCATCATCGCTGCTGTCGGTCGTCGAACTTTCCCGTACAGGCTGAACACCGGGATGCCGTGCACCGGGTCGGTGAAGTCCGGCGATTCGACCATATTGTCCTGCTTGTCGCCGCGCAATCCATGCTGCGGACCGAAGGCCGCAACCAGCTTGACGTCCCTGAGCGCCGCGAGCGCGTCCAGCGAATGCGAGAGATCGCGCGTCACCGACGCCGGATGCGCGAGGAGCGCCACGCGGCGGCCCGCCAGCGGCTTTCGCAAGCCCGCATCTTCCAGCAGCCGGTCAATCCCGAACTTCATCGAGCTCCAGCGCGAACGCATCGCGATGATGGAAATCCGGCTTGCCCGGCGGATGCTTGAGCGCCCAGTAGGAAAGCGCCCCGTCTGCGTCTTCGACTACGGCCGCGAGCGCGAGCGAAAGCGCCGCGCGTTCGACTCGCAGCAAGGCGTCAAGCTCCAGTCTCTCCTCGGTGCGGCGCACGCTGATGCGGGGATCGAGCAGCTCATCCAAGAGCGGCGCGCCGTCGCGATAACGCGCAAAGGCGTAGGCGGCCCATTCGCCTGAAGGCGAGAAGTTGAATTCATGGTACGCGGGCGAGGCTTGGCGGGCGATGAAGATTTCGCAGCACGTGTGCTGCCAGAGGCGAGCGGCGATGCGCGGCGCCCGCGGCGGCGGAATGCGCAGGCGCTCGAGGTCTCCCTCCAGAACATAGTTCACCGCCAGCGCTCCGTCCCGCACTCGAGCCACCCGCGCAGTGATGCTGCGCACCGCCTCGCTACGAGCGTCGGGATGGCAAGCGAGCCGCTTCAGCCCCAAATCCACCAGAAGAAGATTGCGAAAGCCGGCGGCACGCACAGGCAAAAACGCATCACCGAGGCGATCCGCCGCCGTTCGGTGTCGTCGAAATGGGGTGTAAGGCGCAGCCGCTTCGCGCGCTCGTGCGCGCCTTTGCGCAGGTGCAGGTAGTCCACCGCTAGAAGAAACAGCGCCACCGCCAGGCCAATCAGCAAGCCTTGCAGGGCAGGATTCATCCGCCGGGCTCCCTCATCGATTCACTCTAGCCTGACGCCCCTTTGTAACGCAAGTTGCGTTAGTGCTGTAGCGGCGCGCAGAATGGTCTCGGGAGGTGGACCAGCCATCTCTAAGCGCCCCCACCACTCGGTCTACGTCGTGGAGCTTTCGAGGGAAGTCCTAGACGAACCGAGGTTCAAGAAATGCAATCCCGACTACGACGCAGGCAAGCCCTGCGTCTACGTCGGGATGACCGGCCTCTCCCCCGACGAGAGATTCGACAAGCACAAGGCCGGGATCAAGTCGAACAGGTTCGTGCGGCGCTATGGCCTGCGCCTGCTGCCGGAGCTCTATGAAGTCTACAACCCGATGCCCTACGAAGCGGCGCGGGACATGGAGGTAGAGCTGGCGATCGGGCTAAGGGAAGAAGGCTACGGGGTCTGGCAGGGCTAAAAAATCTTCAATCGGTTATGATGCGCGCGGTGTCTGGTGGGAAAGCGGGTAATGAAGAAGAAGAAGAAGAAGAATCGGCCGGCCAAAAAGATGGGAATAGATCAGCCCCTCGGCAGCCTCCTGCAGCTGTTATCCGCCTTCTACTGGGAGACCGACGCCCGGCACCGCTTCCAGGACCGCGCGGACAGCGCCGACTGGGAAATTCGCGCGGTGTTCCCCGACGAGGCGTCATGGCAGGGCCAGCGCGAGACCCTCGAGGCGCGGCGGCCGTTCCGCGATTTCGAATTCCCGCGGCTCGGCCCGGACGGCGAGATGCGGCACTACTCGATGAGCGGCGAACCGGTGCTCGACGGCACGGGCAAGTTCACGGGCTACCGGGGCCTGGGGCGCGACATCACCGAGGCCAAGCTCGCCGAGCAGGTGCGCCTCGCGCATTACGACTGGCTGACCAGGCTGCCCAACCGGGCGCTGCTGAGCGACCGGCTGAACCACGCGATGTTGCGCGCCGACCGCGGCCGCACGCTGCTTGCCGCGATGGTGATCGACCTGGACCAGTTCAAGGAGATCAACGAGACGCTGGGCCAGGCGGTCGGTGACCAGGTCCTCAGCGAGGCGGTGCGGCGCCTGCAATCCTGCCTGCGGGGCACCGACACGCTTGCGCGCCTGGGCGCCGACGAGTTCGCCGTCCTGCTCGAGAGCGTTCCCGACTTCGAGGAGATCTCGCGCGTGGCGCAGCGGCTGCTCAGCAGCGTGGCGGCGCGCGCCGAAGTCGCCGGCCACGAGGTCTACCTGTCGGCGAGCATCGGCATCGCCGTCTATCCGCACGACGAGCACGACGCCGAAACGCTGCTGCGCAACGCCGACCTCGCGATGCATCACGCGAAGCTCGAAGGCGGCAACAATTTCCAGCGCTTCGCGCACGACATGGCGACGCGCACCGAGCGCCATGCGCACCTCAAGCGCCGGCTGCGCGGCGCGCTGGAGCGCGGCGAGTTCGTGCTGCATTTCCAGCCCCAGGTCGGCCTGCCCAGCGGGCGCATCATCGGCGTGGAAGCGCTGCTGCGCTGGGACAACAAGGAGCGCGGCTTCGTGCCGCCGGTCGAGTTCATCCCGATCGCGGAGGAAACCGGCCTCATCGTGCCGATCGGCTACTGGGTGCTGCGCGAGGCCTGCCGCCAGTGCAAAGCCTGGCACGACATGGGGCATGTGGACGTGCGCGTGGCCGTGAACCTCTCGCCGCGGCAGTTCCGGCAGAAGGACCTGGTCAAATCGATCGACGCGATTCTGCGCGACACCGGCCTGCCCGGACAATACCTCGAGCTCGAGATCACCGAGACCACCATCATGCAAGGCACGGCGCAGGCGATCGCCGGCCTGCATGAGCTCAAGGACATGGGCGTAAACATCTCGGTGGACGATTTCGGCACCGGCTATGCCTCTTTCGCGTACCTGCACCGCTTTCCGGTGCGCAAACTGAAGATCGACCAGTCGTTCGTGCGCGATGTGCGCAGCAACCAGCACGATGCGTCCATCGTCGCCACCATGATCGCGCTGGCCAAGCAGCGCGACCTGGTATCGGTGGCCGAAGGCGTCGAAACTGAGGAGCAGCTGCGCTTCCTGCTCGCAAACGGCTGCGACGCCTACCAGGGGCACCTCTTCACCCCGGCGCGCGCTGCCGAGGAGATCACCGGCTACCTGGAGAAGCGGGCGGTGCGTTTGACACCGGCGCGAAAGGTCAGGATCGCGCCGCTGCGGCGCCCGTCACGCTGACGCGGCGTTGCTGCCTTTGCCGCGGGCAGGCTCCGCGGCGCTCAGGGACGAGTAAAAAAAGTAGCAATTCTTGCCGGCTTCCTTCGCGCCATACATCGCCGCGTCGGCGTTCTTGGCGAGTTCGGCCGCATCGGCGGCGTCATCGGGAAACAGGCTGATGCCGATGCTCGCCGACACGCGCGCTTCCCCTCCCCCGGGCAGCGCATAAGGCCGCACGGCCTCGGCCAGCAGCTTGCTGATGATGCTTTCCACCGCAGCGGCGTCCTTGACTTCCTCGAGGACCACGAAGAATTCGTCGCCGCCGAGCCGCGCGACGAGGTCGATGGCGCGCAGCTTGGCGCGCAAGCGCCGCGCCACCTCGACCAGAAACTGGTCGCCGGCGTGGTGGCCATGCTTGTCGTTGATCTGCTTGAATCCGTCCAGGTCGATGAACGCACCGGCGAGCCTCGCGCCGTGGCGCCGCGCCCGTTCGATCGCCTGCTCGAGCGCCGGGGCGAGGCTGGTCCGGTTGGCGAGCCCGGTCAGCGGATCGCTGAACGCAAGCGTCTCGATGCGCTCGCGCATGAGCGCGGTTTCGGTGATGTCGCGGCCGACGCCGCGGTAGCCGAGGGAGCTGCCGTCGGCTGCGATGCGCGGCTCGCCGGTCACGGAAAAATAGCGCCGCCCGCCGTCGGGCATCGCGCGCGCGAACTCGAAGTCGCGGAACGGGATGCGGCTGTCCATGGCGGCCTTGTGCTCCGCCCATCCCGCCTCGTCGGGGCTCAGCGAAGGAATCTCCCACAGCGTCTTGCCGATCACGCCCAGCGCGATCTTGGCCGCGGAGTAATTCGCGCCGTGCGCGACGTTGGTGACCCGGTGCTGCGGATCGGTTTCCCAGTAAAAGTCGGACGACATCTCGGTCAGGCTGCGGAAGCGCGCCTCGCTCTCGCGCAGCGACTCCTCGATCCGCTTGCGCTGCAGGAACTGGCCGACGTGGCTGCCGATGACGCGCGCCGCCTGCAGCAGCCTCTGGTCGGGCTCGCGCACCGACTCGCCGGAGAAGGCGAGCACACCGATGGTCCTGCCTTCCGAGATGACAGCGAAGGTGAACACGCCGCGCGCGCCCGCGCCGTCGGCCAGCGATTTCGTGTGCGCACGCAGGTCGCGGTGCAGATCGCCCGACCAGGCAGCGCCGAATTGCCACACCACCCGCGAACGCTCCAGGAACCGGTCGACCGCCGGCTCGGTGACGCACCATCCGTCCTGAAAGCGCAGCGCGCCGCTCGCCTCGTCCAAGCGGTAATAGCGGCCCGAATCCCAGCCTTCGGCCTCGCACACTGCCCGGATGGCGGCGCGCAGGCCGCCCGCCGCGTCTTCGGCCGCCGCCAGCGAGCGCGCCACCTCGTGCTCGAGCCTGAGCATCTGCTCGGCTTGCTTCTGGGTGGTCACGTCGCGGCCGACTCCGTGATAGCCGAGGAAGCTGCCGTCGGCGCCGAACACCGGCTCGCCGCTGACGCTGAGGTAGCGCAGACTCCCGTTCGGCATCGCACGCCACATCAGGACGTCGTAGAAAGGCCGGCGGGCATCGAGCAGCGCGCGATGCACCTCCCATCCTGCCTCGATTTCGAGGCCGCTCTCCCAGCGGCGCACGCCGATCAGGCGCCGCTGCAGATCCTCATCGCCGCCGGTGACGTAGCGGCCTTCGAGCCGGGTGAAGCAGTGACTGGCATCCGTTTCCCAGTACCAGTCGGAGGACAGGTCGGCGAGGCGGCGCGAGCGCGATTCGCGCTCGCTGCTGGCCTGCTCCGCCACCGACTGTTGCAAGAACCTGCCGATCCGGCCGCCGAGCGCGCTGAGCCGGTCCGAGAGGCGCTCGTCGGGCGCGCGGACCGTGCGCGAGCCAAAGCGCAGCACCCCGACGATATCCGGGCCGGACCGCAAGGGGACCAGCAGCGCGGCGCGCAAGCCGATCTTCTCGAAAAGCTCGTCGCCCACCGGCGCGGCCTGCTGCATATAGTCGGTGATCCACAGCGGTTTTCCCGACTGCCAGACCGAGCCCACCATCCCAGAGCCCCGCTGGACGCCGATATCGCCCGCAGCCTCGACCACGGCCGCAATGCCCTGGATGTCCGGCGCGCTCCAATGCTCGAAAAGGCGCAACGCGCCACCGGTTTCGTCGAGCTTCCACAGCTCGGCGCAATCCCAGCCTTCGCCTTCGCAGACCGCGCGCAGAGCGCCCTTGAGCGCGAAAGCGATGCTGCCCGCCCCGGCCAGGCAGCACATCACCGAATTCTCGAGCTGGAGCAGCTGCTGGGCGCGCTTTTGCGCCGTGGTGTCGCGCCCCGCGCCGCGGTAGCCGCGGAATGCGCCGCCCTCGTCGAAGACCGGCTCGGCGCTGAGCGACAGCCAGACCGAGCGACCCTCGCCCGCGTCCACCTGGATCTCGAAATCGCGGAACCGCTCGTGCCGCTCGAGCTGACCGCGGTGGCGGTCCCAGTCCTCCGGCTTGAGGTTCAGGGCCGGCTGTTCCCAGCGCTTGTGGCCGAGGTAGGGGGACAGGTCGAGGGCCAGGTCGAGCGCGGTTTTCTCGCTGGTGCGGCTCGACATGAAGGTGAGCCGCAGCTGCTCGTCCTGCTCCCAATACCAGTCCGCGCCCGGGGCGTCGATGCCGCGGCGGCGCGTCTCGTTCTCAGCCGGCGGCATGTCCAAGGCCTTGGCCCAGTTGGCTTGCCACAGCTGGAGATAATCGAGCCAGAGGTTCACGGCTGTTCATTGTTCTTGATTGCCTTCTCCCCGCAGCAGGTCGCCATCATCGACCGTCGTTCCCCGTGTTCCAATTTACTGGAGCGTTATCTAGTAGTCCAGCGTGTCAGTGTGGCGCCCGTTGCAAGATTGTTCGGAGGGGTGCTGGAGTTGCATTCAAGCCAGTGCGCGCGAAACTGTGAGTTAGCTCCTTAAAGACCATCGCTAACTGCAAGAATCGACGAGCAATGCCGACACGGAAAAGCTGTTCTGCGCATAATTCGAACACGTTGAGGGCAACGGCAAGCATAAACGGGGAGCGCCTCTGGGCATCGCTGATGGATCTGGCGCGCCTTGGCGCGACGCCCAAAGGCGGCGTGCGGCGTATTACGCTCACCGAAACCGACCGGGAAGGCCGCGACCAGTTCGTGCGCTGGGCGCGGGAGGCCGGGCTGGCGGTACGCTGGGACGCCATCGGCAACATCTTCGCGCGCCGTGCCGGCAGTGACTCCAGCGCCGATGCCGTAGTGATGGGTAGCCATCTCGACTCCCAACCCTCGGGCGGCAAGTTCGACGGCGCGTATGGGGTGATGGCGGGACTGGAAGTCATGCGCACGCTGAACGAACGCGGCATCGTCACGCGCGCCCCGCTTGAAGTGGCTTCCTGGACCAACGAAGAAGGCTCGCGTTTCGTCCCGGTGATGATGGGCTCGGGTGTTTTCGCGGGGGTGTACCGGCTGGAACAGGCACTCGCAGCGAAAGACGCCGAGGGCTTGACGGCCGGGCAGGCGCTGACGGCGATCGGCTACGCCGGCGAGGCGCGCGCGCACAGGGTGGCGGCGTATTTCGAGGCTCATATCGAGCAAGGCCCGGTGCTGGAGGATACCCGGACCACGATCGGCGTAGTGCAAGGAGCGCTCGGCCAGCGCTGGTTCGACGTGGCGTTCACAGGGCAGGATGCGCACGCGGGCCCGACGCCGATGGAGCTGCGCAGGGACGCGCTCATCGCGGCGAGCCGGCTGGTCCTCGAAGTCAACCGCATCGCGAACAGCTTCCCCGATTACGCGCGCGGCACCGTGGGCTCGCTGCAGGTGAGGCCGAATTCGCGCAACGTCGTACCGGGCGAGGTGAGAATGACGGTCGACTTGCGCAGCGCCGATGACGCCACTTTGCGCTCGATGGCGGACGATCTGCAGAAGAGCGCGGCCGCGATCGCCGCGCAGTGCCGGGTGGCGGTCGAGTTGCGCGAGGTGGTCTACTTCCCGCCCTGCAAGTTCACTGCGGAGCTGGTCGACTCGGTGCGGCACGCGGCACAAGAGCTGGGCCTCACGCATCGCGATATCGTCAGCGGCGCAGCACACGATGCGGTGTACCTCGCGCGCGTCGCGCCGACGGCAATGATCTTCGTGCCCTGCGAAGGAGGCATCAGCCACAACGAGATCGAGAACGCGCGGCCCTACGACCTTGCCGCGGGCTGCGATGTGCTACTGAAGGCAGTGCTCGCGCGGGCCGGCGTCAGCGAAGGCCTGCAGCCCGACCCGTACTAGCTGCGGGCTTGCTCGCAGAAATATTCGACTACGTCCGAGGTGTTCGTCCGCGACTGGCCAAACGCGATCCAGCCGTGGTTGCGCAGCGTGAGGTCCTCGCGCTGCAGGAGGATCTCCCTTTCGCCCTCGACGGTAACGTAGGTACCGTTGGTGCTGTGGTCCTGCAGCACGAACCTGTCCTGCCGCCGCTCGATCGTGCAGTGCTGGCGCGAGGCTTTCGGGTCGACAATCACCAGCTCGCAATCCGCCCCGCGCCCGACCATGACTGCATCGTTACGCCGCCGGCGCAGCACCTCCTCGCCGTGGTATATCACGCGCAGCGCGATCCGGGCCTGCCTCGGTGCGGCGCCGGTGCGCGCCACTTCGGTCACGTCCGGGCTTTGGCGCCAGATCACCTCGCAGAGCGTAATCTCGCCCGACTTCCCCCTGATCTGGATCGGGTACAGGCGCCGGGTCCAATTGCGGATGAACGGGTTGAGCAGCGCCGCCGTTTCCTCGGACGTGAGGATCTGCCCTCTCACCGCCTCGTCGGCGAGCCGTGAGGCGACGTTGACCGTATCGCCAAAAACGTCGTTATCCCGCTGCACCACCGGCCCGGTGTGAAAGCCAATCCGCAAGGCAAGCTTATTGTTGCCTACCACCGGGAGCGATTCGACGGCGGTATGCATCCGCGTGGCCGCGCTGGCTGCGGCATCGGGCGTCGGGAATAGCACCATCACCTCATCGCCCATCGTCTTCACCACGCGCCCGCCGTCCGCATCCGCGGACTGGCGCAGCCTCTCGATGCAGGCGCCGATCGCCTCGAACGCCGCCGTATCGCCGACGGCGTCGTAAAGCTTCGTGCTGCCGCTCAGGTCGGCAAAGAGTACGGTCGTCTGGCGGTCAGATGACACGCCTGGGGACGCTATCGCAGAACCGCGTCGGTGGCAAATCAGGCCGCGCCGCGCGCCGGCCGGGTCAAGGACGCCTCTAGACCGGCGGCAACTGTCCGTTCACCAGGACAAAGACGATCAACGAACGAATGGATTCGATGTCCAGGTAGGTGCTGGCGTAGAAGTATTGAAGGAACGCCAAAGCCAGTCGTGCGACTACATTTCTTGCAATTCCCCATAGATCGTGGAGGAAGTTACTATTTGCCTGATGCACGCGGCGAAAAGCAGTAGATAACAAAACGTCATGCTCGCCGCCCGGCATAGACGCGCAGTCGCCTTCGCGCTACTTGCGCTGTGCAACCTCCTTTGGGCCGGAAACTGGGTGATCGGACGCGCCTTGCGCGACGCTTTCGAGCCGCTCACGCTCAATTTCTGGCGTTGGCTGATCGCAGTGCTGGTCCTTGCGCCGTTCGCTTTGCCGGAGCTCGCAGGAAAGCGCGACACGCTGCGCCGCCACGCCGGCCTGCTCGCCCTGCTCGCGCTCACCGGGGTGGCAATATTCCAGAGCCTGGTCTATCTCGGACTGAGAACGACCACGGCGATCAATGCGGTGCTGCTCAATTCTTCCGGCCCGCTCTTCATGCTGTTGTGCTCGTGGATGATCGAAGGCGAGAAGGCGACACGCCGGCAGATCGCCGGCATGCTGGTCTCGCTCTTGGGCATCCTCCTGATCGTCTCGCAGGGCGAGCCCGGCAAGCTTTTGCAGCTCGAGTTCCACGCCGGCGACGCCTGGATCCTGCTCGCCATGCCGGCGTGGGGTATGTACTCGGTGCTGCTGAAGCGCCGCCCGGGCGATCTGGGCGACGTCGGCCTGCTCTTCGTGATTTCGGCTGTCGGGCTTGCGCTGCTCGCGCCGGCGTTCGCGCTGGAAGCGCTGCATGCGCCGCCGCGGTGGCCGACGGCGAACGAGGCAGCCGGTGTGCTCTATATCGGGCTCGCCGCTTCCGTCGGCGCCTTCATTTTCTGGATTCGCGGCGTCGCCATGGTTGGCGCCAACGCAGCCGGGTTCACGCTGCATCTGCTACCCGCTTTCGGTACGCTGCTGGCGATGGTTTTTCTTGGCGAAGAATTCCATGCTTTCCACGCCGCCGGAATTGCGACCATCCTCGTCGGCGTCGTCCTCGCGACACGGAGTCGGTCCCAATGAAAAAGCGCTACTTGCATTTCGTCCTGCCAAGTAGCATTATCAGCGTGTAACTAACAGATAAGAAAAGGGTTGTGGATACCCTCCAATAAGAATGAATACCACGCTGGTGATCAACTCGAAGGGCGGGTCGGGAAAAACAACGGTCGCGATCAATCTGGCCAGTCATTTCGCCGCCAGCAACGTTGCCACGACCATCCTCGACTACGACCCGCAAGGGTCAAGCCTGAACTGGCTGCGGTTGCGCTCGCCGCACGCGACGCGGATTCATGGTGCCAACGCGGCGCCACAAAAGGGCAGCCGCCTGCGCAGCTTCGAGATGTACGTGCCCCCGGAAACGCGGCAATTGATCATCGATGCGCCGGCCGGCGCTTCGGGCGCGGTCCTGCAGGAGATGCTCGACAGGGCCCAATGCATCATTATCCCGGTGGCGCCTTCGGCCATCGACATCCACGCCACATCGGAGTTCATCCAGGACGTGCTTCTCACGCGCCGGGTCCGGGAGGGCAGCACCCGGCTGGCGGTGGTGGGAAACAAGGTCCGCAGGTCAATGCCCGTGTACCCGCCGCTGGAGCGCTTTCTCAATTCGCTCAACCTGAAGTTGCTGGCGCGCCTCATCGACTCGGACGTGTATTTGAAAGTCGCAGAAATGGGGGTCGGAATCTTCGAGATGGAGTTTTCCCTGTCGATCGCCGAGTGCAAGCAATTCATGCCGATCGTCGACTGGGTGAGCGGCCAGCATGCGCGGGACGCGCGCACCGATGGAGCGATCTACGAGCTGGCGCGCAACGCTTCGCTTAAAGGTTTTACGCGATCGCCGGTCTGAAGCTAGCGCGTACGCCCGCGCATCGACGCGGGCTGCCCGGGAAGTTGCAGCGATTGCCCAGTATTGACGAGCCGGTCGCCCTCCACCTTGAGGATCGAGACGTCCCGATCCATGTAGTTGCCCACGTAGACGTATTGCCCGTCGTTCGAGAACACGATGCCCTCTGGCAGCCCGCGTACCTCGACCTCGTTGCTGCGTGTCACCGTCTTGCCGTCGATGCGCAACGCCACCACCGTCGCGTTGCGGTTGTAGTACCAAGCGCTCTTGGGCGCATTGGTTCCTTTAAGCAGCACCGCGACTGCGAGCCTGCCGGTCGGGCTGATCGCGAAGCCTTCGGGCGCATCTCCGACCACCACCTTGTCGATGACGCGAGGCGGGTTCGCCTCGAGGTCGATCACGCTCACCGTGTCCACGTGCCCGTCGGCTGCTCCCGAGGCGCCGTTATCGGCGGTAAGCGCGAGCTTGCCGTCGGGCGTCACATCGAGGTTGTAAGGCCACAGCCCGACCGGGATGTCCTGCTTTGCGTAGGTCACCTTCTCGCCGTTCACTTCCAGCAGCGCGATCTTGTGCCCCGGGAACTTGGCCGCGAGCGCGCGCTTGCCGTCGGGCGTGAAGACAACGTGCGCGACCTGCTCGCCCATCGGCACGGTGTCGACCAGCGTCACGCTGGCGCCGGCGATGCGCAGCACGCTGATCGAGTTATCGGCGCGGTTAGCGATCAGCGCCAGGTTGCCCGCGCGGTTGATCGACATGCCCGAAGGCTGCCTGCCGACCGTCAGCGTGTCGATAAGAGCGGGCGGGTTGGAAGCGAGATTGATGACGTAGAGTTTATTGTCGGGCACCGGCTTCCAGCCCGGGCCGTCCTGCTGCCAGTTCATCGAATTGGCTACCAGCGCGAGGCGCTCATCGGGCGTGATCGCGAGGTTCACTGGCGGCCCGAAGATCGTGTTCATTAGCGGCAGACTGACGAGGATCTTCGGCGCGAGCGGATCGGTGCCGATGTCAACCACCGACACCAGGTCTTTCCCCGGTGCGCGGAATACCTGCTTGCCGTCCTCGAAGACGACTTTCTCGTCGATTCCGACGATCATCAATTCGCGCTTGCCGGGCATCGAGCCCATCTGGGCGCAGGCGCTGAGGGCAGCGAGCGCGGCCGCGACGATGCTCAAACGAATGGGTTGCATGGTTTCTCCTCCTTGAAGGAAGGCAAGCACGCTAATCCTAAAGCAATTGTCCTCGCAAGCCCTTGTCTTACTTGGGAGGTGCGCTCAGAAGGCGGTCGTATTCTTTCTTGACAACCGTGTAGCACTCGCAGACTCGCCTTTCGAGGCCGGGCCGATTCAACGCGGTGATGCGCCCTCGCGCATACCGGATCAATCCCTCATCCTGCAGCTTGCCGGCGGCCTCCGTGACGCCTTGGCGGCGCACGCCCAGCATGTTGGCGATCAGTTCCTGCGTCATCACCAGCTCGTCCACGGACAGCCGGTCTAGGCTCATCAGCAGCCAGCGGCAAAGCTGCTGTTCGAGCGAATGATGCCGGTTGCAGACCGCGGTCTGCGACAGCTGCGTCATGAGGGCCAGGGTGTAGCGCAACAGAAGAAATTGCAGCTCCCCGCCGCGTCTGAACTCCCGAAGCAGGACTTCTGCTCTAAGGCGCTGCGCATGGGCTGCGCTTTGAACCACCGCGCGGGACGGCATGGTCTCCCCGCCCATGAACATCGCGATTCCCACTACGCCTTCGTTGCCGACAACCGCGATTTCCGCGGTCGAACCGTTTTGCGTCACCTCAAGCAGGGAAATGATTCCCTCGGTGGGGAAATACAGGTAGGGCATCTCCTTGCCGGCTTCATGGATGGACGAGCCTAGCGGCAACGCGACGGGTTCCAGCTCGTCGCGGAGCGGGCGAGCTGCCTCAGGCGAGAGGGTTCCCAGCAGGCGATTGCTGGAGGTGCGATCGGATATCAACGCGGACTCTAGGGGAACAAACAGACTATGTTCGGTATCGGACTGAGCAAAATTATACCCGTGCGACAATGAACAATGGCGGGTTTCGCATTCCCCATCCGAAGGATGAAGGACGCACTCGCGTTGCGGTTCTGGTGCAACAACTCTATGAACGTGACGGGCAAGCGGGATCGATCCGCCCGGTCAACGGTCAGCCGGGCGGCGAGGCGCGATATCGCTCTGCTTTATGCCCGCATCCGACCTGGCCTGACTCATCAGCGCGGCGCAGTTGCTGTCCTTGTCTTTGCCGAACTCGAGCAGTGGTATCAGCGCGCCGATGCCCGCGGTCAGCGCGCCCAGGCCCGCCGCGAGGCCGCCGCGTGCCACTACCTTGCCCATGTCAGGATGCACCGACGGGTTTTTGAACGGGCCGGTGACAACGATTGGGCCTCGCAGCGATGCCAGGCTGAACCCCTTCGACTGCGATACCAATCTCAGGTGGAGCGATTCATCGGCAAAGTTCACATCGCCCTCGCCGGTAATGCCTACCTTGGGCGTATCGAGCACCAGATCCTGGACCTTGAATTTCCCCTCGACGGCCTTGAAGTTCGCGACCATGCAGCGTATCGGGACTTGCTTGTCGCCGCCCAGCAGCACCATGATCGAATTGGCGATGTCGAGGTTGGACAACCTGAGCAGTAGCTCGCTGACGGTGCCGCCGTCCATGATCAGCGCCGCCTCGCCGTTCGCCGTCCCCAGCATTTGCGCCATCGAGTTTCCGGTGGCATCGAGCTTTGCGCGTCCGCCCATGGTGCCCGCGCTGGCGGCATTCAGTTTCGAGGCCGGGAACAGCTGGTCGAGGTGCAGGCCTTTCGCCGTGATGTCGGCGTGAGTGACGATGTGCGACTTGCGCCCGTCCATCGCGATCTCCGTGACCAGGTTGCCGCCGGCGATTCCGAAGTTCAGCGGCGCAAGCTTGAGCGTGCCGTCCTTTACGATGAGATGCGTGTCCATCTTCTCGAGCGGCATCTTCTGGGTAATGATCCTCGCGCCCTTGAAGCGGACATCGGCATCCGCGGCGCGCAGCTTTTCGAGGCTGAAGGGCTCGGTCGGCAGCACCTTGTCGCCAGGCGGCGGATTGTCGCTCGGCTTGGTGCCGCGGTCCGCGCCTATGAAGCCGCCCAGGTCCTTCATGTCCAGGCTGCCCGATACCAGGTCGGCGGTGATCAGCTGGGGAGCCCTGCCGCGGTCCACCGAGAAATCCCCGGTGAGATCGCTTTTACCCACCGTCCCCTTGAAGCGCTTGAATGTCCAGATGTCGCCGGTATGGCTCAGGAACCCTGCCAGCTTGTACGCAGGCGTCGGCGGTATCGGCACGCCCACGATCGGATACAGCAGCGCAAGATCGCTGCCTTCGAGTTGGAAGTTCACTTCCTCGCCTTTGAGGTGCAGGGGATCGATCAGCGTTCCGTCGACGCTGGCCTTCGTCGTCCCCAGTGTCGCGGTCGCCTTGATCGGGTACGGCCGGTCGGCGCTGCGCAGCGCGAGCAGCGCTCCGCCGCGCGCCTGGAGCCTGGTCTGCATGCCCTTGAACCGGCCTTTACCAGTCAATTCCACCATGGATTCCGGATCGCCCTTGGTCGCGTCGAGCGTATTGATCTCGAGGGCCAGGTCGGTATTGATCGTGGGATCGCGGTACTTGACGGTTCCGCGATCTATCGCGAGCGCATCTATGGTGGGAAATTCCCGTTGCTTGTCCCGCTGATCGAAAACCCAGTTCGGCGTGCCGTCCTTGTTTACTTCGAGCACCAGGTGAGGTTCGGACAAGGAGAGTTCAGGAAACGCCAGGTGGCCGCCCAGGAGTTTCAGAATGTCGATCCTGAAATCGGCGCGCTTGATCTGCGCCATGATCGGATCCTTGCTCCACTCCGCGTTGCCCATCACGACGTCGTTGGCGATGATGCGCGGCCGCAGCGAAAGACGCACCTCCAGATCGCCGTTGATCGCAAAGCTTCTGCCCGTCGAACTGGTCACTTTGCGCGCAATGTACGGCCGGGCGAGATTCCAGTCGAAGAAATACACTGCCGCGACGAGCAGCAACAGGCACCCGGCAATCCCGACAAGCCACTTTCTCGTTCGGGTCATGATTTTTCTCCTTGGATCTTGTAATCCCGGGTATGCAGGTCGCTCGGCTAGAGTTCGGATTGTCGTCTTGCCAAGCATGGCGCTCTGTGCGATGCCGTACCGACGGTTTTAGTCTCTCATCGCGACCGACACATTCTGTGGCACAGCAGGCCACAAAAGACGGCGCACTACTCCGTAGCGCAGGTCCTTGAGATTCGCGAAGCGCTGAAATTGATCACCGACGAGAAGCGCGCGAATGACGTGTCACTCGCCTCGATCATCCGCGAATCGCGAGTCCCGCAAAAGTCCCCGCTGAAGAAAAACGGCCTGAAGCGCTAAGAGCTCCAGGCCGTTGAAGTACTAAGGAGACTATTGGCGCGCCCGGCAGGAATTTGAACCCACGTCCGGAGCCTACAGCACCCGGAGGAAAGTCAGCAGATCCTTCTTCTCTTGGGCACTCAGCTTTAATTCCAGGACGAGGTTGAAAAACTCCACCGTGTCCTCCAGCGTCAGCAAACGGTCGTCGTGCAGGTACGGCGGCGAGTCTTTGATGCCGCGAAGCGGGAAGGTCTTGATCGGGCCGTCGGCCGACGCCTTGCGACCGTTAATCGTGACCTCCTTGAAGAATCGCTCCACCTTCAAGTTGTGCATGAGGTTGTCGGTGTAGTACGGCGGCGTGTGGCAGGTCGCGCACTGGCCCTTCCCGAAGAAGATTTCCTGGCCGCGCATCTCGCTCTCGCTGGCTTTGGCGGGATTGAGCTTGCCGAAGACGTTGAGCTTCGGCGCGGGCGGAAAGTCGAGCAGCGCCTGAAACTCCGCCATGAAATGCACCTGGCTGCCGCGTTCGAGAACGTTGGTGCCTTTACGCGTCGCGTCGGCCGGGATGCCGTCGAAGTAGGCGCCTCGCTGCTCAAACTCGGTGAAGTCCTCCACGGACTTGAGCGCCCGTTGCGAACCGAACAGGCGCTGAACGTTCACGCCCCGCAGCGATGGCGTGTCGATCCGATGGCGATGCTCGTTGGGCCGAGCGTCGCCGGCCGTGTGGGTGGAGGCGTTCGTATGGCCGTTGGAGTGACAGTCGAAGCAGGCAACGCCCTGATGGGCCTTCAAGCTGCGGCGCTCTTCGGTGGCGTTGAACTGCTGCTGGGGAAACGGCGTGACCAGCAACCGCAATCCTTCGAGTTGCTTGGGATTGAGGATGTCTTTGAACAATTCATTGAAGTTGCTGAGCGTCACCAGTTTGCCTTGCGAGGCGTCGCCCAGATCCGGCCGCGTCGTCAGATAGATCGGTGCCGGGAACTCGGGCAGGAAATGATCCGGCAAGTCGAAGTCGAGGTCGAAGCGAGTCAGATCCCGGTCGGTCTGCTTCTTCGTTTCCTCGATGAGGAATTTGGGGAAGATCATTCCGCCCGCTTCGTGGTGGGGATGCGGCAACGGAAGAAAGCCGGCCGGCCAGAGCTGCTTTTCCTTGGTTTCCTCCGGCGACATGGCGGCGAGCTTCTCCCACGTCATGTCCTTGGGTAGCCGCACGCGCACGCCCTCCTGCACTGGCTTGCCGCGGGACATCGTAACGCCCTGGGCGGTGCGGTCGGCAAGGTCATAGCGTTCCGCGAGCAACTCCCGATGGCGTTTGGCGAACGCCGGTTTCTGCTGCCGGAGTCGTTTGACCAGAGCGGTGAAGTCTTCTTCGGCGGCGGAGATTGTTTCCGCACCGCAGACAAGCAACGCGGCGGCGAACGCAGTCAAGAACAGGGCGAATGGATTTTGCATCTGGCTTTTCATGGCAATGGGCCTCAATTTTGACAATGCCAGCGCCACGACTCGGCGCAGCAGCCGCTCGCGTATTCCACGCGGCTTGGCAAGCCCCATGCGGGCGAGCGCCGGCACGTCCTGCGGCTGCGGCCGCGCCCCTATCAGGGCGCCGGCGAGCGCGAGACCGTTGCGCCAGCCCGAGGCATTCTTCACCAGCCAGAGTAGCGCAGGCACGAGGCGCTGCTCGTTGGCGTCGAAGTCGGTGCCGAGCGGAAACATTGGGAGCAGGCCACGCTGCGCGAGCGGGGCAAGGCTCGCGGCGAGTCGCTCCTCAGTATTGCCGAGCGCATGCTCCGGCACGCGCCAGTCGCGCGGCAGCTTGCCGACAGCCTTGGCGCGCTCCGCGAGCCCGCTCTGAAAGCGACGGTCGGCGATCGCGATCAACGCCGCCGCCACCTCGGCGTCAGTGCGACCCCGCAGATCGGCGATGCCGTACTGCGTGACGACCACGTCGCGGAGGTGCCGGGGGATGGTTTCGTGGCCGTAGTTGAACACGATGTTCGACTCCGCGCGACCGCCGGATTCGCGGGTCGCGCGCAGCAGCAGGATCGAGCGTGCGCCCTCCAGTTCGTGTGCCATGGCGACGAAGTTGTACTGGCCGCCGACGCCGCTCACCACCCGGCCGTCCTCGAGGCCGTCCGAAACCGCCGCTCCGAAGAGGGTCGCCTTCATGCAGATGTTGATGAAGCGCGCGTCGCGTCGCTGCCGCCGGTCGAGCGATTCCTCGCCGTACAGGTCGTTGATGCGCGATACCGAGGTCATTTCGATCAGCCGGCGCTCGTCCTCGGGCAGCTCGTGCAGCGCTCGATAGAACTCGCTTGGCCCGAGAAAGAACGCGCCTTGCAGCAGCGGGCCGTCCACGCCGTTAGCCCTGCGCCGGATCACGCCCGCGCGATAAAGCGTCATCAGGCCCCAGGTGAACATCTCGCTCGAGGCGAACAGTCCTTCGCCGAAACGCCCGCGCCCGCCCTCGTGGTCGACGAGCGCATGCCGGTCGAGGTCGAGCGTCTCCAGCGCCGCCGCGAAAGATCCCGGGTCGGTGTGGCGCAGACGCAGCCAGTGCGCGACCGCGTCCCCGAGCGAGCCGATGCCCAGCTGCAGCGTGCCGCCATCCTTCACCAGCGCCGCGGCATGGATGCCGATCGCGTGATCGACGGGCTCGGCCGCGGGGTTCGGCACACCGAAGAGCGGGTGCTCCCAGCGCGGCGCGTCCACCAGCACGTCGAAGTAGTCCTCGCCGACCTCGGCATCGTGCAGCATGAAAGGGAGGTTACGGTTGACCAGGCCGGCGACGACGCAAGGCCGGGCGGCTTGCCGCTCACCCGATGTGCCGGCGCGCATCGCCCGCACCACGTCGAGCGTGAGGTCTGGATTGCAGCTCAGGCTGTAGCGGCCGCCGCGCTCGGCGACCATGACGAGCACTGCATTGACGCCACGCGCATGCATGTCGCGCGCTACGTGGGTGTAGTTGCTGCTGATGTAGCTTTGCTGCGCAGCCGGCACGCCGAGCATCGCGCCCGGCCGGAAGTAGAACTCGCTTAGCTCGACGTTCGCGGGTAGGCCGCCCGCGCGCAGGTCACGCATGTAGTCGAGCTCGGGTACTCCGGCGAAGGCGCGGCGTACGTAGGGCTCGAGAAAGCGTCGCTCGAGCTCACTCGCGGCGCGCGGCACTTCGAGGGAAAGCGCGGTGATGATCGACAGCCGTAGCCGCGTCTGCGCTTTGACGCGGGCGTATAGCGCGTTGAGCAGCGGTACCGGCTTGCCCAGTCCGAGCGGCGTGCCGCAGACCACGCGCTCCCCAGCGCGCGAGAGGATCGCATCCACCGCGGCTTCCAGGTCCGGCGTGCGCAGGGTCGTCATGGCGTGTAACTATATTGTTAGACTGCGCCGCGGCCGGGCTGCACCGAATGCGCGAAGCTCGACGCGAGCCGGAGGCTACTCGATCTAGGAGGTTAGCACGATGGACACACTGCTTGCCTGGCTGGGACGCGCGCTCGCCAAGTATCTCTCTACGCCGCTGCCGCAGGGCGCGCAGGTCGCCACTTCGCCGCCGGAGAAGCTCGCCGGGGCGCTCGAGCCCGGCGACGTCGTGCTAATCGAGGGCAACACGCGCATCAGCGTCGCGATCAAGTACCTCACGCAGTCCACCTGGTCGCACGCGGCGCTCTACGTGGGCGACGCGCTCGGCGCGCCGCCGCCCGGCGAGGAGCCGAAGGTGCTCATCGAGGCGGACATGCGCGCGGGGGTGCGCGCGATGCCGCTTTCCCACTACGCGGGCCTGCACACGCGCATCTGCCGGCCGGTGGGAATCTCCGCGGCGGATCTGCGCAAGGTGATCGAGTTCGTGGTATCGCGCATCGGCGAGCGCTACGACCTGAAAAACGTGTTCGACCTCGCGAGGTACCTGCTGCCCACGCCGCCCGTGCCTTCGCGCTGGCGCCGCAGGATGCTCGCGCTCGGCAGCGGCGACCCGACGCGCGCCATCTGCTCGACGCTGATCGCGCAGGCCTACGGCTCGGTGCGCTACCCGATCCTGCCCGTGTACGTGCCGCCGCAGACCAGCACGCCCGCGGCCAAGGAGCACGCAGCCGATGCGCAAGAGGAGCTGTGGCGCATCCGCCACTACAGCCTGTACGCGCCGCGCGACTTCGACATCTCGCCGTACTTCGCGATCGTCAAGCCGACCCTGGTGCACGGCTTCGACTACCGAAAGCTGCACTGGGCGGAGGATGCGGCCGGTTCCGAGAACAAATAGCTGCAAGGCGCGCTGCAAAAGCAGCGTGGGCAAATCGGGGCAAATAACAGGCTAGCCGCAATATCAAGCGCACACAGCGTGCTCGCTCGCATAAGAAAAGAAATAGTTCAGTGCGCGCCAGCGCGCCGAGCAAACCTGCGTAGAGGGCCATCATGCGCCATGTTCAACGGAGGGCATAAGAGCAAAGCACTAATAGAAGCCCTGCGGCGAATCGTACGAGGAAATCCGATCATGCCTTCAACCGGCGAGTCTAGTCAGACTTCCGGCATCTATCGCTCGAATTGCTGCGGCTTAGAGCGC
>DATNMK010000025.1:0-6526 GCA_035602335.1 Burkholderiales bacterium
GACTTGTCGCCGCTGCCCTCGAGCCACTCCTTCGCCTTGTTCACCACCTGCGGCTGCAACCGACCCGGCGTGTCGATCCAGCGCTTGAGAAACGCCTTGCACTTCGCGTCCGACAGCCTGAAAAAGTGGTGCTCGGAGGACTTGAGGACCGGCTCGGCGCCGGAAAGCGTCGAATAAGGGTTGCGCAGCTCCATCGCGGAGTACACCGAGCTGCAGTTCTCGCATGCGTCGCCGTATTGGTCCTTGGCGCCGCAGTTGGGGCATTCGCCCTTGATGTAGCGGTCGGCGAGAAACATTCCCTTCACGGGGTCGTAGAACTGCTCGATGCGCCGGGTGTAGATCAGCCCCGCCGCTTTCAGCCGGCGATAGATGTCCTGCGACAGCTCGACGTTCTCCGGAGAATCGGTCGAATGCCAGTTGTCGAACGAGATATGGAAGCCCTGCAGGTATTTCGGCCGCTCGGCGGCGATGCGCGCCACCAGCTCGCGCGGCGTGACGCCTTCGGCCTCTGCCTTGAGCATGATGGGCGCGCCGTGAGCGTCATCGGCGCCCATGAAATGCACCTCGTGACCCTGCATCCGTTGAAAGCGCACCCAGATATCGGCCTGGATGTACTCCATGATGTGGCCAATGTGGAACGAGCCGTTGGCGTAGGGCAGCGCCGTGGTGACGAAGAGCCTGCGGGAAGCCATTTGAACGAGGCGGGGACTGCTCGGGAAAGGGTCAATTTTAGCTTACACTCTGAAAATGCCTCTCAGTGACGCGGACGTTCAAGGCGTCCTCAAGCAGCTCGTCGATCCGAACACCGGCAAGGACTTCGTAGCCACGCGCTCGGCGCGCAACGTGAAGGTCTCCGGAGCCGATGTCTCGCTCGACATCGAACTGGGCTATCCGGGCAAGAGCCAGCACGAGCCGATTCGCCGCCAGGTCGTCCAGGCGCTGAAGCAGGCCGGCGCCGCGAACGTCTCGGTGAGCCTGAGCTCCAAGGTCGTGGCGCACGCCGTGCAGCGCGGCGTCAAGCTGATCCCCGGCATCAAGAACGTCATCGCCGTCGCCTCCGGAAAAGGCGGCGTCGGCAAATCCACCACTGCAGTGAATCTGGCGCTCGCGCTGGCGGCCGAGGGCGCTTCGGTTGGCGTGCTCGACGCCGACATCTACGGGCCATCGCAGCCGATGATGCTCGGCATCGCCGGCCGGCCGGAGTCGAAGGACGGCAAGTCGCTCGAGCCGATGGAGGGCCACGGCTTGCAGGCGATCTCGATCGGCTTTCTCATCGACATCGACACGCCGATGGTCTGGCGCGGCCCGATGGTCACGCAGGCGCTCGAGCAGCTGCTGAAGGACACGCGCTGGCGAGACATCGACTACCTGGTGGTCGACCTGCCGCCCGGCACCGGCGATATCCAGCTGACGCTCGCCCAGAAGGTACCGGTGACCGGCGCCGTCATCGTCACCACCCCGCAGGACATCGCGCTCATCGACGCCCGCAAAGGCCTCAAGATGTTCGAGAAGGTCGGCATTCCGATTCTCGGCGTGGTCGAGAACATGTCCTTCCACATCTGCCCGCAATGCGGCCATCGGAGCCACATCTTCGGCTCCGGGGGCGCCGAGAAGATGAGCCGCGACTACGGTACCGAGCTCCTCGGCCAGCTGCCGCTCGACGAGGCGATCCGCAGCCAGGCCGACTCGGGCAAGCCGACGGTAGTATCGGATCCCGACGGCCCGGTGGCGGAGATCTACCGGCGCATCGCGCGCCGCTGCGCCGTCAAGATCGCCGAATCGCAGCGCGACATGACCTCCAAGTTCCCCAATATCGTGGTGCAGAACACGTGACCATCAAATCCGACGGCTGGATCCGTCGCATGGCGGTGGAGCACAGGATGATCGAACCTTTCGAGCCGGGGCAGGTGAAGGAGGTCAGCGGACGCCGCGTGGTGTCCTACGGCACCTCCAGCTACGGCTACGACATCCGCTGCTCGACCGAATTCAAGATTTTCACCAATATCAACTCGACCATCGTCGATCCCAAGGCTTTCGACGAGAGAAACTTCGTCGACTACCAGGGCGACGTGTGCATCGTCCCGCCGAACTCGTTTGCGCTGGCCCGTACCGTGGAGTACTTCCGCATCCCGCGCAACGTGCTCACCATCTGCCTCGGTAAGTCGACCTACGCGCGCTGCGGCATCATCGTCAACGTCACGCCCCTCGAGCCCGAATGGGAGGGCCATGTGACGCTCGAGTTCTCCAACACCACGCCGCTGCCGGCGCGCATCTACGCCAACGAAGGCGTGGCGCAGGTGGTGTTCCTCGAGTCCGACGAGCTGTGCCAGACCTCGTACCGCGACCGCGGCGGCAAGTACCAGGGCCAGAAGGGCGTCACGCTCCCCCGTATTTAGTGGTTGTCGGTTTCTAGTCCACTACCTGTTGATGGTCGCGGCGGGCGCTCAGCGCCCCGCAGCGCTCGCAACAAAATTGAAAAAATCTTTGCCAAGCCCTTGACTCCAGAGGGGTCGTCCCTATAATCGGCGCAAGTTTTTCCTTCAACTTCGGTGCGGAGAAGGAGGTCATCATGACAAGCAAAAGGAACTGCTGCCCGGTATATGAAGTTTGCGTCCGCGATATTCCTGAGACCTAGGTCCATTTCGGGAGAACTTTGATGGGGGATCGCCCAAGTAGCTTTGCACGCAGCAGACAAAACGCACTTCCCAGGCAGCCGCAACAAGAACAGTTCTTCGACACGCATCCCGAGGTCAGCCTCGACTTCGAGATCGTCCGCCGGGCCGCACGCCAGAAGTACAGCCGACCGTTCCTGATCATCGACACCGCCATCGTGCGCGGCAAGGTGAGGCGTTTCCGTGCCGCCATGCCGCGCGTGCGCCCGCACTACGCGGTCAAGGCCAATCCCGACCGCCGGGTGTTGAAGGTGCTGGTGCTGGAGGGCGCTGGCTTCGAGATTGCCTCGACGGCCGAGCTCGACCTGCTCCTCGGCCTCGGCGTGCCGCCGGCGGAGGTCTTCTTCTCCAACCCGGTGAAGTCGCGCGAGTCGATCGCCTATGCCGCCGCCAAGGGCGTCGAGTGGTTCGTGGTCGACAGCGCCGACGAGCTGCGCCGTATCTATGAGGCGAAGCCGGACGCAACGCAGTACCTGCGGATCGCCGCCCCCAACATCGGGAGCGACTGGCCGCTGTCCGGCAAATTCGGCGCCGGCGCCGCGGACGCGCGCGAGATCGTCGCCCTGGCCGCCAGGCTGGGCGCCGACCTGGCCGGCGTGACCTTCCACGTCGGCTCGCAGTGCCGCAATCCGGAGAATTGGCGCGTCGCTCTGGAAAAGGCGAGGAATCTCTTCGAGGTCATGACCAAATCGGGTTTGAAACCGCGCATGCTCAATATCGGCGGCGGCTTTCCGGTCCGCCATGTCAAACCGATCCCCTCGGTCGAGGTCATCGGCGAGGTGGTGAACGAGGGCCTTAAGGCCTTTGCCGAGGACGTGCAGGTGGTCGCCGAGCCCGGCCGCTACCTCGTCTCGGACGCCGGCTACTTCGTCTGCCGGGTGCTCGGCACGGCCACCCGCGCCGGCAAGCGCTGGATGCACTGGGACGCGGGTCTTTTCGGCGGTGTGATCGAGAGCAGCGAAGGCTTGAAGTACCGCATCCGCACCGAGCGCTCGGGCCCCGACATTCCGTGGACCGTCGGCGGGCCGACCTGCGACTCAGTGGACATCGTGATGCGCGATGAGCCGCTGCCTTCCGATTTGCAGGAAGGCGACTTCGTTTACATCAAGAACGCGGGTGCCTACACCACCGCTTACGCCAGCCAGTTCAACGGCTTCCCGCTGCCCGAAGTCAGGGTCTTCGAGTCCAAGACCTAGGCTCTTTCGTACCGCACGAAGTCGAAGCGCATGCCGTCGCTGGCGGTATGTGCTTCACGCTGTGACTCACGCCAACGCGAGCGGTCGTATTGCGGGAACCAGGTATCACCCGGGTAATCCTTGTGAATCTCGGTCATCACCAGGCCATCGGCGACTGGAAGGGCATCTTCGAATAGCCGCGTGCCGCCTATCACGAACGCCACCGACTCGCCTGCGCACAGCGCCAGCGCGGCCCCCAGGGAGGCGGCCACGGCCGCGCCCGGGGCCGCATATCCCGGGCTGCGGCTGACGACGATGTTTTCCCGGCCGGGAAGCGGCCGGCCGAGCGATTCCCAGGTGCGCCGGCCCATGATGATAGGGTGGCCGAGTGTCAGCTTCTTGAAGTGCTTGAGGTCCTCGGGAAGATGCCACGGTAGCCGGCCGTTGGCGCCTATGATTCCATTTGCGGCCACGGCGGCAACGAGGTAAACCCGGGGCCCGGCATTGTGTGACATTGGTCCTCGCGGCAAGGGAAATTTTGTTGAAATTATAAGGACATGGCTTACCCGCGATCGTTTCTCGGCCTGTTGTTGACCGGTTTTACCCTGGTGGCGCTGCCGCTCGTGGGTGCGCTTGCTTATTCAGCGTGGAACACCGAGCGGCTCGCCGAACAGAGCCGCAGCGCGGTATTCAGTGCGTCGCAAGCGGCGCGCGCAAGCCGCTCGCTGGTGAACCGCATCAGCTCGATCGAGCGCCTGGCGCAGCAGATGGCTGTGGTCGAAGACCCAGCGCTGGCCGCCGACTACGCCCGAGTCCATCACAGCTTCAGGCAGCTCGTTGACGAGCTGATGCTCCTTCCGCTCGACGAGCAGCAGCTCGCCGCGCTGAAAAAGACGGTCGAGCAGGAGAAGCAGCTTTACGACCGCCTCGGCGCGCAGCCGCGCCGGCGCGAAGACCCACGGCACATCAGCCGCCTCACCGCCGAGCTGGCCGAGAACGCCTACGAAGTTCTGGCCATCAGCTACCTAGTCTCCGACCGCGAAGTGCTGCGGCTGCGCTCAAACGCCGAAGGGGTGCAGCAACGGCTTATCCTGCTCGTCATCTTCAGTACCGCGGTGGCGCTCACCATCGCGCTCGCCCTCACGCGCTACATCTCGCGGCCGATCGCCGAGCTGGACGCCTCGATCCGGCAGCTGGGCGTGGCGGACTTCTCGCGCGAGATCACGGTACGCGGCCCGGAGGACTTGCGATCGCTGGGCGAGCGGCTCGACTGGCTGCGGCGGCGGCTGGCGGAACTGGAGGCGGAAAAAAACCGTTTTCTGCGTCACCTGTCGCATGAGCTGAAAACGCCGCTTACAGTGCTGCGCGAGGGCGCCGAGCTGCTGAGCGACGAGGTGGGCGGTCCGCTCGCGGCGCCGCAGCGCCAGGTCGTAGCGATCATGCGCGACAACAGCGTCAAGCTGCAGCGCCTGATCGAGGACCTGCTCGACTACCAGCGCGCCCTGCACGCCGCCGCGTCGCTGCAGCCGCGCGCCTTGGCGCTCGATGCGCTCGTCCTGGACGTGGCGCGCCCGCACCAGCTCGCGGTGCAGGCCAAGGGGCAGCGGCTGGAGCTCGATCTCGACAAGGTGAACGTGGAGGCCGACCCGGAAAAGCTGCGTTCGATCATCGACAATCTGCTCGGTAATGCAGTGAAATTCACGCCCGCCGGCGGCACCATCCGCGTGCTCACGCGGGCGGCGGAGCGCGAGGCGATGGTCGACGTGATCGACTCCGGCCCCGGAGTGCCGATGGAAGAGCGCGAATCGATTTTCGACTCGTTTTTCCGCGGCCGGGCCAAGGCGAGCGGGCGCATCGAGGGCACGGGCCTGGGCCTTGCCATCGCGCGCGAGTTCGTCGAGGCCCACGGCGGCCGCATCAGCGTGGTGACCGAAACGAGCGGCGGCCATTTCCGCGTCACCTTGCCGCGCAAGCCCATCCGCGCGTTGCCGGTGGCGGCATGAAGGCTTTCGTCGTGGCGATCAGCATCGCCCTTGCCGGCTGCGCCTTGCTGCAACCCGGCGCCGAGCAGGTCATGACAGTGGACCGCATCATTGCCGACGCCATGACCGCTGCCCGATCCCCTGCGAGCGAGCAGAAAGCCGCCCTGTCCCGCGCGCAGAACGCCTTCACGCGCGATCCGACTGCTGCAAATCGCCTGCGTCTTGCGACGCTGCTCGCTGTGCTGCCGGCCCCATTTCGGGACGACGCCCGCGCAGCAGAGCTTCTCGAGCCGCTTGCGGACGCGACCGCGCCGGGGTTCGGGCGATTTGCAGCGCTGCTGTCGGCGCAAATCGTCGAGCGCCAGCAGCTGAGCCGGGAGCTCGAGCGCTCGGCGCGGGAGCGCGAGCGAGCCGATAAGGACCGGGATAAGCGCGAAGAGGCATTGCGCCAGCAGCTGGAGGCGTTGCGAGCGATCGAACGCGGCATACTGGAGCGTGAGGAACGCTTGCGCGGGAAGCAGAGGTAACCATGAGCAAAGACCCGGCAAAGATTCTCCTGGTCGACGACGACAAGGATCTGTTGCAGTTGATTGCGATGCGGCTGACGGCGGCGGGTTATGCGGTGACGGCGGTGGAGTCGGGGGAGGCGGCGCTGGCGGCGCTGTCGGTGTCGCGCCCGCAGGTGGTGGTGACGGAT
>DATNMK010000026.1:0-15141 GCA_035602335.1 Burkholderiales bacterium
CACGGTGCATCAGCCGATCGTCGAAAAGGGCCGGCTTGCCGCGCGCTTGCTCATCCAGCTCATGAAAGGAAAGGCGGTCGATTCGCCGTCGCCCATGAGCACCCGCCTTGTCGTTCGGGGTTCCACGTCGGCCGCTAAGACGTCAACAAATTGAATGGGGATTAGGGGATGGCATCAGTAACTTTCGACCATGTAGTCAAGCGATACACAGCGGACCTGACCGTCGTCAAAGACTTCAACGTTGAGGTCAAGGACAAGGAGTTCATGGTCCTGGTTGGGCCGTCGGGGTGCGGCAAGTCGACCGCGCTGCGGATGCTGGCCGGGCTGGAGGCGATCAGCGAGGGCCGGATCCTGATCGGGGACCGGGTGGTGAACAACGTGGCGGCCAAGGACCGCGACATCGCGATGGTGTTCCAGTCCTACGCCCTGTACCCGCACATGAGCGTGTACGACAACATGGCGTTCGGACTCAGGATGCGCAAGTTCGACAAGCCCGAGATCGAGCGGCGCGTGCGGCGCTCCGCCGAGATCCTCGGCATCCACGCGCTGCTCGAGCGCAAGCCGCGCCAGCTCTCCGGCGGGCAGCGCCAGCGCGTCGCGCTCGGCCGCGCCATCGTGCGCAATCCGCGCGTGTTCCTGTTCGACGAGCCGCTCTCGAACCTCGACGCGGCGCTGCGCGTGCAGATGCGCGTCGAGCTGAAGCGCCTGCACAACCGCCTCGAGACCACCGCCATCTACGTCACGCACGACCAGGTGGAGGCGATGACGCTCGGCGACCGTGTCGTGGTGATGAAGGACGGCGTGGTCCAGCAGGAGGGCGAGCCGCTCGAGCTCTACGGCCGGCCCGTCAATCGCTTCGTCGCGAGCTTCATCGGCTCGCCGGCGATGAATTTTGTCGAGGTGGCGATCATACCGGCGGACGGCGGTTTGTGGGCCGACGCCGCCGGGCTGCGCATCAAGATCCCATCAAAAAAACAGGAGGCTGTGCAGCGGTATGCCGGCCGGCGCGTCGTCCTGGGCGTGCGTCCCGAGGCACTGCGCGTCGCGAGCGGCGCCGATCCCGCGGAGTACGCGTTCGACACCGCGGTCGAGGTGGTCGAGCCGCTCGGCAACGAGATCCTGCTCGACGTGCGCGCCGGGGCGCACGCCATGGTCGCGCGGGTCGATCCCGCCACGCGCGTCAGGGTGCACGAGAAAGTGCGGCTCGCCTTCGACCCGGAGCGCCTGCACTTCTTCGACCCCGGCTCCGAAGCCGCGATCTAGAACACGATCACTCCCTTCCCGGTCGACTGGGTGTCGAACACGCGGTAGGCCTCTTCGGCCTGCTCGAGCTTCCAGCGGTGCGAGAAGATCTTCTCGAGCGAGATACGATTGTCGACCACGAAGCGCGCGCACTCGGCCTGGCCCATCGCGCTGAAGGTCCAAGAGCCGATCAGCGTCAGTTGCTTGCGCAGCAGGTCGCGGCTCACGTCGAGCGTCACCTCGCCGCCCTCGCCGACGAAGCAGACGGTTCCCCAGGTCTTCGCTGAGCGCACGGCAGCAACCCGGGCGGCCGCAATTCCGGTGCAGTCGAGCGCAAGGTCCACGCCTTCGCCGCGCGTCAGCTCCTTTAATTCCTTTTCGATATCACTCTTGGAAGCATCGAGCGCGACATCCGCCCCGAACTGCTTGCCGAGCGCGAGCCGCTCGGCGTTGGTTTCCACCGCGATCACCCGCGCACCCATCTTTGCTCCGAGCAAGGTCGCGCTTAACCCGACCGGACCCTGCCCGAACACGGCGAGGGTGGAGCCGCCGGCAAGTTGCATGCGCCTGAGCGCCGCGTAGGCGGTACCCGTGCCGCACGACACCGCTGCGCCCTCGACGAAGCTCAGCTCCTCCGGCAGCGGAACGAGGGTGCGCGCGGGCACCTTGAGATATTCGGCATGGCCTCCGTTCGCGGTCACGCCATAGACGGTGATTCCGGCTTTGCACAGCTGCGACCAGCCGACCCGGCAATGCTTGCATACGCCGCAGCCCGAGTAATGATGATCCATGACGCGCTGGCCGATGGGCGCTTCGCGCTCCGACACGCCGGGGCCGCGCGCGGCGACCACGCCGCAGGGCTCGTGTCCTGCGATGAAGGGCTCGACGTCGCCGCCCAGGCCGAGCGCCGCTTGCGCCGCGCCCGGCGGCGAGCGATAGAACTTGAGATCGCTGCCGCACATGCCTGAAGCCTTCATCTGGATGACGACTTCGCCAGGGCCGGGTGTCGGATCCGGGAAATTGCGGATCTCGATCTTCCGATTGCCTAGAAACACCGCTCCTCGCATGTCAGCCCCCACTCCTCAACTGCAGCGCGCGTGGCGCTCCTTGCAGGTCTTCAGCACCTCGTCGGGATCGCGCTTCCACCAGTCGAGCTCCGAGAAGATCTCGACCTCGTGAAAGCCCGAGTAGCCGGCGCCCTCGACCCAGGAGCGGATGCGCGGCAGGTCTATCACGCCGTCGCCCATCATGCCGCGGTCGTTGAGCAGGTCGCGCGTCGGCACCAGCCAGTCGCAAATGTGATACGCCAGGACACGCTTTTTCCCGGCGCGCTTGATCTGCTGCTCGAGCTTCGGATCCCACCAGACGTGGTAGACGTCCACTGCTACGCCGATCCCGTCGCCCATGGCATCGCAAACGTCCAAGGCCTGTTCCAGCGTATTGATGCACGCGCGCTCAGCCGCCTGCATGGGATGCAGCGGCTCGATCGCGAGCGGCACGCCGGCCTTCCTCGCTTCGGGAAGAATTCTAGAAATGGCGGATGCCATGGCGTGTGCAGCCCTCGATCATCTGCGCGAGGTTCCACTGCTTCCTGACCGTCGCCGTGTTGAGCGAGAGCTTCACTTCAGCAATTCGGGGGCGATCAGCTTGGGAAGGATCAGTGGAATCTCGGGCCAGATGATGATCGCCGCCAGCATCAGCAGCATCGGCACCAGCATGATCATGGTGTCCTTGAGCGCGAACTTGAGGGGCACCTTGGCCACTGCGCACGAGATCATGAGGCACAAGCCGTAAGGCGGCGTCACCAATCCGAACGCCAGCGACACGATGCCGATGATGGCGAAATGGATCGGGTGCATGTTCACCGACTGCGCGAGCGGCTGCAGGATGGTGCCGACGATGATGATCGCCGGGATGGCGTCGAGAAAGCAGCCGACCACGAGGAACACGAACGCGATGAAGAAGCCCGCCCCGGTGATACCCATACCCCAGCTCGTGACGTTCTCAAGCAGCGCCTTCGGAATCTGGTAGTACGCGAGCATCCAGCCGAACGCCGACGCCGTGCCGACGCAAAACAGCGCCACCGCAGCGAGCCGCCCGGTTTCCGCAAAGGCATTGTAGAGGTGCTTCATGTCCATCTCGCGATAGATGAAGATCGAAAGCACGGCGGCGTAGAGCACGGCCACGGCCGCCGATTCGGTAGCGGTGAACCAACCCAGCAGGATGCCGCCGACGATGATGAACGGCGTGAACAACGCCGGAATCGATTGCCACGCCGAAACGAAGAACTCCTTGATGGTCGCGCGCGGATACACTGGGTAGTTGTAGATTTTCGCGTAAATGTGCACCGTCACCATCTGCGCCGCGGCGATCAGCAGGCCAGGCAGGATGCCGGCGAGATACATTGCGCCGATGGAAGTCGAGATCACGCCGCCCCACACGATCATCAGTATCGAGGGAGGGATGATCACCGCGAGCACTGCCGACACGGCGGTGATGGCGATCGAGAAGGACAGCCCATAGCCTTCCTTGACCTGGGCCTCGATGAAGATCTTGCTCTGGCTTGCCGCATCGGCCGTCGACGACCCCGAGATCCCGGCGAAAAATACGGAGAGCAGAACGTTGATCTGCGCCAGCGCGCCGGGAAAGTTGCCCACCATGGTGCGCGACAGGTGCACCAGCCGATTCATGATGCCGCCGACGTTCATCAGGTTCGCGGTGAGCAGGAAGAACGGCACCGCGAGCAGGATGAACGAGTTGTAGGCCTTGAAGGTCTCGTTGAACAGCGTCATCGGCGAGAGCCGCGGCTCGATGATCAGGACCGGCAGGCAGGCGAGCCCGAGGGCGAAGGCGACCGGCACGCGCATGATAAAGAGCACGAAGAACGTGCCGAACAGGAGCAGCGCCGCGATGCCGGGCGTGAACGCGACCGACGTCATGAAAACAGAACCCGGAAGTTCGCGGCGAGCGACTCACCCAGGAAAATGACCCATGTGACACCGGCCAGGGGCCAGGCGATGAAAATCCACGGCATCGGCAGCTCGGCGAGCTCGGACAGCTGGTCCCAGCCGAAGCGCACGAACTCGATGCCCCACCAGACGAAAACCAGAGCGAATACCAGCACCAACACGTCCGAGATGATGCGCAGCAGCGCCGTGGGCTTCGGCGCGAGGTCGGGCCAGACGTCGACCTCGAAGTGGGTGTGCTCGCGGATGCCGATCATCGCCCCGAGCATCACCATCCAGATGAACAGGAAGCGACTCAGCTCCTCGGTCCAGATGTAGGAGGGAATCAAATGGGTATAACGGGAGATGATCTGCAGCGTCACCGGGACGATGAGGATGGCTACGGTGGCCACCATCAGCCAGGTGAGGATGCGGTGATACCCGTCGAGTATTGTTTTCATTATCGGGACAAAGAGAAGGCGCGGCGCCCGGATCGCTCCGCGCGCGCCGCGCCTTTCGATTGAACTTTACTTGATGGCGTTGATTTTCGCGAAAATGACGTCGGCGCCGATCTCCTTCGCGTAGGCCTCGATCACCGGGTCCACCGCTTTCTTCATCTGCGCGCGGTCGGAAAACGCAACGCGCTTGAGCTTGCCGGCCTTCTCCAGCGCGACCAGCTTCTGCTCGTCCTCACTCGACTCGATCTGGCGGCCGTACGCGCCCGCTTCCTTGCCTGCCCTGAGCACCGCCGCCTGCAGGTCCTTGTCGAGGCTCTTGAACGTCTTGCCCGAGAAACATAGCGGCCGGATGGTGATGGCATGCTGCGTCATGTTGAGGTTGGGGCCCACCTCGTAGAACTTCATCTGCTCGACGCCGGCGGCCTCGTTCTCGCCGGCCTGGATCACGCCGTTCTGGATCGCGTTGTAGACCTCGTTATAGGCGATCACCGTCGGCGACATGCCTGCCGCGGCGAAGGTGCGGCTCCAGATCGGCGCTCCCTGCACCCGCACTTTCAGGTTCTTCATCTCGGCCATGTTGCGCACCGGCTTGTTGGCGAAGATGTTGCGCGTCCCGCCCCCCGCGTAGCCGATGAGCATCACGTCGGCCTTTTGCGCAATCTCGTCGGCGATCGGCTTGAGCAGATCGGCATCGAGCACCTTGTTCCAGTGGTCGAGGTCGCGGAAGATGAACGGCGCATCGATGAACGGCGCCGCGCGGGAGAAGGTCGACATGTGCGCGGGCGATACGATGGCGTAGTCGACCGCCTTGCCCTGGTTCATGTAGGCGAAGTAGTCCTTCTCCAGGCCGAGCTCGCTGTTCTTGTGCAGCACGAAGTTCACCGGCTTGCCGTAGTACTTCTTCACCAGTTCCTCGAACCGCACCATCGCCTTCGTGAAGGCGTGCTCGTCGCTGAACTGCGAGGCGCCGTGCAGGGTGATGGTCTGGGCTGCGGCAGGAAAAACAATCAGAAGTGAAACTACTCCTGTAAGAAGCCGCTTCATGATGATGTCCTCCTCTCCTCTTTGGCGGTGATGCGCCACAGTGTACGCGGATCGTCCGGGTCGGTGAGCGTCGCCGCGTGCAGCAGCGATGCATTGTCCCAGATCACCACATCGCCGACCCCATAGCTGAGCCGGTACTGATATTTCTCCTGCGTCGCGTGGTCCCTCAACTCATCGAGCAGGTCGACCGCCTCGTCCTGCGGCATGCCTTCGATGCCGAAGGAGCTGCCCGACACGGCATAGAGCGCCTCCCGCCCGGTGACCGGATGGCGGCGCACCACCGGGTGCCTGACCCACGTCACCTTCCTTTCCTGTTCCCCGGAAAGCACCGAGGCGACGGTACGCGAGCTCTGGTCGAGATCATCGCGGTTGCCGTAGTGATGCAGCGCAATAAGCCCATCGATCTTCGTCTTTAGGGACGAAGGCAAATCGTCATAAGCCGCGTATTGGTTCGCGAACAGCGTATCGCCGCCTTTGCTCGGCACCTGGATCGAATACAGCAGGGTCGCGCGAGCCGGTACCTCGAGATAGGAGTAGTCGGTATGGAAGTACGTGCCTGCGTCCGCAAGGCCGATCGGCTCGCCGTCCTTCTTCACGTTCGAGAGAATCAGGATATCGGCGTACTCGGGATGGTGGAACTGGTCGATGACGTGCGGCTCCGGCGGGCCCAGGCGCCGCGCGAAATCGAGGAACTGGCGCGGCGTCAGATTCTGCGAGCGGATCACCAGCACCTGGCCCTTGAAGAACGCGTCGCTGATTTCCTCAAAAGAAAAATCGCGGGTGAGATCAACGGCACTCGCCTCGAGGCCAAACCCGTGGCTGAGTTTTCTTAGCTGCATTTCATAATTTCAGTTTCGGCACATCGAGCCACTTCTTCTGCTGCCAGCTCTTCACGCCCAGCTCGGCGAGCTGCACGCCCTTGGCGCCCTCGAGCAAACCCCAACGCCAGCCGCCTTCGCCGGCGACGTGCTTGAGAAAGAGCTCCCACTGCACCTTGAACGCGTTGTCGTAGCCGGCGTCGGGCACCTCCTGCCAGCCTTCGAAGAAATTGATCGGTTGCGGGATATCGGGGTTCCAGACCGGCTTGGGCGTCTCGCTGCGCGGCTGGACGAGGCAGCGCCGCAGTCCCGCCACCGCGCTGCCCTGCGTGCCGTCGACCTGGAGCGTGAGCAGGTCGTCGCGCCGCACGCGCACCGTCCAGGAGGAATTGAAATGCGCGATGACTCCGCCGGCGAGCCGGAACGTGGCGTAGGCCGCGTCGTCCGCGGTCGCCTTGTACTTCTTGCCGTTCTCGTCCCAGCGGTACGGGATGTGGGTGGCGCCCAGGCATGAAAGCGCTTTGACTTCCCCGAACAGGTTGTCGAGCACGTAGCGCCAGTGGCACAGCATGTCGAGGATGATGCCGCCGCCCTCCTGCTTGCGGTAATTCCACGACGGGCGCTGCGCCGGCTCGCGGTCGCCCTCGAACACCCAATAGCCGAATTCGCCGCGCACCGAAAGCAGCTTGCCGAAAAAGCCTTCATCACGCAGCTTCTGCAGCTTGAGCAGGCCGGGCAGCCAGAGCTTGTCCTGCACCACGCCGTGCTTCACGCGTGCCTTCTTTGCCGCTGCGTAAAGATCATTCGCCTCGGCGAGCGTGGTGGAGACCGGCTTCTCGCAGTACACATGTTTGCCGGCGGCGATGGCGCGCTTCAAGAGTTTCGGCCGCAGCTGGGTCGAGGCCGCGTCGAAGAAGATTTCGTCCTCCTTATTCGCTAACGCCGCATCCAAATCCGTCGCCCAGCGCTCGACGCCATGCTTTTTCGCCAGCTCCTCTACCTTCGCTGCGTTTCGTCCGACGAGGAGCGGATCGGGCATGAGGCGCGTGCCGTCCTTCAGTTGCACGCCACCCTGCTTGCGGATCTCCAGGATCGAGCGGATGAGGTGCTGATTCATCCCCATGCGTCCGGTGACGCCGTGCATGATGATGCCGATTCTTTTTTGCTTCACCCCATCCTCCTCATTGCCTTCCAATCAGGCATGGCGCCGCTGGCAAAGCCGGAACAAGCGAGCGATCCGATTTGAAGGTCGCCGTGTTTTATTTTTACCCGAACGGCCTGGTGACTGCGTTCGTACAGGTCGGAGTGCGCTTCGAGAAATGCCGCCTGCTCGGCGGCGGGCAGTCCGGCCATGCCGTTGACGTAGTGATGCCCGTTGCGCTCGACGTGGCGCAGGCCGAGCAGCGATACGAGCGCCAGGTCCTGCTGCAGCGCGAGGCCGGCCTGGACCGTCAGGTCTTCGCCGGACATGAAATAGCGCTCGGCGCCTTCTTCGCGGTTCCACAGCCGGCAGCGGGCGGCGTTGAGCAGCGACTTGTACAGGCCCTTGCAGGTCTTGGACGAGACGCCCGTATAGCCCAGGCGCCGCGCCCGGGGAAATGCCTCGAGCGAATCGTCCGACTCGTCGATGATGACCGGCTTTTGCTCCGCCAGCGCCGATACGTCGCCGAAGAGCGCGTGCTGCCGGTTTACCGGTTGCTCGATGAACGCGATGCTCGATGCGAGGCGCTTGAGCCGCGGCTCCGCCCGGATGCGCTTCCATAACTCGAGCACCCCCTCGACGCTCGCGTACTGCTCGTTGCCGTCGAGCGTCGTCTGGTAAGGCTCGGCGCTGCGGTCGAGGACCGCCGCGATGGCAGCGAGGCGCTCGACGTCGGCCTTCGCATCGCCGGCCACCTTGAGCTTGAACCAGCGGTGCTGGTAGCGCTCCACGACCTCTTCGAGCGTTTCGGGCAAGCCGTCGTTGATCTTCTTTTCCTGAGAAGTAATCGGGTCGGCCAGGCCGACGGTATGGCGGGCCGCGATCTTCTTCGAAGGAGCGAGCCGTGAAAGAAAATCGTCCATGTCGAACGCCATCAGGTCGGCCTGCCAGCCGGGCGCCGAAATGCCGGGCAGGTTGGTGCGGATCGCGTCATAGAACGACACACCGAGCCCGCGGCACAGCGCATCGAGCAAGGCGCGATCGATGAGCGCCGGGCCATAGCAGGCGGTGAGGCTGTTTATGCCCTGCGATGCGCCGATTGCGATCTGCGGACCGTAGTTGTCGATCCAGTGACCGAACGCAGTGTTTTCGCCAGCGGCGAGGTAGGCGTCGCGCGCAAGCGCCAGCGACGCACGCAGCTGATCGATGTTCTGCTCGTTGCTGAGCGCCGGGTCCTTGTCGAACCATTTGGGCACCAGCATTTCAGCCGCCGCGCCCTCGGCCGCCCTGCCGTCCTCGAGAGCGATGCGCGCGCGCACGAAGGCCTGCGGCGCCGAAGTGAGAGTGACGACGCCGAAGCGAAACGGCAGCCTGAGCCTCACCTCCCGCTCGAAAAAGGAGACCTCTTTGATCGAAAACCTTACCTGCATGCTCAATCCATCGCCAGCACGCCCTTGGACTTGAAGATGTCCCGGATGCGGCCTGCGTAGTCGTTGAACCGCGGCGGCAGCTTGTCGAGGCGCCGTGGACGCGGCAGGTCGATGTCGATGATCTCGACGATGCGCCCGGGCCGCGGGCTCATCACCACCACGCGGTCGGCGAGCAGCACCGCCTCCGGGATGCTGTGCGTGATGTGCAGCGCCGTCTTGCGCTTATCCATCCATACCCGCTGGATGTCCATCGAGATCTGCTCCCGCGTCAGCGCGTCGAGCGCGCCGAAGGGCTCGTCCATCAGGAGCAGCGGCGGATCGTGCACCAGCGCGCGGCAGATCGAGACGCGCTGGCGCATGCCACCCGAGAGCTCGTAGGGCTTCTTGTTCTCGAAGCCTTCCAGCCCGGTTTGCTTGAGCAGGTACCTTGCCACCGCTTCGTAAGTCGGCCGGTCCATGCCCCGGATGTCGATCTGCAGCATCACGTTCGACAGCACATCGCGCCAGTCGAGCAGGATCGACTCCTGGAACACGATGCCGACATCGGTCTGCGGGCGGTCGACCTTTTTGCCGCCCACCGTGATCGACCCGGAGCTGTAAGGCACCAGCCCGGCGACCATCTTCAGGATGGTGGTCTTGCCGCAGCCGCTCGGGCCGACGATGGCGACGAATTCGGACTGGCGGATGTCGAGATCGACGTCGGCGCATGCCTCGACCGTGCTTCCCTTCGTGTCGTAGACCTTGCCTACGTTCTCGAGACGGATGTAAGGCTGCATTACTTCTTGGGCGAATAAGGCGCCTCGGACAGGAAGCTGTTGGTGTAGTAGATATTGAGGTCGGGCTGCGGCTTGAGCTTCGCGTACTGGGCGAGCAGGTCCTGCGTGTCCTTCCAGTCCTCCTGCGCCGACCAGCCGATCGGCTTGCCCCTGGTGCGATCGGTGCGGATGATGGTCATCGTGCCGTTGATCTCGAGCAGCGAGATCTCCCTGTTGAACGCGGGCGCGTTCTTCATGAAGATCTCGGCCGCCTCGTCGCGGTTGTCGAAGGCGTACTGCCAGCCGCGCTGCGAGGCGCGCAGGAAGCGCCGCAGCTGGTCCTGGCTCTTCGCCTCCTTCGCCCAGTCGTTGTTGACGATGATGGCGCTCGAGAGCGTCGTGATGCCCGCCATGTCGTAGAGGCGCGTCCAGCCCATCTTGATGCCGGTCTGCAGCTGCATGCGCGGGCCCTGGTCCATGAAGTAGCCGAGCAGCGCGTCGGCCTGCTTGCTCAGCACCGCCTGCTCCTTGGCCTGCGGGTTGGCCACGGTGATCATCTGCACGTCTTCGACCTTCATGCCGAGCTTGCCCATGAAGGCGGTAAAGATCGCCAGGCTAGCGTCGCCCGCCGTGATGGCGATGCGGCTGCCCTTGATCTCCGAGACCTTGGTCGGACGCGGCGCGTCGGCGCGGTAGATGAACGACATCGGGCTCTGCTGCAGTGTCACGCCCACCGCCTTGATCGGCATGCCGGCGCCCACGCCGCGCATCATGGTGGCGGCATCGACATAAGCGACCGGGTTGGTCTTGTTGGCGACCAGCTGCGCCACCGTGGTCGAGCCGCTGCCTTCCAGGATTTCCACATCCAGCCCTTCGTCGCGATAGAAGCCCTTGTCGCGCGCGACGAAGAAAGGCGCGTGCTCGCCGTACAGCGTCCAGTTCAGGCGGAACTGGAATTTCTCCTGCGCGCTCGCCGGGACGGCAAGCATCATCAATGTCAGCAATGCGCTGATGCGCTTCATTTCATCCTCCTCCGGTAGATGACTACATTGTCCCAATGTCCCCGCGGATGCGATGCGTGACGTGCCACGGGATCAAGAACGCCTCGAGAAGCTCGACGGCGTAAAAGAACGCCAGCCCGATGATCGTCAGCGCGACGATGGTGGCGAACATCAGGGCGGTCTCCATGTTGGAATTGGTGACCAGCAGCAGGTAGCCCAGCCCCTTGTCCGCGCCGACGAACTCGCCGACCACCGCGCCGGCGACCGCCAGCGTCGCCGCCACCTTCAGGCCGCTGAACAGATACGGCAGGCTGGTGGGCAGCCGGAAGCGGGCAAATACCTGCAACCTGCTCGCGCCCATCGAGCGCGCGAGGTCGGTCATCTCCGCCGACATCGAGCGCAAGCCCACCGCCGCGTCGATGACGATGGGAAAGAACGAGATCAGGAACGCAACCAGCACCTTGGGCAGCGCGCCGACGCCGAACCAGACCAGAAACAGCGGCGCGATCGCCACCTTGGGCACCACCTGGAAAAACAGCAGCGTCGGCATGACGAAGCTGTCGAAGCGCTGCGAGGAGGTGATCGCGATCGCAAGCGGCAACGCGACGGCCACCGCCAGGAAGTAGCCGAGCAGCATTTCGTACGCGGTCACCCAGCCGTGAAAGGCGAGCCTCGGAAACTCCCGGATGAAGGTCTCGAAAATGACGCTGGGCGCCGGCAGCAGATAGGCAGGCGGCTTGTAGAGCGCCACGCCCGCCTCCCACACGGCGAGAAACACCAGGATGCCGACGAAGGGCGTGAGCACCGAGCGCAGCTTCCTGTTCATGCCTGCGCCGCCGCCATGGTCAGGGCGCGTTGCGCGCCGGCACCCAGCTCGATGCCCAGGCCGGGAGCGCTCGGCACCCGGATCGAATTGCGCTCGGCGCGAAAGCGCTTGTCGGTGGTGCCGCGCCCTTCGATGTATTGCGGGCCGTTCAGCGCCGCCGGGCGCGTGAGGCCGGCCGCGGCGAATAAATGCACCGAGGCGGCCAACGACAAATCGGGGTCGCTCAGCCCTGAGGCAAACAATTCGAGATCATTTTCCTCAAGCTGCCCGACGATGCGCGCCGCGTGCCAAAGCTCGAGCGCGGCGAGGAACAGGCGATCCTTGTCGCCGAAGTAGTAGTACAGCATGCGCTTGTTGGCGCCGGCGCGCGAGGCGATGCGATCGACCCGCGCGCCGCCGAGGCCGTAGCGCGCGAACTCGCCGGTCGCGGCGTCGAGAATGCGCCGCCGCGTGCGCTCGGGATCGCGAGCCTTGGAATTAACCATCCGGTGAAGACATTATAATGATCGCGTGATCCAGACTACGGTCGTCGGCTCCTACCCGATCCCTGACTGGCTGGTCGCCGCGCCGTCGGAACAGGCGCTGCTCGACGCCACGCGGGTGGTGCTGCACACGCAGGAGCAGGCCGGCATCGATGTCGTGTGCGACGGCGAGCTCTACCGCTTCGACGTCAACCATCCCGAAACCAACGGCATGATCGAGTATTTCGTGCAGCCGCTCGCCGGCGTGCGCACGCGGCTGACGTTCGACGAGCTGATGGGATACCGCGGCCAGCGCGCGACGCGATTCCGCACGCGCCCGCCCGGCGTGGTCGACGGCCCGGTCGGACCCGGCACGCTCGACCTGCCGAGCGCCTGCAGCCGCGCGCGCTCGCTCGCGTCACGGCCGTTCAAGTTCACGCTCACCGGTCCGCACATGCTCGCCAAGATGCTGCTCAACAGGCATTACCGCGACAGCGCGGAGCTGGCGCACGCCATCGGCGACGCGCTCGCGGCGCAGGTCCGCCACCTCGATGCCGACGTGATCCAGGTGGACGAGGCGAACCTGCCCGGCAGTCCCGACGAATGGCCGTGGGCGGCGTCCGCCATGAACCGCGTGCTGGACGCGGTGCCGAAGTCCGCCAAGGCGGCGGTGCACCTGTGCTTCGGCAACTACGGCGGGCAGTCGATCCAGAACGGAAGCTGGGCGAAGCTGATCGACTACCTGAACGCGCTGCACGTCGACCACATCGTCATGGAGTGCGCGCACCGGCCGCGGGGTGAGCTGGCCGCGTTCAAGGCGATCCGGCCGGAGATCGGCCTGGGCATCGGCGTCATCGACATCAAGCACACCGAGATCGAGAGCGCCGAGGACGTGGCGCGCGCCATCGAGCAAGCCGAGAAAACACTGGGCGCCGGACGCCTGCGCTATGTCCACCCCGACTGCGGCTTCTGGATGCTCAAGCGCAATATGGCCGACGGCAAGATGAAGGCGCTGGTCGCGGGCCGCGACCTCTATCTGGGGCGCAGTGCGCCCCAGGTCTTGTCCCAATCCTTGCCGAGGAAATCGGTTTCGCGCCCGTCGGGCCGAAAGAACTTGTTGGGAAGCTGAAACATCGCCAGCATCAGCCCGCCTGCGGGGCCCGCCCAGGCCTCGTGCCGGCTGCCGGCGGGACGCCAGACGAATTCGCCGGCTTTGCAGACGCCTTCGCCGCAGACCAGGCTGCCCTCGAGCACGTAAGTCTGCTCGATCATCACATGCTCGTGGTCCGGCAGCCGCGCGCCCGGCGCCATTTTCATGAGCAGCGTCATCACCCCGGTGGCGCGATCGGCGAGCAGCGTCTTCGTCTCGACGCCCGGATACGGGGTTTTTTCCCAGGGCAGGCGCTCGACATCTATGAAGCGCGAGGCCATGGGCGGCAGGTTGGCACGGGTCATGGTGAGAGGTGCTGCCCGACTCTGACGATCTTCATGGTGTTGGTGCCTCCGGCTTTGCCGATCGGCTCGCCGATGGTGAGCACGATCAGGTCACCCTCCTTCACCACGTTGTTCTCGACCAGCACCTTCTCCGCCTCGTGCAGCAGCTCCTCGCGGTCGTGCCCGACGTACTTCACCATCAGCGGAAACACGTCGCGAAGCAGCGCGCAGCGGTAGCGCGTCGAGGTCTGCGAGGTGAGCGCGTAGATCGGCACGCCGGCGTTCAGGCGGCTCATCCACAGCGCGGTCGAGCCTGATTCCGTGAGCGCGGCGATCGCCTTCACCTTCAAGTGGTAGGCGGTGAACAGGGCCGCCATGGCGATCGACTGGTCGACCCGCGTGAACACGCGGTTGAAGAAGTCCTGGTCGAGATTGAGCGGCTGCGTCTGCTCGGCCTCGACGCAGATGCGGTCCATCGCCTGGACCACTTCCACCGGGTACCTGCCGCTCGCCGTTTCGGCCGAAAGCATCACCGCGTCGGTGCCGTCGAGCACCGCGTTCGCCACGTCCGACACCTCGGCGCGCGTCGGCACCGGGCTCGAGATCATCGACTCCATCATCTGGGTCGCGGTGATGGTGAGCTTGTTGTGCTCGCGCCCGAGCCGGATCATCTTCTTCTGCAGCGCCGGCACCGCGGCGTCGCCCACCTCGACGGCGAGATCGCCGCGCGCCACCATGATGCCGTCGGAGCCGCGCATGATGTCGATGAGCGCGGCTTCGGCGACCGCCTCCGCTCGCTCGATCTTGGCGATGAGGAAAGCCTTGCCGCCGGCGGCGCGCATCAGCTCCCTCGCCATGTACATGTCGGCGCCGGATTTCGGGAACGAAACGGCGAGGTAGTCGGCCTGGATCTTCACCGCGGTCCTGATGTCCTCCATGTCCTTGGCGGTGAGCGCCGCCGCGGTGAGGCCGCCGCCCTGCCGGTTGATGCCCTTGTTGTTCGAGAGCACGCCGCCGTGGCGCACCACCGTCTGCACCTCGTCGCCTTTGACGCCCGTGACCTCGAGCACGATCTTGCCGTCGTCGAGCAGCAGCACGGCGCCGGGCTCGACGTCGCGCGGCAGCTCCTTGTAGTCGAGCCCGGCCCGCTCGCTGTCGCCCAGCTCGCAGGCCGCGTCGAGCACGAAGCGCTGTCCCTTCTCCAGGGTGACCTTGCCGTCCTTGAACCTGCCGACGCGGATCTTCGGCCCCTGCAGGTCGCACATGATCGCCACCGTGCGCCCGGTCTTCGAGGCGATGCTCTTCACCAGCGCGGCGCGCTGTTCATGATCGGCAGCCGTGCCATGCGAGAAGTTGAGCCGCACCACGTCCACGCCGGCGCGGATCATGCGTTCGAGCACCACGGATTCGCTGGAAGCCGGGCCGAGGGTGGCTACTATTTTGGTACTGCGGGGCATCGGATAACCTTAACCAGTCAGGCTGCGATGCGCAAGATGACTTCGTTGAGCTGCTTAACCATCCGCACGCGCTTCAAGCGCTGCCACGGCGGGCAGCGTCTTGCCCTCGAGAAACTCGAGGAACGCGCC
>DATNMK010000027.1:0-91043 GCA_035602335.1 Burkholderiales bacterium
ATGGTCAGGACGGTGCATTGGATGACGCGCCGTCCTGCCGCGTTCCCAACCGGGTACTACCGATTCAGGCGCTGTTGCGCTGCTCCTGGCTGATCCAGTCGCGCGCCTTCGCCATCTGCACCTCAAGCTGGCCGAGCGCCGCGGCCTGGTTTTCGGCCGCCGCCAGGCACAGCTCGCTCCAGAGGCCGACGGCGCGCTCGAACTGCTCGCCGGCGACGCGGTTCTGCAAAGCCACCAGCGAGTCGATGGTTTTTGCCTGGTCTTCCAGGGAGGCCTGCATGAGCTCGACCGCGCTCTTCAGGCTGGCCCGGTACAGGTCGAGAAACTCGGTTTGCGGTTGGGTCATCGCCATCTCCTCGAACGACTGACGTCAATATACTCGCGCTGATCGAGAGTTTCATAGTTCTGTTTGCTACCGCGCGGAACGCGCAACGTCCTGGTCATCGCGGCTCCTTCTTCGAAAGAAGCTGACCGATAATGTCGATCGGCATCGGGAATACGATGGTCGACGCCTTGTCGCCGGCGATCTGAGTCAGAGTCTGCAGATAACGTAGCTGCATCGCCTCCGTCCGCTGCGCGAGCATCTGGGCGGCCTGCAACAGCTTTTCGGAGGCCTGCAGCTCCCCTTCGGCGTGGATCACCTTGGCGCGCCGCTCGCGCTCGGCTTCGGCCTGACGGGCAATGGCGCGCACCATCGTCTCGTTCAGGTCGACGTGCTTGATCTCGACGTTGGACACCTTGATGCCCCAGGCGTTGGTTTGCGAGTCTAGGATCGACTGGATGTCGAGATTGAGCCTCTCGCGCTCGGACAGCAGCTCGTCGAGCTCGTGCTTGCCTAGCACTGCGCGCAGCGTGGTCTGCGCAAGCTGGCTGGTGGCCTCCAGGAAGTTGACCACCTGGATGATCGCGTGCTGCGCGTCCACGACGCGGAAATAGATCACCGCGTTCACTTTCACCGAGACGTTGTCGCGGGTGATCACGTCCTGCGGCGGCACGTCGAGCACCACGGTGCGCAAGTCGACGCGCACCATCTGCTGGATCACCGGGATGATGATGATCAGCCCCGGTCCTTTCACCGCCTGGAAGCGGCCAAGCAGGAACACCACGGCGCGCTCGTACTCGCGCAGGATCTTGATCGACGAAGCGACCAAGATCAAGACGATCACCAGTGCGCCGACCCCAAAACTGAAATCGAACCACATAGTCAGCCTCCCCTCTCGCCCTCAGGCACCACTGTGAGCACCAGCCCGTCCATCGCAGTGACGCGCAGCCGCTGGCCGCGCCGCACCGGCACCGCCGCGCGCACGCGCCAGCTCTCGCCGTGCACGCGCGCCCAGCCTTCGCCCTGAAAATCCTCGAGCGCCTCGCCCGCGGCGCCGATCATCTGCTCGCGCCCGGTGACGACCGGCACGCGCCGGCCGTGCGCCACCATGCCGACCGCCAGGATCAGAATCGCGCCGCTCGCCGCGGCGACGCCGGCAATGAGCGTGTAGGGAATCGAGAAGCCGGGAAAGTCGCTGTCGATGAGGATGATCGAGCCCAGCACGAAGGCGATCAGCCCGCCGATGCCGAGCGAGCCGTAGGCCGGAAAGAAGGCCTCGGCGATCATGAAGGCGATGCCGAGGACGATCAGGGCGAGGCCGGCGTAATTGACCGGCAGCAGCTGGAACGCGTAGAGCGCAATCAGCACGCAGATCGTTCCCACCACCCCCGGCAGCACCAGCCCCGGATTCATGAACTCGAAGATGATCGCGTAGATGCCGATGAGGATCAGCAGGTAGGCAATGGTCGGGTTGGTGACGATGCCGAGGACTTTGGTGCGCCAATCGACCTCGACCTCGACGATTTGCGCGTCCGCGATCTTGAGTTTCTTCAAAAGCTCCGGTACGTCGCTCGCGACCACGTCGATGACCTTCAGTTTCAGCGCCTCGTCCGCCGACAGGCTCACTGCCTCGCGCACGGCGCGCTCCGCCCACTCCGCGTTCCTGCCGCGCAGCTTGGCAAGCCCGCGGATATATGCCGCCGCGTCATGCATCTGCTTTTTCATCATCGTGTCTTCTTTCTTGTCCTTGTCCGTGCCGCCGCCGATCATGACCGGCGAGGCGGCGCCGAGGTTGGTCCCCGGCGCCATCGCCGCATAATGGCTCGCGTAAAGAATGAAAGTTCCAGCGCTCGCGGCGCGCGCCCCGCCTGGAGCGACGTAGCTCGCCACGGGAACGGGCGAGGCGAGAATGTCCTTGATGATCTCGCGCATCGAGGTGTCCAGCCCCCCCGGCGTGTCGATGCGCAGAACCACCAGCTGCGCCTTTTCCTTCGCCGCGCGCTGCAGCGCTCGGCGCACGAAATCGGCGCTCGCCGGGCCGATTGCGCCTTCCAGAGGCACGACGACCACCGGCGCCGGCGCGGCGTGCGCCGACGACAAGCACAAGGCGGCTGCGAGAAGATAAAATCTCATCAAGTGAAGCAAGAGCAGATTCCCGGCGACGCCATTGTCATCCGCGGCGCCCGCCAAAACAACCTAAAGAACCTGACCCTGGCGATCCCGGGCGGCGAGCTCCTTGTCGTCACCGGCGTGTCAGGCTCGGGCAAGTCTTCGCTCGTCTTCGACACGCTCTATGCCGAAGGGCAGCGGCGCTACGTCGAGACCTTCAGCCCCTACGCCCGCCAGTTCCTCGACCGCATGGACCGGCCGCAGGTCGATGCGGTCGAAGGCATCCCGCCGGCGATCGCCATCGACCAGACCAACCCGGTGCGCACTTCGCGCTCGACGGTCGGCACGATGACCGAGCTGAACGACCACCTGAAGCTGCTCTTCGCGCGCGCGGCGAAGCTGCATTGCCGCGGCTGCGGCAAGCCGGTGGTGCGGGACACGCCGGCTTCGATTTATCAAGATCTTCTCGAAAGAGCGAAGGCGGCAGATCCTCGCCTGGTCATCACTTTCCCGGTCAACGTTCCGAAGAACTTCAGCGAAACGGAAATCCAGCAACTGCTTGAACGGCAGGGCTATACCCGGATCCACGCGCGCTCCAAAGGGCGCCTGGAAGTCGTGCAGGACCGCATCCGGATGTCCTCTGCCGAGCGAGCGAGACTCATCGAGGCCGTGGAATCGGCGCTTCGCGTTGGCCAGGGCCGGGTCAATGTGTACTTCGAGAAATCGGGCTCTGACCCCGATTCTTCTGCCTGGCGGTACTCCTCGGGCCTGCATTGCGCCGACTGCGACATCCATTATTCGGAACCGACGCCGGCGGCATTCTCGTTCAATTCACCGCTCGGCGCCTGCGAGACCTGCCGCGGCTTCGGCCGCGTGATCGGCGTCGATTTCGGGCTGGTGGTGCCCGACGAGGCGAAGACGCTCCGCCAAGGCGCCGTGCGGCCGTGGCAGAGCCCGAGCTTCAAGGAATGCCAGGACGATCTCAATAAGTACGCGAAGAAGCGGGGCATTCCTCTCGACACGCCATGGAAGGATCTGATTGAGAAAGAAAAAACATGGGTGCTGGAAGGCGAGCCCGAGTGGCAGAGCTGGCGCAAGTCCTGGCCCGGCACGTGGTACGGCGTGCGCCGCTTCTTCAAGTGGCTCGAGACCAAGGCCTACAAGATGCACATCCGGGTCCTGCTCTCGAAGTACCGCGCGTACACCGAGTGCGGGGCCTGCCACGGCACGCGCCTGAAGCCCGACGCCTTGCTGTGGAAGCTCGACGGCAAGTCGATTCACGAGCTCATGATGCTGCCGGTGTCGGACGTGAAGGCTTTCTTCGACAACCAGAAGATCAACGATGAGGCGGCCGAGCTTGTGCTCGGCGAGATTCGCACGCGCCTCGGCTACGTGTGCGAAGTCGGCCTGGGATACCTCACGCTCGATCGGCAATCGCGCACGCTCTCGGGCGGCGAAGTGCAGCGCATCAACCTCACCACGGCGCTCGGCACCTCGCTCGTCAACACGCTGTTCGTGCTCGACGAGCCGTCGATCGGCCTGCATCCGCGCGACATGGGCCGCGTCATCGCCGTGATGCAGCGGCTGAGAGACGCAGGCAATACCCTGGTGGTCGTCGAGCACGACCCGCAGATCATGTTCGCCGCCGACCGGATTCTCGACATGGGACCGGGTCCGGGCGAGCGCGGCGGCGAAATCGTCTTCTTCGGCCCGCCCGAAAAGCTGAAGGCCGAGCGCAGCCTGACCGGCGAATACCTATCCGGGCGGCGCCAGGCCACTCAACCAAGGAATGAAAAACCAGCAACCAAGTTCCTGCAGCTTCTCGGCGCGGCAGAGCACAATCTCAAGACCCTGGACGTCAGCATCCCGCTCGAGCGCCTGGTCTGCGTAACCGGCGTATCCGGTTCGGGCAAGTCGACGCTGCTGCAGGACGTGCTGTATCCGGCGCTTCTCAGGGCGAAGGGCAAGCCTACGGAGGCGCCGGGCTCGTATCGCTCGCTGAAAGGCGCCGAGCTGGTGAGCGAAGTAGTGCTGGTCGACCAGTCGCCGATCGGCAAGACCACGCGCTCTTGCCCGGCGAGCTACGTAGGTGCTTTTGACGAAATCAGGAGTCTCCTTTCCCGGACTGAAACGGCAAAGGAGCGCGGCTACACCGCGGGGACCTTCAGCTTCAACTCGGGCAACGGCCGCTGCCCGGCCTGCGGCGGCAACGGCTTCGAGCACGTCGAGATGCAGTTCCTGTCGGATGTGTATCTGCGCTGCCCCGACTGCGACGGCCGCCGCTACCGCCCGGAAGTGCTTGAGGTCGCGCTCCGCGGCAAGTCGATCGCCGACATCCTCGATATGACGGTCTCGGAGGCGGCTTCCTTTTTCAAGAACGAACCCAAAGTGCTGGAGAAACTGACGCCGCTCGTCGACGTCGGACTCGAATATCTGCGGCTCGGCCAGCCGGTGCCGACGCTCTCCGGCGGCGAGGCGCAGCGGCTCAAGCTCGCCGGGCATCTCGCCGAGGTCGGGTCGACGGCCAATAAACTTCTTCTTTTCGACGAGCCGACCACCGGGCTGCACTTCGACGACGTGGCCAAGCTGCTGCGCGCGTTCCGCCAGCTGCTCGAAGCCGGGCACTCGATGGTCGTGATCGAGCACAACCTCGACGTCATCCGCTCCTCCGACTGGATCCTCGACCTCGGGCCGGAAGGCGGCGACGCCGGCGGCGAGCTGATGTGCGAGGGCGCGCCGGCAGACGTCATGAAGCATCCCGCTTCGCACACCGGCAAGGCGCTGCGGGAATACGAGCAGGCCTTTACCAAGCCCCTCAAGGTGGAAGAGCCGCGCGGCCGCTATCTCGGCAACGCGATTCGCATCCACAAGGCGAGAGAGCACAACCTCAAGAACATCGACGTCGACATTCCGCGCGGCCGCTTTACGGTGGTGACAGGCGTGTCGGGGTCGGGCAAGTCCACCCTCGCCTTCGACATCCTCTTTGCCGAGGGCCAGCGGCGCTACCTCGAGTCCCTCAACGCGTACGCCAGGCAGTTCGTGCAGGCCGCTTCGCGCCCCGACGTCGACGCGATTTTCGGCATCCCGCCGACCGTGGCGATCGAGCAGCGAACCAGCCGCGGCGGCCGCAAGTCGACCGTCGGCACGCTGACCGAAGTGCACCACTTCCTGCGGCTGCTGTTCGTCAAGCTCGGCACGCAGTACTGCCCGGACTGCGAAGTGCCGATCGAGCCGCAGAGCGAAGAGGCGATCGCCGCGCGCATCCTGCGCGAGTACCGAGGCGAGACGGTGGTCCTGCTGGCGCCGCTGGTGGTGAATCGCAAAGGCGTCTATACCGACCTCGCCAAGTGGGCGGCGGCAAAGGGCTATACGCAACTGCGCGTCGACGGCAAGCTGCTGCCCGTGCGGCCCTTCCCGCGCATCGACCGGTTCAAGGAGCACAGCATCGAATTGCCGGTGGGTTACGTCAACGTCGGCGCCCGCGGCGAAAAGGAGCTGCGGGAACGGCTTGCCAAAGCCCTGGAGTTCGGCAAGGGGGTGGTCCATGTCCTGACCGGCAAGAAGGTCGAGGTTTTCTCGACCAAGCGCGCCTGCCGCTCCTGTGGGCGCAGTTTCGCGGAGCTCGATCCGCGGCTGTTCTCCTACAACTCGAAGCACGGCTGGTGCGCGGCCTGTTACGGCACCGGACTGAAGATCGACGACGTCGAGTGGGAAGAGGAGCGCGCGCGCACCGGCGCCGAGGACAACGTGCTCGATTCGTGGATCGAGTGGCTGGAGCTCGACGAGACCTGCCCGCAATGCGAAGGCCGGCGCCTCAACCCCGAGGCGCTCGCGGTGCTTTGGCGCGGCAAGAATATTTCAGAATACGGCGCTATGCCGGTTCTCGACTTGAAGGGTTTTTTCGATAAAACCGAATTGCAAGGTCGGGAAAGGGAGATCGCGAGGGATCTTCTCTCGGAGCTGCGCTCGCGCCTGGGCTTCCTCGGCGAAGTCGGACTCGGCTACCTGACGCTCGACCGCTCCGCGCCGACGCTCTCCGGGGGCGAGGCGCAGCGCATCCGGCTCGCGGCGCAGCTCGGCTCGAACCTGCGCGGCGTGTGCTACATCCTCGACGAGCCGACCATCGGCCTGCATCACCGCGACAACCGCATCCTGCTCGATGTGCTGGAGAAGCTCGAGGCGAAGGGCAACACGCTGGTGGTGGTCGAGCACGACGAGGACACGATCCGGCGCGCGCACCACGTCATCGATCTCGGCCCCGGCGCCGGCAAGCTCGGCGGCCAGGTCATCGCCCAGGGTACCGCCGAGGACCTCGTGAACCAGCCGCAGTCGCTGACCGGGCGCTTCCTCAGGGAGCCGCTGCGCCATCCGATCCATCCTCGCCGCGCTGTTGCAAGAAAGGATCCTTTCATCGAAGTCCAGAAAGCAAGGCTGCACAACCTCAAAAATATAGAAGCGCGCATTCCGCTCGGCCGGCTGGTCGCGGTCACCGGCGTTTCGGGGTCGGGTAAATCGACCCTCGCCCGCGACGTTTTGTATGAATCCCTCGTAGAGGAAACGCCGATAGGCTGCAAGGCGGTGAATGGCGCGAAGGCCATCGAGCGCGTGCTCGAGGTCGACCAGACGCCGATCGGCAAGACGCCGCGCTCCTGCCCCGCCACGTACGTCGGCTTCTGGGATTCGATCCGGCGCCTGTTCGCCGATACCACCGAGGCCCGCATGCGCGGCTGGAGCGCGAGCCGTTTCTCGTTCAATACCCGCGGCGGGCGCTGCGAGGAGTGCGAAGGCCAGGGGATGAAGAAGATCGCCATGTCCTTCCTGCCGGATGTGAGGGTCACCTGCGAAGCCTGCGGCGGCGCCCGCTTCAACGCCGACACGCTCGCCGTGAAGCTGCGCGGCAAGAGCGTCGGCGAGGTGCTGGCGATGAACGTCGACGAGGCCATCGAGTTCTTCTCCGCCCACGCGTCGATCCACCGCTGCCTGCAGCTCCTGCAGGACGTCGGCCTGGGCTACCTCACGCTCGGCCAGCAGAGCCCGACGCTCTCCGGCGGAGAGGCGCAGCGCATCAAGCTGGTAACCGAGCTATCCAAGCGGAATGAATCGAAGACCCTCTATGTGCTCGACGAGCCCACGGTGGGGCTGCACATGGCGGATGTGGAGAAGCTGATCCACGTGCTCCATCGGCTCGTAGACGCGGGCAACACGATCGTGGTGATCGAGCACAACCTCGACATCATCGCCGAGGCGGACTGGATCGTCGATCTCGGTCCCGAGGGCGGCGACGCCGGCGGCAGGATCGTGTTCCAGGGACCGCCGGAGAAAGCCGAATCCGCGCCCGGCCACACTGCGGCCGCGCTCGCCGGGTTTCTCGAATCCAGAAAAGCAGATTGAAACCCGTACGCCGCAACGTCGCTCTCGCGCTGATGGTGGCGGCGCCCGTGCTCTGGAGCACCGCGGGCGTCGTCACGCGCCACATCGAGCGCGCTGCGCCGTTCGAGCAGGTGTTCTGGCGCAGCCTTTTCGCGTGTGCGTTCGTAGCATCAGCATTGCTGATCATGAACAAGAGCCCTTGGCGAGCCGTGCGCGCTGCGGGCTGGCCGGGGGCCTTCTCGGGCGCGATGTGGGCGCTAATGTTCACCGCCTTCGTCATCGCGCTGTCGTTCACTTCCACCGCGAACACGCTGGTGGTCATGAGCGTCAGTCCGCTCCTCACCGCACTGCTTGCGCGCCTACTGCTGAGCGATCCGGTACCGTTGCGCACCTGGCTCGCCGCGAGCGCCGCAGCCGCAGGTATCGCGTGGATGTTCGGTGCCGGATTTTCAGCCCACGACGCCCGCCATGTAGCCGGCATGCTGATAGCGCTTCTCATCCCCATCGCCTCGGCAGCCAACCTGATCACCCTGCGCGCCAGCGCCGCGCGCCTCAACCTGGTTCCGGCCGTCATGCTCGGAGCGGCGGTCTCCTGCCTGCTGGCGCTGCCGCTCGCGCTTGCGTTCACCGCGACACCGCGCGACATCGCCTTGCTGGCGTTCCTGGGTTTCTTCCAGCTCGGATTGCCGTGCATGCTGGTGGTGATCGCCAGCCGCTCGCTGCTGGCGCCTGAAATCGCGCTGCTCGGTCTGCTCGAAGTCGTACTGGGGCCTCTCTGGGCGTGGCTCGGCGCCGGTGAAATCCCGGGAATCGCGACGCTCGTCGGCGGCGCCATAGTCCTTCTGGCTCTCGTCGGCAACGAGCTCGCGGGATTCAGGCGTATAATGCCGCCCAAGGTTTCTGTGTCGCGCATTTCCGGTTAGCGTCTCAGTCCGTTTAGCGGTCCATTCCGGGCCGTCAATAACAAGCCTAAAAAGCATCTGCCTGAACCGGTCGAAGGTTGCTCCTTCCCAGGCCGATCTCAGGAGAAAGTCATTACTACGTCGTTTGAACAACTCGGCCTGTTGCCCGCGCTGCTGCGCGCCGTCGCCGAGCAAGGCTACACACAACCCACTCCCATCCAGGCGCAGGCGATCCCGGTCGTGCTCGCCGGGCGCGACCTGCTCGGCGCCGCCCAGACCGGCACCGGCAAGACCGCCGTCTTCGCGCTGCCTATATTGCAGCGGCTGTCCGGCGGCGCGAGCGGGAGCCACTCCCCGGCGCGCCATCCCGTGCGGGCGTTGATCATCACGCCGACGCGGGAGCTCGCCGCGCAGGTCGAAGAAAGCGTGCGCACCTACGGGAAATACGTGCATTTGAAATCGAGCCTGGTTTACGGCGGCGTCGGCATGCAGCCGCAAGTCGACGCACTGCGCCGCGGCGTCGACATCCTCGTCGCAACGCCAGGCCGGCTGCTCGACCATGTGCAGCAGAAGACGGTCGACCTGCGCCAGGTGCAGATCCTGGTGCTCGACGAAGGCGACCGGATGCTCGACATGGGCTTCATCCACGACATCCGCCGCATCCTCGCGCTGCTTCCGGCGCAACGCCAGAACCTGCTCTTCTCTGCGACCTTCCCGGAGGAGATCCGCAAGCTCGCCGCGTCCTTCATGAAGAACCCGGCGACCGTCGAAGTAGCGCGCCGCAACACGCCCGCCGAGCTGGTGGCGCAGGTGGCGCACCCTGTCCAGGCGGACCAGAAGCGCCAGCTGCTCGCCCATCTCGTGAAGTCGAACGACTGGCGCCAGGTGCTGGTGTTCGTGCGGACCAAGCATGGCGCGAACCGGCTCGCCCAGCAGCTCCTGCGCGAAGGGATCGAAGCGGACGCCATCCATGGCAACAAGGCGCAGAACGCCCGCACCCGCACGCTGGCGCAATTCAAGGCAGGCTCGCTGCGCGTGCTGGTCGCCACCGACATCGCGGCGCGCGGCCTGGACATCGAGGCGCTGCCCCACGTCGTGAACTACGACATGCCGCACGTGGCCGAGGATTACGTGCACCGCATCGGCCGCACCGGCCGCGCCGGCACCGAAGGCGAGGCAGTCTCTCTGGTCAGCCCCGAGGAGCGGCCGCTGCTCGCCGCCATCGAGCGGCTGATGGACCGCAAGGTCGAGAGCCGCACGGTGACGGGCTTCCAGGTCACTGGCCCAAGGCCCGCCGCAGCGCATAGACCGCATCAACGGGCAGCGCAGCAGCCGCCGCAGAAACCGCAGTCCCGTCCCGCGTCACGGCGCCAGCGCACGCACGAGCCGCGCCTCGGCGCGCTCCTCGGGAAGCGAATCTAAAATAGGGGCATGAGAGAACCCCAACCGAAAGCGATTCACCTCAAGGATTACGCGCCGCCGGCGTTCCGCATCGACGCGATCGACCTCGACGTCGATCTGCGCGACGACCACGCGCTCGTGCGCGCGAAGCTCCAGGTGCGGCGCAATGCCGGTTCAGGCCCGCTCGTGCTCGATGGAGGGGAACTGGAATTGATTTCCGTCTCGCTCGACGGAAAACAGCCGCAATACGAGGTCACGGCGGAGAAGCTCACGGTGCGTGAAGTTCCCGATAGCTTCACGCTCGAAACCGTGTCGCGCATCGTGCCGCAGAAGAACACACAGCTCGAAGGCCTGTACGGGACGAAGAACGGCTTCGTCACGCAATGCGAAGCCGAGGGCTTCCGGCGCATCACCTGGTACATCGACCGGCCGGACGTGATGGCGCGCTACACCACCACCATTCATGCAGACCAGAAGCGCTATCCGGTTCTTCTTTCCAACGGGAACGAGACAGGCAAAGGCGAAGAGCCGGGTGCACGCCACTGGGTGCGCTTCGAGGACCCGTTCCCCAAGCCCTCGTACCTGTTCGCCATGGTGGCCGCCGAACTCGAAGTGCTCGAGGACGAATACAAGGGCAAGAAGCTGTTCATCTATGTCGAGCCGGGGAAGTTAGACCAGGCCGGCTGGGCGATGGACTGCCTCAAGCGCGCCATCAAGTGGGACGAGAAGCGCTTCGGCCTGCAGCTCGATCTCGACCAGTACAAGATCGTCGCGGTCGGCGACTTCAACTCCGGCGCGATGGAGAACAAGGGCCTCAACATCTTCAATACCAAGTACGTGCTCGCGCGCTCGGACATCGCAACCGACACCGACTACCTGAACATCGACCGTGTGGTGGCGCACGAGTACTTCCACAACTGGACCGGCAACCGCGTCACCTGCCGCGACTGGTTCCAGCTTTCGCTCAAGGAAGGTCTCACCGTATTCCGCGACCAGGAGTACGGCGCCGACACCTACTCGCGCGCCGTGACGCGGATCCAGGAAGTGCGCGGCCTGAGAGTGGCGCAGTTCCCCGAGGACGCCGGCCCGATGAAGCACCCGGTGCGGCCGCAGTCGTACATGGAGATCCGCAACTTCTACACCATGACGGTGTACGAAAAAGGCGCGGAAGTCGTGCGCATGCAGCACACGCTGCTCGGCGAGGAGAAGTTCCAGGCCGGGATGCGGCTGTATTTCAAGCGGCACGACGGCCAGGCGGTGACCTGCGACGACTTCGTGCAGGCGATGCAGGACGCCTCTGGCATCGATCTCTCGCAGTTCAAGCGCTGGTATGACGTCGCCGGAACGCCGGTCCTAGACTGCAATGGTTCTTATGAGAATGGCAGCTTCACCCTGACGGTGAAGCAGTCGATGAATCCGCCCTTCCACATCCCGTTCGTCGTGAAAATCGGCGCGCACGAGCGAGTGTTATCCATAACGAAACCGGAAGAGAGATTTACTTTCAAGGTGAAGGAGAAGCCGATTCCCTCGCTCCTGCGCCGCTTCTCGGCGCCGGTCATCCTCAACTATCCGTACACCGAGGATGAGCTCGTGCAGCTGATGGCGCAGGACGACGACGCCTTCAACCGCTGGGAGGCGGGGCAGCGGCTCGCCATGTCGATCATCCTCGACAGGAAGGGCGCGCTGTCGCGCGCCTTCGTCGAGGCGAGTCGCAACATCCTCGCGGACAAGGACCCGGCGTTCGCCACCGAAGTGCTGACGATGCCCCCTGAAACCTTCCTCGCCGAGCAGATGGAAGTCGTCGATCCCGATTTGCTGCATGCCTCGAGGAACGCATTGCGCCTCGCCCTTGCCGAGGCGTTGAAAGACGAATTTCTTGCAAAGTACAAGGGCCTGAAGACGCAAGGCCCCTACTCACCCGATGTCATTGCCACCGGCAGGCGCGCGCTGCGCAATCTGTCGCTGAGCTATCTTGGCGAGCTCGGCATGTCGGCGCTCGCCTACGAGCAGTTCCAGCGCGCGGACAACATGACCGACGCCATGGCGGCGCTGTCCTGCCTCGCGAACCTCGACTGCCCGGAGCGGCAGCCGGCGCTCGACGCGTTCCACGAGAAGTGGAAGCACGAGCCGCTGGTGGTGGACAAATGGCTCGCGGTGCAGTCGACCTCCCGGCTGCCCGATACGCTGGCGCGCGTGAAGCAGCTGCTCTCGCACCCGGCATTCGACATCAAGGTGCCGAACAAGGTGTACGCCCTGATCCGCGCCTTCGTGTCGAACCACGTGCGCTTCCACGCTGCCGACGGCTCGGGCTATGCGTTCCTCGCCGACCAGGTGATCGCGCTGAACGCGATCAATCCGCAGGTCGCGGCGCGCATGGCGCGCGGCTTCGACCGCTGGAAGAAGTTCGACGCGGCAAGGCAGGCGAAGGCGAAGGCCGAGCTTGAGCGCATCCGCGACACCGATGGACTGTCGAATGACGTAGCCGAGATCGTCACCAAAGCGCTCGCCGGATGAGCTCATGACCAATCTCTATCTTGCGACCGCGGCGTTTCTTGCAACGCACTTTGTCGCCAGCACCCCGCTACGCCCGCGGCTGCTCAATGCGCTCGGCGAATGGCCTTACCGCGGCGTCTACTCGCTGGCCGCGTTCATCACGCTCGGCTGGATGATCTGGGCCTTCGTCCACGCGCCGGGCGTGCCGCTGTGGACCGGGCTGCGCCAGCTCCCTGCGTACGTCATGCCGTGGGCGTTCATCGTTCTCGCCTGCGGCTACTGGCGCAATCCCAGCCTGGTGGGGGCGGAGAAGCTGCTGCGTAGCGACGATCCCGCGCGCGGCATGATCCGCATCACGCGGCACCCGATCATGTGGGGGGTGATGCTCTGGGCAGCCGCGCACATCCTGGCGCGCGGCGAGCTTGCATCGCTCATCTTCTTCGGCGGGTTCTTCGTCCTCGCCGCTCTCGGCACGGTGCTGATGGATGCGCGCAAGAGAAACGACCCCGACTTTCAGCGCTTCGCCGCGGTCAGCTCCAACATCCCCTTCGTCGCGGTCCTGCAGGGTCGCAACCGCATCCACTGGCGCGAGATCGGCTGGAAGCGGCCCTTGATCGGCTTGCTGCTGTTCATCGCCTTCTTCCACCTGCACCCCTGGCTGTTCGGCGCCAGGCCGTATTAGTTCGCCCGCGCGAATTTCTGCGCGCGCCGGCCGGTGCCTACTTCCGAGGTGTAGAGGTTGCCTTTCGAGTCGATCGCCATGTTGTGCACCCACTTCAGCTCGCCCGCCATGCGGCCGGGACGGCTGAAGCGTGACAGCACCTGGCCGTTGGCGCGGTCGATGACCAGGATCTGGTTGTTCGCGCCGTCGGCGATGAAGATGTACTTCTGGCCAGGGTCCTCCGACAGCACCAGGTCCCACACCGAGCCGTTCTGCAGGGTCTCGGGCTCGATGCGGAATTCGTTCACGTAGCGGCCGCCCTTCTGGAACACCTGGATGCGGTCGTTGGCGCGGTCGCAGACGTACACCAGCCCGTCGTTGGAGAGCCGCACGCAGTGCACCGGGTTGCCGAACGAGCGCGTCAGCGCGGCGCGCGGATCGTAAGACGGCAGCTTCTCGTCGTGCGGCCGGTCGCCGTAGGCGCCCCAATGGCGCTTGTAGGCGAGCGTCGCGGCATCGAAAACGACGATGCGCCGGTTGGCGTAGCCATCGGCGACATAGAGCTCATTCGCCGCCTCGTCGACCACCATGTGCGCAGGACGGCCGAGCTGCGTGGCGCTGTTCGAGCCCTCCGTGCTGCCTGCGCGGCCTAACTGGCGGAGGAATTTGCCCTCGGGCGTGAACTGCAGGATCTGGTTGTCCTTCGCGCCGTTGCCGGCGATCCAGACCGTGCCGTCGCGATGCACGTAGATGCCGTGCTCGCTTTCGGGCCATTGATAGCCCTGCCCGGCTCCGCCCCAGCTGCGCAGCAAATTGCCTTCGGAGTCGAACTGCAGTACCGGCGGCGCCGGCGTGCAGCACTTCGTCGTCGGCGGGTTCTGCATTGCGCCTTTTTCATCGTCGACGAGCGTCGCGGGCCGGTGCACGATCCAGATGCGGTCGTCCTTGTCGACCGCGATCCCGGCCACCTGGCCGAGGATCCAGTTCGACGGCAAGGGCTTCGGCCAGTACGGATCGACCTTGAACCGGGGAACGCTGGCGTCGCCGCTCATGATGCGGCCCTCGGGCATCTGCTGGCAGCTGACGACGGACAAAGCGGCGGCAACGACGATGACTGCGCGCATTTCTGGCTCCCTCGCGGTTAGAAGCATTACTCTAATACCGATGAAGCTGCTTGTTCTCCTCTTCCTGCGCCGGCATCAAAGCGGACTGAGCTTGCGCTGCACCCGTTGATCGAACTTGGCGACGTTCACCACCACGCGCTCATGCGTGCCGTCGCCGATGAGTTCCTTTTCATCATGGACTTCCACCCGGAAGAAAACGCTGCGGCCTTCCACTTTCGTCACCGTAGCGCTCGCCCGTACGCGCATGCCAACCGGTGTTGCGGCGATGTGGCGGACCTGGAGCAGCGTGCCGAGGCTCTGGTAGCCCGGGGGCAGCAGGCGCTCGACGGCATCGAGCGCCGCCGCCTCGATCACGTTGATCATGACGGGCGTAGCGAGCACGCGTACCTTTCCACTGCCTACGCGCGGCGCGGTGTGCTGATCGCCGACGAGCAGCTCCGCATGACCGGTCATTCCCGGCTTGATCGCGCCCAACTCCATTGCGCATACAATGGTATCCGCATTCCTGCGGGGAGCGGGCATGAGCGAACTCGACTTCACAAAGCACTTCAGCGCCGGGCATCGGGTTCCAGAACCGGATCACAACGCGGAAGCCTTGCGCCGCATCGACGCCCTCGGCATGATCGGCGAGGCGAGCCTCAAGACCAGCGGCTTCTATGCGCGGGTGGTCTCCGCGCAGCGCCGCGGCCGGGCGCGCGCGCCGGGCGAAACCGTCGTCCTGATCGTCGAGGATGACCAGACCACCGGCACCGTGATCGAAGCAGTGCTGCAGAAATTCGGCTACCGCACGCGCCACGCGCGCAACCGCGCGGAGATCGGCGCCGGGCTGGCTGCGAAACCGATGCCGGATCTGGTCCTGCTCGACGTCCTGCTGCCCGACGTGAACGGCTTCGACGTGCTCAACCGCATTCGCCAGCACGCCGCCGTGCAGCACCTCCCGGTCCTGATGCTGACCTCGCTGTCCGATCGCATGGACATCGCGAAGGGCCTCGGCCTGGGCGCCGACGGCTACCTCACGAAGCCGGCGCAACCGAGCACGCTGATCGAAGCGATCCAGGCGATCGTCGGCTGAGGGCGCATGGCGTCCCCACGCGTGGTCATCCTGGGCTGCGGTTTCGGCGGGCTGTGGGCCGCCCAAGCGCTGCGCAAGGCGCCGGTCGAGCTGACGGTGGTCGATCGCACCAATCATCACCTGTTCACGCCGCTGCTCTACCAGGTCGCGACTGCGGGTCTTTCCGCGCCGGAGATCTCGGGGCCCATCCGGCACATCCTTGCCGAGCAGCGCAACACCACCGTGCTGATGGGCGAAGCGCAGACCGTGGACGTGGCGCGGCGTGTAGTCGTCCTCGAGGACGGCAGCGAGCTTCCCTATGACCGGTTGATCGTCGCCACCGGGTCGATCAACAACTACTTCGGTAACGACCGATGGGCGCCGTTTGCGCCCGCCCTGAAGACCCTCGACGACGCCCTGGAGATCCGCAGCCGCATCCTGCTCGCGTTCGAGCGGGCGGAGCGCGAAACCGATGCGGCGCGCCGCCTGCCGTGGCTCACCTTCGTGGTGATCGGCGCCGGCGCCACCGGAGTCGAGCTCGCCGGCACGCTGGCCGAGATCGCGCGGCACACCCTGCGCGGCGAGTTCAGGCACTTCGATCCGCGCAATGCGCGCGTGGTGCTGGTGGAAGGCACCGACCGCGTGCTGCCGCTCTATCCGCCGGACTTGTCGGAGAAGGCGCGGCTGCAGCTGGAGCGCCTCGGGGTGACCGTCTGGCTCGGCCGGCGGGTCACCGAGGTCGATGCCGGCGGCGTTACGCTGGGCAACGACCGCATCGACGCGAAGACCGTGATCTGGGCGGCGGGAGTAGCGAGCTCGCCGCTTGCGCGCTCGGTCGGCGCGCCGCTCGACCGCGGCGGACGCGTGCAGGTGGCACCCGACCTCTCTGTGCCCGGGCATCCCGAGATCTTCGTGGTGGGAGACCTTGCCGCCGTGGACGCGGTTCCCGGCATCGCGCCCGCAGCAAAGCAGATGGGCCGCCATGCCGCTCTCAACGTCTTGAATCAACTGAAGGGAAAACCCACCAAAGCCTTCCGTTACCGCGACCATGGCCAGCTCGCGACCATCGGCAGGAATGCCGCGGTGGCGATGATCGGCCGCCTGCACCTTTCCGGCTTTCCCGCCTGGCTGGTGTGGCTGCTTGCGCATATCTACTTCCTCATCAACTTCCGCAACCGCATCATGGTGATGTTCGATCTGACCTGGGCGTACTGGACCTCGCAGCGCTACGCGCGCATCGTCTTCTTCAAGCCGCCTGCCTCACCTCGATGATGCTGGCTCGTTCCACAGCCACGCGGCGCCGCGTACCCCGCTCGAATCGCCGTGCGCATGGCGCGCGAGGCGGGTCTCGACTCGGTCCGAGAACACATACCGTTCCCAGAGCCGCGGCACTTCAGTGTAAAGGCGCGCCACGTTGGACATTCCGCCGCCGAGCACGATGACGTCGGGGTCGAGCAGGTTGATCACCGTGGCGAGCGCCCTGGCAAGCCTTTCCTCATACTTTTGAAGGGATTCCGGGTGAGAAGAAACAATCTCTTCGGGCGTCAGACGCTTCCCGGTGAGCTGCGCGTGATCGCGGGCAAGGCCGGGACCTGAGAGGTAAGTCTCGATGCAGCCGGAGCGGCCGCAGTAGCACTGCGGCAGCGGCAGATCCGCGGCGGTGGGCAGCGGTAACGGGTTGTGCCCCCATTCCCCGGCGATCGCGTTCGGCCCGGTGAGCACGCGGCCATCGATGACGATGCCGCCGCCCACCCCCGTGCCGAGGATCACGCCGAACACCACGCTCGCGCCCTGCCCGGCACCGTCGAGGGCTTCAGAAAGGGCGAAGCAGTTGGCATCGTTCTCCAGCCGGACCTCGCGCCCGACGGCTTTTTCCAGGTCCTGCTTGAGCGGCTTGCCGATCAGCCAGGTCGCGTTGGCGTTCTTCACCAGCCCCGTCACGCGTGAGAGCGCCCCCGGAATGCCGACACCCACGCTGCCTTTCGCGCCCGAAAAAGAATCGATTTCTGCGACCAGGCCCTTTACCGCTGAGAGCGTGGCGTCGTAGTCGCCGCGCGGCGTCGGAATTCTTTTCCGAAAGACCTCGTGCCCGGCCGGATCCAGCGCAAGCGCTTCGATCTTGGTGCCGCCGAGGTCAATGCCTATCCTGACAGTTGCTAACAGCTCCCACCCCCGTTTATTAGCCGCTGCGCAACAGTTGGCAGGCCAGCTTGTAAAAGTATTTCAGGTTCCCTCTATCGCGTTGCAGACCAAGCATCATTCAAAGCGCAAACACAACCGGCCTTTTACGGGAGGCGGATATGGGCAAGATCGGAAGAATCTACATGCGAGCTGATCTGGGACGCGGCTACGAGCAGCGCAACAGTACTGCCGCGTATCGGCGGTTTTTCGAGCCGGCCCATCCCGGCATGGAGGACCTGCTTGGCACGGCGCTGCGTCACAAAGTGACCGCGGGCATCGTGGGCAGCATGCTCGTTTTGGGCGTGATCGGCTGGTACATGACTTTCGGGCCTATGCTTTAGCTGCTGGCCGTCCCGCCAGCGCGACCCCGCTTCGGCGGGGTTTTTTATTTCAAACGGTCGGCGGCGTCGGTTTCAAAGCGCAGCCGCTTGATCCTGTCCATGTTCACGCCCTCGATGCGGATCAGCTGCGTCGGAGCCCTGCGGCGCGGCGAATGCAGATCGCCTTCGTTGTAAAGGTAGGCCATGCCCGGCGTCAGCCTGTAGGTGCGGACCGGGCGCGCCTTGCCGGGCTTCTCATTGCTGGCCGGCGAGACGAGATCGTAGTCGGTCATCTCGGTTTCGCCTTTCGCCTGCCCGTAGATCGCCCACGACGGGCCATGGTCGTGCGGCGGTGAGTCCTTCGCGCCCTGGTACGCGTGCGCGAGGATGCAGAAGCCGAGCTCCGCGTCTTCATAGAGCACCCGGCGCTCGGGCGTTTCGTCCGTGAGATGCGTGGCGAGAAACTTCTCGTCGCGAAGCAGCGATTCCACCCGGTGGCAGATCCTGCGCCGCCCGGCCGGTCCCGGATCCTTCTTCAGAATGTCGCGGCACTCCTGTGCGAACTGCTCGAGCGTGGTGGCCATGGCTCGCTTCCTTATCGGCGGTTGAGAGTCCAGTCGAAATCGGCGTACTGCAGTTTAACCCGGCCGCGCCGGCGATCGACCATGTCGACGGCGGCATCGTCGTCGATGTGCGTCAGCACGAACTCGACCAGGCCGCGCTCGCCGCCGAAATCCGCAGCGTACCAGCGCAGCAAGCGGGGAATGACGACGAGGGCGCCTGCGGCTTCGATGCGCACCGAATGGCGCACGTACCAGGTCGCGGCCTCCTCGAACTGGGTGTCGAGCTGCCCGCCGTCGAACACGCGCAGCGGCGGCGACGAGCGCGACGCCGAGTGCATCGCGAAATGGATGCGTTCGTCGTACGCGATCGGCACGTAGGCGAGCCGGGGATCGTCGCGCGGCATCGGCGGCCGCGAGCGGCCGTATTTCGGCAAATTGCCGCGCAGCAGGCCGTGCTCGACATCGTCCAGCGAGTAGAGCCGGCCGCCGATCCTGAGCCGAGGCCGCTCGAAAAACTCTTCCACGTCGCGCACGCTGTCGGCGAGCTCGAGCTCCGGCACGTCGCGCAAGACCCCGGCGTTGAACACGTTCACCCAGAACGCCGTTTGCGCCGGGATGCGCACCCTTTTCGGATCGAAGGCCTCCAGGTCCGCGAGGCACGCGGCAAGGCGCCCGCGCTCCCTGGAGGCCGCCAGCGCGGCGTAGTCGCACACGGCGCCGTCGGCGTCGAAATGCGCTGCCTTCGCGGCCTGCAGCGCTCCCGCCAGCTGCGTGTCCTGGCCCGTCACGTGTTCCTCTGTCAGTACAATACCTTCAAGGGGATGCAAGGTGCAGCAATTCGGCAGCTTCGATTACGTGATCGTCGGCGCGGGAAGCGCCGGCTGCCTGCTCGCCAACCGGCTGTCGCAGAATCCCCAAACCCGCGTGCTGCTGCTCGAGGCGGGCGGGCCCGACGACTGGTTCTGGATCGACATCCCGGTCGGCTACCTCTACACCATCGCCAACCCGCGCACCGACTGGTGCTACAAGACCGAGCCCGACGCATATCTTGCCGGCCGCTCGATCCACTACGCGCGCGGCCGCGTGCTGGGCGGCTGCTCCTCGATCAACGCCATGATCTACATGCGCGGCCAGAAGGAGGACTGGGACCACTGGGCGGCGCTCGGCAACCGCGGCTGGTCCTGGGACGAGGTGCTGCCGATCTTCAGGTCGCTCGAGGACTACGAGCGCGGCACCGAGGAAGGCTACGGCGCGGGCGGCGAAGTGCGCATCGAGGACCCGCGCGTGCGCTGGGACATCATCGATGCCTGGCGCGAGGCGGCCGCCGAATGCGGCATCCCGCCGGTGAGGATGTTCAACGGCGGCGACAACTTCGGCTGCGCCTATTTCCAGATGAACCAGCGCCGCGGGCGGCGCTGGAGCGCGAGCCACGCCTTCCTGCGCCCGGTGCTGCACCGGAAAAATCTCAGCGTGCTGACCGGGGCGCTTGTTTCGAAGGTGCGCATGGAGAACCGGCAAGCCGTCGGCATCGAGTTTTCCCGGGAAGGACAGCCGCTCTATGCAGAAGCGAAGCGCGAGACGATCCTCGCCGCCGGCGCCATTGGCTCGCCGCAGCTGCTGCAGTTATCCGGCATTGCAAAAGGAGAACTGTTAAGCAAGCTTCGAATCCCCGTCGTCCACGATCTCCCCGGCGTGGGAGAGAACCTGCATGACCACCTGCAGATCCGCATGCAGTACAAGGTGAGGAACGTGAAGACCCTGAACGGCATCGCCAACAGCCTCTTCGGCAAGGCGGCGATGGCGCTCGAGTATTTGGCGTTCCGCACCGGGCCGCTCACCATGCCGCCCTCGCAGGCGGGCGCGTTTGCGAAGAGCGACGCGGCTCAGCCGACGCCGAACATCGAATGGCATGTGCAGCCGCTCTCGCTCGACAAGTTCGGCGATCCGCTGCATTCGTTCCCGGCGATCACGCCGAGCGTCTGCAACCTGAGGCCGGCCTCGCGCGGCTGGGTACGCATCAAGTCGGCGGACCCGGCCGCGTACCCGGAAATCAGGCTGAACTATCTCGAGAAGGCGGAAGATCGCAGGGTGGCGGTCGACGCGATGCGCTTCACCCGGCGCATCATGGCGGCGAAAGCGCTGGAAAAATATCTGCCTGAAGAGTATCGGCCCGGGCGTGGAGTCGAGTCGGACGCAGACCTGGAAAAAGCCGCGGGAGAGCTCGGCACCACCATCTTCCATCCGGTTGGAACCTGCAAAATGGGCAGCGATCCGATGGCGGTGGTAGACGACGAGCTGCGCGTGCACGGCATCGCGCGCCTGCGGGTGATCGACGCCTCGATCTTTCCGCGCATCACCTCGGGAAACACCAACGCGCCGACTTACGTGATCGCCGAGAAGGGCGCCAGGGCGATCTTGAAACCAAATGCGCAGTCCCCCATCTAACGGCGAACCAAGGAGAATGAATTCATGAAACGCATCGTGCTTTTCCTCGCCACCAACATTGCGGTTCTGCTGGTGCTTTCCGTGGTCGTCAACCTGCTGGGTCTCGACCGCTGGCTGATGGCCGAGGGGATCGACTACACCACGTTGCTTTTCTTCTCGATGGTGCTGGGCTTCGGCGGGTCGATCATTTCACTCCTCATGTCGAAGAGCATGGCGAAGTGGTCGACCGGGGCCCGGCTGATCGACGGCTCCGAGGGCACGACACAATACTGGCTCGTCCAGACGGTCAAGAAGCTCGCCGACAAGGCCGGCGTCGGCATGCCGGAGGTGGCGGTCTATGAAGGACCGGCGAATGCCTTTGCCACCGGCGCATTCAAGAATTCCGCCCTCGTCGCGGTGTCGAGCGGCCTGCTCGAGTCCATGAGCCGCGAGGAGGTCGAAGCCGTGCTCGGGCATGAGCTGTCGCACGTCGCCAACGGCGACATGGTGACGCTCACGCTGATCCAGGGCGTCGTGAACACCTTCGTGGTGTTCCTTTCCCGCATCGTGGGTTATATCGTCGACAAGGCGGTGTTTCGCACCGAGCGCGGTATCGGCCCGGGATTCTACGTCACGGTGATCGTGTGCCAGATCCTGTTCGGCATCCTTGCCTCGCTGATCGTCGCCTGGTTCTCGCGCTGGCGCGAGTTCCGCGCCGACGCGGGCTCGGCGCGCCTGCTCGGCTCGCCCCAGCCGATGATCGCGGCTCTGTCGCGGCTCGGCGCAATTGAGACCGGCGGCCTGCCCGAATCGGTGAAGACGCTCGGCATCAACAGCCGCTCGGGCCTGTTCCATCTGTTCGCGACCCATCCTCCGATCGAGGTGCGCATCGCCGCGCTGCAGGCGCGCAGCAGCTGAAGGTTCTACTCGCCTGGTATTTCGTAGCCGTCTGGGGCGCCGGCTACGTCGCGACGAAGGTGGGGCTGCAGTATGCCCCGCCTTTCACTTTTCTGAGCCTGCGCTTCGCCTTCGGGCTGCTCTGCCTCGCGCCCGTGGTACTGCTCTGGCGTCCGCAATGGCCGCGTAGCGGCAAGGAGCTCGGACATCTCGTGGTCGCCGGGCTGCTGATGCACGCAGTCCAGCTCGGCGGCAGCCACTACGCGCAATACCTCGGCATGTCGGCGGGAGTCGCCGCGCTGATCATCTCCTGCCAACCGCTGCTCACCGCCCTTGTTGCATCCAGATTCCTGAATGAAAGGCTTGCGCCAGGCCAATGGGCGGGCGTGTTCATCGGCCTCGCCGGCGTCGCGCTGGTGGTCTGGCACAAGGTTGACATCCGTGAAGTCACGCTCGGCAGCCTGCTCGGTACCCTGATCGCTCTGGGCGCAGTCACCTCCGCTACGCTTTATCAAAGGGTGTTTTGTCCAAAATCGGATCTGAAAGCCGCCGCGGTGGTGCAGTTCGCAGCCTCGCTCGCGGTTCTCGTGCCGCTCGCGCTCGCGGTAGAGGGCTTCCGGGTCGCGTGGGCCTGGGAGATGGCCGCGGCGATTGCCTTCCTGGTCATCTTCGCCTCCATCGCGGCAGTGAACGTGCTGCACTGGCTGATGCGCCACGGCGAGGCGGCCCGCGTCACGAGCATGATGTACCTTCCCCCGGTGTTCGCTGTGACGCTCGAGCTGGCGATGTTCGGCGTGCTGCCCAGCTCCGTGATGGTGGCCGGCATGGCGCTCGCCTGCACCGGCGTAGCGATGACTGTCTGGACGCGCCGTTGGCCATCGTCTACTTCGTAGCGCTCAACGCCCTCGGCCACCTGGCGTTCGTGGGCAGCCGCATGACCACGGCGCTGTTCGCGCTGCACCTGGGTGCCTCGCCGCTTACGGTCGGCGCGCTGATGTCGCTGTTCGCGCTGCTGCCGATGCTGCTGTCGGTCGCGAGCGGGCGGCTCATCGACCGCATCGGCCCCCGTCAGCCCCTGCTCGCCGCCTTCGCCGCCCTCGCCTGCGGCGCCGCGCTGCCGTTCTTGTTTCCTTATCTGCAAATTCTTTTTCTTTCCAGCACGCTCCTCGGCCTCGGTTTCATGTGTGTGCACATCGGCATGAACAGCGTCATCGGCGCACACGGCGCGCCTGAGCAGCGCGCGCTCAATTTTTCCTGGCTCGCCCTTGGCTTCTCGCTTTCCGGCTCGCTCGGGCCGCTGGTCGCAGGGTACGCGATCGAAGGCTTCGGCCATGCGGACGCCTTCCTGGTGCTGGCTTTCTTTCCGGTGCTCGCGCTGGGTCTGCTGCTGCCGCGCAAGCGGCCGCTGCCGCGGCCTGACCGCTCGGTGACCTTGCCGGAAAACCGCCACGTCTTCGACCTGTTCCGCGTGCCCGGGCTGCGCCGCACCTTCGTCGTCAGCGGCATGCTGGCGATGGGCTGGGACCTGTACTCGTTCCTGATGCCGCTCTACGGCGCGCGCCTCGGCCTCGCGCCCGCAACCATCGGCATGATCATGGCCACGTTCGCGCTGGCGACCTTCGTGGTGCGGCTGGCGATGCCGGTGCTGATCCGGCGCGTGCGGCAGTGGCGGGTGCTCGCCGCTTCGATGGGAATCGCGGGCGCGAGCTACCTCATGTTTCCCTTGGTAAGCAGCGCTCCGCTGCTGATGGCGAACTCCTTCGTGCTGGGCCTCGGACTCGGTTGCGCGCAGCCGGTCATCATGTCGCTGCTGTATGAAACCTCCCCGCCCGGCCGCCAGGGGGAGGCGGTCGGCGTGCGCACCACCATGATCAACGCGAGCTCGACGTTCATCCCGCTCGCCTCCGGCGCGCTGTCCGCCGTCGCGGGCATGACCCCCGCGTTCTGGCTTCTCGCTGCCTGCCTCCTCGGCGGCGCGTGGTTCGCGCGCCGCCGGGTCAGGCAATAGCGGTCTGTCAGTCGTCGTCGCGCGGCACCAGCGCGAAGATGCGAACCGCCGAACCGGTGCCCCCAAAAATCCTGAGGGGTGGCACGACCACGGCGAACTCATAGGCTTTCGCCTTCGCCAGCTCTTCCAGGTTCAGGTTCTCGATGATGTAAATGCCCGAATCGGCAATCAACCGCATATGCACCGGGAAGACTTGAACGATGTCTTTGCCGTCTTCCTTTAGGAAGGCCAACGGAGGGCGCTGCTCGAAGGTCAAGGTGTCGTCACCCACGACGCGCGCACCTTGCTTGATCAGGTACCCCGCACCGTCAAGGCCCGGTCCAGGGGAGGCAGCCCCGGCATAGGTCTTGGCATCGCCCTTGAAGTGCTGTCCCCAGCCGGTGCGGATGAAAACCGTGTCCCCTTTCTTCAACCGCACGCCTTGCATTCTGGCGGTCTGTTCCAGATGCTTGGCGGTGATCTCGAACGTGGGCGGAAGCGGGCTCAAGTCTCCATTCACCATCCGGGCCACGTCGAGCAGGACGCCGCGGTTTACCAGGAGGTCCGTCGGAAAATGATCGATCGACAGGTTTGCGCCTACGCCGCTAGCGCCGATGCCGTCCGGATCGCTAGTCGAGGCTTTCGCGTCCACACCGCCGAACAGCTTGCCGTTACGGCCGATGTGTCCAATCGCATCGATGCTGGGCGCGCCGTGCTGGTTGCTGAAATGCATGACCTCGGAAGTAAAGGACAGTTGGCCGTCGGGATGCTTGGGAGTCGCATCCCCGAAGGTGCCCAGGGTGTTGGCGTGCGTCGCCGCGAGCGCGAACGAATAAGTCGGGTTGACCGAAGCGATGGGCGAATTCTTGTCCCAGGTATGAGATAGGTCGATGAGGCGCGCTTTCTTGACCGCCTTCAGAAGATCGTCGGCGTCAGAATTGTCGGCAAAGGCTGAAGCGAACGGGGCGAGCGCCAGGACCGCGGCGCTCGCAATGGTGACGAAACGCATGACTCCCCTCCTTGTTCCTACGGGTGATTGAGGACTGCGGCTGTTTGCTCCCTGAAAGCGTTTTGATCATACGCCCGAACCGGCTCGCGTAAAATGCCGCCCCATGCGACGCGTCCACCTGACCCAGTTCCTGATCGAGCGACAGCGCGACAAGAAGCTGATCAACGCCGACCTGCGCCTGCTGATCGAGACTATCGCCCGCGCCTGCAAGGCGATCAGCACGCGCGTCAACAAGGGCGCGCTCGCCGACGACGGCCTGGGCGGCGCGGCGACCCGCAACGTGCACGGCGAGGTACAGAAGAAGCTCGACGTGCTGTCGAACGAGATCCTGCTGGAGGCCAACGAATGGGGCGGCAACCTGGCCGCCCTCGCCTCCGAGGAGATGGTGGACCCGCGGCCGACTCCGACCCACTATCCGCGCGGCGAGTACCTGCTGCTGTTCGATCCACTCGATGGTTCCTCGAACATCGACGTCAACATCTCGGTCGGCACCATCTTCTCGGTGCTGCGCTGCCCGAAGCTGGACGACGGCAAGTATTGCGACCCGAACGAGAAGGCCTTCCTGCAGTCCGGACGCTCGCAGGTGGCGGCCGGATTCGCGGTCTACGGGCCGACCACCGTGCTGGTGCTTACCGTCGGGGACGGCGCGCATGCCTTCACGCTCGACCGCGAGTCCTTTACCTTCGTCCTGACCCACCACGACATCCGCATTCCCGAGGACACCGAGGAGTTCGCCATCAACACCTCGAACATGCGCCGCTGGGAGCCGCCGGTGAAGCGCTACATCGACGAATGCCTCGCCGGAAGCGACGGGCCGCGCGGCAAGGACTTCAACATGCGCTGGGTCGCCTCGATGGTAGCGGACGTGTTCCGCGTGCTCTCGCGCGGCGGCATCTTCATGTACCCGCGCGATTCGAAGAACAAGGACGGCCGGCTGCGCCTGATGTACGAGGCGAACCCCATGGCGCTGATCGTGGAACAGGCGGGCGGCGCGGCCACGGATGGGCGCACGCCTATCCTGGATATCAAACCCAAGGGACTACATCAACGGGTCGCCGTAATCCTCGGATCCAAGAACGAAGTGGACCGGGTGACCTCGTACCACAAATAGGAAGGGGCACAAACGAAAGGGCCGCCGGCATGAGCCTGCGGCCCTTTTGTCCCCCGAGAATTGGTTACTTGAGGTGCCGGCTGACCAGCTTGGTCATTTCGAACATCGACACCTGGCCCTTGCCGCCGAACACCGACTTGAGCTTGTCGTCGGCGTTGATCATGCGGCGGTTTTTCTTGTCCTGCAGGCTATTGCGCTTGATATAGCCCCAGATCTTCTTGGTCACTTCGGTGCGCGGCATCGCGCCAGAGCCAACTACCGCAGCGAGCACTCCGCTCGGCGTCATAGGCTTCATGAACGCCGCATTTGGCTTGCGTTTCTTGCCGCTGCTCTTCTTCGCCTTCTTCTTCGCCATCTCGATTCTCCTCTGAACGATACGGTTCGTTTATTCGATCCCGGTTTTCTCCCGCTGAAGGGCAGCGGTGGCGACACGATGCCGAATCCCGCGATGCATGTCAACGATTTTCATTGGAGGAACGCGGCGTTTCCCTCGGCAGTGTGTATTCAGCCACGGTGGGTCATGTGTCGGCGCATCCCTATGGGGCGTGAATGGAGACCGCAGCGAATCACCTAAATGTGCCAATCGCCTAGGTAAAATGACACGATGAACGTCGCCGACCTGCGACAGGAGTACATGCGGATGGGCCTCTCCGAGGCGCACGCCGACCGCGATCCGATCCGCCAGTTCGAACATTGGTTCGAGGATGCCCTGCGCGCGCGCCTGCCTCTGCCCAACGCGGCGACGCTTGCTACGGTGTCAGAGTCGGGTGCGCCCGCTGCTCGGGTGGTGCTCCTGAAAGGCATCGATCGCGGCGGCTTCGTCTTTTACACGAACTACCGCAGCCGTAAAGGCCGCGAGCTGGACGCGCGCGGCGACGCATGCCTCGTGTTCCTGTGGTCGGATCTGGAGCGGCAGGTGCGCATCGAGGGCAGCGTCGAAAAGGTGAGCGCCGAGGAGTCCGACGAGTACTACGCCACCCGGCCGCTCGGCGCCCGGCTCTCGGCGTGGGCCTCGGCGCAGAGCGAGCGCGTGCCGGACCGTGCCGCGCTGGAGGCCGCCATGGAAGAGGCCCGCCGGCGCCACGCCGAGCGCCCGCCCCGGCCGCCGCATTGGGGGGGCTATCGCGTCATTCCTCGCTGCATCGAGTTCTGGCAGGGCCGCGCCGACCGGCTGCACGACCGCCTCGTCTATAAGCGAGGCGACGGCGGCTGGAGAATCGAGCGGCTTGCGCCCTAGCGACGCTTCGCGGCGCCGCGAGGCGATCTTCCTTCTTGCGCTGGCCGGGTTCAACGCGGGGATTTCCTTGCGCTGCGTCGAGCCGATGCTGCCCAAGCTGGCGAGCGAATTCGGCACCAGCGTATCCGCCGCAGCGTCGATTATCACTTTCTTCGCCCTGGCTTATGCGGGAGCTGTACTGGTGCAAGGCCCTCTGGGGGACCGCTTCGGCAAGCTGCGCGTCGTCACCATCGCCATGGCGCTCTCCGGCGCCGCGTGCATCGGCTGCGCGTTCGCCTGGAGCATCGGCTCGCTCGCCGCGCTGCGCTTCGTCACCGCCATCTTCGCCTCGGCCTCGGTAGCGCTCGGCATGGCCTACATCGGCGACGTCGTCCCGCTGGAGGAACGCCAGTCGACCATCGCGCACTTCATCGCCGGCTCTCTCCTCGGACAAACCCTGGGCCCCCTTTTCGGCGGAATCTTTACCGACTGGGCCGGCTGGCGCGCCTCCTTCGTGGTCCTCGGCGCGGTTTTCCTCTTTGTCTCCCTGATCCTGTTCGTGCGCACCGCAGCAAGCTGGCCTGCTCCGGCGTCCGGAAGGTTCGCGCCGCTCGCCATCCACAAGGAGCTGCTGTCGCGCCCGGCGGTGCGCTGGCTGGTCGGTATCGGCGTGGCCGAAACCTTCTTCTTCTTCGGCGCCTATGCCTTCCTCGGCGCTTTTTTCAAGTTGCGCTTCGAGCTTTCGTTCACCGTGATCGGGCTGACGCTCGCCGGCTTCGGCGTGGGTGGCCTCCTCTATACGGCGATGGTCAACTGGCTGATCCGCGTTCTTGGCGAGCGCGGCCTGGTGCTCGTGGGGGGCTTGCTTGGCTTCCTGTTCTTCCTCGCCGTCGCTGTCGCGCCGCATTGGGCGTATACCGTTCCCTGCACCATCGGGCTGGGCCTCGCCTTCTACATGATCCACAACACGGTGCAGCTCAAGGCGACGGAAGTGGCGCCCGACGCGCGCGGCTCGGCGGTGGCACTCTACGCCTCCGCATGGGCGACTGGCCAGGCGACCGGGGTTGCGGCAATGGGCCTGGCTGTCGCGCTCTTCGACTATGCGCCGATGATCGCGGCGTCCGGTCTCGGCTTCGGCCTGCTCGGCCTGTGGCTGCGCTCGAATCTGCAGCGCTTCAGGCCTTGAACGAATCCGTCCTGCGGCTGTTGCGCCGCGCCGGCCTCGCGGGACAGGCCGAAGTGCCGCACGCGGAACCGCTCGGGGGTGGCGTATCCTCCGACATCTGGCGCGTCGACCTGGCGAGCGGACCGGTGTGCGTGAAGCGCGCGCTGCCGCGCCTGCGCGTGGCGCAGGTCTGGGACGCGCCGGTCGAGCGCAATCACTATGAATACGAATGGCTGCGCATCGCCGCAGCCGCCGCACCCGGCGCCGTGCCGCAGGTGCTCGCCCAGGAAGACGGCGTGCTCGCCATGGAGTACCTCGACCCTGTTCGCCACCCGGTATGGAAAGAACTTCTGCGCCAGGGCCACGCCGATGCGGACTTCGCGTCAAAGGTCGGAAAAACGCTGGCGGCGATCCACAGCGCGACCGCCAACCAGGAGGAGGTAGCCCGGCGCTTCCCGACCGACGACATCTTTTACGCCATCCGGCTCGAGCCCTACCTGGTGGCCACCGCAAGCGCGCATCCGGACCTGGAGGCGAATCTTCTTGGATTGCTGGCGCGTACTGCGATTACCAAACTTTGCCTGGTACACGGCGATGTCAGCCCGAAAAATATTCTCGTCGGGCCGCAAGGGCCGGTGTTCCTCGACGCCGAGTGCGCGTGGTACGGCGATCCGGCGTTCGACCTCGCCTTCTGCCTCAACCACCTGCTTCTCAAGTGTGTCTGGGTGCCTCAGGCGAAAAGCGCATTCCTGAATTGTTTTGCTGCTTTGCGGGGCGGGTATCTCGAGCGCATGTCGTTCGAAGATCCCAGGATCCTCGAGGCGCGCACCGCATCTTTGCTACCTGCCCTCCTGCTCGCCCGCGTAGACGGCAAGTCTCCGGTCGAATATCTCGCCGACGGCAAAGACCTGGTGCGTAGAGTGGCGCGGGCGATGATTGCGCACCCCCCGGCAACCCTGGGCGAAATCCAGAAGGCATGGCAAGAATCATCGATGTGAAAGGCCGGCGGGTCTGGGACTCGCGCGGCCGCCCAACGGTGGAGGCCGAGGTCATCGTCGGCCGCGGCACGACCCCGCTTGCCTCCGGGCGCGCCATCGCGCCCGCCGGCGCGTCCACTGGCTCGGGCGAAGCGCACAGCATCGAGGTGCCGAAAGCAGTCCAGAGCATCAACACGCGCATTCGGGATGCGCTGCGCGCGCTTAGCGTTTCTGACCAGGCCGCGGTCGATCGCCGGCTGATCGAGCTCGACGGCACGTCGGACAAGAGCCGGCTGGGCGCCAATGCGATGGTCGCGGTATCGCTCGCCTGCGCGCATGCGGCGGCCGCGGCGGCGAAAAAGCCGCTCTGGCGCCATCTCGCCGGCGAGCGTCGCGTCGCGTTGCCGGTGCCGCAGATCCAGATCTACGGCGGCGGCGCGCACGCGCGCGGCCGGGTGGACGTCCAGGACTACATGGTGGTGTGCATCGGCGCCGGCAGCTTCGCCGAGGCACTCGAGTGGACCGCCCAGGTGTATGCCGCCGCGGGGGCGCGGCTGCAAAGGAAGGGCGCTCTGCAAGGCGTTGCGGACGAGGGCGGCTATTGGCCGGCGTTCAAATCGAACGAGGAAGGTCTAGCCGAGCTGGTCGGCGCGATCGCCGACGCCGGGCTCGAGCCGGGGGTCGACGTTGGGATCGCGCTCGACATCGCGGCGACCCAGCTCTATCGCGGCGGGAGCTATCAGTTCGCGCTCGACAACCGTGCGCTCTCCGCGGAGCAGCTCCATGCGATGCTGTTGCGCTGGATCGAGCGCTATCCCATCGTCTCGATCGAGGACCCCTTTGCCGAGCATGACGCCGACGCCATGCGGGCGTTGACGAAGGCCACGCCGATCCAAATCGTCGGCGACGATTTCTTCGTCACGGATGCCGAAAAAGTGAGGGCGGCCAATGGCGCCTGCAATGCCGTCCTCCTGAAGCCCAACCAGATCGGCACGCTCACCGAGACGCTCGAATGCTGGAACGCGGCGCGCGCAGCCGGCTACGGTGCGATCGTCTCGGCGCGCTCCGGCGAGACCGAGGACGTGTCGATCGTGCACCTTGCGGTCGGCTGGGGCGTGCCGCAGCTCAAGGTCGGCGGCTTCGCGCGCTCCGAGCGCATGGCGAAATGGAACGAAGGTCTGCGCATCGAGGAATCGCTCGGCGCAAAGGCGCTCCCCTACCCGGCGAGGAAGCTGTTCCGCAGATGAAGGTCGTATTTCATTTCGATGGCACCCCGCAGCTTGCGAAGCGCGTTGCGCAATTCGGCGTCGAGCTCTGTCCCGAGAGCGACGACGCTGCCTTTGCAGGGCTGCTTCCGAACGTGGAAGTTCTCTGGCATGTCCTGAAGCCCGTGACCGCGGACGTGATCGATCGCGCGCCCAAGCTAAAGCTCATTCAGAAGATCGGCAGCGGGGTCAACACCATCGACATCGCCGCCGCAAAGCGCCGCGGCATCGCGGTTTGCAACCTGCCGGGCACCAACAGCCGCGCCGTGGCGGAGATGACCCTGCTCCTCATGCTGGCATGCCTGCGGCGTCTCACGCAGATCCATCAGGTTGTGAAAAACAACGGCTGGCTGGACGCCTGGGAGCTGCAGGACCACTTCGGCGAGCTCGGCGGACGCACGGTCGGCCTGGTCGGCTACGGCGACGTGCCGAAGATCCTCGAGCCGATGGTGGAGGCGATGGGCGCCAAGGTGCTCTACTGGTCGCGCTCGAAGAGCAATACGGATCTGCCGCACCTCCTGGCGAACAGCGACATCGTTTCGCTTCATCTTCCCCTCACGCCGCAAACGGAAAGGATCATCGATCCACGGCGCATGAAGCCTGGCAGCATCCTTGTCAACACTGCCCGAGGGGGTTTAGTTGACGAGTCGTTTCTTATGGATGCGTTGCAAAGCGGCCACCTCGCCGCTGCAGGGCTCGACGTATTCGCCGCAGAGCCGCCGCCGAAGGATCATCCGCTTCTGTCGCTGCCCAACGTCATTTGTGCGCCGCACGTCGCCTGGCTGACGCAGGAAACGCTGGATCGAAGTCTCGCGGTTGCGCTCGAAAACGTGCAGCGCCTCGAGGCGGGCACGCCCCTCCTGCACCGCGTCGCTTAAACAACTAGTCAGCCGAGCAGCGTAAGTCCCTCGGCGCTGAGGCGGTAGCGCCGGTCGCAGCCGGCGGCGGAGGATTCCGAATGCGTCGCCAGGATCGCGGCGGCGCCCCGCTCCTTCACCTGCGCGCGCAGCAGCGCCAGCACCTGGCGCGCGTTGTCCGGATCGAGGTTGCCGGTCGGCTCGTCGGCGAGGACCAGCTTCGGGTCCCCCACCAGCGCCCGCGCGATCGCCACCCGCTGCAGCTCGCCGCCCGAGAGCTCGCGCGGCATGCTTTGCTCGCGCCCGGCGAGGCCGACTGAAGAGATAATGTTTTTCACTCTCCCTTGTTGTTTCATGTTTCGTAGCAGCAAAGGCAAGGCCACATTCTGTTCGACCGTGAGATGCGGCAGGATGTGGAAGGCCTGGAACACGAAGCCGAACTTGTCACGCCGCAAGAGCGTCTGCTCGTCATCGCTTAAACGGGTTACTTCCTTCTCCTGGAACCACACTTCTCCCGCGTCCACTGGCTCCAGCCCCGCGATCACGTTGAGCAGGGTCGATTTGCCGATGCCTGAATCGCCGATCACGGCGACATATTCACCAGCGGCCAGATCGAGCGACACGGCGTTCAGCACCGTCCGCATGCCGAACCGCTTGGTCACTGCGACGAGCCTCAGCACCTTAGAATCGTACTATGTTCATAGAGCAGCACGGCCTGTGCGGCGAAACGCGCGTGCTTCTCGTCATCGACAAGGACGTGAGGGCACTGACGCGCGTCGCGGAAGTACACTATGTGCTGGAGAAAGGCCGGGTGGTCTGGAGCGGCAGCTCGGCCGGCCTCGCGGCAAGCCACGATGTCCAACAACGCTATCTCGGGGTATAGGCCATGAAGCGCGAGAACGTCATCGGGCGCGCGAATGTCGAGGACACGCCCGAGCTCGAAAAGTACTATCGCGATCTCGACCGCGAGTCACTCGGCGCCCTGTGGACGGTGGCGAACGAGATCGAGCCCTGGCATCCGCAGCCGAAATCCGTGCCGACGCTGTGGAAGTGGAAGCGCATCGAGCCCTTCGTTCGGCGCGCGCCGCAGCTGGTTTCCGCCGAAAAGGCGGCGCGGCGCGTCGTGATGCTGGTCAATCCGGGCCGCAAGGAATGGAGCGCCGCGGTCGGTCTGCTCTACACCGGTGTGCAGGTCATGAACCCGGGCGAGTTCACCTCGGCACATCGCCACCAGGCTTCCGCGCTGCGCTTCATCATGGAAGGCTGCGGCGCCTACACCGTGGTCGACGGCGAGAAGATGACGCTCGGCGCGCGCGACCTGGTGCTCACGCCGAACGGCACCTGGCACGACCATGGCGTGGAAGCCGACGGCTCGCAATGCGTCTGGCAGGACGGCCTCGACATTCCCCTGATGAACGCGCTCGACGCCAACTTCTACGAGGTTCATCCGGACACGGTGCAGAAGCCGGCCAATCCTCTGCCGCGCGAAGGCTGGAGCAAACCTTATTCGCCTCAAATGAAATACTCCTGGGAAGTAGCCTATGAAGCATTGAAAAGCCAGGAATCTCCTGTGATGGAGTACACCAACCCGCTGACCGGCGGACCGATCATGCCCACCCTCGGCGCCCAATTGGAATTGTTGAAACCGAATGAAAGAACCCAAGCTCGCCGGCACACCGGCAGCGTCATCTACCAGGTCGCAAAGGGCCGCGGCTGGTCGCTGATCGATGGCCAGCGCTTCGAGTGGGAGGAGAAGGACATCTTCTGCCTGCCGTCCTGGTCGTTCCACTCGCATGGCGCCAGCGAAGAGGCTGTGCTTTTTTCGTTCAACGACTTCCCGGCGATGAAAGCGCTGGGGCTGTACCGCGAAGACACGAAATGATAAACGCCATGGAAAAGCGCAAGCTCGGCCGCACCCCCATCGAGGTCTCCGCCATCGGCCTCGGCCTGATGTCCATGTCGGGCGTATACGGCAACGCGAATGACGAGGAGTCGATCGGCGTCATCCACTACGCGCTCGACAAGGGCATCAACTTCCTCGACTCGGCGGACATGTACGGCTGGGGGCACAACGAGCAGCTGCTCGGAAGAGCGCTGCGCGGGCGGCGCGACGGCGTCATCGTCGCCACCAAGTTCGGCCAGGTGAAGACTCCCGAGGGAAGGCAGGACGTCGACGGCCGGCCGGAGTACGTGATGCGCGCCTGCGAGGCGAGCCTGAAGCGCCTCGGCATCGAAATGATCGATCTGTATTACCAGCACCGCGTCGATACCAAGGTGCCCATCGAGGAAACGATCGGCGCGATGAAGCGGCTCGTCGAGCAGGGCAAGGTACGGGCGCTAGGACTGTCCGAGGCGCGTCCGGAGACCATCCGCCGCGCGCACAGGATCCATCCCCTCGCAGCGGTGCAGAACGAATATTCCTTACTCTTTAGAGAAGAAGGTGAAGAAACCCTGCAGGCGACGCGTGAGCTCGGCATCTCGCTCGTACCCTACGCCCCGCTCGGGCGCAGCATGCTTACCGGAACGGTACACGGCAAGGCCGACGTTCCCGAGGGCGACCGTCGCCTGCAGCACCCGCGCTTCCAGGGCGAGAACCTGGACAAGAACGTGCAGCTCGTTGCCCGGCTGGAATCGATTGCTCGCGAAAAGAAATGCACGGTGGCGCAGCTGGTCATCGCCTGGCTGCTCGCGCAAGGCAACGACATCGTGCCGATCCCCGGCACCAAGCGAAAGCAGCGCGTGGATGAAAACCTCGCCGCTCTCGACATCAAGCTTTCAAAGGAGGACGTAAAGCGGATCTCGGACGCCGCGCCGGCCGGTGCCGGGGCGGGCACGCGCTATCCCGCCGACGCGATGAAGCGGGTCTACCTCTAGGATCGGCTACCGGCTGCGCACGCTGGCCAACAGCGTTTGACGGCGCTCCAGGCTTTCCTTCGGCCAATACTCGGCGCGGTCGTAGTATTCCTTAACCGCGGGTGTGCTCGACGAAAGCACGATCCAGGGTTGCTTCGACGAGGTGAAGATGTGGATATCGGGCGGCAGGCGATCCGGCTCATTGAGCGTCCCGACGCGAACAAAGCGCACGGCATCGCCCGCGCCACCGTAATTGCTCCACAAGGCGATACGGCAAGTCGGGCAGCGGGCGATCTTCTGTCCCTTTCCGCTGTTCGAGGGGGTGTCCACCACCTCCGGCGTGCCTTTCAGCAAGATCACGCGATCAGCTTCAATCAACGCGTTCAGCGCGAACGACGCCCCTGTTTCACGCTGACACCAGCGACAATGACAGCAGTGAACAAACATCGGCCTGCTTGTCATTCGATAGCGCACAGCGCCACAGGTGCAGGCGCCTTCCAATAAGACGGCGTCGTCAGCAGCCATCGAGCAGATCCTAACCCTTTTGCGGGGTTTCTTCGTTTATAGGCGTGGGAAGCATTTATCCCATCACCAACAAGGAGAAACGCCATGCAGCCCAGGAAGCTCTATGCCGCGGTCGCCGCGGCGCTCGCCACGTGTCCGCTCGCCCATGCCGCGCTGGAGGAATTGCCCAGCACGCTTAAGGACCAGCAGTCGGTGGCCATCACGATCTATAACGAGAACCTGGCGCTGGTGAAGGACACCCGCCGCGTGACGCTGGAGCCGGGGCCGAACCGCCTCGCGCTGCGCGAGGTGAGCGGCCGCATGCGGCCCGAGACGGCGCAGCTGCGCAGCCTGTCGCATCCCGGAGCACTCACTCTGGTCGAGCAGAACTTCGACTTCGACCTGCTCACTCCCGCCAAGCTGCTGGAAAAATACGTCGGGCGCACGGTCCGCGTGGTGAAGACCCATCCCACCACCGGCGCCGAGTCGGTCGAGACCGCAACCGTGCTTGCGGCGAGCAACGGCGTCGTATTGAGGATCGGAGATCGCATCGAGACCGGCTTGCCGGGGCGCATCGTCTACGACGGCGTCCCGGCCAACCTGCGCGACCGGCCGACGCTGGTGACCGAGCTGCAGAGCGCGCGCGCCGGCGCCCAGACGCTCGAGCTCTCCTATCTGTCCGGCGGCCTGTCATGGAAGGCCGATTACGTCGCCGAGCTCAATGGCGCGGACAGCGCGCTCGACCTCAACGGCTGGGTGACGCTCACCAACACGAGCGGTACCGCCTACCCGAGCGCCAAGCTGCAGCTCGTGGCCGGCGACGTCAACCGCGTGCGGGACGAATTGCGGCAGGCGGCAGGGGTCGCCGCAAGAATGGCGAAAGCCGACGTCCCGGCAAGCGAGATGGCGCAGGAGTCGCTCTTCGAGTACCACCTCTACACGCTGCAGCGCCCGACCACGATCGCCGATAACCAGACCAAGCAGGTGGCGCTGCTCAGCGCGGGCGGCGTGCCGGTGACCAAAGAGCTCGTGCTCCAGGGCAGCGACTATTACTACCGCTCCAGCGTCGGCGGCATCGGGCAGAAGATGAAGGTCGGAATCTTCGTGCAGTTCGACAACCGCGAGTCGTCGCGCCTCGGCATGCCGATGCCGAAAGGCGTGGTGCGCGTGTACAAGAAGGACAGCGCGGGCAATGCTCAGTTCGTCGGCGAGGACCGGATAGACCACACCCCCAAGAACGAGAGGGTCCGCCTCAAGCTCGGGGACGTCTTCGACGTCACCGCAGACAAGAAGCAGACCGATTTCCGCCGCCGCGAGCCGACCAACAAGGCAAGCTACGTCTTCGAGAGCGGCTACGAGATCGTGCTGCGCAACGCGAAGAAAGAGCCGGCGACGGTCGTCGTGCGCGAGCCCGTGCCGGGGGACTGGACCATGCTCGAGGAATCGACCCGCCACGTCAAAGTCGCGGCTGGGACCGCCGAGTGGCGCGTTGCGGTGCCGGCCGAGGGCATCACGACCCTGCGCTACCGGGTGCTGGTGCGCTACTGAGGTTCAGCCTTCGACAGGAAGGGCCTTCACGCGGTAATACTCAAGAAATGCTTTCGAGTCGCGCGTGACGATGTCGTAGCGTACAAAATAGGAAGCGCTCACGCCGCCTTCGCCTCGTGCATCAGGAACTCGAGCAGCGCTACCGCGCGGTCGCCCGAACCGACCAGCTCGCGCGCCAGCGCGCGCAGTTGGCGAAAGCGCCTGGCATCGAGGCGCTCGAACAGCACATCGTTGATGCGAACCTGGTAGGGTGCCAGGCGCTTCAGCAGCTCGATGCTGCGCGAGGTGTTTTTCAGCAGGACGCGGCGCCCGTCCGCGGGATCCGAGGCCTTCTCCAGGATGCCGCGCTCGACGAGCTTGTTCGCCTCGATGGTGATGAACGCGCCGGAGCGGTGCAGCCGCGCGGCCACCTCGCCGATCGACAGGCCGTCGGCGCGGCTCGCGAGCATCAGGATCTCGTACTGCACCCCCGAGATGCCGACGATCGTGGCGAAGGCGTCACGGCAGGCGTCGAGCCGGTGGCCGTAGGCGATCAGGTCGTGGATCAGGCCGCGAAACTCGCCATCGGACCCGTCCACCAGCAGCGCCCGGCGCGAAATGGTCGGCGGCGGAGTGCCGCGTTTTCTCGCTTTGGCCATTGACCGGGGCATTCTCGTCCTCGACAATTACCTTTGTCAATTAGCTTTCGGAGGAAGCAATGCTGAAGCTTTACGGCCAATATCGCTCGCGCGCGTTCCGCGTGGCGTGGCTGTGCAAGGAATCGAACATCCCCTATGAGCACGTCAACGTCACGATCCACGTCGAAGGCGCGCAGTGCAAGGAGTCGTGGTACACCGAGATCAACCCCAACGCGCGCGTGCCGACGATCGACGACGACGGCTTCGTGATGTGGGAGTCGGCGGCGATCAACCTGTACCTCGCCGAGAAGCACCGCAGCCCGCTGTGGCCGGCCGACATCAAGGGCAAGGGACGCATGTATCAGTGGGCGTTCTTCATCGCCAACGACGTCGAGCCGCATATGATCACGGTGATGCAGAACCGGGTCGTGTTCCCGCCCGAGAAGCGCAACCCCGCTCTGGCCGAGGAGGCCGACGCCAAGCTGCAGCCCAGGCTCAAGGTGCTCGACGCGCACCTCGCGAAGAGCAAGTTCTTCGGCGGCGACAAATGGGACATGGCCGACTTCATGGTGGCGAGCGTCTGCTACTCCTTTAGCGTCATGAAGCACGACCTTTCGAAGTACCCGAGTTTCCAGAAGTGGCTGATGGCGAGCATCGAGCGGCCCAAGGCGAAGGAAGCCCGGGCGCTGCGCGAGTAGGCCAATGAGCGAGCTCAACGATCCGCGGGTCCTATTCGCCGCCGAGAGGACGCTGCTCGCGTGGAGCCGCACGTCAGCCGGCCTGATGGCGTTCGGGTTTCTCGTCGACCGCGCCGGCCTGTTGATCCACGGCCCGGCGGCCGCGCGCGACTTCGGGTTCTGGATCGGCCTCGCGTTCATCCTGGTGGGCGTGCTGGTCTGCCCGCTGTCGGTGGTCCAGTATCACCGTTCCGTCGCGCAGTTGCGGCCGGTCGAGATTCCTCCCGGCTACTGGGTCAACCTCTCCACGTTCATGAGCATCGCGATCGGCCTGCTCGGTCTCGCGCTCGCCATTTACCTGGTCGTCGCCTGAAGTGCGGCTCGACGCCCGCCGCCTGACCGAAGCCCTCGCTCACCTCGAGCGCGGCGACTGGCAGGCGGCGCACGAGATCGTGCAAAAGGACGAAGAGTCTCCACTGGCCTGCTGGGCGCATGGCATAGTTCACCTCATGGAGGGCGACATTTCGAATGCTCGCTACTGGTACCGCGAAGCCGGGCGCGCCTTTCCCAAGAAGGTCTCGATCCAGGACGAAATCAAGACTCTGAAGGAAAGCCTATGACCAAACCTCTCCTGCTGCTAGTCGCTGCGCTCACCGCATCCGCTCCGGCATGGAGCGAGAAGCACGTCCAGTCCACGCTGGACAGCCGTCTCGTCCTTGCATTCAAAGCAAACCCCGTCGAAGTGCAGCGATGGCTTCCGGCGCCCTGGGTGATCAACCCTGTGGCGAGCGGGCCGTCGAAAGACGCGAACGTCACCCTTACGTTCCTCGAACGGGTGCTCGACCAGGACGCTGAAGGCAAGCCCGCCGAGATCTCGACGTATCGAAACGTCGTCGTGGGGATTCCGGCCCGCAATCCGCAGACCGGCGAAGCGGCGCCGGTGCTGGTCCGCATCTTCACCACGGCCGGCACCCCAGGCTTCTACAAGACCGGCGTGCGAGCCGCAGTAGAGCACGAGACCGCAGCGAGCGGCGCGGGCGCGGATCCCGGCGTCGCCAGCGAGCGCTGGGAAATGAAGGACGGAAAAGGCGGCTCCCTGCTCGTGCAGATCCGCTACGACCGCGGCACTCCCACACGCAGCACCATCGAAGCCCGGCCCCACTCAGGGCTCGATCCGGCCCTCTGGCGCATCTACCGCATCGAGCAGGCGACCGACGTGGTGAAAAGCGTTCCCCAGGGCATCGACCGCGTCAGGAACCTGCGCTTCAGGAACCAGATCGCCGAGCTCGACAAGCTCTTCGACGGCAGCGAGCAGCTGATCAGCGTGACGTCGATCCCCTTCTACACGCGCCAGACCTTCCTGCCCGACCTCTAAGGGATCACGCCCGGGTCGAGCAAATAGCAGTACGCGGCGACATCGCGCGGCCTGGTCCACCAGGCTCTCATCGCCTTCGGGTGCTGGAGGCAGTGCTTCAGCGCGCCGCGCAAACGCCTGAGTCTGAAGGGCTGGCCGAAGACATAGGTGTGCACCGAGACGTTCATCACCAGCGGATGGCGCTCGCACTGCTCGATCATCTCGTCGAACTGGTCGACCAGCATGTCGCAGAAGTCGGCGGCGTCCTGCTTGCGGTGCACGATGACCTGGGAGTCGTTGAGCTCGATCGGATACGGCACCGAGAGCAGCGGGCCTGAGCGCGTGCGCAGCCACACCGGCTGGTCGTCCATCGGCCAGTCCATCAGGTATTTGTAGCCGAGCTCCTTCAGGAGATCGGGCGTGTGCGCGGTTTCGTAGGCGCCCGAGCCCATCCACCCCTCGGGCGCCCTGCCCTCGTGCCGCGCGATCGTCTCGGTGACCTCGCGCAGGATGCGCTCCTCGTCGGGCTGCCACAGGCCGCGCAGGTTCTCGGCGTTGGTACGGCCGTGCGCGACCACCTCGTCGCCGCGCTTGCGGATCGCCGCCATGATCTGCGGCGCGTAGTCGTAAAGCAGGCTGTTGGTATTGTGCGCGGCGGGCAGCTTCAGCTCATCGAACAAGTCGAGCAGGCGCCATACGCCGATGCGATTGCCGTAGTCGCGCCAGGAGTAATTGCGGTGAGTCTGCGGCTCGCCGGTCTTGGCCGGGTCGTGCCCGAGACCGGCGCCGTAGGCGAACCACTCGACATTGGTGGTGAGCAAAAACGCGAGCCGCTTGCCGCCGGGCCAGCTGTAGTCCTTGCGTTCCGGCAGCGGAACGAAGTCATAGCGGCTGTGCTGCGGCAGCAGCGGCTTCAATCGAGCTTCGCTCCGGAGGCCTTGACGATGGGGGCCAGCTTCGCGATTTCGCGCGCGGTCGCCGCCTCGAATTCCTCAGGCGTCATGACGATTGCATCGGCGCCGAGCTGCTCATAGACCTTCTGCATCTCGGGCGAGCGCACGCTCACCGCGAAGGCCGCATTCAGCCGCCGCACGACCGCCCGGTCCATTCCCTTGGGCCCCAGGATGCCGGAGTAGAGCACGATGTCGAAGTCCTTCAGCCCGGCCTCGATCATCGTCGGCACCTCGGGCGCGGCGGGAACCCGCTTGGACGTCGTCACGGCGAGCGCGCGCAGCTTGCCGGCCCTGGCGTTCGACACCGCCGGCGGCATGGTGGAGAACACGAAGGTCACTTCGCCGCCGAGGATCGCCTGCGTCGCAGGGTTGCTGCCCTTGTAAGGCACATGGAGCACATCGACGCCCGCAGCGTGCTTCAGCATCTCCGCCGACAGGTGGACGATGGTGCCGTTGCCCGAGGAGCCATACGAATACTTGCCGGGATTCGACTTGAGCAGCTCGATCAGCTCGCGCACGTTGTGCGCCGGCGTCGTCGGATGCACTACCAGCATCAGCGGCGTGGAGGCGATCATCGCGATGTAGGTGAAGTCCCGAATCGAGTCGTACGGCAGCTTGGAGTAGAGCGCGGTGTTGATCGCGTGCGTGGTGATGTCCTGCAGCCAGATGTTGTAGCCGTCGGGCGGCGACCTGACGATGAAGTCGCCGGCGATGGTGGTGCCGGCGCCGGGCTTGTTCTCGACGATCACTTGCTGGCCGAGCTGCTTGGAGAGCGTGATCGCCACGGCGCGCCCCAACACGTCCGAAATGCCGCCGGCGGCGAAGCCGACCACCATGCGTACCGGCTTGTTAGGGTAGTCGGATTGCGCGGACACCGATCCGCACGCCGCGGCGCATGCCACGAGGAGCAGCGTTTTGATCATAGGTTCATCTCCAGCGCGTAGAGGCCGCCGGCATGTCGGTCGACGGTGAAGACAATGCCGCGGTCGTCGACGAACACATCGTTCAACTGTACTGCGCCGACCGGCGAGCCGGCGGGCGTCGGTGGAATGAAGTACGCAATCTCCCGCGGCGCATAAGGGTCGCTCACGTCGTAGGCGCGCACGCCGGCGTTGAAGAAGGTGCCGAGCACGACGTTCTCCGAGCGCCAGGCGCCCGGCACGGGCGGATTTTCGTGGAGGTTGTGCGCGCCAAAGCGCCCGCCCTTGCGCTTGAAGACATCGACCGGCGGCGCGGGCAGCGTAGCGATGCTGACGAGATGACGCTCGTCGCGCGCGTCGAGCAGCCACACCAGCTTCGGCCAATCCTCGGCGTGGTCCTGCACCGATTCGTCGCTGACCACCAGCAGACCGCGGCCGAACAGCGGCAGCACGGTGTGCGTAAAGCCGTTATAGGGCGGCGAGTTGGTCCAGCGCGAGACCATCCTGGGACGGCTGCGGTCGGCGATGTCGAGCACCATCATGCCGCCATCGAGGTAGCCGAGGTAGCAGCGCTCGGGGCGCTCAGGATAGACATTGGTGTTGTGCGCGCGGAAACCGGCGTCGTATTTGGGCGCCAGCCGCTCGGGCGGCAGCTCTCGATCGCCTTCCATGGTGCCGGGAAGGTGCCAGCGCCCGACGGCAACGGGTTTGGCCGGGCTGCTGACGTCGATGATGCGGTAGACCTGGTCGTCCTTCGCATTGAGAGGCTTCAGCTCCGGGTCGGCGCAGGCCATGTGCACCGTCTTGCCATCGACGAACCACAGCGCGTGACAGCCGCGCGAATGCGGGCCCGAGGCATCGAAATGGGCGACCGAGCGCGGCCGCTCAGGCACGCTGATGTCGAACAGCTCGAAGCCGGCCGGCTTGAGGCCGAAGCGCGTCACCTGGTAGGCGACCGCCATCAGATCGCCCGACACCTCGAGCGAATTGGACCGCATCTGGGCATGCGGCAGATCGGTCTGCACGATGACCTTGGGCGCGCGCGGGTCGGTGACATCCACGGCGGTGAAATTCTTCGGCGCGCTTTCGTGCGCCAGCCACAGCACCCGCCGGCCGTCGCGCGCCTGCTGCAGCGCCATGCCCTCGCCCATTCCGCCGAACCCGTTGAGGCTGTGCTGGGCCAGCAGCTTCATGTTGAGGAACATGGGCCTAAGATATCATCTGGCCGCCATGAAACTGATTCTCGGCATTTTGCTTTCGCTGTGTTGTTTCGCTGCAGATGCCCAACCCTGGCCGGCCAAACCCGTGCGCATCGTCGTCGCCTATCCGCCCGGCGGCGGCATCGACATCCTCGCCCGCCAGCTCGCGGACAGGCTGAGCGCGCCGTGGGGCCACGCGGTAGTGGTCGAAAACAAGCCCGGAGCCAACACCATCGTGGCGGCGGACGCGGTGGCGAAGGCGCCAGCCGATGCGCATACCCTCCTGATGACCACCGATGCGACCTTTTCCATCAATCCGCATCTCTACGCGAGGCTGCCTTACGACGCGCAGCGCGACTTCGCTCCGGTGAGCTTGCTGGTGCTGCTGCAGCAGCTGCACGTTGCGCATCCGGCATTGCAGGCAAATACGCTGGACGAATTGGTAAAGATGGCGAAAGCGAAGCCCGGCAGCATCAATTACGCGTCCTATGGCAGCGGCAGCCAGCCGCATCTGTCGGGCGAGATGCTCAAGTACAAGGCCGGCATAGACCTCGTGCACGTGCCGTACAAGGGCATCTCCCTCGCCGTGCCGGCGGTCATGGCGGGTGAAGTCCAGCTGACGTTTTCCGGCATCGCATCGTCGATCGCGCACCTGAAATCGGGACGGCTCAAGCCGATCGCCATCGGCGGTGCCACGCGCTCGCCGCTGCTTCCCGAGGTGCCGACGTTTACCGAGCTCGGCTACCCCGAGGTCGAAACGCACGCCTGGTTCGGGCTGTTCCTGCCCGCCGGATCGCCGAAGGAGGCTGCGCTGCGCATCTACCAGGACACGAAGAACATCCTCGATGAGCCGGTGTTCCGGCAGAAGCAGCTGATCGATAAGGGTTACGAGGTGGTCGGCAGCTCGCCCGCGGAATTTTCCAATTACCTGAAAAAAGATCTGCAGGCGCGCGGCATCGCCGTGAAGATTTCAGGCGCAAAGGCGGAGTAGGCGTGGAAACCATCTTCGTCGAACCGGCACCGCGTATCGCGGTTTCGGTCGAGGGATCGGGTCCGCTGGTGTTGTTCCTGCATGGAATACGCGGCAATCGCCGCAACTGGAATCTGCAGCTGCCGGTCTTCGCCCAGCATTTCACGGCCGCCGCCTGGGACGCGCGCGGCTACGGCGATTCCGACGACTATGAGGGCCCGCTGCATTTCGAACATTTCACCGGCGATGTGCTGCGCGTGGGAGAGCACTTGAAGGCGAACAAGCTGCACCTGGTCGGGATATCGATGGGCGGGCGCATCGCGCGCAACGTCGCACTGCACTATCCGGAGCGGCTCCACTCGGTGACGCTCATCAACTCCACGCCGGGCTTTGATTCCCTTTCAACGGACCAGGTGCGCAGGTTCGTGGTCGAGCGCAAAACGCGTAGCGCTGACAGCGTGAGGCAGCTGCTCGGCAGCCGCGCACGGCCCGGCGCCTTCGAGGAACTCACCGAGAGCATCTCGCTCCTGCATGAAAAGTCCTACCTGAAGACCGTCGAAGCCTCGGTGGCGCAGGATCGCGCCGCTCCGATCGAGAAGATCCGGGTGCCGACGCTCATCGTCGGCGGCGACGAGGACACCGTCTATCCGCCGGATCTGGCGCGCGATATGGCGCGCCGCATCCCCGGCGCCGAGCTGGTTATGATGGAGGGCGGCGGCCACCTGGTTAATCTGGAGCAGCCCGAGCGCTTCAACGCGGCCGTGCTGCCATTTTTGCTGCGCCATCACAAGGAAGGCTAACCATGACGAACAAGGTCGCGCTGGTCACCGGCGCAGGTACAGGGATCGGCAAAGCCGCAGCGCTGGCGATGCTGAAGGACGGCTATCGCGTCGCGCTCGTCGGCCGGCGCAAGGAGCTGCTCGACAAGACGGCCGCCGACTCGGGAGCCGGCGACCGGGTGATGCCGCTGCCTGCAGATCTTACAAAACCGGAAAACGTGAAGACAGTTTTCGCCAAAGTCAAAGACAGGTGGGGGCGGCTCGACGTGCTGTTCAACAACGCCGGCATGGGCGCGCCCGCGATCCCGATGGAGGACCTGACCGTCGAGCAGTGGAAGGCGGTCGTCGACATCAACCTGAACGCCATGTTCTTCTGCTGCCAGGAGGCGATCCGCATCATGAAGGCGCAGGAGCCGCGCGGCGGGCGCATCATCAACAACGGCTCGATTTCGGCGCACGCGCCGCGGCCCTACTCGGTGCCCTACACGGCGACCAAGCACGCGGTCACCGGGCTCACCAAGTGCATCTCGCTCGACGGGCGCAAGGACGACATCGCCTGCGGGCAGATCGACATCGGCAACGCCGCCACCGAGATGACCGAGCGCATGACCAAGGGCGTGCCGCAGGCGAACGGCACGACGATGGTCGAGCCGCGCATGAACGTGGCCCACGTCGGCAGCGCGGTGCTTTATATGGCCAATCTGCCGCTCGACGCCAACGTGCAGTTCATGACCATCATGGCCACCAAAATGCCTTTCGTAGGGAGAGGATGACGCGAGCTTTAGGCATCGCTTTTCTTCTTCCGGTCCTCGCTTTTGCCGGCGATCCGGTGAAAGGCAAGGAAGTGGTTCTTTCCCGCGGCGACGGGAACTGCCTGCTCTGCCATGCAGTTCCGGGCGCGGACCGGCCTGCCGGCAACCTCGGGCCTTCGCTGGCGGGCGTCGGCTCCCGTTTCAGCGCGGATGAGCTTCGCCGGCGGCTGATCGATGTCTCGCGCTTCAATCCGGGCTCGGTGATGCCGCCGTATGGCCGAGTCGAAGGCCTTTACAGCGTCGCGCCGCAATACCGCGGCAAGCCGCTCCTCACAAAGCGGGAGATCGAGGACGCGGTCGCATATCTTCTGACTTTGAAATGAAGCGCCGGGATTTCATCGGGTCGCTCACTGCCCTCGCGGTGTCGCCGCATATCAGCACCACTGATCCCCTCGTCTACTCCTTCACCAAGGGAAAGCCGGTGCGGCCGGGCCGCGTCAGCATCGAGATCGCGCCGCTCGCCGAGAACGGCCACTCGGTCGCAATGACCGTCAAGGTCGACAGTCCCATGACGGCGTCCGACCATGTCCGTGCAGTGCACCTCATTGCCGAGAGGAACCCGGTGCGCGACATGGCGGTTTTCTACCTGGGGCCGGATTGCGGGCACGCCGAAGTCGGCTCGCGCATCCGCCTGAACGGCTCGCAGCGCGTCGTTGCGATCGCCGAGCTCTCCGACGGCTCCTTCTGGTCCGACGCGGCCTATGTCGAGGTGCGGGAAGCCGCCTGCACCGACGGAGGCTGAGTGGCGCTTGCGAGAATCGACCTGCCGCGCGAAGCGCGCCGCGGCGAGCTGGTCGAAGTACGCATCGTGATCCAGCACCCGATGGAAACCGGCTTTCGCCGCGAGCCGCAAGGCGAGCGCATCCAGCGCAACGCGATTCATTCGCTCGTATGCCGCTACAACGGCGCCGAGGTGTTCCGCGCCACGCTCAGCACCGGCATCGCCGCCAATCCGTTCCTGCGCTTTTTTCTGCGCGCGGCGCGCTCGGGCGACCTGGATTTCTGGTGGCTGGACGACGACGATGTGCAAGGCGCAGCCAAAGCGCATCTGGTCGTTTCCGCATGAAGAAATATTTTGTCCTCGCAGCGCTGATTGCGTGTGCGGCAGAAGCGCAGAATCGCTCGGGCCTTGAATTCGCCAGCGAAGAAATCCGCCGCCTGCAGGCGAGCGACGCCGAGAACCCCGGCATGCTGTGGGTCGACCAGGGGGCGAAGCTTTTCGCACAGCATTGTGCTTCCTGCCATGCCTCGATGAAGGGCGTGGCGACGCGCTATCCGGCCGTCGAGAAGGGCAAGATCGTCACGCTCGAGACGAAGATCAGGGAAAAAATGCCGGCGCTCGCCTACGAGTCCGACGAGCTGCTCGCCCTCACATCCTATATCGCTCACGAGTCGCGCGGCATGCCGTTAAAGGTCAATCCCCCGCCTGACAAGCTGGAAGCTGGGAAAAAAGCGTATTACCAGCGCCGCGGCCAGATGAATCTCGCCTGCGCGCACTGCCATGAACAGAACTGGGGCAAGCGCCTCGGCGCCGAGACGCTTAGCCAGGGCCAGCCGAACGGCTACCCCACGTATCGCCTGGAGTGGCAGAAGATGGGCTCGCTCGAGCGCCGGATCCGGGCCTGCATGTTCGGCCTGCACGCCGCGCTCCCGCCCTACGGGTCCGAGGCGATGCTGGAGCTCGAGCTGTTCCTCGCTTGGCGCGCGAACGGGCTGCCGATCGAAACGCCCGCGGTACGGCGCTAAGTGGGTTCGGTCTTCTCTTCGAGGGCCTTGCGCGTGGCTGCGTCATCCGGCGGCACATAGAACGCGTCGCTCGCCGGAAACGTCTCCTTCAGCGCCTCGTCCAGCTTTTCGTCTGGACTCAGCATGTCACGTGCCGAAGCTCTCGCCGCAGCCGCAGCTCTGCCGGGCGTTGGGATTGTCGAAGCGCAGCCGCCGGGCAAGCCCTTCATGCACCAGGTGCACCGTCGTGCCCTGGACGCGCGGTAGGCTTGCGGGATCGACCGCGATGCGCACGCCGCTACTTTCGAAGACCGTGTCATCTTCGCAGACAACGTTGACAGGGTCGACGCGGTAGCGGAAGCCCGAGCAGCCGGCCGGCTCAACCGCGAGCCGGACCGCCGCCGCGCCGGGATGCTTCGCGAGCTGCAGCCCGAGGAATTTCGCGGCCTGCTCCGTCACTGCGATGGGTAGGGCCTTTTCATGCGAAGGCGCGTCGGTCCACGGGATCTCGACGACGACTTCCCCGGTCCCGGTGGCTTGGCACGCGAGGCGCGCGCCCGGCTCCGTGACGCACGCGCGATCCAGCATGTCGATCTCGTCCTCGCTCGCCGGACTGAGGGTGTGCAGCCCCTCGCGCACAATCACGCAGCACGTCGCGCAGGCGAGCGTGCCGCCGCAGTCGTGAGCCAGCGCGGCGCCGCCCTTCAGCAGGCCGTCGAGAAGGACTTCGCCTTCGCTCAGGGTGACGGTAAGACTGTCCATGCTGGTATGACCCGGCCGGCGGCCCGGCGTTCAGCCGGCGATCAGCTCGCGCATCCAGCTCGCGGTGCGCACCGCGCCGCCGAAGCTGTAGAGATGCACGCTGATGACGTTGCTCGGCTCGCGGCTGCGCGAGTAGCGCGCAAGCGCCACGACCTGCTCGTGCGGATCGGTGTGCGTCACCAGCTGCGCGATGCCGGTGCCGAGGTTGCGCAGCGCGCGCAGCGACGCGCTGACGCCGCAGCGCTGCGCGTAGCGCAGCAGCGCCGCCGGATCCGTCGGACCGGCGACGCCGACATAGATGGACACCGAAGGCGCGGTGCGCGCGAGCGCCGCGCAGTACTCCACGACGCGCACCGGCGCAAAACAGAATTGCGTGACAACGTAAACGCCCAGGCCCTGCTCGGCGGCAAGGCGCCGCTTGCGCTCGAAGGCTTCTTCCAGCGCTGCCGGCGCAATCCTCGGATGGCCTTCCGGATAGCCGGCGATGCCGATCTCGCGGATCCCGCTATCGGCGAGCACGCCCTCTTCCAGGACCTGCAGCGTGTCGGAGTAAGGCCCGGTGGCGCGCGGCTGGTCGCCGCCGACGAGGAGCACGCGATGCACGCCGTGATCGCCCGCGGCGCGCCGCAGGAACTCGCGCAACTGCTCGCGCCCGGCGATGCGCCGTGCAGCGAGGTGCGGCACGGGGTCGAGGCCCGCGTTGCGGATCGCGGCGACCGTCTCGAGGACGCGCGACACGGGCAGGCCGGGCAGCGAAGGCACGTAGGCGCAGGTGCCGGCGGGGACGAGCGCAGCCACTTCCGCGGCGCGATGCAGCTCGCGCGGCGTGATCTCGAGCGAGCCCGCCGCAATCAGCTCGGCCACCGAGCCGGCGCGTGCCGACGCGTCAATCGCGTTTGCGGGATACGACATAGGATTCGTCGAGGAACCAGAGGCTGCCGTGCTTCTGCAGCACTTCGCGCGTCGCGTCGAGGTAGCGCGTGTCGCGCAGCGCCTCGCCGAGCCGCAGGTCGTCGATCTGCGCGACATAGATCGCCGCGTTCCACGCCGCGAACAGCGTCGAGGTGCCGATGCTGTCGGAGATCTCGCTCGGCAGCGTGTGCATGTCATAGCGGAACTGCGAGCGCGCGTCCGAATAGGTGTTGAAGTTGTAGCGCCGCGCGTCCTTCCCCAGCTCGCTCTTGGTCGATCGCAGGATGTCGTGGCGGGTCTGCGTGAACGGATTCTCGCCCGGCCAGACGCGCTGGATGATCTCCAGGCCGGGGTCGTGGCCGTGGGAATGGATGCCGAGCAGCCGGCCGCCCTTCCCCAGCGAACGCACCAGCGGCGCGATCACCTTCTGCGCCTTGAATTCGAGCGGCGCGCGCGCGCGGTAGGGCTGCGAGGCGATCACCATGTCGTAATCGGCGCGCCCTTCGCCGCGCTTCGGAATCACCTCGTCGAGGAGGAAACGGTAGTCGTCGCGGTAGACCACCAGCGCGACCGGGTGCTCGTAGACCGGGTTGCCGGTCTTCGGGCTGTGGCGGGCCTGCCAGTTCTTGGCGAGGAACGGCTCGAGCTGCGCGATCTGCTCGGCAAAATCATGCGAGGTGCTGCCGGTCAGCGCGGCCTCGTGCCACACCATCGAGGTGGCGGCCGAAACGGTGCGCGGCGTGAGCCAGGGCGCCTCGGTGTAGTACATGTTGGTCACGACCAGCACCGTCGCCGGGTGCTCGTAGAAGCGGTCGACCATCTTGCGCAGCGAGAGCCGCACGTCCTCGAGGCTGATCTCCTTGCCGACGATGTAGAAGGGCACGGTGGCAAAGCGCCGGTGCATCTCGCGCATCACGCGCGCTAGTACCGTGCCGTCGCCCATGCCGGCGTCGAACAGCCGCACCGCGGGCGGACGGGGATGGATGTGTCCCAGCTCGAGGCCGACGCGGCGCGCCACCACGTCCTTCTCGCTGCAGGTATTCACGAACAGCAAGTACTTCTGGCGGTTGTCGAAGAAGCGGAAGTTCTTCTCCGGCGCCGCCTGCTCGCGCGCCTGGGCCGGAGCCGCTGCCGGCTGCACTGCGCTGGCGCGGATCAGCGGCAGCAGCTCCGGGGGCGAATCGCCCGGGCCGGCAAGGCCGTGTTTCGCGATGAACTGGTTGACGCGCTGCAGGGTTTCGGGCGTGACACGCGCGCCGTCGCGCAGCCGCCCGACGAATTTGCCGTCGTTCACTGCGCGCCGGCCAAAGGTGGATTCGGCCATGCCGGTGCGCCGGCAGAAATCGGAAATGCTTCCGAGCAGCGTGCCGCTGGCATCCATGACCTGCTCCATCCTGAGTAGGATGGTGGGCGCGCCGCTGTGGGACTGCAACCACATGGTGTGCAGTGCAAAACGTGGGACGCGTCCCACTGTTTGAAATCAAATGGTTACCATACTGGAACTCATCGGCAACACCCCGATGGTCGAGGTGAAGCGGCTGGATGCGGGGCCATGCCGCCTATTCCTCAAGCTGGAAAACCAGAACCCGGGCGGCTCGATCAAGGACCGCATCGCGCGGTCGATGATCGAAGCCGCGGAAAACGAACGCCGTATCCGCCGGGGCGATCTGCTAGTCGAAGCCACCGCCGGCAACACCGGTCTCGGGCTCGCGCTGGTCGCCGCACAGAAAGGCTATCGGTTGCTCATCGTGGTGCCCGACAAGATGAGCCAGGAAAAGATTTTTCACCTGAAGGCGATGGGCGCCGAGGTGGTGCTTACCCGCTCCGACGTCACCAAGGGTCATCCCGAGTACTACCAGGAGGTCGCGGCGCGGCTGGCGCAAGAAACGCCGGGCGCGTTCTACATCAACCAGTTCGCTAATCCGGCCAACCCGCGCGCGCACGAAGAGACCACAGGCCCCGAGATCTGGGAGCAGATGGAGCACCAGGTCGACGCGGTGGTCTGCGGCGTCGGCACGGGCGGCACGATCACCGGCATTTCGCGTTTTTTCGAGCGCGCCGCGCCCCAGGCCGACATCGTGCTCGCCGATCCGGAGGGGTCGATCCTCGCCAACTATGTGCAGACGGGAAAGCTCTCGAAGGACGTCGGATCCTGGCTGGTCGAGGGCATAGGCGAGGATTTCCTGCCCGCGGTGTGCGACCTTTCGCGGGTGAAAAGGGCCTACAGCATTCCCGACGCAGAAGCTTTTGGGGTTTGCAGGAATTTATTGAGCAAAGAAGGCATCCTCGCGGGTACATCCTCGGGCACGCTGATCGCCGCGGCGCTGCGCTACTGCCGCGAGCAGTCCGCGCCGAAGCGCGTCGTCAGCCTGGTGTGCGACAGCGGCAACAAGTACCTCTCCAAGGTGTACAACGATTACTGGATGCTCGACCAGGGCTTCATCCAGCGCGAACGCGCCGGCGATCTGCGCGATCTCATCGCGCGCCGCCACCGCGAGCACGCGGTGGCCACCGTGAACGCCGACGAGACGGTGCTCAATGCCTACCAGCGCATGAAGCTCTACGATGTTTCGCAGCTGCCGGTGCTGAAAGATGGCAAGATCGTCGGCATCGTCGACGAGGAGGACATCCTGCTGCGGGTCGCCGATAATCCCGGCTATTTCCGCCGGCCGGTTTCCGAGGCGATGGAAAGCCACCTGGTCACCGTGCCGCCGGACGCGACGATCGAGCAGCTGATGGACATCTTCAAGCGCGGCCTGGTGGCGATCGTCGTCGACCGCGACGAGTTCCTCGGCCTCATCACGCGCATCGACCTGCTCAACTGGCTACGCCGGAGGGCGACGGGGAAATGAAGTTCGAGACCAAGGTGATCCACGCCGGCCAGGAACCCGACCCGCAGACCGGCGCGGTGATGACGCCGATCTACGCCACCTCCACCTACGCGCAGTCGAGCCCCGGCACCCACAAGGGCTACGACTATGCGCGCACGCGCAACCCTACGCGCGACGCGCTCCAAGCTTGCCTCGCCGAGCTGGAAAGCGGCCATGCCGGCTTCGCGTTCGCCTCGGGCATGGCAGCGATTGCCACCGTCCTCGAGCTGCTCGACGCCGGCTCCCACGTCGTCGCGATGCACGATCTGTACGGCGGCAGTTACCGTATTTTTGAAAAAGTAAAAAAACGCAGCGCCGGACTGCAGGCAAGCTTCCTGGATCTGTCCAGGATCGAAGAGCTGGAAAAGGCGATCAAGCCGAACACCCGGATGATCTGGATCGAGAGCCCGACCAATCCCCTTCTCAAGCTCGTCGACCTGCAAGCCGTGGCCGCGATCGCGCGCAAGCGCGGACTGCTCGCCGTGTGCGACAACACTTTCGCCTCGCCCTACATCCAGCGGCCGCTCGAGCACGGCTTCGACATCGTCGTGCACTCGACCACTAAGTACCTCAACGGCCACTCGGACGTGATCGGTGGCGCCGCGATCATCAGGAAAGATGACTCTTTGAAGGAAAAGCTGGGCTTTCTTCAGAACGCACTAGGCAGCGTGCCGAGCCCGTTCGATGCTTTCCTCACCCTGCGCGGTATTAAGACGCTCGCGTTGCGGATGGAACGGCATTGTGCGAACGCCCTGGAAGTGGCCCGCTTCCTCCAGTCTCACCCGAAGGTACAGAATGTCTTTTACCCCGGCTTGGAGAGCCACCCCCAGCACGCGCTCGCGAAACGGCAGATGAACGGCCGCTACGGCGGCATGGTGACCGCTGTGCTGAAAGGCGGTCTCGCGACGTCGCGCCGCTTCCTCGAGCGCTGCAAACTGTTCACTCTCGCCGAGAGCCTCGGCGGCGTCGAGAGCCTGATCGAGCACCCGGCGATCATGACCCACGCCTCGCTGCCCGAGGACGTGCGCGCCGAGCTCGGCATCGACGAGGGCCTGGTGCGCCTGTCGGTCGGCATCGAGAGCGTCGACGACCTCATCGCCGAGCTGAAACACGCGCTCGATTAACACGCTGTTCTATCTTTTAGCTGCAATTGCTCTCGTTCTAACGGGATTTGTCGGCTATATGACGGCAATGCCCGGGCGCTCTTATGCCGGGCCGCTGCCGCCGCTTTCCGACGGGGGCCGCAAGCTCGCCGAACGCTTGCGCCGGCATGTCGCGGTGCTCGCCAAGAGCGAAAGGAATTCGGATCTCGATACCGCGGCGAAGTACATAGAGGCCGCGTTCGGCGCCTCTGAATCCCAGTACTTCGACAGCGGCGGACGCAAAGTACGAAACATTCAAACTAAAAAATCAGCCTCGATCGTCGTCGGCGCACATTACGACACCGTTCCCGGCTCGCCGGGTGCCGATGACAACGCTTCGGCCGTCGCCGTGCTGATCGAGCTCGCCGCGATGAACCTGCCAGTCCGCTTCATCGCCTTTGCGAACGAGGAAGTGCCTTACTTCATGGGCCCGGAAATGGGCAGCTTCGTTTCGGCGAAGCGCTCGCGCGAGCGCGGCGAAAACCTGCGCGCCATGTTCTCTCTGGAAATGCTCGGCTACTACCGTGACGCGCCGGGCAGCCAGCACTACCCCGCGCCGCTCGGCTTTTTCTACCCGGACCGCGGCGATTTCATTGCGTTCGTTGGGGACCTGGGTGCGCGCGACCTGGTGAGAAAGTCGGTTTCGTTGTTCAGAAAGCATGCGAGTTTTCCATCGGAAGGCGTGGCCGCGCCGGGGATCATCCCGGGGGTGACCTGGTCGGACCACTGGTCGTTCCGCAGCCACGGCTACCCGGCGATCATGGTGACCGACACCGCGTTTTACCGTTATCCTCATTACCACCTGCCGAGCGACACGCCCGAGAAACTGGACTACGAACGCATGGCGCGCGTGACGCTCGGGCTTGCAGCGATGTTCGGCGAACTGGCCAATGAAGCTCGGTGATCTGACCGTCAATCGATTGGGGTACGGCGCGATGCGCGTGCTTGGGCCTGACGTCTGGGGACCGCCGAAAGACCGCGCCGGGGCGCACCGTGTGTTCCGGCGCGCCGTCGAGCTGGGCGTCAATTTCTTCGACACCGCGGAGAGCTACGGCCCGGAGCACGACGAGCTGCTGATCGCAGAGGCGCTTTGTCCTTATCCAAAGGGCTTCGTCATCGGCACCAAATGCGGCCTGACGCGGCCGAGCCGCGGCCGCTGGGATCCCGACGGCCGGCCCGAGAAGCTGCGGCGCGATCTCGAAGGCAGCCTCAAGCGCCTGCGCCTCGAGCGCATCGATCTCTATCAGCTGCACGCGCCGGATCCGAAAGTGCCGCTCGAGGAATCGCTCGGCGCGCTCGCCGATATGCAGCACGCGGGCAAGATCCGCCACATCGGCGTCTCGAACGTGACCGTGAAGCAGCTCGAGCAGGCGCGGAAAATCCTGCCGATCGTCTCGGTGCAGAACCGCTACAACCTGGGCGATCGCAGCTCGGAAGACGTGCTGAAGGCCTGCGAGAGGCTCGGCATCGCCTTCTTGCCGTGGTACCCGCTCGGCGACGGCCAAGTGCTCCAATCGTCCAAGGTCAAAAAACTGGCATCAAAAATCGGCGCTACCCCGGCGCAGGTCGCGATCGCCTGGCTGCTCGCTAAGTCGCCAGTGATGCTGCCGATTCCAGGCACTTCCTCGGTCGAGCACCTGGAGGAGAACGTCGCGGCCGGCTCGCTACGCTTGAGCGAGGAAGACTTCAGACTACTTTGACCGGCTCCCTGGCGGACTCGCTCTTGCCCTGGTCGTCGACCCAGGAGAACTCCAGCTCGCCGCTTTCCAGCGCGACGGTGCTGAACTGCACGAACGGGTTCGCCGCGATGCCGGGCGACATCTCGGCGCGGAACACCTCGACGCCGTTGTAGCGGCAGACGAGCGAGCGGATCACGTTCTTCGGCACCTTACGCCCGTCGACCTGGAGCCGGTAGCCGGTCTCCATCGGGTGCTGAATCAGAACCCGGACCGGGATCACCTGGCCGCGCTTCACCTCGCGGGGTAGCTGGATGCGCGCCGCCATCAGCCAGTCTCGTCCATGCACGCCGACAGCGTCACCACGACGTTGGCGCTGTCCATCCAGAACGAGCCATCCGACATCTCGGCGAGCGCCACCACGCGCTGGCTGCCGGCGAGCCGCACGCGCGAGGCGATCTGGGCGCTGCCGGCGCGCGGCCCGAGATGGAAGCTCGCCATCCGCGTCTCGGGATTGCGCTCGGAGATGAGATGGATCGCGCGCACGTGGTCGGCCTCGGTCATCGGGCTTTCCACGCTCACTTTCATCGACACCGAGTTGCCGTTGTCCGCGAGCACCGGCAGCTCCAGCTTGACGCGCCCATTCTTCACCTGCGCGCCTTTGGTTATGGGATCGAGCAACGGATCTGCCCGAGCCCCAGACGCAAGCCCCAAGAGAATGACAAGAAAACTTCTTCGTTTCACGCGATATCGAAGCCGTGGTTCTTGAGCGGCAGCGAGCGGATCCGCCTGCCGGTCGCGGCGAAGAGGGCATTGCAGATCGCCGGGGCGATGGCGGCCTGGCCCGGCTCGCCGATCCCGCCCCAGAAGCCACCGGAAGGCGCCAGCACCACTTCGACCTTCGGCATCTCGCGCAGCCGCATCATGCGGTGGTCGTGGAAGTTCGACTGCTCCACGCGCCCGTCCTTGATGGTGATCTCGCCCCAGAACATCGCGGTCAGCATGAACACAGCGCTGCCCTGCATCTGCGCGATCACGTTGTCCGGGTTGACGACGTGGCCCGAGTCGATGCCGAGCACCAGGCGCTTGATGTCGACGGCGTTCTTGTCGTTCACGGAGAGCTCGGCGACCGCGGCGGCGTAGCTGCCGTAGGCCTCGGTCACCGCGATGCCGCGATGCACGCCCGCGGGAACCGAAGTGCCCCAGCCGGCCGCCTTGGCCGTCGCCTCGAGCACGCCGGACTCCTTGGTCGAAGCCGGCAGGATGCCGCGCCGGTATTCATAGGGATCCTTGCCGGCGGCATGCGCCAGCTCGTCGACGAAGCATTCGCGAACGAAGGGGTTCTGCGAGTGGCCGACGGTGCGCCAGAAGCCGACCGGAACGTTCGGGTTGCGCTGCGCGTACTCGATGCGCACGTTGGGGATCGAGTAAGGCTGGTCGGCGAACGACGCAACGGCCTGCGGATCGATGCCCTCCTTGAGCGGCAGCTTGAGCAGCGTGGCGATGATCGAGGGCGCCGAGACGCGCGAGTACCACGCCACCGGGTTCCCCGCAGCGTCTAGACCTGCCTTGAGCCGCACCAGGCTCGCCGGCCGGTAGTTGTCGTGCTGCATGTCCTCTTCGCGCGTCCAGAGCATCTTGACCGGCGTGCCTTCCATCGCCTTGGCGATCTGCACGCCCTGGCGCGTGTAGTCCTGCGCGGCGCGGCGGCCGAAACCGCCGCCGAGCTGCATGCGGTGCACGTATACGTTCTCGAGGGGCACTCCGGCCGTCGCGACCGCGGCGGCGTGCGTCGCCTCCGCGTTCTGAGTGGAGGTCCACACGTCGACCCGTCCATCCTTGATCACCGCGGTGCAGGTCTGCGGCTCGAGCGTGACGTGCGCGAGATACGGTGTGAAGTACTCCGCTTCCAGCACCTTGGCGGCACCGGTCATGCCCTGCTCGAGCTCGCCGATGCGCTTCGCCACCATGACGTCCGACTGGTCGTCGAGGCCGGCGCGCAGGAACTTCATGATGCTTTCGCTCGACACGCTGTCGTTGCCGCCGAAGTCCCAGCCGATCGGCAGCTCCTTCAGCGCTTCCTTGGCGCGCCACCAGTTGTCGGCGACGACGGCGACGAAGTCCTGCATCGGCAGCACCTTGATCACGCCGCGGCGGCCCTGGACCTTGGCGGCGTCGACCGACTTCACCTTGCCGCCGAACACCGGGCACTGCGCGATCGCCGCGTACACCATGCCGGGAAGCTGCGCGTCGATACCGTAGCGTATCCGCCCGGTGACGATGTCGGGGATCTCGATGCGCTTCACCGGCTTGCCGGCGATCTTCCATTCCTTCGGGTCCTTGAGCGTCACTTCCTTCGGCGGCTCGAGCTTCGCGGCGCTGGCTGCGACCTTGCCGAAGCTGGTCTTGCGGCTGCTCAGCCCGTGCGTGATGACGTTGCTCGACGCCGTGCACTCGGCCGCCGGCACGTCCCACTCTTTCGCCGCGGCGGCAATCAGCATCTCGCGCGCGGTGGCGCCAGCCTTGCGCAGGTAGTCCTGCGACTGGCGGATGGTGCGGCTGCCGACCGCCGCCATGTCGCCCCACACGCGCTTGCGCCTCACCTGCGCATTGGTGTCGGCATACTCGACGCGCACCTTGTTCCAGTCGCACTCCAGCTCCTCGGCGACGAGCTGTGCCGCCGAGGTCATGCTGCCCTGTCCCATCTCCGAGCGCGCGTAGCGGATGATCACGGTGTCGTCTGGGCGGATGACCACCCAGGCATTGATCTCGGGAGCGACGTTCTGCGCGTTGACCGCGGGAAGGTGAAATCCAAAAGCGAACCCGCCGCCCACTGCGGCAGAAACCTTCAGAAACGCGCGACGTGTCGTTATGGCCGCCTCCTACGCCGTGACCTTGCCGGACTTCGCGGCGGCATGGATCGCCGTACGGATCCGTGCATAGGTGCCGCAGCGGCAGATGTTGTTCATGGCCTCGTCGATGTCCTTGTCCGTGGGATTCGGTTTCTTGCGCAGCAGCGCAACCGCCGTAAGGATCTGCCCGCCCTGGCAGTAGCCGCATTGCGGTACCTGGTTGTCGATCCAGGCCTGCTGCACCGGGTGAAGCCTGCCGCCTTGCGCAAGACCTTCGATGGTCGTGACGCGCTTGCCCGCCGCCGCGGACACGGGGAAGGAGCAGGAGCGCACCGGCTCGCCATTCACGTGCACCGTGCATGCGCCGCACTGCGCGATGCCGCAGCCGAACTTCGGCCCCTTCACATCGAGCACGTCGCGCAGCACCCAGAGCAGCGGCATTTCGGGTTCGACGTCGACTTCGCGCGCACGAGCGTTGACGGTCAGGTTGATCATTTCCTGCCTCCTCGGTGGATCGTGATACTGTAAACCCGTCAGAGGAGGTTTTCCATCCATGGGCGGGTTTCGCATGGCGGCACTGCCGCTTGTTTTTTTTGCCGTTTCCGCGTTCGCCCAGGAGTCCTACCCGAGCAAGCCGATCCGTATCGTGGTGGGGTATTCAGCCGGCGGCGGCAACGACCTGATCGTGCGCGTCATGGCGCCGAGGATGTCGGAAGGCCTGGGTCAGCCGATCATCATCGAGAACAAGCCGGGCGCGCAGGCGATCATCGCTTCGGAATACGTCGCGAAAGCGTCGCCCGACGGATACACCCTCCTCATGGGACCGACCGGCCCGATGGCCATGAACCCGGCGACCTATTCGAAACTGCCGTATTCGCCGCAGCGCGATTTTGCGCCGATCTCGCAGATCGGCCAGTTCCCGCTGATCGTCGCGGTCAGCGCCTCGCTGCCGGTGCGCTCGGTGAAGGAGCTGATCGAGTACGCGAAGAGCAATCCCAGCAAGGTGAACTACGCGGCGAGCGCGGCCGCGTTCCAGGTCGCCACCGAGCTATTCAAGCAGAAGACCGGCACCGAGTTCGTGCATATCCCTTACAAGGGAAGCGGCGAATCGGTACAGGCAGTAATCGCAGGCCAGGTGACGATGACCATCGTCGATCCGCCGCCCGTATCCGGACCGCTGCGCGCCGGCACGGTGCGTGGGCTGGCGATCACCTCGCCGCAGCGCCATCCGTCCTGGCCCAACCTGCCGACCCTCGCCGAGGAGGGCGTCGACGTCGAAGTCGGGTTGTGGACGGCCTTCTTTGCGCCCGTGCGCACGCCGCCCGGCATCGTCGCAAGGCTGCAGAAGGAGGTGGCCCGCGTGGTGCGCCTGCCCGACGTGCGCGAAGGCCTCGCCAGGCTGGGCGTCGATCCGGTCGGCGGCAGCTCCGAAGATCTGGGCCGCCTGCTGGCGCGCGACCTCGACAAGTGGACCGCGGTCGCGCGCGCCGCGAACATCAGGAACGACTAGGTTCATAAGACCTGCCGCGCAATGCGAAGGCGCGTCTCGCGCATGTCGTCGCCGCGCAGCTCGCGCAGCGCATAGCCGGTGAAATCGGCGGTGACTTCCTTGCGCCAGTAAAGATCGAGGTCGGCGTTGTCCATCGGCTTCGCGCGCGAGGCGACCAGCCGGCCCGCCTCCTCGATCACCTCGTCGCTGAGTTTTTTCCCTTTGAGGAATTCATTCGCCTTGTCGACGAGAAACGGCCGCGATGCCACCGCGCCGAGCGCAATCCGCGTTGCTCCGTCAGGCTGGATCGCCGCTGCGACACCAAGCACCGGGAAGTCGAACGCACCTCTGCGGCGCAGTTTCCAGTAGGTACTTTTCAGAGGTTCGACTTTTATCTCGGTCAGGATTTCGTCGGGCCGGCGTTTCAGGTAGTCGATGCCGTCGTTGTTGTAAAAGTCCTCCAGGGCGACTTCGCGCTCCCCTGCCGTCGAAACCAGCTTCACTTTTGCTCCCAGCGCCATTAGCGCGGGTGCGCAGTCGGTGGACGACATCGCCACGCAGCGCTTGCTCGCGGTGGCAACCCAGCAGATGGCGCCGTCCTTCTTCAGGCAGAAGTCGATCGCCTTTCGCCACTCGTAGTTCTGGTTGTAGTAGTTGCAGCGCGTATCGAGGCACAGGTTGCCGCCGATCGTGCCCATGTTGCGCAGGTGCACCGTCGCCACCTGGTGCGCCGCTTGGCGCAGTCCGAGCGGGAGCTCGGGCTTTTTCACAATCTCCGTGAGCGTCGTGCCGGCGCCGATCGCGTGCCCATTGAGCTTCATCTCGGGAATATGGCGGAGAGAAACCAAAACCTTGGGCGCCATCTGGCGGCGCTTCATATTGGGCAGCAGGTCGGTGCCGCCGGCGATGAGCATGGCATTGGGCCCTTCGGCGGCGAGGATGCCGGCCGCCTCGCGCACCGAGCGCGGCGTGCGGTACTCAAACCACGGCAGCCGCATCATTTTTCTTGATCTCCTTGCCGTCGCCGCCTTCCCAGGGCGGCGGCACGATGAGCGGTTCCGGGTAGGGGACCGCTGGAAAGTGCTCGGGACCGACGCGCGCCGGTTTGCCTTGGGCCTTCAGCTGCAATGCCTTTAATACCTTGTCCGGCGTAATCGGCAGCTCGTCGATGCGCACGCCAATGGCGTCGTAGATTGCGTTCGCAACCGCCGGCATGACCGGCAGCAGCGGCCCCTGCCCGGCTTCCTTCGCACCGAACGGGCAATTGGGATCCGGATCCTCGATCAGCACGGTGTCGACTTCCGGCATGTCGAGCGAGGTCAGGCTCTTGTATTCGAGGAGCGAGGGGATCTTGTGCACCAGCGCGCTCGAAAGCTTGGGCGGCAGCCTGCGGAATACCTGCTCCTCCATCAGCGCTTCGGAGAGGCCCATGTACACGCTGCCCTCGACCTGCCCGCGCGCGAGCACCGGATTGATGGTGCGGCCGATATCGTGGGCGATCCAGATCTTCGGCACCGTGATCCAGCCGGTCTTCGGATCGACGTCGGTCTCGACGACGCACGCGGTGTACGAATAGGCGGGCGACGGGCCTACGCCGGCGCCCTTGTAGCGGCCCGGCGAGCGCGGCGGCTTGTACGAGCCGACGGCGCCGAGCGTGCCGAACTTCTCCTCGGCGAAGCCGACCGCTTCCATGAAGCTAAGGCTTTTATTGTCAAAAAATACTTTTCCATTGGCGAACGTGAGTCGGTCCGGCGCCACTTCGAGCTGTTCTGCAGCCGCAATCGCGATCAGGTCTTTCAACTTTTGAGAGGCTTGGATGGCTGCATTGCCCATCATCACCGTCACCCGGCTCGAGTACGAGCCGAGATCGACCGGCGTGATGCCGGTGTCGCCGGTAATGCAGCGCACTTCGATCGGGTCGATGCCCAGCACTTCGGCAACGATCGCGACGAGGACATCGTCGGAGCCCTGGCCAATCTCCGTAGCGCCGCAGAAGACGGTGACCTGGCCGCTGCGGTCGAGCAGCAGCTGCACGCCGCATTGCGGCATCCTGTTCCAGTAGATCGGCAGCCCGGCGCCGCACAGATAGGAGCCGCAGGCCAAGCCCACGCCGCGACCGTATGGAAGTTTTTTGAATTTACTATTCCAATCCGAACGTGCGACGACCTGTCTGATGCACTCGGCAAGACCGATCGAGCCGATCTTCAGCCAGTTCGCAGTGAGCGAATCGGGCTTGGCGACGATCCCGAGGCGAAGTTCGGCGGGGTCCATGCCGAGCCTCTCGGCGATCTTGTCGAGCTGCACTTCCTGGCCGAAGCGCGGCTGCGGCGTGCCGTGGCCGCGCTTCGGGCCGCACGGCGGCTTGTTGGTAAAGACGCGCGCCGCGTCGAACTTGTAGCGCGGCAGCTCGTAGGTCACCGTCTGCAGCGCCCCGGTATAGAACGTGCTCGCGACGCCGTACGAGCCGTAGCCGCCGCCGTCCACCAGCGTCTGCACGTGCATGCCGGTGAGCTTGCCGTCGCGCGTGACGCCGGTGCGCATCTTCATCAGCACCGGATGCCGGCCGCGGTGCATGTAGAACACTTCCTCGCGGTTGAGGCAGATCTTCACCGGCCGCCCGAGCAGCATCGCCGCCTTGGCTACCACCATCTCGTGATTGCACACGTCGCACTTGCCGCCGAAACCGCCCCCGTTCGGGCAGGCGATGACGCGGATCTGCGACGCGGGCACGCGAAGCACGCGCGCGAGGCAGCGATGCACGTAGTGCGGTACCTGGGTCGAGGACCACAGCGTCAGCTTGCCCTCGCCATCGAGCGCCGCGACCGCCGCGTGTTGCTCGATCGGTAGATGGGTGTTGCCTTCGTAGAAAAAGAGGTCCTCGAAGACGTGATCGGATTTCGCCAGCGCCGCGTCGACGTCGCCAAACTCGAATGCCTGCAGGCGGTGGATGTTGCCGCGCTCGCTGTACGCATGGATGCGAGGCTCCGGCTTGGCGAGGGCTTCTTCCGGACTGCTGATGGTGTCGAGAATCTTGTATTGAACTTCGATCAGATCGAGAGCCTCGGTTGCCGTCTTCTCATCCTTGGCGACGACGGCGGCGACCGGATCGCCGACGTAGCGTACATGCTCCGGGGCGAGCGGATACTCGTCCTGAGTGACCGGCAGGATGCCGAAGGTGACCGGAAAGTCCTTGCCGGTCAGCACCAGGTGGACACCGGGACATTGCTTCGCTTTCTCGACGTTTATTTCTCTTATCAAGGCGTGGGCATGGGGAGATCGCAACAGCTTCATGTGCAGCATGCGGGGCAGGACGATGTCGTCAGCGAAGCGCGTCTGGCCGGTGACCTTGGCGCGGCCGTCGACGCGGCGGCGCGGCTTACCGATGACGTTCATGCTCGAGCCTCAGCGCGGCTTCCTCGATCGCCTCGAAAATCTGCTGATAACCGGTGCAGCGGCAAAGGTTGCCGGAGATTGCCTCTTTTATCCTTTCTCTGGTGGGCGTCTTTTCCTTGTCGAGGAGCGCCTTGGCCGTCATGAGGATTCCGGGGGTGCAGTAGCCGCATTGCGCGGCGCCGAGGTCGGCGAATGCGGCCTGCAGCGGATGCAGCTCGGCCCCGCGGGCCAGGCCTTCAACCGTTTCCACGGCGCGACCTTCGCACTCCGCGGCAAGAACCAGGCAGGAGAGCTGGGGCTGGCCGTCGATCAGCACCGCGCAGGCGCCGCACTCGCCGAGCTCGCAGCCATGCTTGGTGCCGGTGAGACCGAGGTCCTCGCGCAGCACTTCGAGCAGCGTCTTGTACGCGGCGAAGGACAGCTCGACGGCTTCGCCGTTGACGCTCAGGCCCAGCTGCAGGGTGCGCGGCATATTGTTTGGGTGCCAAACAAATTACGCCTACTCTACTGCAAAGTCCCTGTGGCGGAAAGGGTTGGCGCGGCGTTAAAATTTTTGCTTACCCCCGTAAGGAGAACTCCATGGCATTGCGTATCGGCGACGAGGCACCCAATTTCCAGGCGCAGACCACCGAGGGCCTGATCGACTTCCACAAGTGGATCGGCGACAAGTGGGCGATCCTGTTCTCGCATCCCAAGGACTTCACGCCGGTGTGCACCACCGAGCTCGGCACCATGGCCAGAATGAAATCCGAGTTCGACAAGCGCAACACCAAGATCATCGGCCTGTCGGCCGACCCGGTGGACGACCACAAGAAATGGGCCAAGGACATCGAGGAAACCCAGGGCACCGCGGTCAACTACCCCATGATCGGCGACGCCGATCTCAAGGTGGCGAAGCTCTACGACATGCTTCCCGCGGCCGAGTCGGGCGAAGGCAAGCGCACGGCGGCGAACAACGCAACTGTGCGCACGGTCTTCGTGATCGGCCCTGACAAGAAGATCAAGCTGATGCTGTTCTACCCGATGACCACCGGCCGCAACTTCGACGAAGTGCTGCGCGTGCTCGATTCCATGCAGCTGACTTCGAAGCACAAGGTCGCCACCCCGGCGAACTGGAAGCAGGGCCAGGACGTCATCATCGCCGGCTCGGTGAGCGACGAGGATGCCAAAAAGCAGTACCCGGCGGGCTGGAAAGCCCCCAAGCCCTACCTGCGGATCGTGCCCCAGCCCAAGCCCTGAGAAACACGCTGTAACAATCGGTTACCCCTTCCGGAACTGGGGGCGTGTAGGCTGCTGTCCAAGGAGACGGAGGTTCTTATGAAAAGACCGTCAAAAGTGATAGTGGCCGTGCTGGCGCTGGTCGCCGGAGCGATGACCGCAAGCTCGGCTTTCGCCTGGCACCATGGTGGGCCACGGGTGTCGTTCGGCTTCAACTTCGGCTTTCCGGGGTACTGGCCGGGGCCGTATTACGCGCCGTATTACTATCCGCCGGCGTACTACCCCGTACCGGTAGCCGTGGCGCCCGCCGCGCCGCCGGTCTATGTCGAGCGCAGCGACCCGGCACCCCAGCAGCAAGGCATGTGGTATTACTGCGAACAGACGCGCGGTTATTACCCGTACGTGCAGGAGTGCCCTGGCGGCTGGAGGCAAGTGCCACCGGCGCCACCCCCCGCGCGATGAATAAGAAATTGATTTTTGGCGGCTCGGCGTTGCTCCTGCTCGCTGCCTGCGCCTCGGTGCCCACCGGCCCGAGCGTGATGGTGCTTCCCGGCAGCAACAAGAGCTTCGATCAATTCCGCTTCGACGACTACGAGTGCCGCCAGTACGCCGCCGAGTACTCCGGCGGCAAGGCGGCCGAGCAGGCTGGAGCGGATGCCGGCGTGAAGAGCGCGGCGGCCGGGGCAGCCATCGGCGCGCTTGCCGGCGCCGCGATCGGCCGCAGCGGCCAGGCCGCCGTAGCCGGAGCAGGATTGGGTGGCGCTGGCGGCGCGATCGCCGGCACCGGCGCGGCCGCGCAGAGCGCATACACGGTGCAAGGCCGCTACGACATCGGCTACCAGCAGTGCATGTACGCCAAGGGCCATCAGATACCGATGGCTGCTGGCCGCTATGACCGGCCGTATCGGCCTTCGCGGCCGATGGCGCCGCCGCCTCCGCCGCCCCCCGGCACGCCGCCGCCTCCGCCGCCGCAGAGCTAGTTCCTGAAGTGCGGCATCACCTTCTGAGCTAGAAGCTCGAGGGTGCGGAACGCCTCTTGGTCCGTCGAGCCGCCGAAGTTGATCTGCATCGACGGCTCGATCGGGCCGAACGCATCGATGCAGGCGCGGATCTGACCCGTCACCTCCTCCGGCGTGCCGACGAATGCGCCACCGTTGGCGACGATCTTGTCCGGCGTGGTGGCGAGGATGCTGGCGACCATCTTGCCGTAGCCCGGATACTGGTCCGACGACTTGCCCTGCCAGGATTGCACGGCGTCGGCGAAGGTTTCCAGGTAGCGCTTGCAGATGCGCTCGAACCCGCCTTGTGCTTCGGCGCGCTTTTCGGCGACATAGGCGAACTGCGCCACCTGCACCTGCTCGGCGCCAGGCTTGTGGCCCGACCCGGTCCATACCTTGCGGTACAACTTGACCAGCTCCTGCAGCTGACCGGGTTTGCCGGCGTAGGGCACGATCATCAGGTTGAAGCCGTTACGCGCCGCGTAAACGAACGACTCCTCGGTTGAAATGGCCGCGATCCAGACCGGCGGATGCGGCTTCTGCACGACGCGCGGCATGAGCCGCACGTCTTCGAGATTCCAGTATTTTCCCTTCGCGGTGACCCTTTCTTCAGTCCACAGCCGCCGAATCATGCCGATTGATTCCTCGAAGCGCTCGCGGCTCTCGGACATCGGCACGCCGTAGACCTCGAACTCCTTGGGCAGGAAAGCGCGGCCGAAGCCGGCGTCGAGCCGGCCCTGGCTCATGTTGTCGAGCATCGCCAGGTCGCCGCCGAGATGCGCCGGGTGGTGAAACGCCGGGATGACCGCGCCGGTGATGAGACGGATGCGCTGGGTCCGTGCCGCTACGGCGGACAGGAACACGCAGGGATTCGGCGAATGCCCGCCGTAATCGTAGAACGAGTGCTCGACCGTCTTGATGGAGCTGTAGCCGAGCGCGTCGGCGCGCTCGGCGATGCGCAGGCACTGCTGGTAGTAATCCGCCGTGGTGCTGTCCTGCGGGCGGAAGGAGGGAAAGAAGTTAAGTCCGAATCGCATCGCGAATGCTCTCCAGCAATGAGATCTAGGCGATCTCGGCCGCCCGCCTCACGCTCCAGATCATCGACGACTTGATCAGGAAGTCGCGCGCCGCCTCGCGGTCGGCGGCGGTGCGCCGCAGCTCGGCGAAGGTTTCTTCGCGCGCCGCCGGGTCGCTTTCCTCGAGCATTTTCTTGTTGCCGATCGATTGCGTCTGCACGAACTCGACGTTCGCAATGCGCCGTTGGCGCACATAGCGATCGAGCAGGCTCTCGTCGGCCTCGCCGCGCCAGACGCGACCGAGGTACTCGGCCAGCATGATCGCGTCATGCAGCCCGCCGTTGAGGCCGAAGGCGCCGAGCGGGTTGTTGAGGTGCGCGGCGTCGCCGGCGAGGAGGATGCGCCCGACGCGCCAGTTCTTTGCCACGCGCTGGTGCACGCGGTAGATGCTCGCGTACGGGATGTCGTAGGGCTCGGGCTGCGCGACGAAGCGCTGCATGCGCGCCTCGACCGCGTCGTCTGCGAGCACGTCGGCCTCGTTCTCTTCGGGATGGACCGGGAATGCCAGGCGCCACAGGCCCGGCATATGGAACACCGCCGCCCACTCGCGCGGGTCGGCGACGTAGGCGTTCGAGGTGAAGCCGTGCTGCGCGAAGTCGGCGAGCGTGCTGATGACGACGAAGCGCTCGGGCCAGGTGAAGCCGTCGAACGGCGTGCCAAGGTGCTTGCGCACGGTGCTGCGGCCGCCGTCGCAGCCGACGAGCCAGGGCGTCTTCAGCTCCCCCGACGTCGTCTTGACGGTCACGGTGTCGCCGCTCTGCTTGGCATCGACAAAGCCGGTCGAGAAACGCACCTCCGCATGCGGGAACGCCTTCAGCTTCTCGTAGAGGATGGGCGTCAGGCGGTGCTGCTCGAGATGAAAGCGGTACGGGTAGCGCGTGAGGTCGGCGATCAGGCCGAGGTCCCACTCGACGATCACGCCCTGCCTGCGGTCACGGATCTGCCAGTGCGGCACCTTGATGCCGATCTGGTGCATCGCCTCGGTGACACCGAAAGGCGCGAGCATCTCGAGCGTCGGCGGATGGAACGAGCCGGCGCGCTGGTCGAGCGTGAGCGCGGGCTCGGCCTCGATCACCTGCACCGGCACGCCCTGGTGAGCGAGCGAGAGCGCCGTGGCGAGACCCACGGGACCGGCGCCGACAATCAGGACTGGTTTCATGCCTGGAAAAATCCCCGCGGCGCGGCGTGCAGCCGCTCGAAGCCCTCGCGCGTGACGCGGATCAACTCCCCCACTTGCACCCCGGCAGGCCGGTCGCGGCTGATGACGTTCGGCTGCACGACGAGCGTCATGTTCTCCTCCAGAGTCATGTCCGGCAGCGGGCCCGCCGGGCGGCTCTTCGTGCCGACGATCGGCTGGAAGTAGCCGCCGCCGAAGCCGTGCATCAGGTCGTCGCAGACGGTGAAGCCGCGCTCTTCGATCACGCCGGCGGCCTCGACGATCTCCTGCATCGTCGTGCCGTGGCGTACCACCGCCGTAACGGCATCGAACGCGGCCTCCGCGGCGGCGTGGAGATCGCGGTAAAGCGGCGTCGGCTCGGCTCCGACGGTAAAGCTGCGCAGCACCTGCCCGGCGTAATCCCACCACACCCCCGAGAGCTCGCAGAACACCACGTCGCCGCGCTGCACGCGCCGCGCCGAATGGAACTGCGGCGGCACGAAGACCTGCGGCTGCGCCATCGAGGTGACACCGATGTAATGAATGAAGGTGGTGCCCCCCTCCCCGACGTAAGCGCGCTCGACCAGGTTGCCGAGCTCGCGCTCGGACAATCCCGGTTTTGTGCCCTCCAGGAGACTCTTGAAACCGGCGTCGCTGAAAGCTGCGCCGATGCGCAGCCAGTCGATCTCCTCCTGCGACTTGATGCTGCGCAGCCGGACGTACTCGGCGTCGAGCTCGACCAGGGAGAAATGCTTTTCCAATTCCTTTTGTTTTCGGGCAAGCAGCGGCCCCATCAGACCCACGCGCTTCGCGCCGCGGCGCTCGAGCTCCTCGATGGTCTTCTGCATGCCGCGGTGCTCGCCCCAGCGCACGTCGGCGTCGCGCGCAAGCCGCGTCGCGAGCGGGAAATGGTTGTACCACTCCACGTGCAGGGTCATCTTCTCGCCGGGGCGGAACACGACGTAGGCCTCGACGGTTCCCGGCCAGCCGGTGACCCATTGCGGCGCGTTGCCGGTGCGATGGTCGGTGACCACTAATAAATGATCCAGATCATGTTTACCCATCACGGCCGCGAGCGCTTGATGCCGCCGGGCGTATTCCGCATCGGAGAAGCGCGGATACTCCTGCTCGACGATCGCCCGCAGGCGAGGCTCAAGCCGCAGCATTTTTTTCGCGCGCCAGCTTGTCGGCGATGTTCTTGCGCAGCTGCGCCTTGTCGAGCTTGCCCACCCGCGTCACCGGGAAGGACTCGACCAGTTCGATACGCTCCGGAAATTTGAATTTCGCCAAACCGAGTCTCTCCAGAAAGGCACCGAGGGCACGCGCATCGGGAGCCTTCATCCCCGGCCGCACCACCAGGTAGGCGCAGGCGCGCTCGATCAGCATCTCGTCAGGCATCGCCACCATCGCGACGTCGGCCACCGCCGGGTGCTGGCGGATGAAGTTCTCCACCTCCTCGGTGCCGAACTTCTCGCCGCCGCGGTTGATGTTGTCCTTCAGCCGGCCTTCGAAGGAGTAGTAGAGCCTGCCCTCGATGCGGTGCGCCTTCGCCAGGTCTCCGGTGCGGAAAAAGCCGTCAGCCGTCAGCGTTTCGCGCGTCTGCTCCGGGGCGTTGTAATAGCCGCGCAGGCTGGAAGGCCCGCGGAAGCAGAGCTCGCCGACTTCGCCCTGCGTGACTTCTTCTTCAGTTCCTGCTTTTAAAATTCTAATTTCTTCCGCCGTATAGCCGGGCCGTCCCTGCGTGAGATGCCGGGCGCGGGGCGGGTCGTCGGGATGCGAGATGAGCACCAGCCCTTCGGTGATGCCATAGAGATTGGCCGACTTCACCCCCAGATGCGCCTCGATGGCATCGGCGCGACTGAACGCGACGAAGTAGCGCAGCGACGAGAGGTCGTGCTTCGCCAGGTCCTTGTACGCGAGCAGCTGCGGCGCGATCGGCCCGATGCTCATCGCGTTGGTGACGCGGTACTTCGCGATCATGTCGAGGATATGCGCAATATCGATGCGCGAAGTGAGCACGGTCGTGCGCCCCCAGTGGATCGCGCCCATGTAGCCGAAGATCTGGCCGGCGTTGTGGACGATCGGCAAGCTCCAGATCGCGACCGAGCTTTCTTCCATGCCGTGCATCTTGTTCCACGAGTCGCAGTGCGCGAGGTATTCGCCATGAAAGCGCGGGATGATCTTCGGCACCCCGGTCGAGCCGCCGGAGAGCTGGAACACGAAGCAGTCTTCGGGGCTGAGCTGTACCTTCGAGAGGTGCTTTCTGGCCTTTTCAAGGGAAATCGATTGAATCAACTGCTTCTGTTGGTCATTTTTCCCTCTGGCTACGATTAAATGCCGCAGCGACGGCACTTTCTGCTGCATCCCTTTCGCGAAACCGACCAGGTCGAACGCGCTGAAGTCGGCCTGCACGAAGTAGAGCGTCGCGCCGGAGAGCCGCGCGAGCTGGCCGATCTCGACCTCGCGGTACTGCGGCACCGAGCACACCGGGATGATGCCGGCCTTGTAGCAGGCGGAAAGCGCGACCACGGTGTCGAGCACCGTACCCATCTGGAACATGGCCCGCTCGCCGGGACGAACATCCAGCTCCAGCAGCGCGCCGCCCAGGCGGTCGGATTGCTCGTCGAGCTGGCGGTAAGTGAGCTCGCCCTCTTCCGAGGCGAAGGCGATGCGATCGGGCACGCGGGCGGCGGTGCGCCTTAAGGCTTCGCCAACCGTCAGGTCGATCCACTGCCTTTTATCGAAGTACCGCCTTGTTTGATCGGCCGGCGCGTAGATCACGCCTTCAATCATTTTTCGCTCCGGAGGCGCGCACGATCGGGCCCCAGCGGCGCAGCTCGTCGTTGACGAACGCGGTGAATTCCCCGGCGTCGAGCCGGTTCGGCACGATGCCGTCGTGCCTTACGCGCTCGCGGGTCTCAGCAAGCTCCAGCGCCCGGCGCACCTCCGAATTGAGCCGGCTCACGATCTCGGGCGGCAGGTTCGCCGGTCCCGAAAGCGAGAACCAGACCGTGGCGACGAGATCAGGATAGCCCATCTCGGCGAAGGTCGGCACCTCGGGATAATCCGGCAAGCGCTGCGCGGCGCTGATCGCCAGCGCGCGCGCGCGTCCGGCGCGAATCGGTCCGGCGGCCGTCGAGAGCGTGGTGGACACCGCCGTGACCTGGCCGGCCATGAGATCGGCCACTGCTCCCGACGCGCCCTTGTACGGCACGTGCAGGATCTCGATCCCCGCCAGCCGCTTGAAGAGCTCGGCGACGAGCTGGCCCTGAGTGCCATTGCCGGGAGAGCCGTACGACAGCGTTCCGGGCTTCTCCTTGGCGAGCGAAACGAATGCTTTCAGGTCCTTGGCCGGAACCGACGGATTGACGGCGAAAACGGCGGGCGGGCCGCCAAAGAGCGCGATGTGGGTGAAGTCGCGCACCGGGTCGTAGGGCGTCCCCTGCGGAAGCATGGGCGCGATCACATGCGACGCGATGCCCGAGACCACCAGCGTATAGCCGTCGGGCGGCGCCTTCGCGACGAGTTCGGAGCCGAGGACGCCGCCGGCGCCCGGGCGGTTCTCGACCACGAAGCTTTGCTTCAGCTGCTCGGAGAGCCTCTGCCCCACCAGCCGCCCGAGCGTGTCTGCGCTGCCACCCGGCGCGAACGGCACGATGATCTTCACGGGTTTCGCCGGCCACGACTGCGCGCTTGCAAGAGGCGCAGCGAGGACGAGAAACAGAATGGCGAGGAGGCGTTTCATCGGCGGATTTTTAGCATAATGCAAGACCCATGCGCGACTGTATCGATATCCACACTCACATCGTTCCCGAGACTTTTCCCCCGTACGCGGGGAAAAGCGCCAACGTGCCCTGGCCTTCGATGGCCGATGCGCAGCCCTGCCACAAGCATGTGATGATCCAGGGCAAGCTCTACCGCACGGTGGCTGAGGGCTCCTGGAGCGTGCCGCGTCGCATCGCGGACATGGGTGGCATGCGCGTGACGCGCCAGGCGATCTCGCCGATGCCCGAGCTGCTCTCCTACTGGCTGCCGCTCGAAGACGCCAAGGTGATGAACCGCTATGTCAACGATCAGATCGCGGCGATGATCGGGGAGGCGCCCGATCGCTTCATCGGCCTGGGCGGCGTCTCCTTGCAAGACGTCGAGACCGCCATCCGGGAAATGGAATATTCGTTAAAAACCTTGAAATTTGCCGGCGTCGAGATTGCGAGCAATGTGAACGGCGTGTCGATCGGCGACGCACGCTTCGAGCCGTTTTTTGCGGCAGCCGAAAAGATGGGTGCCGCCATCTTTGTGCACGCCCTGCATCCGGCGGGCGAGGATCGCATCGTCGGCGCGTTCCCGGAGCAAGCCGTTTGTTTTCCGGGCGATATCGCGCTCGGCTGCGCTTCCATGATCACCGGGGGCATCGCCGCGCGCCATCCGAAGCTGCGCATCGCCTTCAGCCATGGTGGCGGCGCGATGTCCATCCTGCTCTCCCGTCTCGTGCATGCCTGGAAGATGATTCCGAAGGCGAAGGAGTCGCTCAGCGAATCGCCGGCGACCACCGCGCGGCGCTTCTACTACGACGAGCTGGTGTTCGATCCGGCGGCGGTGAAGTTCGTCATCAATAGCTTCGGCGCCACGCAGATCTGCGTCGGCACGGACTATCCGTTCGCCCTCGGCGACTTCCATCCGCTCGACACGCTGGAAAAGAGCGGCGTCGACGGCGACACGCTCGCCGCGATCAGCTCAACGAACGCGAAGCGCTTCCTCGGGTTGGGCTGAGGCCGCAGATCCGCGGCAGCGCTTCGCTGATCGAGTCCGCAAGCACTGCGTCCGCCATGTCGTCGAACGGCGTCGGCTGCGCGTTGACGATGACGATTTTCGCTCCCGCCGAGCGCGCCACCTCGACGGTGCCGGCGATCGGGTAAACCTGGAGGCTCGAGCCGACGGCGAGGAACAGGTCGGCCTCGCCCGCGGCCTGCATCGCGCGGTCGATCACTTCAGGAACGAGCTGCTGTCCGAAGCTGATCGTGTCGCTCTTCAGGATGCCGCCGCAGGTCCTGCAATGCGGGTCTTCCTCGCCTGATCGAACGCGCTCGAGCACCCCCTGCATCGGCCCGCGCATGCCGCAGTCCCAGCACATGAAGCGGCGCATCGAGCCGTGCACCTCGATCACGCGCTCGGGCGAATTGCCGGCGATCTGATGCAGCTCGTCGATGTTCTGCGTGACGAGCGCGTAGAGCTTGCCGGCGCGCTCGAGCTCCACGAGCGAAAGATGCCCCGGATTCGGTTTCGCGCTCCACGCCGGGCTCGTGAGGCGGTTCTGCCACGACGCCTTGCGCACCTGCGGATCGGCGAGGTAGTAATGGATGTTCGACATCTTCTCGGCGACCGGATTCCTGGTCCAGACGCCTTGCGGGCCGCGGAAGTCCGGGATGCCGGAGTCGGTGGAGATGCCCGCGCCGGTAAGCGCCACGACGCGCTGGGCGGCGCTCACCCAGGCGCGCACTTCGGCTATGATTTTCGAATCCATCGTCCTATCTTAATCCCATGACCCACGCCAATATCGAGCGCCTGATCGGCGTGGCCGCGCCTCTTTGGGCGGGCGAGGCCGAAGTCGTGCGCACCTACTGGAGCTCGCCGATCCGCAATCTCGAGACCGACCTGCTCTGGCTGCAGCGGCAATGCTTCAAGGAGTTCTGGGGTTCGGGCGTCGGCAAGTACGACCGCGGCGGCGTGTTTCTCGGCCAGCTGCGCAACCTCGCCGACAAGGCGCTGGAGATCGACATCTCGATCGACCGTCACGAGATCCTCGATGTCGTCGAGGGGCTGAAGGCGGAGTTCAGCCATTACTGCCATTTTGCCGACCTCTACGACTCGATCCGTCCGGCGGGAACGCCGAAGATGCATCCCAAGGGCCTCGACTCCTGGCCGGAGGATGATGCGCTCACCGCGCTTCGCTACCGCCACCAGGACGAGCACGGCGCGCTCGGCATGCGTGCCTGCAAGCTGAGCGAAGGTGGTTATTGCACGCTGTTCTCCGAAGGGATGCAGCTGAAAGGCAAACCCGGCGTCGATGACAAGATCGCGGAAGCCTGCGCCAAGGTGTACGACGACGAATTCGAGCACATGCTCGGCGGCATCGTCGGCATCGCGCAGGAAGGGCTTGCGGAGGCCGATTGGCGGCTGATGGAAAAGCTGATCGCGGAGCAGCTCCGGCACCGCATCCGCATGCGCAACGCGCAGTTCAGCCGCCCGCTCCCGGAAGAGCGCGTGCAGGCGATCTTCCGCGGCGAGATCCGTCCGATCGAGTTCGACTACCGCCGCGCGCGGCTCGCCGCCTAGATCAGGGAATCTGGATCTTGCCGACGCCGGGGGCGCCGGGGACGACGATCGACGACGCCGCCTGGCGGCGCAGCTCCTGCAGCTCCTTCACCGTGCGCTCGATCGCTTCCTTCGCGAGGGGGCCGAACTTCTCCGCCGCCTCATCCAGCGAGCCGGCGCCGATCTCGAAGCCGATCGGCAGCGCGCCCGCCGGCGTGAGCACCTGGGTCTCGCCGATGTAGAGCACGGCGCGCGCGGTATCGCGCGTGCCGTCCCTCTTGATCGGGGTCAGGCGCCGGATGGTGCCGACGCGGCGGTCGGTGAAGATCTCCTCCTGGTACAGGGACGCAGGATCGACCTTCAGCTCGCTGGTCATTTGTTCGGGTTTGGTAGCCATGTTCAACCTAGTGGGGGCGCAGACAGCAGCACGCGCTGCATCGGGGCAAGGATAGCACCGCTAAATGACGGCTTCTCCATACTGCTAAGGCCGCAATTTGAAGCGTTGGATCTTGCCGGTCGCCGTCTTCGGCAATTCGTTGAGGAATTCTATCCAGCGCGGGTACTTGTAGGGCGCGAGCTTTGCCTTGACGTGCTGCTGCAGTGCAGCCTTCAGCGACTCGCTCGGGGTATGACCCGCCTTCAGCACAATGAAAGCTTTGGGCTTCACGAGCTTGTTTTCATCCTCGGCACCTACCACCGCGGCTTCAAGCACGACCTCGTGGGTAATGAGTGCCGCCTCGACCTCGACCGGCGAGACGTAGATGCCGCTCACCTTCAGCATGTCATCCGAGCGCCCGCCGTAGGTGTAGTAGCCCTGCTCGTCCACGGTGTACTTGTCGCCGCTGCGGGTCCACGGGCCCTGAAAGGTGTTCTTGGTGCGCTCGCGCTGGTTCCAGTACATGAGCGCGCTGGTCGGCCCGCTGATCTGCAGCTCGCCGAGCTCGCCCGGCTTGCTGATCACGTTGCCGTGGTCATCGACCAGGCGCACCTGGTATCCCGGCACCGGCTTCCCGGTCGTGCCGTAGCGCACTTCGCCCGGCCGATTTGAAAGGAAGATGTGCAGCATCTCGGTCGAGCCGATGCCGTCGAGGATCTCTACGCCGGTGCGCTCGGTCCAGCGCTTGCCGAGGTCGGCGGGCAGTGCTTCGCCAGCCGAAGTACAGATTCTTAATTTCAGTTTCGATCGTTCTGGAAAATTCGGACTGGCCAGAAGCGCTGCATACAAAGTCGGTACAGCATAAAAAATCGTGGGCTGCTTCTCGGTGAGCCGCTTGAAAACCGCGTCGGGCGTGGGCCGCTCCGCCATGAGAATCGTGGTCGCGCCAACCGCCAGAGGAAAGGTGAGCGCGTTGCCCAACCCGTAGGCGAAGAAGAGCTTCGCCGCCGAGAACACGACGTCGGATTCGCGGATGCCGAGGATCGGCTTGGCGTAGAGCTCGGCGGTGGCGATGAGGTGTGAATGCAGGTGCACCGTGCCCTTCGGCGCCCCCGTCGAGCCCGAGGAGTAGAGCCAGAAACACATGTCGTCGCGGTTGGTGGGGGCCGCTTCCGCCTTAGGTACGGCAGTCCGAAGAAAATCGGAAATCTGAGAAACGACGTGTTTGACGTCGGGACAGTTCTTGATGATCGGCTGGAAATTCTTCAGCAACGGCTCCGACACGAACAGAGCCCGCGCCCGGCTGTCGCGCAGCTGGTATTCGTAATCGGCGGGCGTCAGCAGGGTGTTCATCGCCACCGGCACGATGCCGGCCTTGATCGCGCCGAGGAACAGCGCCGGCCAGTCGCAGCCGTCGAGCATGGCGATGGCGATGCGCTGCTCGCGCTCGATGCCGAGCGCGCGCAGGGCGTTGGCGGCGCGATCGACGCGTTCGGCGAGCTGCGCGTAGCTGCAGCTGCCGGCGTCGTCGACGTAGGCGATCTTGTCCCCTCGTCCGGCGGCCAGGTTGCGGCCGATCAAATCCACCGCGGCGTTATATTCGCGGGGCAGTTCCAAAATCAGGATTTGATGAGTTCGGAGGCCATCAGCTCGGGCTCGATGCCCTCGGCCTCCCGCGCGGCGAAGTTGAGCTCGATCTTGATGCCGTTCGGATCGTAGAGAAACAGCTGGAACAGCGCCTGGCCGTTCGCGCGGCGCTGCGAGAACGGCACGCGCTCGGCGCGCAGATGCTCGAGCATCGCGCGCAGCCCGCTCGCGCGAAAGGCGATGTGATCGAGCGCGCCGGTGCCCGCCCCCGCGTCCTGCGAGGTGCGGCCGAGGTATTTCTTCTGGATCTCGTTGGCGGCCTTCGCGCTCGGCCCGATATGCACGATGTCGGTCTCGCCGAGGTACATCCAGTGCACCGGGAAGCCGAAGTCCGGGTGCGGGCCGGGCTTCATGCCGAGGATCCGCGCGTACCAGTCGCGCGTGGCGTCGATATCGTCCGCGGCGACCAGGAAGTGCTCGATGTGCGAAAGAGGCATGCACTAATATATAACGAAGGAGGAGCGCATGTACTTCGCGGACACCAAACGGCTTACGGCGGCTGGCGCCAGGAAAATGCTGGCGACAGCCATCGCCCGCGCTCAGGGGGCCGGCGTCGCCGTGACGGTCGCCATCGCCGACGCCGGCGGACATCTGCTGCTGCTCGAGCGCATGGAAGGCGGCCGGTTTCATACCGTGCATTCGGCGACGACGAAGGCTGTTTGCGCCGCCTCGAACAAAAGGCCGACTTCTCCAAAGGGCGCCCAGGGGCAGCCCCTTGATACCGCACACGCGCTGGGGCTCGCGCTCGCCGCCGGGCCGGAGCGCTGGACGGCGATGGAGGGCGGCTGCCCGATCATGGTCGGCGGCGAATGCGTCGGCGGCGTCGGCGTCGCCGGCGGCAACTGGGAGCTCGACGAGCGCCTGGCGCGCGAAGCGGTCGAATCGATCGGGGCGTCCGCGCAGTGAAGGTGGCCTGCATCGGCATGGGCTGGTGGTCGGACGTGCTCGCCGATGCCATCCAGCGCTCGAAGAAGCTGACGATTGCGGCCTGCTATAGCCGTTCCGCGGAAAAGCGGGAAAAGTTCGCTGCGAAGTACGGCTGTCGCGCGGCTGCCTCGTACGAGGCGATTCTGAACGACCGCTCGATCGAAGCCATCATCAACACTACGCCGAACGGGGTGCACCGCGAAACCACGCTCGCCGCGGCCGCGGCCGGAAAGCATATGTTCCTCGACAAGCCGATCGCCAACACGATTGCCGATGCGCGCGCCATTACCGACGCCTGCCGGCGCGTGAAGGTAGTGCTCGCGCTGGGCTATCAACGTCGGCGCGAATCGCATTTCAGATGGGTAAAGGGAGAAATTAAGGAAGGGCGTTTCGGAAAGCTGGTGAACGCGGAAGCCAACATCAGCCGCGACCGCGTGGGCAAGATCGATCTGAGCTCGTGGCGCTACACCGCCGAAGGCATGCCGGGCGGCGTGATGCTGCAGATCGGCATCCACTACACCGACGTCCTCGAATATCTCCTCGGCCCGGTCAAGGCGGTGAGCGGCCGGTTCGTGCGGCTGGTGCTTCCTGGCGACAACCCGGACGTCGCGAGCTTGGTTCTCGAGCACGAGAACGGCGCGCTCTCCACCCTCAACGCAAGCTACGCCTCGGCCTCCGAGTATTACCTGATGAACATCTACGGCAAGGAAGCGAGCGCCTATTACGACCTCCACCAGGGCCTGCGCGTTTTAAAGCGCGGCGCCACGCGCGCCGATCCCGTCGCCTGCACCAATAACGACCCTATCGTCGAGGAGCTGGAGGAGTTCGCCGCCGCGCTGCGCGGCGAGGCCGAGCCCGAGATGGACGGCGAGCGCAGCACCGCTTCGCTTGCCGTAATCCTCGCCGGCATCCGTTCGGCGAAGGAAGGACGGCGGGTCGAGGTGAAGGAGATCCTTGCGTGAAGGTCTTTGTCTTTTTTCTTGCACTCCTCGCCTTTCACGCCGGGGCGCAGGATGTTTCCTATCCTCAAAAAGGGCCGCTCGAGATCACCGTCCTGTTCCCTGCAGGCACGTCGGCGGACGTCACGGCGCGCATGCTCGGCGATGGGATGTCGAAAGCGCTCGGCCAGCGCGTGCTGGTAGTCAACCGGCCGGGCGCGGGCGGCGCGATCGGCTACAAGCATGTGGCGAGCCAGAAGCCCGATGGCTATTCGCTGGTGTGGAATTCCAATTCGATCTCGACCACCTACCACTCAGGCCAGCTGCCGTTCGACTACCAGGCGTTCGATGCTGTGGCGCGTGTGCTGGTCGAGTCGCCGGTAATTGCCGTGCGCTCGGATTCCAGATGGAAGACTTTGAACGATCTTATTCAAGAAGCAAAAGCAAGACCTAAGCTCATCACGGTGGGCCATTCCGGCATCGGCAGCCACACGCATATTTCGCTCGCAGCGCTGTTCCATGCTGCTGGCGTCGAGGTGAACGAAGTGCCCTTCGGCGCTGCGCAGGTCGTGCCAAGCTTGCTCGGCGGCCACGTGGACGCGCTAGTACAGTTACCTGCCGCACTGTCGGGCCCTGTCAAGCAAGGTCAGGTGCGGCTGCTCGCCGCGCTGATTCCGAACCGCGATCCCGCCCTGCCCGATATTCCGACCGCCAGGGAGCAGGGCTTCGACGTCTCGGTCGAGGCCTGGCGTGGCATCGCCGTGCCGCGCGGCACTCCGAGATCGGCGGTTTTGATGCTGGAGTCTGCGGTCCGCCAGACCGTGGAGTCGGCGGAATTCCAGAAGGCAAGCGAGAACCTGGGAGTGCGGCCGGCGTTCATGCCGGCTGCTCAGTTCAGCGCGCTGATTGCGCAGGAGGACGCGGCTTTGGCGCGCCTGATGCAGATGATCGGCTTGAAGAAGTAGCCAGAGGTTAAACCGCGGCTCTGTTCCCTTCGCGCAGCTTCGCGAGCCATTCATGGCACCACTCGAGCGCGGTCTCCTCGGGCAGCACGCCGCTCGATGCGTCGTGCTTGTGCCGCTCCCCGATGCGCGTAGCGCCAAGCTCGGTCAGGATGTCGTCGAATCGCTTACCGCCGAAGTTGAAGGTTTCCGCATAGGTCCGGTCGCCGAGACCGAAGACCCCGTAGCGCACGCCCGACAGGTCCGGCCGCTTGGCCTGCAGATCCTCGTAGAGCGCCTTGGCGTTGTCCGGGACATCGCCCTGCCCGTAGGTCGAAGTACATATGAGGAACGCGCCGTCGCGCGAGAAGACCGAGCTGTCCAGCGTGTCCATGAGGAGCGTCTCGACCTGGGTGTCGCCGTCGTCGAGCGCGAGCTCCATTTCCTGGGCGCAGAGCTGCGCCGTGCCGGTCATGGTGCCGACCAGGATCAAGATCTTCGTCGCCATTGACGAATAATATATTGCATCATAAAATTCAGGTCAAGCACTATAGTTCATGAACGCTCCCCTCACCGCTCCGCAACAGGACGCCGCTTACCTCATCCAGCTGGGCGAGCGCGTGCGCGCCTGGCGCACCGGGCACGGCATGACCCGCAAGGCGCTGTCGCTTGCCTCCGGCGTGTCCGAGCGCTATCTCGCGCTCCTCGAGTCGGGCCGCGGCAACGTCTCGGTGCTGCTGCTGCGCAAGATCGCGCGCGCCATGGGCGTCGCCGTCGAGCAGCTGGTGCGCGAAGAGCCGGGCGCGCCGCGCGCAGGACGCATCGCGCTCATCGGCCTGCGCGGCGCAGGCAAGTCGACGCTCGGCGAAAGGCTGGCGCAAAGCCTCGGCCTGCCGTTCATCGAGCTCGACCGCGAGGTCGAGAAGGAAGCCGGCGCCAAGCTCGGCGAAGTCTTCGCGATGTACGGGCAGGACGCCTTCCGGCGCTTCGAGCGCCGTGCGCTCGAGCGCGTGCTGAACCAGAACGAGCGCGCGGTCATCGCCGCGGGCGGCAGTCTCGTCACCGACCCGGACACCTACCGGCTGCTGCTCGATCGCTGCGTGTGCGTCTGGCTGAAGGCCTCGCCCGAAGAGCACATGGCGCGCGTTATCGCGCAGGGCGACATGCGGCCTTTCAAGGGCCGCTCGGCGGCGCTCGACGAGATCCGCAAGCTGCTCGCCGATCGTGAGCGCCTGTACGGGCGCGCCGACGTTACCCTCGATACTTCGGGTAAATCCTTGCGGCAAAGCCTTTCCGAGATCAGAAAAGCCCTCCCATGATCAGCTTCGAAACCCATCCCGAGCGCTACAGCCACTGGAAGCTCACCTTCGACGGGCCGCTCGCGACCCTCACTCTCGACGTAAACGAGGACAAGGGCCTGGTGCCCGGATACAAGCTCAAGCTCAACAGCTATGACCTCGGCGTCGACATCGAGCTGTACGATGCGCTCAACCGCATCCGCTTCGAGCATCCGGAAGTGAAGGCGGTGGTGATCACGAGCGGCAAGAGCCGCATCTTCTGCTCCGGCGCGAATATCTACATGCTCGGCACCAGCAGCCACGCGTGGAAGGTGAACTTCTGCAAGTTCACCAACGAGACGCGCAACGGCATCGAGGACTCGAGCGCGCACTCGGGCATCAAGTTCCTCGCGGCGCTCAACGGCGCCACCGCGGGCGGCGGCTACGAGCTCGCGCTCGCCTGCGACGAGATCGCCATGATCGACGACCGCTCCTCGACCGTGAGCCTGCCCGAAGTGCCGCTGCTTGGCGTCCTCCCGGGCACCGGCGGTCTCACCCGCCTCGTCGACAAGCGCAAGGTGCGGCGCGATCTCGCCGACGTCTTCTGCACCACTGCGGAGGGCGTTCGCGCCGACCGCGCCAGGGAATGGAAGCTCATCGACCACGCCGCCAGGCCGCAGCAGTTCGCGGACATGGTGAAGAACCGGGCGCTCGAGCTGGCGAAGCAGTCCGATCGGCCCGGCGGCCAGGGAATTTCGCTCACTCCCCTGGGCGAAAACAGGCTCATCGGGGTCAAACTGGATGCGGCCGCGCGCACCGCAGAAATCACGATCCAGGGACCCGGGAAAGTCGTTCTTGAGAGAAATGCCGACTGGTACCCGCTGCGCCTGGCGCGCGAGCTCGACCGCGCGATCCTCGACCTGCGCCACAACCAGCTCGACCTCGGCTTGTGGATTTTGAAAACCAAAGGAGACGCGCAGGCAGTCCTGCAGCTCGATGCTCTCCTCGAAACCCATGAGAGCGACTGGTTTGTCCGCGAAGTGATCGGCTATTTGCGGCGCACGCTATCGCGCCTCGACGTCTCGTCGCGCTCGATGTTCGCACTCATCGAGCCCGGCTCCTGCTTCGCCGGCACGCTGCTGGAGATCGCGCTCGCCGCCGATCGCAGCTACATGCTGGACGTGGAAGGCGGACCGAAGATCGCGCTGTCGCCGCTCAACTTCGGCGCTTATCCGATGGCCAACGGAGTGTCGCGCCTGCACACGCATTTCTGCGGCGAGGTGCCGCAGCTGCCGAAAAATGAAATGCTCGATGCGGAAAAGGCGGGACAACTCGGTCTCGTCACCTCGACGCCGGACGACATCGACTGGGAAGACGAAGTGCGCATCGCGATCGAGGAGCGCGCGAGCTTGAGCCCCGACGCGCTTACCGGAATGGAAGCCTGCCTGCGCTTCGCCGGCCCTGAAACGATGTCCACTCGCGTCTTCGGACGGCTCACCGCGTGGCAGAACTGGATCTTCAACCGGCCGAACGCAGTGGGCGAGCAAGGCGCGCTCAAGGTCTACGGCACCGGCTCGAAGGCAAAATTCAACTGGGAGCGGGTATGAGCGCGATCGATTACGCGGAAAAGATTCCGAACAACGTCAACCTCGTTAGCGACCGCACGCTGCAGCGCGCGCTCGAGCACTGGCAGCCGCATTTCCTGCAGTGGTGGCACGAGATGGGGCCGAACGACTTCGAAAGCGCGGATGTCTATCTGCGCACCGCGATCTCGGTCGACGCGCAGGGCTGGGCCAACTATGGAAAAGTCAGGATGCCGGATTACCGCTGGGGGATTTTCCTCGCCGACCCGGTCGCCGATCGCAAGATCGGCTTCGGCGACGCGATGGGCCAGCCGGCTTGGCAGCAGGTTCCCGGCGAGTACCGCTCCACGTTGCGGCGCCTGATCGTGATGCAGGGCGACACCGAGCCGGCGTCGGTCGAGCAGCAGCGCCTGCTCGGGCATACCTGCCCTTCGCTCTATGACCTGCGCAACCTGTTCCAGATCAACGTCGAGGAAGGCCGCCATCTCTGGGCGATGGTGTACCTGCTCCACGCCTACTTCGGCCGCGACGGCCGCGAAGAGGCCGAGGAGCTGCTCGCGCGCCATTCGGGCGACGCCGACAAGCCGCGCATCCTGACGACCTTCAACGAGCCGATCTCGGACTGGCTGTCGCTTTACTGCTTCACCTACTTCACCGACCGCGACGGCAAGTACCAGCTGAAGAGCCTCGCCGAAAGCGCCTTCGACCCGCTGTCGCGCACCTGCCGCTTCATGCTGACCGAGGAAGCGCACCACATGTTCGTCGGCGAGACCGGCCTCAGCCGCGTGGTGAAGCGCACCCTCGAGGTGATGAAGGAGGTGGGCAGCGACGACCCAGATCGAATCCGTGCCGCCGGCGCGGTCGACCTGCCGCTGCTGCAGAAATATCTCAACTTCTGGTGCTCGTCCTCGCTCGACCTGTTCGGCTCGGAGATCTCGTCCAACTCGGCTGCCAATTTCGCCAACGGCCTCAAGGGACGCCCGGACGAAGACCAGTACGAAGACCATGTCCTGAGAGAAAAAACTCTCAAGCTGGCTATGCCTGAAGGCGAGTCGGACGTTCCCATGCTCAATGCGCTGAACGAGGTGATGCGCGAGTCCTATCTCAAGGACTGCGAGATCGGGCTCAAGCGCTGGAATCGCACGATCGAGCGCGCCGGCTCGCAGTTCCGCCTGAGCCTGCCGTCGTCGCGCTTCCGGCGCTCCATCGGCGCCTGGGCGGGACAGGCCGTGAATCCTCAGGGGAATCTCGTTGATAAATCTTTATACGAGAGAAGCCTGACAGGCTGGATCCCGAACGAAGCCGACAAGGCATTCGTGCACTCGCTCATGCACAGGGTGATCGAGCCCGGCAAGATGGCCGGCTGGATCGCGCCGCCCGATCGCGGCATCAACAACCTGCCGGTGGAGTACGAATACGTCAAGCTTCACTGACCAGGAGCTGAACGCATTTCTCAACCGCATGCTCGAGACCGAGCGCGCGGGGGCGAAAGCGCTTGTCGTTTTCATGGACGACTGGCCGCGCCAGAGCGAGCAGTGGAAGCTGCTCCGCAACATCCAGGCCGACGAAGCGCACAACTGCGCCCTGCTCGGCGAGCAGCTCAAGCGCTCGCACGAGCCCTACAGCCACGCGACGGGCGAGTTCTTCGACAAGGCGGTGGCCGTGAAAGGCAGCCGCGCGCGCATCGAGCTCCTGGTGCGGGGATTGCGCTGGGCCGTGCGCAGGTTTGAAGAATCCTTGTCCAGGATTCCGGATCCTGAAGCGCGCGGCCTGATCGAACGCATGCGGGATTCCCACCTGCGCAGCATCGCCGCCTGCGAGAAGGTTGTTCAGTTGTTGCCGAAGTAATGCTCCAGTCGAGCCTCAGATTCGCGCCGGCGCAGGTCGACGCCGAGAACCGGCCCGATGGAACGATCGTCCTGCGCTCGCCGCAGAAGCTCGGCGCCTATGCGCGTTGCGTGACCGAGTGGCTGGTCCATTGGTCGGATCACCGGCCGGAGAGGATTTTCCTTGCCGAGCGGGCGGGCGAGGGCTGGAGCAAGATGAGCTACCGCGAAACTTATGGCGCGGTGCGCAGGATTGGGCAGGCGCTCCTCAATCTCGGGCTGAACCAGGAGCGGCCGGTTGCGATCCTCTCGGATAACAGCGTCGATCATGCGTTGCTCGCGCTGGGCGCCATGCACGTCGGCGTGCCGGTCGCGCCGATCTCGCCTGCGTACTCGCTGATGTCCAAGGACTTCGGCAAGCTCAAGTACATCTTCGAGCTGGTTCAGCCCGGGTTGACATTCGTTTCTGATGCAGAGAAGTACAAGGCAGCTCTGGCGGCAGTCGGCGCCAACCCCACTTCCGTCGCCGACCTGCTGGAGACCAATCCCGGCTCGACGATGGAACGGGAATTTTCAAAAATAGAACCCAATTCCGTTGCGAAGATCCTGTTCACCTCGGGCTCCACCGGCCTGCCCAAGGGCGTGGTCAACACGCATCGCATGCTGTGCGCGAACCAGCAGATGCTCGCGCAGGCCTGGCCCTTCGTGGAGGACCGGCCGCCGCTGATCGTCGACTGGCTGCCTTGGAACCATACCTTCGGCGGCAATCACAACTTCAACCTAGTGCTGCGGAACGGCGGCACGCTGTATATCGACGGCGGCAAGCCGGTGCCCGGCCTGGCGGAGACGACGGCGCGCAACCTGAAGGAGATCGCCCCGACGATGTACTTCAACGTGCCGCGCGGCTATGACCTGCTGCTGCCGTTCCTCGAAAAGGACGACGCGCTGCGCCGCAACTTCTTCCGCGAGCTCGACGTGCTGTTCTACGCCGCGGCCGCGCTGCCGCAGAACCTGTGGGAGCGCATCGAGCGGCTGGCGCAGAAGGAGAAAGGCGGCCGGCTCGCCATGCTCTCGGCGTGGGGGTCGACCGAGACCTCGCCGCTCGCGAGCTCGGTGCATTTCCTCATGGAGCGCGCCGGCGTCATCGGCCTGCCGGTCGCGGGATGCGAGCTCAAGCTGGTTCCTGCGGCGGGCAAGCTCGAAGTCCGCGTGCGCGGCGCTAATGTGACGCCGGGTTACTACAAGCGCCCCGACCTCACGAGGACCGCGTTCGACGACGAAGGCTTCTACCGCATCGGCGACATCGTGAAGTTCGCCGATCCCGCGGACCCGGTGAAAGGCATCGTCTTCGACGGCCGCGTTGCCGAGGACTTCAAGCTCTCCACCGGGACCTGGGTTCACGTCGGCGCATTGCGTGTGAAGCTGATCGCCGCCGGCGACCCGGTCATCCAGGACGCGGTGATCACCGGGCATGGCCGCAGCGAAGTGGGTGCCCTGGTTTTTCTGAATGCAAGCGTCATCAAGGGCATGAGCGAGGACGTAATCCGCGCACGCCTCGTTGAGGCGCTGAAAACCCTTTCCGGTGAAACAGGCAGCTCTACGCATCCCGCACGTCTCATGGTGATGGCCGAGCCGCCCTCGATCGACGCCAACGAGATCACTGACAAGGGCTACATCAATCAGCGTGCAGTGCTCGAGCGACGCGCCGCACTGGTCGAAACACTTTATTCGCGAGATGAAAGCGTAATCAGTGCTTAGCCTCGCCGAGCCAGGCGATGGCGCCGACGACAATGAAAGCGCCGACGATCTGCAGCGGCGCGACCGACTGTCCTAGGATCACCCAAGCGAGGCCCAGCACCGCGATCGGCTCGAAATTGAGGGCGACGGTGCTCGCGGCACCGCCGACGCGCGGCAGCACGATGAACAGCGAAGTAATCGCGGCGCCGTAAAGCAGCGTCAGCAACGCGAGGCCGAGCCAGCCTTTTCCATCCGCGGGCAGCGCCAGCGCATCCGCGAGCGCGCCGCCGGCGAGAACCACCGCCGCGGTCACTGCCATCATCAGGAAGGTCCGCAGCCGGCCATCGAGCGCCTTGAGCCAGTGCGCGTTGAAGAAGAAAACGAGGGTGAAGCTGAGCGCGGCAGCGAGCGCCCAGCTCACGCCGGTGCCGATCTCGGCCCGGCGCCCGGAAAGAGGGTCGAGCCTAACGTCGAGCGCCAAGGCAAGGCCGACCAGCGCGAGCGGCATCGCCAGGAAGGCGCTCGGCCTGGGCTTCTCCTTGCCCGTGACCCACGAAAGCAGCACGAACAGCATCGGGCAGGTCTGGAACACGAGCAGCGCGAGCGCGACCGGAATACGCGCCACGGCGGAGTACAGGCAGAAGCTTTGCGTGGCCACCAGCAGGCCGACAAACAGGGCGCGCGTCAAGGTTGTCCGGGGCACTGCTAACGAAACGCCTTGAACACGCATCAACACCAGCAGCACCAATGCAGTGACCGCGGAACGCGTCGAAACAGCAGCGGCGACGCTTGTGCCGTGGTCGAAAGCGAAACGCGCCGCGACGTGATTCGCGCCGAAAGTGGTGGCGATCGCGAGCAGGATGACGATGCCGAGGCGGGGTGGTAACGTGATGCGAAACTGCAGACCTCAGACCGACGAAGGCTTCTGCTTCTCCTTCGCCATGGCCTCGAGTTGCTTGCGGATCTCGGCTACGCTGAAACTGCCGGTGAAGTCGAGATCGTCTTCGCTATGCGGAACCGACTCGATGAGGCCCAGTTCTTCCAGACTGGCGAGCCACTCGTCGAAATGCGATTCAGGATGGCCGCCGAGATTGCCTCGAAGCACGGCAGAATGCGCCCCGCTGCCTACCAGGTCGAGAATGCGGCGGTATTCAGCTGGAACGTCCGGATCCTGCGTCTGCCAGGCTTTCTGGCCGGCTGCGGTGCGGCGGTAGATCCGGTCCTTGGTCCCCATTGCTCCTCCCCCCGAGGCGGTCCGCATACTAGAACACCATCTAGAAAATACTTCAACCTTCTTTAAACTCTTTTGCAACCGGACCGCGGCCGTCGCGGCAAGCGTTTTTCTCGCGGCGCTGCCCGCCCTCGCCTGCGATTACCTCGACGAAGGCAACATGCCGCTGCGGCGCGCAGTGACAAAAGTCCGCACGCTGCCTGAAATCCAAGCCTGGAGCGCCGCCATGCAGCAGGCCGGCGCTGCGGTGCAGTATGCGCTGCTGCTCGAGCGAACGTTGCGCTCCGGCGGAAGCTGCTATTGGACCGTGGAGGTGAGGGCCGACGGGAAGACGTGGCAGACGTTCTACGTCAGCCCGGACGGCAGGAAGCTGCTCAGGAAGTGAACTGCTTGTCGACCTCGATGCGCAGCCCGTTGGCGAGGCGGTTGGTCTGGTTCGCGAGCCCGACCACCGCGAGCAGCTCCATGAACATGGCCTCCGTCATGCCTTTCTTCCGCGCCGCCGCGGTGTGCGAGTACGTGCAGTATTCGCAGCCATTGGTCGCGCTCACCGCGACGTAGATCATCTCCTTCATCAACGGGTCGAGGGCACCGGGCGCCATCACCTGCTTGACGTTGGCCCAGATGCGCTTGAGCTGCGCCGGGTCGTTCGCCAGCGCCTTCCAGAAATTGTTGATCCAGTCCACGCCGCGCGTGCGCATGATGTCGTCGTAGACTGCCTTTACCTCGGCGCTTGCGTCGGGGTATTCGATGAGTGTGACCAGCGACACGTTTCCCTCCTGTCGTTTTGGTTATATTAACAACGTGATCGAATGGCTTGCGCGTCTTGATCCGCAGTTTCTGCTGGTGGGCATCGCCGCGTTCGGCATCCTGCTCGCGCTGCCGCTCGAGCTCATCGCGCTCGGCCGCCTGCGACGGCTGCGCCTTGCGACCGGCACGCTTTACCTGCTGCTGGGCGCTTTCGTGGTCCTGCTCGGCGTTGCGGCCGGCCTCGCGGCGGCGTCCCTGCGCACCTACCATCGCTTGACCCATGAGCAGCTCGCTGCCAAGGTCTCTATCCGACAGCTTGGGGAGCGACACTTCGCGCTGACGCTGCAGCCGCCGGCGGAGACGCCGCGCCAGTTCGAACTGCGCGGCGACGAATGGCAGATCGACGCGCGGGTGCTCATATGGCGCGGGCTCGCCACCGTCGCCGGTTTCGACACCGTTTACCGGCTGGACCGGCTTTCGGGACGCTACAGCGACGTGGCGAGCGAGCGCACCGCTCCCCGCACCGTCTATGCGCTCTCGCTCGAGCCGGGGCTCGACCTGTGGACCCTCCTCAGGCGGTACCACCGATATGTGCCCTTCGCTGACGCGCTCTACGGCAGCGCTGCCTTCGTGCCGCTCGCGGAAGACGCCAATTACGCCGTCAGCGTATCGGCCTTCGGGCTGGTCGTGCGACCGGAGAACAATGCCGCCCGCCGCGCGGTCAGCGACTGGCGCTAGGCGCTGGTAGAATCCCGCGCAAAGTGAAATTTCTCTTCGACCTGTTCCCCGTCGCCCTGTTCTTTGTCGCTATCCAGATCTGGGACATTTTCGTGGCGACAGCCGTGGCGATCGCCGGCACGATCGCTCAGATCGGATGGCTCGCATTACGAAAAAAGAAGATCGAACCGATGCTTTGGGCGAGTCTCGCGATCATCGTGGTGTTCGGCGGTCTGACGCTCTATCTCCGGGACAAGACCTTTATCCTTTGGAAGCCGACAGTTCTGTACTGGCTTTTCGGCGCTGTACTGGCAGGGACCGGATTGATGCGTCGAAACCTTATCCGCGCCTTATTGTCTGAGCAGATGCAGTTGCCTGCGCCGGTGTGGGTGCGGCTTAACTGGATCTGGGTTTTCTTTTTCGTTTTCATGGGAGCCGCGAATCTTTACGTGGCGTTCAACTATTCAGAGAAGATCTGGGCCACATTCAAGCTGTTCGGCGGAATGGGGTTGATGTTGCTGTTCGTGGTGGGGCAGGCGCTGTTCCTCGCCAAGTACGTCGAAGAGAAACAATGAACGTGGCCGAACGAATCCGGCAGCGCCTCGCGGCGCTCGAGCCGATCTCTCTCGATCTCGTCGACGAGAGCGCGCAGCACGCCGGACATGCGGGAGCGCTCCCCGGCGGCGGCACGCACTGGCGACTGCAAATCGTGTCGCGGCGCTTCACCGGCCAGCCGACCGTAGCGCGTCATCGCATGGTGTACCATGCCCTCGGCGAGCTCATGCAGGATCCCATCCACGCGCTCGCCATCACGGCGCGCAGCCCCGAAGAAACGAAAGGAAGCTCATGAACGTACGAATTCTCGCGCTCGCGCTGCTCGCGGCGCCTGCTCTCGCGCTCGCTCAAGCCGAGCCGAAAGACGCCGCCAAGCCGGCAGCCAAGCCCGCTGCCAAGGGCGGCTCGGTCGCCACCGTGAACGGCGTGGCCGTGCCGCGCTCGCGCATGGACTTCATGATGCAGCAGCAGGCGGCGCGCGGCACTCCGGACAATGACCAGACACGCACCATGGTGCGCGACGAGCTGGTCAACCGGGAGCTCGTGGCGCAGGAAGCGCAGCGCTCGGGCATGGCGAAGAGCCCCGAGGTGCAGACACAGCTCGACCTGGCGCGCCAGGAGATCCTGGTCAGCGCCTACATCCGCGACTGGGTACGCAAGCACCCGATCACGGACGACGAAGTACAGAAGGAATACGACCGCGCCAAGTCGCAGACCGGCGACAAGGAATACAAGGCGCGCCACATCCTGGTCGAGTCCGAGGACCAGGCCAAGGACATGATCGCCGAGCTGAAGAAGGGCGGGAAGTTCGACGAGCTGGCGACCAAGAACTCCAAGGACAGCGGCAGCAAGGATCGAGGCGGCGACCTCGACTGGAACGTGCCGGGCGTGTTCGACAAGCAGTTCGCAGACGCGATCGTGAAACTGGAGAAAGGCAAATACACGGAGACGCCGGTGCGCACGCGCTACGGCTTCCATGTAATCCAGCTCGACGACGTGCGGCCGGTGAAGTTCCCGGCGCTCGCCGAAGTCAGGCCGCGCATCCAGCAGCAATTGGTGCAGAGCAAGGTCGAAGAGCTCGTGCGGGGGCTTAGGGCAAAAGCGAAGGTGGAGTAAAGCGAGCAAAGCGCTCTTCCAGGAGGACGTAGCCCCCGGCCGGGTCTTCGAGGTCGTCCGCGGTAACCTGCTCGAAGAGCCGGTCGAGGCCATCGTCAACGCCGCGAACGGCCACCTCGCGCACGGCGGCGGCGTCGCCGCGATCATTTCTCGCGCCGCCGGGCCGGCGCTGCAGGAGGAATCGGACCGCATCGTCGCGAGCCGCGGCCCGCTCCCGACCGGCGGCGCGGTGGTCACCACGGCTGGAAAGCTGCCTTTCAAGGGCGTGATCCACGCCGTCGGTCCGCGCTTCGGCGAGGGCCGGGAGGAAGACAAGCTGACGCAGGCGCTTGCCGCCGCATTCCGCTGCGCCGACGAGCGCGGCTGGCAGTCGGTATCGTTCCCGGCCGTTTCCAGCGGCATCTTCGCCGTGCCGCTCGACATCTGCGCCAGGGCTTATCTGGCGGCAGCGCGGCGCTCGCCGCTGCGTAAGGTGCGGCTGTGCTTGCGCGACCAACCGGTTATTGATGCCGTCTTGAGGGAGATCGCGAAATGATCAGCAGGATATTGCTCAGCTTATTTCTATTGCTGCCTTCTTTTGTTTTCAGCCAAAACCTGCAAAAGGCTACGTTTGCCGCCGGCTGCTTCTGGTGCACCGAGGAAGCTTTCGACAAGGTGCCTGGCGTCGTGTCGACGACTTCAGGCTACATGGGTGGCCAGAAGAAGCATCCCACCTACGAAGAAGTGTCCTCGGGAATCACCGGCCACGCCGAGGTGGTGCAGGTGGTATACGACCCGGCCAAGGTGAGCTACGAGCGGCTGCTCGACCAGTTCTGGCTGAACCACGATCCGACGGTGAAGGACCGCCAGTTCTGCGACGCCGGCTCGCAATACCGGCCGGCGATCTTCTTCCACAGCGAGGAGCAAAAGCGTCTTGCCGAGGCCTCGAAAGCGAAGTGGGAGAAAGACAAGCCGTTCAGGCAGCCGATCCTGACGCCGGTCGTCCCGGCGGGCGACTTCTGGCCCGCCGAGGACTACCACCAGGATTACTACAAGAAGAATCCGGTGCGCTACAAGTTCTACGTCACCGGCTGCGGCCGTTACGACCGCCTGGACCAGCTCTGGGGCGCGCTGCGCAAGAAGTAGCTAGTGTTACTCCGCCTCGTCGATCCAGGCCATCTGGATGGCTTCGAGAATTTTTTCGCCGCAACGCTTCGGATCGTCGCTGAAATCCGGCAACGCGAGCACCCATTTGTAGAGATCCACGAAGTTCACCGACCTGGGATCCTGGTCGGGGTATTGGTCCGCGAGGGCGATGGCGATGTCCAGCGTGTCGGTCCACTTCATTTCTTCGCCCCCCCGTCGCGCTCGTAGTTGATCGTGTACTTCGGGATCTCGATGGTGAGATCCTCGTCGCCCAATTTCGCCTGGCAGGAGAGCCGCGAAGTCGCTTCAAGGCCCCAGGCCTTGTCGAGCAGGTCCTCTTCCTTTTCCTCGGCATCGCCGAGCGACTCGTAGCCCTTGCGCACGACCACGTGGCAGGTGGTGCAGGCGCATGATTTCTCGCAGGCATGCTCGATGTCGATATGATTCTCGAGCAGCGCATCGCAGATCGACTTCCCGCTCGGCGCCTCGATCTCGGCGCCCTGCGGGCACAGCGTAGCGTGCGGCAGCACCTTCAGCTTCGGCATTCGATAATCACCTGCATCTTATGTGAACAAGTGGAAACATTTCCTAACTCTAACCCCATGCAACATTTACGTTTTCGGATTTCCACCATAACATCGCGCACCTTTTCGAAACATTCGCAGCCGCGCGATTTTGTTGACTAGGTGTTGCCAAAAGGAGGATTCGATGCTTCGAGAAACCACGATCATAGACACGCTCGCTGCCACTACACCGATCAAAGAAAAGAGCGCACCGATCCGGCAGGAGCTCACCGTCATTGCAATCAAAAATCTGGCAGTACCAGCAGCCGGCCAGAAGACCTACATAGATTCTAGCGTCGAGTCGTTCGGCGTGCGCGTATCCGCGGGCGGGGCGAAGACCTTCATAGTGCAGGGGCGAGTCAAAGGCGCGAAAAACCCTACTCGTCTAAGGATTGGCCGCGTCAACTCTATGTCGCTCAAAGAAGCAGCACATCGTCAGCTTCCCGACGGCGACATCGTGCCTCAAACGAGCGCGAGCCGGGCGCCGACTGAAGGACGAGCCCCTCTCTACGTCTTGTACGTTATGCTGATCGTCGTTTGGAATGAGTTGCCGCATGGATGAAAAGTGCGCTTGCTTTTATCGGACGGTTCCCGCCCCTGGCAGACGGTAAGCTCACCGTGGCGCGTCCTCTTTTCTTGGACAACCCGATGAAGCATCGGATAGATTGAAATGCCGCCGTAATGGCAAAGAGGATTGGTGCACGTAACGTGCACATGCTCGCCAGTGTGTTTGTTGAATTTCAGTATCCGGTTCGCGTCCGTCACGCCGTAGTGGCCGCGGCGTTCGACTCGAATCTGCACATCTTTTATTGTCGGATATGCATTCCCGATTGATCTAGTCCGATCGTCAATGCTCGTAAACACCCCCGCGGTCGACCCGAGACTATCACCGTACCGCCTACGCCTGCCGCCACTGAGCGGCGCCGCTTAACAATTAACAAAACAAAAACCCCGCCGAAGCGGGGTCTGTGCGATCACTACTGAGGACCCCCCGGACCGACCTTTTTGGTTGCAGTCCAGCGTAACGCTGTACGTGTTTTCGGGGGCCTATGCGCGAGTCTACGCGCTTGAGTGCGACCGTCTATGCGCTAGCGAACACTGTTGCCGCTGCGGCGTCGCCGTACCAGCGCGGCCTTCGCACATTGACGGCGCTCGAGCTCGGGCAGGCATTCGGCAAACGCTCGAGGCAATCCTTGGGCCGATATGTGCGCAGCAAAGGATGCGCGCGTCGACTATCGCGGGAAGGACCGCTACGGCCGCACGCTCGGCGACTGTCGGCCGCTTTGCCGGTTGGTCGACCATCAATGCGACGACGAGATAAGAAATCGCTGGTGCCCCTGTACTTTCTAATGCGGATTCCGTCACGAAACATCCCAATTAGCTGGCAGCGTCTTCATCCCTCAGAGCATTATTGAGGATGTATGTTCAACGGAGGGCATAAGAGCAAAGCACTAATAGAAGCCCTGCGGCGAATCGTACGAGGAAATCCGATCATGCCTTCAACCGGCGAGTCTAGTCAGACTTCCGGCATCTATCGCTCGAATTGCTGCGGCTTAGAGCGC